>NZ_JARVRR010000004.1:0-588193 GCF_030209595.1 Frigoribacterium sp. ME-P-080
CTTGTGGGAGAGTAGGACACCGCCGGACTCCTTTTAGTGCGAACAGCACACGAAAGACCAGAAAAGCCGCCCCAGTTGGGGCGGCTTTTCTGCGTTACGGGACGATTCTCGCCCAGCCGAACCGCGCCTCCTGCAGTCGTGGTCGCTTTGGTAGAGTCGACCCTTCACAACTCGACAGCTGGCAGAGAACAACAGAGGAGCACTTCGGTGACTGATCGCGACGACGACGACCGCAAGGACGGCCCACGCCGTCCCTCCTCGGGCTCTGGCAGCGGGGGAGCGAACCGCGGTGGGGGCACAGGCCGGCCCTCGTTCGGTGACCGGAGTCGATCCTCGAGCGATCGCCCGGCTGGCGGGCGTCCCCCGCGCGGCGACCGTCCTTCGGAGGGGCGACCCACCAACGGACGTCCCAGCGGGGGACGACCCTCGAGCGGCGGCCCACAGCGCGGGGATCGTCCGTCCTACGGTGATCGGCCGCAGCGCGGGGATCGTCCCTCGCATGGTGACCGGCCTCAGCGGGGAGATCGTCCGTCGTCCGGCGACCGTCCGCAGCGCGGTGGTCGCCCGGGTGGCGACGATCGTCGCGGAGCAGGGCCTCGTGCCGGTTCGACGGGACGTGGCGATCGTCGAGAGGGCTGGACGCCCCGCGAGACCCCGGAAGACCGTGACCCGTTCGGCATCAAGTCGGTCCGTCCGGCGCAAGAGGTCGCGCACGTCCCGGATGACGTCGAGCCCCGTGATCTCGACAAGGTCGCCCGTGGTGAGCTCAAGACGCTCAGCAAGGAGAACGCGGACTGGGTGGCCAAGCACCTGGTCATGGCTGGTCGTTTGATCGACGAGGACCCGGAGGAGGCCCACAAGCACGCCCTGTCGGCAGGACGTCGGGCCGGGCGCATCTCCGTCGTCCGCGAGACGATCGCCATCACGGCCTACCAGGTGGGGGACTACGCCCTCACCCTCCGCGAACTACGCACCTACCGTCGCATCTCGGGCCGTGATGACCAGTTGCCTCTCATGGTCGACAGTGAACGGGGTCTGGGTCGTCCCGAGCGGGCGCTCGAGCTCGGGCGGTCCGTCGACGTGTCGACACTCGACGTCCAGGTGCGCGTCTCACTGGCCATCGCGATGTCGGGTGCACGTCTCGACCTCGGCCAACCCCAAGCTGCTCTGGGCGAGCTCGAGATCCCCCAACTCGACCGGACGAAGGCGTTCAGCTACAGCCCGGCCCTCTTCGCCGCCTACGGCACGGTCCTCGAGGATCTGGGTCGCCCCGACGAGGGCGAGAAGTGGCTCGAACTCGCCGACCGGGCCGAGGACGCTCTCGCGGCTCTCGAACACGGTGGCGCCGACGGCGAGACCGTGGAGATCGTCGAGGAGGACGTCGAATTCTCCGACGAACGACCCGTCGTCCTCGACGATCCCGCTGAGCTGACCACCGAAGAGTCCGATGAACCCACGTCTGACGAGTCCGGTGAGCCGGCACTCGGCGAGCCCGTCGAGGTGTCAGCGGAGCCTCAGGGCGGCACCGACGACCTGGATGGACCCGAGCAGCGTCCGGACGACCAGACGGACGAGCAGCACGATGAAGAGCAGGGCCAGCACGATGAGACTGCCGATCCCGAGACGGCCCCGCAGGGCACGGACCACGCCGACGACGACCGTGCCTGACGCGATCACGCCCCTCGACGGCGTCGACACCGTCCTCGCCGACCTCGACGGGGTCGTCTACCGGGGGCGGCACGCCATCGAGCACGCGGTCGAGAGCCTGACGGACCTGGCTCGCACCCGTCGGGTCGGGTACGTCACGAACAACGCGTCGCGGACCGCCGAGACGGTGGCCGGCCAACTGGCCGGCTACGGACTCGAGGTGGGCGCGGACGACGTGGTGACGTCCCCGCAGGCCGCGGTGCGCCTCCTCGTCGATGCCGTGCCGGCCGGCTCGACGGTGCTGGTGGTCGGCGGCGAGGGCCTGACGTCGGTGCTCGAGGCCGAGGGCTTCGTCGTCACCCGTTCGGCCGACGACGCGCCCGCGGCGGTCGTGCAGGGTTTCAGCCCCGACGTCGGATGGGCGCAGCTCGCCGAGGCGTCCTTCGCCTTGCACACGGGCATCCCGTGGATCGCGACGAACACGGACTGGACGATCCCGCAGGAGCGTGGTGTCGCGCCCGGCAACGGAACGCTGGTGTCCGCGGTCCACACGGCCGTCGGGCGCCTGCCCGTGACCGCCGGCAAGCCCGAGACCCCGATCTTCACCGCGGCCGTCGAGAGGTTCGGGGCGACGAAGGCCGCGTTCATCGGGGACCGGCTCGACACCGACATCGTCGGCGCGAACGCCGCGGGACTCGTCTCGATCCTGGTGCTGACCGGCATCGACGGCGCGAAGCAGGTGCTCGCCGCCGACGCGAAGTCCCGGCCGGACTTCATCGTCGGCGACCTCCGTGAGTTGGACCAGCCGTACCCCGACACCGTCGAACACGACGAAGAGGACGTGCACGTCGTCACGGTCCGCGGCGCGAGCGTCGCCGTCCGCGGTCACGTGGTGCGGGTGTTGTCCGACGGAGGCGACCCCGTCGACCTGCTGCGCGCGGGGGCCGCCGCGGTGTGGGGGACAGGCAAGGCCATCTACGGGCTCGACGTCGACCCGAAGCTGCACGCCGACGGCTGATCGCTCCCGACCCGACCGTCAGGGGCGGCGGCTAGTCTGGACGGCACCATGAGCGACCATCCCGACGCGACCGTCCGCGGCGACACCGACCTCGACGTCGTGGACGCCGCAGACCGTCAGGAGGCGCAGGTGGCGTCCGCCGAGCAGCTGTCGGGCATCGAGTCCCTTCCCTTGGCCTCGCGGGCCGAGGCCTTCGCCGCGATCCACGACGAGCTCCGCGCCGTGCTCGAGGGCACCACCGACGACATCGGTCAGGGCGGTCGATGACGGCCGCCGAAGCGCCGGGGGATCGACTCGACTCGGTCCTTGCCCGGCGTGGTCTCGCCCGGTCACGGACGCATGCCGCCCGCTTGTTGTCGGACGGATTGGTGACCGTCAACGGCGTGGGAGTGGTCAAGGCGTCCGCTCGGGTGGGCGAGTCGGACGACGTCGCCGTCGCCGGCCTCGACCACTACGTGAGTCGTGCGGCACACAAACTCCTGGGTGCGCTCGACGCGTTCCGGGTCGACCCCACGGGCCGGACGGCCCTCGACGTCGGAGCGTCCACGGGCGGGTTCACGCAGGTCCTCCTCGAGCGCGGGGCCGAGCACGTGGTCGCCCTCGACGTCGGCCACGGTCAGTTGGCCAACCCGGTTCGTTTCGACCCGCGGGTCACGATCGTCGAGGGCGAGAACGCGCGGTACCTGACGGCCGAGCGGTTCGCGGCGTTGACGACCCGTGCCTCCTCGGTGTCGCTCGTGGTGGCCGACGTGTCGTTCATCTCGCTGACGATGGTGCTCCCCGCACTCGTGGCGAGCGTGGGTGTGGACAACGACTTCGTCCTGCTGATCAAGCCGCAGTTCGAGGTCGGCCGACAGGGCGTCCGTGAAGGCCTCGTGCTCGACCCCGTGCTGCGGAACGAGGCCGTCACCACGGTGTTGTGGGCCGCCCACGACCTGGGGCTCGGCACGGCCGGGCTCATCTCGTCCCCGATCGTCGGCGGCTCGGGCAACCGCGAGTACTGTGTGCACTTCTCGGCCTCGGTCGGGACGAATCCGACAGAATGGCTCAGCACGGCCGACAGCTTGACGAGAGGGTGAACGACATCTCTTCGACCCGACACATCCTGGTCGTCTCGCACACGGGGCGTCCCGACTCCATCGACGCCGCCCTCGAGGTCTGCGGGCTGTTGGGCGACGCCGGTGTGGTTCCCGTCCTTCCCCGCGACGAGTGGGACGACATCCGTCGGGCACAGCCCACGGCCGCCATCGACGACGTCGAGATCCTGTTCGACGGCGTGGCCTGTGACGACCTCGAATGCGTCATCGTCCTGGGTGGCGACGGCACGATCCTCCGTGCCGCCGAGTTGATCCGCGGTACCCGCGCTCCCATCGTCGGCGTCAACCTCGGCCACGTCGGGTTCCTGGCCGAGAGCGAGCGCGACGAGATGGCCGACACCGTCGCCCGCGTCCTTGCGGCCGACTACGAGGTCGAAGAGCGGTTCGCGCTCGACGTCAAGGTCACCAACGGTGACGAGGTCGTCTACGAGACCTGGGCCATGAACGAGGCCACGGTCGAGAAGGCCTCACGCGAGCGCATGCTCGAGGTCGTCATCGAGGTCGACGGTCGTCCCCTGTCGTCGTTTGGCTGCGACGGCGTGGTCATGTCCACGCCGACCGGCTCGACGGCCTACTCGTTCTCGGCCGGCGGCCCGGTGGTGTGGCCTGCCGTGCAGGCCTTGCTGCTCGTGCCGCTCAGCGCCCACGCGCTCTTCGCCCGACCACTCGTCGTCGGGCCCGACTCGGTGCTCGCCGTCGAGGTGCTGAGCCGCACGGACGCTCGCGGCATCCTGTGGTGTGACGGTCGCCGCGAGCACGACCTGCCCCCGGGGGCCCGGGTCGAGTGCAGCCGCTCCGACCAGCCCGTGCGACTGGCCCGCCTGCGGACGGGCCCGTTCACCGATCGCCTCGTGGCCAAGTTCCAGCTCCCCGTCACGGGCTGGCGCGGACCGGCCACCGTCGAGGACGTCGCCGTCGGGGCCTCCATCACCCCGACCACGTCCGATCCGGCCCGCGAGGGCGACCGATGATCGAAGAGATCTCGATCCGCGACCTCGGCGTGATCGGTCGCGCGACCCTGCCGCTCGGCCCCGGATTCACGGCCGTCACCGGCGAGACGGGGGCGGGCAAGACCATGGTCGTCTCGGCGCTCGGCCTGCTGCTCGGTCAGCGTGCCGAGAGCGGCGTCGTCCGCTCGGGCAGCCCCCAGGCCGTCGTGGACGGCCGCTGGCTGGTCCCTGCCGAGGGGGCCATCGTCGAGCGCGTCCGGGACGCGGGCGGCGACGTCGACGACGGCGAGCTCTTCCTCAGTCGTGTGGTCTCGGCCGAGGGACGTAGCCGTGCGGTGGTCGGCGGACGCACGGCCCCGATCGGCGTGCTCGGCGACCTCGCCGACCACCTCGTGGTGGTCCACGGCCAGTCCGAGCAGATCCGACTGAAGTCCGCTGCCGCCCAACGCGCGGCCGTCGACGCGCACGGCGGGGCCGCCCTCGCCGAGGCCGCCGCACACTACCGTGGCGCGTACGACGCCTGGCTGGCCGCCCGAGCAGAACTCGACGAGATCACCCGCGACCGCGACGCCCGACGTGACGAGGCCGACACCCTGCGGGCCGCGATCGACGAGATCGAAGGCCTCGCCCCCGTGGCCGGCGAACTCGACGAGCTCGATGCCGCGGCCGAGCGACTCAGCAACGCCGAAGACCTCAGGCTGGCAGCCGGCCTCGCCCACGAGGTGCTCTCGACCGACGCGGTCGACGGGACCCGCGACGTCGTCTCCCTCGTGGAGGAGGCACGCCGTCAGATCGAACGCGTCGCCCCGCACGACCCGGCGCTCGAGCCCATCGCCGACCTGCTGGCCGAGGTCAGCGTGCAGGTCGGCGAATCCGCCTCCCGCCTGTCGAGCTACCTCGGCACCCTCGACGCCGACGTGGCCGTCGAACTCGAGTCGGTGCAGACCCGGCGCGCGGACCTCGCCGGGCTCGTCCGCAAGTACGGCCCCACCCTCGACGACGTCATCCGCCTCCTCGACGACGGCAGCCGACGCCTGGTCGAGCTCGACGGCGACGACGACCGCCTCGCGCACCTCGACGACGAGGTCGCCGAGCTGCGGGCCGAGGCCGAACGACGGGCGGGCGTCCTCGGGGACCTGCGCCGCGCCTCCGGGGCCGACCTCTCGACGCGGGTCAGCGCCGAGCTGAGCGCCCTCGCCATGACCGGTGCCGAGATCGTCGTCGAGGTCTCACCTCGGGACGAGCTCGGGACGAGCGGCGGCGACGTCGTGTCGCTCCTGCTGAGGCCGCACCCCGGCAGCGAACCCCGCCCCCTCGGCAAGGGCGCGTCCGGCGGCGAACTCTCGCGCGTCATGCTCGCGCTCGAGGTCGTCATGGCCGGGTCGAGCGACGTGCCCACCTTCGTCTTCGACGAGGTCGACGCCGGCGTCGGCGGTTCGGCCGCGATCGAGATCGGCCGACGCCTGGCGGCGCTCGCCGAACGGGCACAGGTCATCGTGGTGACGCACCTGGCCCAGGTCGCCGCGTTCGCCACCAACCACCTCCGCGTCGTGAAGGACGCCTCGGGCGAGGTGACGGCAAGCAGCGTGCACCAGCTCGAGGGCGACGAGCGCGTCGCCGAGATGGCCCGTCTGCTCTCAGGGCTGCCCGACAGCTCCAGCGGTCTCGAACACGCCCGTGAACTGCTCGAACTCGCCTCGTCGGCCCGACGACCGGCCACGGCCGACACACGTTCGTAACAGGCGTGGTCTGTCGGAACGGCTCGGTGTGACATAGGATGGAATCCCGTGGTGAACGTTGAGAACTCGGGTCCAGATGCCAGCACGACGAAGCACATCTTCGTCACCGGAGGCGTCGTCTCCTCCCTCGGAAAAGGCCTGACGGCCGCCAGCCTGGGCAATTTGCTCACGGCCCGTGGGTTGCGGGTCGTCATGCAGAAGCTCGATCCGTACCTGAACGTCGATCCGGGCACCATGAACCCGTTCCAGCACGGTGAGGTCTTCGTCACCGACGACGGCGCCGAGACCGACCTCGACATCGGCCACTACGAGCGGTTCCTCGACATCGACCTCGGCCAGTCGGCGAACGTCACGACGGGGCAGATCTACTCGACCGTCATCGCGAAGGAACGACGCGGCGAGTACCTCGGTGACACCGTGCAGGTCATCCCGCACATCACCGACGAGATCAAGCGGCGCATGCGCCAGCAGGCCGACGACGACCCCAAGCCCGACGTGATCATCACCGAGGTCGGCGGCACGGTCGGCGACATCGAGAGCCAGCCGTTCATCGAGGCCGCCCGTCAGGTGCGCCACGAGCTCGGTCGCAAGAACGTCTTCTTCGTGCACGTCTCCCTCGTGCCCTACATGGGCGCGTCGGGGGAGCAGAAGACCAAGCCGACCCAGCACAGCGTCGCGGCCCTGCGCTCGATCGGCATCCAGCCCGACGCCCTCGTGCTGCGCAGCGACCGTCCGGTCAGCGAGAGCAACAAGAAGAAGATCGCCCTGATGTGCGACGTCGACGAGGACGCCGTGGTCAACGCGAAGGACGTCGCGAGCATCTACGACATCCCGGCCATGCTCAACGACCAGGGGCTCGACGCGTACATCATCGACCACCTGGGCCTCGACGAGAAGGCCGGCGAGGTCGACTGGTCGGGCTGGCAGCCCGTCTTGACCGCCGTCCACGAGCCGAAGCACGAGGTCACGATCGGCCTGGTCGGCAAGTACATCGACCTGCCCGACGCCTACCTCTCGGTCACCGAGGCCCTCAAGGCCGGCGGGTTCGCACACCAGACCAAGGTGTCGCTGACCTGGATTCCCTCCGACGACTGCGAGACCGCCGAGGGCGCCGCGAAGGCCCTCAGCCAGGTGGACGGCATCTGCGTGCCCGGTGGCTTCGGCATCCGCGGCATCGAGGGCAAGCTCGGTGCGCTGCGCTTCGCCCGCGAGAACGGCCTGCCGGCACTCGGCCTGTGCCTCGGCCTGCAGTGCATGGTCATCGAGTACGCGCGCAACGAGGCCGGCCTGACCGGCGCCTCCTCGTCCGAGTTCGACCCCGACACCGAGTACGCGGTGGTCGCGACCATGGCCGAGCAGGTCGACATCATCGCCGACGGTGACCTGGGCGGCACCATGCGCCTCGGCCTCTACCCGGCCGCGTTGACGCCGGGTTCGCTCGCCGCCGACCTCTACGGGTCCGAGCTGGTGTCCGAGCGTCACCGCCACCGCTACGAGGTCTCGAACCAGTACCGTCAGCAGATCGCCGACGCGGGCCTGCGCTTCTCGGGCACCTCACCCGACGGCACGCTCGTCGAGTACGTCGAACTCGACCGCGACGTCCACCCGTTCTACATCGGGACGCAGGCCCACCCCGAACTGCGGTCCCGCCCCAACGACGCGCACCCGCTGTTCGCCGGGCTCGTGGCGGCGTCGCTCGAGCGCCACGATGCGAGCAAGCTGTTCGCCGACGAAGCCGACGCCGCCGAGGTCGTGGCGTGACCGACGTCACCGGCGAGCCGCTCGCCGACGAACCGGCGTCGCCGACGATTACGAAGTCCGAGGTCGTCTTCGAAGGCGCGGTCTGGAACGTCAAGCGCGACACCGTCGACTACAACGGCTCGCCTATGGTGCGCGAGTACGTCGCGCACACCGGTGCCGTGGCGGTGCTGGCCGTCGACGACCAGCAGCGCGTGCTCGTCATCAAGCAGTACCGGCACCCGATCCGCTCCCGCGACTGGGAACTGCCCGCCGGCCTGCTCGACGCCGAGGGTGAGAGCAAGCTCGACGCCGCAAAGCGCGAGCTCGCCGAAGAGGCCGACCTGCAGGCGACGAACTGGGACGAGCTCGTCTCGTTCCACACCACACCCGGCGGCAACGACGAGATGGTCACGGTCTTCCGGGCGACCGGCGTCGGCGCCACGGCGGACGCGTTCGAGCGGAGCGACGAAGAAGCCGACATCGAGAAGCGCTGGGTCTCGCTCGACGAGATCGTCGACGGAGTGCTGGCCGGCCGGCTGCACAACTCGATCCTCAGCATCGCGGCGCTCGCCGCGGTCGCGTCCCGCTGAGGCGTGCGTCGCCGAGGTGGCACGGCGGTCCCGGCCGTAGCCTGACCTCGTGACGATCGAGGAGGCGCTGGACAGGTACCTGAGACACGTCTCGGTCGAGCGTGGTCTCAGCCCGAACACGACCGCCGCGTACCGCCGCGACCTCGTCCTCTGGCGAGCGCACCTGGCGGAGGCCGGACGGCGCACCCTGGACGAGGTCGAGGCCGCGGACGTCGCGACGTTCCCCGCGGCTCTGGCGACCCGCGCCGAGAAGCCGCTCGGCGCCTCCTCGGTGGCCCGGGTGTTGTCGTCGGTGCGCGGTTTCCACCGCTTCGCGCTCGAGGAGGGGCTGGTCGCGGTGGACGTGGCAGCCACCACCCGGCCGCCCAAGTTGCCGAGTCGTCTGCCCAAGGCGATCTCGGTGGGTCAGGTCGAGGCGCTGCTCGCCGCGACGGACGGTGACGAACCGACCCGACTGCGCGACAAGGCCCTGCTCGAGCTGCTCTACGCGACGGGGGCACGCGTGAGCGAGGCCGTGTCGCTCAACGTCGACGACGTGATCGAGGGCGACGTCGTGCGCCTGTTCGGCAAGGGGAACAAGCAGCGCGTCGTCCCGCTCGGCAGCTACGCGCGCCGGGCTCTCGACGCCTACCTGGTGAGGGCCCGACCGGTGTTCTCGCCGCGGGGAGACCCGACGCCCGCGCTGTTCCTCGGCACGCGCGGGGCCCGGGTGTCCCGGCAGAACGCGTGGCTGATCATCCAGGCGGCGGCCGACCGGGCGCAGCTCGGCGTCGAGGTGTCGCCGCACACGTTGCGGCACTCGTTCGCGACGCATCTGCTCGAGGGCGGGGCCGACGTCCGGGTCGTGCAGGAGTTGCTCGGGCACTCGTCGGTCGCGACGACGCAGATCTACACGCTGGTGACGGCGGACGCGCTGCGGGACGTCTACTCGACGGCGCACCCGCGCGCCCGGTGGGCGTCGTCACCCGCGTGACGACCCGGCGACGACCCGACGACGACCCGGCGCCCACCAGGCGGGGACCCGAGGCCGACCCGGCCCCGACCAGGCGCTGACCAGGCAAAACCCTCAAGCAAGGCATGAGGCTTCCTGGTGACGGGCCGGGCGCGGCAGCCCGTCGGCATCGGGGGGCGCCGGTACTCTCGTACCCGTGAGCACCAAGCCGACCTCGAGCACCCCCGCCCTCTTCGAGAGCGCTCCGGCGACCGTCCCCGCGAACGGCCCCACCGGGCGCCCGCGCACCGAGTTCCCGACTCCCGCGCCCCTGTCGAGCCACGGCCCGGCCCGCATCATCACCCTCTGCAACCAGAAGGGCGGCGTCGGCAAGACCACCACGACGATTAACCTCGGTGCCGCGTTCGCCGAGTACGGCCGTCGCGTGCTGGCCATCGACTTCGACCCGCAGGGTGCGCTGACGGCCGGCCTCGGCGTGCAGTCGCACGACCAGGCCACGATCTACGACCTGATGATCGGTGCCGTGAAGGACGCGCACGACGTCATCGTGCCCACCCGCGTCGACAACCTCGACGTCATGCCGGCCAACATCGACCTCTCCGCCGCCGAGGTGCACCTCGTCAACGAGGTCGCCCGCGAGCAGATCCTCGCGCGCATCCTGCGCCAGGTCAGCGACGAGTACGACGTCGTCCTGATCGACTGCCAGCCCTCGCTCGGCCTGCTGACCGTCAACGCCCTCACCGCGGCGCACGGCGTGCTCATCCCGCTCGAGTGCGAGTTCTTCGCCCTCCGCGGCGTCGCCCTGCTCGTCGAGACCATCGAGAAGGTGCGCGACCGGCTCAACCCCGCGATCACCCTCGACGGCATCCTGCCGACCATGTTCGACTCGCGCACGCTGCACAGCCGCGAGGTGCTCGAACGCGTCGTCGAGGCGTTCGACGACCAGGTGCTCGAGACCGTCATCGGCCGCACCGTGAAGTTCCCCGACGCCTCGGTCGCCGGCACCCCGATCACCAAGTTCGCCCCCGAGCACCCGGCGGCGCAGGCCTACCGCCAGCTGGCCCGAGAGCTGATCGCGCGTGGTGCCGCGGCCTGAGTCGGCGACCGCCGAGGCCGGCACCGACGAGACCGCCCTCGCGGGCCCGGAGGTCTCGCCGGGCTTCGAGGTGCGGCTCGAGAACTTCAGCGGGCCGTTCGACCTGCTGCTCTCGCTGATCAGCAGGCGCGAGATGGACATCACCGAGGTCGCCCTCAGCGCCGTGACCGACGAGTTCCTGTCGTTCCTCCGTCGCATCGACACCGACGAGAACCTCGACCAGGCCAGCGAGTTCATCGTCGTCGCGGCGACGCTGCTCGACCTCAAGGTGGCGGGGCTGCTGCCCCAGGGCGAGCTCGTCGACGCCGAGGACGTCGCCCTGCTCGAGGCGCGCGACCTGCTCTTCGCCCGGCTGCTGCAGTACCGGGCCTTCAAGCAGGCCGCCGAGTGGTTCGCCCAGCACGGCGCTGCCGAGGCGGCGCGTCACGCCCGCTCGGTGCGGCTCGAACAGAAGTACCGCGTCACGACCCCGGAGCTCGTCTGGACGCTCTCGCCCGACGACTTCGCGGCGCTCGCCACCCTCGCGCTGGCGCCGCGCGAGACACCCACGGTCGGCCTGGACCACCTCCACGCCCCCCTGGTCAGCATCCGCGAGCAGGCGGCCGTCGTCGTGGCGCTGCTCCGTCGTGGGACGGTCCTCACCTTTCGCCAGCTCATCGCGGGAATCGACGAGAGGGGCGTCGTCGTCGCCCGGTTCCTCGCGCTGCTCGAGCTGTACCGCCACGCGTCCATCTCGTTCGAGCAGGTCGAGCCGCTCGGTGAACTCAGCGTGCGCTGGGTGGCCGAGACCTGGACCGAAGAGAACCTCGCGGCGCTGGGGGCCGACTATGAGGGCTGACGCGACCCGCGCCTCCTCGTCCGTGGGCACGGCCGACGACGACGTCGTCCAGGCCGTCGACGAATCGCCGTCGTCACCCGATGCCGTCGCACGTCGTCTCGAGGCGGTGTTGATGGTCGCCGACGAGCCGCAGTCGCTCGTCGACCTGGCGACCGCCGTCGGCGCCCCCGTCGCCGTGGTGCAGCAGGCGATCACGACGCTCGTGGCCGATTTCGACGGTGTCGACGGCACGATCCGACGGGGTTTCGAGCTGCGTGAGGTCGGTGGCGGCTGGCGATTCTACGTCCGTGACGAGCACGATCCGGTCGTGCGCGATTTCGTGCTGACGCAGAACCCGACGAAACTGTCCTCAGCGGCTCTCGAGACGCTGGCGGTCATCGCCTACAAGCAACCCATCACCCGCAGCAGCATCGCCCAGATCCGGGCGGTCAACGTCGACTCGGTCGTCCGTACGCTGCTGGGTCGCGGTCTGATCACGGAGTCGTCCACCGACCCCGAGACAGGCGCCATCAACTACGAAACGACAGGCCTCCTCTTGACCCATCTCGGCATCAACTCGCTCGATGAGCTGCCGCTCATCTCGCCCCTGCTCTCGGACGGCCAGGGGGGGTTCGACGATGTCGCGTAGTCAGTTCTCCTCCGACGACTCCGAGCTGGCCTCGGGCGAGCGCCTGCAGAAGGTCATGGCGGCCGCGGGCGTGGCCTCGCGCCGGGTCAGCGAAGACATGATCGCCGCCGGGCGGGTGACGGTGAACGGCAAGGTCGTCACCGAACCCGGCCGCCGCATCGACCCGACCAAAGACAAGATCGTCGTCGACGGCAGCGCCGTGCAGCTCGACGCCACGCGTCGTTACGTCATGCTCAACAAGCCGGTCGGCATCGTCAGCACCCTGAGCGACGAGAACGGCCGGCCCGACCTGCGTCAGTTCACCGAGCAGTACGAAGAGCGCCTCTTCAACGTCGGCCGCCTCGACGTCGAGACGAGCGGCCTCCTCGTGTTGACAAACGACGGCGAGCTCGCGCACGTTCTCGCGCACCCGTCGTTCGGCGTCACCAAGACGTACATCGCGAAGGTCAAGGGCGTCGTCACGCCCGCCGTGCTCAACGAGCTCATGACCGGCGTCGAACTCGACGATGGCCCGATCGCGGCGGACAAGGCGACGCTCGTCGCCGGTGGCGCGGGTCTCTCGCGTTCGTCCGACTCGTCGCTGATCGAGATCACCCTGCACTCCGGGCGCAACCGCATCGTCCGTCGCATGCTCGAGGCCGTCGGCCACCCGGTCATCGACCTCGTGCGCCGGTCGTTCGGCCCGCTGCACCTCGGCACGCTCAAGGTCGGCCACATGCGCTCGCTGACCAAGGTCGAGCTCGGGGCCATCCTCACCATCTCGCGCGACGCCACGGCCGACTCGACGGTCGACGCCGCCCCGATCACCGAGAGCCCCGACGCCCCCGTCGACGAGGCCGACGTCGTCGAGCTGGCCCTCGCCGACGACGAGGTCGAGAAGGACTACTACGACGAGGACGACGAAGAGTACGACCCCGCGACCGATGCCCGTGCCGAGCGTCGCCGTGCCGCGGCCCGCGACCAGGCCGAGTCGACCTCGCGCCGGGCGCAGGTCCGGCGAGAGCAGGAGGCGCGCCGCGGTCAACGCGACGAGAGCCCGACCCGAGGTGGGTACCAGGGCAACCGGCACGACGGACGCTCGGGCGACGAGCGTCCCGTGCGCGGCTACCAGGGCAACAACGACGACGGTCGCGGACGCGAGGGACGACCGGCTCGCACCGGTTACCACGGCAGTGACGAGCGTCCCGCTCGCGGCGGGTACCAGGGACGCGACGACCGCGGTGGATCTCGTGGTGGCTACCAGGGCCGCAACGATGACGGCCGCGGCGAGTCTCGTGGTGGCTACCAAGGTCGCAACGACGACGGTCGCGGACGCGACGAGCGTCCGGCCCGTGGCGGGTACCAGGGACGTGACGACCGCGGTGGAGCACGACCGGGGTACCAGGGGCGGAACGACGACGGCCGCGGTCGTGACGATCGCGGTGGGTTCGTGTCACGCGACGATCGCGGCTCGCGAGGCGGGTTCGTCTCGCGCGACGACCGTGCACCTCGAGGTGGCGGAGACCGTCCGCTGAGCCCTGGTGAAGAGCGCGCGGCGGGGTACCCGAACCGCGACGCCAACCGCGACCCGCGCACCGGACGCCCCTCGGGCATCCGTGCCGGCGGCAAGGCGACCAACCGCGGATGGGTCGACCGCGGCGCAGCGGAGCGAGGCGAAGACGACCGTGGCGCTCGTGACGACCGTCGTGCCGGTGCCGGTGCCGGTGGCTACACGGGTGGGCGCGATTCGCGCGACGACCGTGGGGGCTCGCGTGGCGGGTACCAGGGCCGCGACGACCGAGGCGGACGTGACGATCGTGCCGGTCGTGACGACCGTGGTGGTTCGCGCGGTGGGTACCAGGGTCGCGACGACCGTGGTGCGTCGCGTGGCGGCTACCAGGGACGAGAACAGCGTGACGACCGCGGAGACTCGCGCGGTGGCTTCCAGGGTCGTGACGACCGCGGTGGCTCGCGCGGTGCCGGCTACCAAGGTCGTGACGACCGCGGAGACTCGCGCGGTGGCTACCAGGGTCGCGACGACCGCGGAGGCCGCGACGGGGCGCGCAGCGGCGGCTACCAGGGCCGTGAGCAACGCGACGACCGCGGGGGTTCGCGTGGCGGACCCGCCCGTGGCCCGCGCGACGACCGCGGAGGCCGCGACGACCGTGGCGGTCGCGACGACCGTGGCGGCGACCGTCCGTACCGTGGCCGACCCGACGCCGGGGGACGTGGTCCCCGAGGGGGCGGACGGTCGTGACCGACGCGCACCGCGCCTCCTCGTCCGACGACGCCCTCGGGTCTGACGCGCTCCTCGCTCACGCGCCGTCGGCCGACCCTTCGACGGTCGGCGTGCTGACGGCGGGCAGCCGCCGGCTGGCAGGCCAGGTGCGCATCGTCGGTTCGGGTCTGCTCGGTGCCAGCATCGGTCTGCGTCTGCGTCAGCACGGCGTGGACGTGATCCTCGACGACGTGTCACCGGCGGCGCGCAGCCTCGCCGTCGACTACGGCGCCGGGCGGCCCCCGGCCGACGGCGACGCCCCCGGGCTCGTCGTCGTCGCCGTGCCGCCCGACGTCACCAGCGACATCGTCGCGCGCGAACTCGACGCCTGGCCCCAGGCGCTCGTGACCGACGTCGCATCGGTCAAGGTCGCCCCGCTCGCCGAGTTGCGTGCGCGCGGCGCCGACGTGTCGCGGTACATCGGCTCGCATCCCATGGCCGGCCGCGAACGCGGGGGAGCCGTCTCGGCTCGCGCCGACCTCTTCGTCGGCCGCCCCTGGGTCATCGCGGGGCACGACGACATCACGTACCGTCGGGCGGCCGCCGTCGAAGACCTGGCGCTCGACCTCGGAGCGACCCCGATCGAGATGACGCCGGAGGAACACGACGCCGGCGTCGCCCTCGTCAGCCACGCGCCGCAGGTCGTCGCCTCCCTCATGGCGACGCGTCTGCGCGACGCACCCGACGCCTCGCTCGGCCTCGCCGGTCAGGGCGTCCGGGACGTCACGCGGGTCGCGAGCAGCGACCCGGCGCTCTGGACGCAGATCCTGGGGGCGAACGCCTCCCGCGTGGCCGTCGTGTTGCGCGACCTGCGCGCCGACCTCGACCGCGTCGTCGAGGCCCTCGAGGCACCCGACGCGCCGGGCAGTCGCCGCGCCGTCGCCGAGAGCATCGGCGCCGGCAACGTCGGCGTCGCCCGTCTGCCCGGCAAGCACGGGCAACAGACCCAGTTCAGCTCGGTGATCGTCATGGTCGACGACACTCCCGGGCAACTGGCCCGCCTGCTCACCGAGATCGGTGAGATCGGCGTCAACCTGGAAGATCTGCGGCTCGAGCACTCGCCGGGCGCGCAGGTAGGACTCGCGGAGGTATCGATCGTGCCCGAACAAGAAGACCGACTCGTTACCGAACTCGAGACCCGGGGTTGGACCGTCGTGGGGGCGTTCGCGTGAGCGGCGACCAGGGCGGCACGAGCCCCGTCGGCTCGTCGGACGTCGACCCCGAGCGCTCGCCGGGTGAGCACGGCGTCGGAGGTCCCGCCGGCGAGGCCCACGTCGAAGAGTTGCGGGCCGAGACCGCCGAGGCCGTGCACCGCCACGTGGTCGTGGCCGTCGACGGGCCGGCCGGAAGCGGCAAGTCGAGCGTCAGCCGCGCCTCCGCAGCTTCCCTCGGCTTCGACTACCAGGACACCGGGGCGGCCTACCGGGCCTTCGCCCTGCACGCGCTCGACAGCGGCGTCGACCTCGACGACGCCGAGGCCGTCATCGCGACGCTGCCGACGTTCCACTACGCGATCGGGATCGACCCGGCCCGCGCCTCCTCGGTGACGATCGGTGGTCGCGACGTCACCGACGAGATCCGCACGCCACGCGTGACGACCGCCGTCAGCCACGTGGCCAAGCTGCCCGAGGTCCGCCGCTTCATGGTCGACCTGTTCCGCCGCATCATCGCGTCGACCGACAAGCCGGGCATCGTCACCGAGGGGCGCGACATCACGACCGTCGTCGCACCGGATGCCCAGGTCAGAATCCTGTTGACCGCGAGCGAAGCCGCTAGAATGGCCAGGCGTTCGGCCGAGGTGACCGGGCAGAGTGCCGAAGAGACAGCTCGGCAGCTCTCGACCCGCGACCGGCTCGACAGCAAGGTCGTCGACTTCATGACCGCCGCACCCGGCGTCTCCACCGTCGACTCCACCCAACTCGACTTCGACCAGACCGTGCAGGCCGTGGTCGAGCTCGTGCGAGCGAGCACCCCCATTTCTTAAGGAAGCCCCATGGCAGACGACGACAAGTACCCCGAGCTCGACGAGCAGATGGTTGACCGCATCCAGACGATGCCCGACGAGGACGCCGACCAGCGCGCCCGAGCCCTCCGCGCCGGCCTGACCGACTACGACCTCGACGAGGGCGACATCGACGTCCTCGAGGGGGCCGACTGGGACCCCGACGCACTCACCTACGCCCCGGCCCTGCCGGTGCTGGCGATCGTCGGCCGACCGAACGTCGGCAAGAGCGCCATGGTCAACCGCATCCTCGGGAGGCGCGAGGCCGTCGTCGAGGACAAGCCCGGCGTCACGCGCGACCGCGTCTCGTACAAGGCCGAATGGGGCGGACGCCGCTTCACGCTCGTCGACACCGGCGGATGGGAGCCCGACGCGATCGGCATCGACCGCTCGGTCGCGATGCAGGCCGAGATCGCGGTCGACCTGGCCGACGCCGTGCTGTTCGTCGTCGACGTCAACGTCGGGGCGACCGCCACCGACGAGGCCGTCGTGCGGATGCTCCGTGCCTCGCACAAGCCGGTCATCCTCGTCGCCAACAAGAGCGACGACGCCCGGAAGGACCTCGAAGCCGCGTCACTGTGGTCGCTGGGGCTGGGCGAGCCCTTCCCCGCGTCGGCGCTGCACGGTCGCAACGTCGCCGACCTGCTCGACCTGTGCATGACCAAGCTGCCCGCGGTCTCGACCGTGGCCAAGCAAGAGATCGGCGGCCCTCGTCGCGTCGCGATCCTCGGTCGACCGAACGTCGGCAAGAGCTCGCTGCTGAACAAGGCCGCGGGCGAAGAGCGCGTCGTCGTCAACGAGCTCGCCGGCACGACCCGTGACCCCGTCGACGAGCAGGTCGAGATCGCCGGTCGCGTGTGGACCTTCGTCGACACCGCCGGCATCCGCAAGCGCGTCCACCTGCAGCAGGGCGCCGACTTCTACGCGTCGCTGCGCACCTCGGCCGCGCTCGAGAAGGCCGAGGTCGCGGTCGTCGTGATCGACGTAACGGAGCAGATCTCGACGCAGGACCTGCGCATCATCGACCTCGTGCTCGAGTCGGGTCGCGCGCTCGTGCTCGCCTTCAACAAGTGGGACCTGCTGGACGACGACCGTCGCCGCTACCTCGAGCGCGAGATCGAGCAGGACCTCGACCACGTGTCGTGGGCCCCGCGCGTGAACATCTCGGCCCGCACGGGTCGTCACCTCGAGAAGCTCGTGCCCGCCCTCGAGCTCGCGCTCGAGTCGTGGGACACCCGCATCCCGACCGGCAAGTTCAACGCCCTGCTCGCCGAGCTCGTCGCCGAGCACCCGCACCCGCTGCGGTCCGGCAAGCAGCCGCGCATCCTGTTCGGGACCCAGGCCGCGAACCGCCCGCCGACCTTCGTGCTCTTCACGACCGGGTTCCTCGACCCGCAGTACCGTCGCTTCATCACGCGACGCCTGCGCGAGATCTTCGGCTTCGAGGGGACGCCCATCACAGTCAACATGCGCGTCCGCGAGAAGCGCAAGCGCCCGTAGTCCTTCTCCCGTGCCCGTCCCGTCGACGGAACGGCACCGCCCGCAGGCCCGCCTGTGGACTGAACGCCCGGTTGTGGATCGTTTCCACACCGGGCGTTCTGCATTGCTAGGGTGGCTCCCATCGGCAGCGATATGTGAATGTCGCATGATGGAGGGCGAGGGTGCATGGCAGACCTGGTGGTGGACGAGAAGACGCTGACGTCGGTTGCGTGGCGGGTGTCGACGGCGGCCGTCGACGCCGAGGTGTCGGCGACGCTGACGCTCGGGTCGGCGGCCGACGTCGGCTCACCGAGCGTGGCGGGGGTCCTCGACGAGGCGACGGGGCAGCTGGTGAGACGGGCGGGGTTGGCCGTCGAGGCGATCCAGGCGGTGGGCGACTTCACGACGACGTTCGTGCGCGAGTTCGAGCAGGTGGAGTCGCGGCTCGCCGCCGGCTTGTCGGTGGACGACCTGGCCGCTGACGTGCCGGTGGACGACCTGGCCGGGGTGGGGTCCAAATGAGTGCCGACGCCGGCCCGGGGGTCGGGTCGGTCGAGGGCATCCGGCAGCTCGCGACGACGAGGCGGACCGAGGTCGACGATCTCGAGGTGGCGGCCTACCGGTTGGCCGAGGCGGCGAGCTGGGGTGCCGAGTGCTGGCGGGGACGCTCGGGCGAGCAGTTCGTCGCGTCCATGACGGACGTGTCCGCCGAGGTGACTGCTGTGGCTCGGGGCCTCGAGCACCACGCGGCGGCGCTCGAGGCGTACGCGGTCGACGTGTCGTTGATCCAGGGGTCTCAGCAGACCCTGGAGGCGCGGCGCGCGATGGCCGAGCAGAACATCCTCTCGACGGGGGTCGCCTTGAAGACGATCATGCGTGAGGCGCAGGACGCGGCGCGGGACGACCTGATCGGCATCGTCGTGGAGTCCGAGTACCGCTCGGGTGAACGGTCGACCTTGCAGCGTCGCATCGACGACGAGCAACGCGAGCTCGAGGTCGTCGCGGGCTTGTGGGCCGACCTGGTCGAAGAGCGGGCTGCGGCCGATCGTCGGTGCATCGCCGCGCTGCAGAGCCCCGAGGCGATGGGGTCCCTGCCGCAGGTCACCGGGGAGGCCCTGGCCGCGGGGTCGTCCGAAGAATTGTTGGCGCTGCTGGCAGGGCTCTCGGCCACCGAGCTGACGATGTTGCTCGAGCAGCACCCCGAACTGGTCGACGAGGCGTTCCTGGCCGATCCCGAGCGGGTGCGGGCCTGGTGGGACGAGCTCGGCCAGCAGGGTGCGCGGAACGCTGATGGGCTGACCGCGGTGCAGGTGGCACTGGTGCGAGGGGCTCCGGCGATCATCGGGGCCCTCGACGGTCTGCCGCCGTCGGTACGGGTCGCGGCGAACGTGTTCAACGCGAAGCGGCGGATGGCCGAGATCGACGAGATGGTGGGGCCGATCGGGCGGCGGGGGCTGCAAGGCGACGATGAGCTGCTGGCCGCACTGGCGCGCGAGCGCGCGTACCTCGGGCGAGCGGTGGCGGAGCCTCCGACGGTTCAGCTGTACCTCTTCGATCCGTCGAAGAGTCGCATCATCGAGATGATCGGGGACTGGAACCAATCGACCAGGACGGTGCTGACCTACGTGCCGGGGACGCTGACGAACATGGACTCGTTCTACGGGAAGAACGGAAGTCTGCAGCAGATGGCGAAGTGGCTGGAGGCAAACGATCCGGATGGAACGTCTGTGGCGTTCGTCTTCAAGGACGGAGTCTTCCCGGGTGGCGCCGAAGGCAGCAAGAACCCGGCCGAATTCGTCGGGGCTTTCGCGCAGGCCAACGACCCCGAATTCGCGCGCGGGACGAGCAAGGCGCTGTACGACTTCCAGCGGGGGCTGGCCGTGGATCCGATCAGAACGGAACCCGGATACCGCGACGTGGCCATCGGGCACAGTTGGGGGTTGGCGAACATAACGTCCGCCGAGGTCCACGGGGCCACGTACAACAAGGTGATCTCCCTCGCGGGGGCCGGGATGCCCCCGGAGTGGGAGCCGCGAGCGGGCACGACCTACACCGACTACAGCTACTGGGACTTCCTGATGGAGGCCCAGTCAACCGGTGGTGTCTGGGGCGGGCGGAACCCGAACCGGTCCGACGACTTCGACTCGCGTGGGTACTACCAGAGTCCGCATGACGTGGAACTCGAGCAGACCGGGGCAAGCTACACCCCGGTCTGGAAACTGGACGACAACCATGCGCTCGTCGCTCGATCGAGTGACGACAATGCACCGGTGCGTGATGCGCTCACGGACGAGATCTATGAGGAACAGCATGACTAGGCGACGCGGAGTGTGTGTGGCAGCTGCCCTCGTCTTTGGATTGATCGGCCTATCGGGCTGCAACAGCGAAATGCATGACAACGCGAAAAGGACGCTCTACATGGACGAAGAGACCGATCGAGTCGACCTGCCGGCCCTGAGACGGGACATCATGGATGTCCAGCGACGTTTCGCGTCGATGGGTCCTGAGGATCAGATAGTCGGAATCCTCGAACCGCCGGACGGCGTCCTGATGTCGTGTTCGGACGGTCGATTCCAGTGGACGGGCTCGACCACTGTCGAGTACTCGACCGTTCCGGAGGAACAGGGCTACTTCGAGGGACTGGAGGCGGAGCTTGCTGACGACGAGGCGTTCAGTACCAATCGCCAACTTTCCCCCGATGGCGAGAGCGAGCGCCTCATTGTCATGAGCGAGGACGGCACTCGTTACTCGGTCAGGGTATGGACGGGCCGCTCGAAGGTCCAGGTGTCGTCGAGTTCGTGGTGCTTCACGCTGCAGCCCGGGCAGGCAGAGGGTGGTCAGTTCTGAGGGCGGAGTAGGGCACCATTGGTGTTCGTGAGACGAGCGGACGGGGTGCGAGGGTGACGGGCGCTGGGCTGTGGCACCGCGCCTCCTCGGGGGCGGGGTTGTCGGCCGCGGCCGACCGGGTGTGGCAGAGGCTGCAGCTCGACCGGCTGGCCGGGGGTCGACACTCGGGCTACGTCATCCACGAGGACATGCAGCGGCACCCGCGCACGGTCCGTAGCTTCGGCGGCATCCGGTGGCTCCTGTTCGGCGAGACCGTCGTCGGGCTCACCGCCATCTTCATCGCCGCCGTCCTCACCAGCCGAGGCGAACACGTCCCGTGGGCCGTGTGGTTCCGCTCCACGGTCGTCCTGTTCATCACCGCCTCGCTGTACGTCTTCGCCTGGCGCGCCCAGCTCGGCTACTACTGGGCCTACTCGCGCCTCCGCCTGTTCAGCCGCATCTTCCCGATCGTGACGCTGATCATCGCGACCATCCCCGGGCTCTACCCCGGGTGGATGGTCGTCGAACAGATCGTCTTCTCGCTGCTGATGATCGGCATCGGTGACCTCCTCACGAGCGACCACATGCGAGCGGCCTTCCCGCGACCGGCGAAGCCCGACGCGGTCGACAGCACGGGCTGAGAGTCCGGACTCCTGTCACCACGCCACGCCACGAGATAAACACCCCGCCATTCGATTCTGTGGCGGGGTGTTTAGTTCGTGGCGGGCAGGCGGGCTCGCAGGCGGGGCTGCGGGGTTGGCGGGTGGACCGACAGCCGGGCGAAGGCAGGCAGGTGGGCCGGCGGCAACGGCCGCAGACCCGAGGAGGCGGGGCCTAGTCGCTCGCGCTCAGCACCATCTCGACGTCGGCGGGTTCGACCTCGCGGCCGTCGCCCGTGACGAACGCGACCCGCACGGGCTCGCCCGAGCCGGCGACGCTGAACCGTCGTGCGGCGCCGTCGGGGTGCGGATCGTGCTCGTCGCCCCAGACGGCGAGGGCGGCCAGCACGGGGGAGAGGTCGCGGCCGGCGTCGGTCAGCAGGTACTCGACGCGCTCTCGGGCCCCGTCCTCCCGGTAGGTCGAGCGCTCGAGCACGCCGGCGGCGACGAGCGACTCGAGCCGGGCCGTCAGCACGTCGGGCGACAGGCCGAGCCGTGCCCGGAACTGCGAGAACCGGGTGTGCCCGAGCAGTGCCTCCCGCACCACGAGCAGGGCCCAGCGCTCGCCGAGCAGGTCGAGGCTGCGCGCGATGCCGCAGCGCGGGTCCAGGGGTCCACGAGAAGCCATGCCGACACCCTACCTCGATAGGCTTTTCGTATCCAGGGTGCTAGCGTCGCCGTCATGCCCCGTGACCTCGCTGCCTCCGTCCGTCCCGACGGGCCGGACCGGCTCGCGTTCTGGACCTGCGCCTCCGTCCTCGCCCTCGCCTTGTGGACGAGCGGCGCCGCGACGCCGGTCTACCCGCTCTACGCGACCGACTGGCAGCTGACGCCGTTCGTCACGACCGCGATCTTCGCCGTCTACCCGCTCGTCCTCGTCGTCGTGCTGCTCGTCTTCGGCAGCCTCAGCGACACGATCGGTCGGCGGGCGAGCATCCTGCTCGGCGTGAGTGCGTCGATCGTCGGCGTGCTGCTGTTCGCGCTGGCGCCGGACGTCGGTTGGGTGCTGGTCGGCCGCGCGTTCATGGGCCTCGGCGTCGGCCTGTCGCTCAGCCCCGCCACCGCCGCGATGATCGACATCGCCGGTCCCGTCAACTCGGCGCGCACCGGAGCCATCAGCACCGCCTCCACCGCCGTGGGCCTCGTCTTCGCGACGCTGCTCGGCGGAGCGCTCGTCCAGTACGCGCCCGAACCGCTGCACCTCACGTACTGGGTTCTCCTCGTCGTCGAGGTGGGCGTGCTCGTCCTCGTCTGGCGGCTGCCGCGGGACCGGGACGCGCTGGCCGGGCGCTGGAGGCCACGGTGGCCGAGCGTGCCGCGCGCCCTCCTCGGGGCGGTGGGCGCCGCGGCCGTCTGTGTCAGCGCCTCCTACGCTCTCGGGGCCGTGGTGCTCTCGCTCGGTGCCGAGATCGGCGTGACGCTGATCGGCAGTGACAACGCGTTCGTCACCGGCGCGGTGATCGCCCTGTCGATGGTGGTCATCGCGGTCGTGGCGCTGGCGTCACGACGCGTCCCGGTGGTCGTCGCCGTCGTCGTGGCCGCGGGGGCGACGGCGCTCAGCTTCACGGCACTGGTGCTGGCCGCGGCACAGCAGTCGTTGGGGCTGTTCCTGGCGTTCTGCGTGCTGTCGGGAGTCGGCTACAGCCTCTTCTTCGCGTCGGGGCTGGGGATCGTGTCGCGGTTCGCTCCGGAGCACCACCGGGCGGGGACGCTGTCGGCCGTGTACCTCGTCGCCTACCTGGTGCAGGGGGCGACTGCCCTGTGGCTCGGCGCGCAGGCGACCCGCGGAGGGCTCGAGAGCGCCGTCGACGTCGGGGCCCCGGCGATCGTGGGGCTGGCGCTCGCGGCGATGGTCGCGGTCGTGGTGGTGATGCGCGGGCGGGAGCGGCGGCGGCGGGTCGCGGCGTAGGGGCAACGTGCGGCCGGCAAGGGGCGGCGGGCGGCCGGCGGCACAGCTTGCAGCGGGCAGCACAGCCGCGGCTCGCGGCCCGCGGTCGGCGTTCAGCACAGCTTGCGGCTGTCGGCACAGCCTGCCCGCGTAGGTCCCGCTACAGGGCGGCAGGGAGCGGAGTGCAGGAGGCGCGGGCCGGGCAGGACGCGCGGCGTGCGGACGGTGCGAGTGCAGGAGGCGCGGGGCGGGCAGGATGCGCGGCGTGCGGACGGGGCGAACGTAGGAGGCGCGGGCAGGGCAGCGCGCGCGGCGTGCGGACGAGGGTGGTCGGCTTGCATCCCGCCACGAGGTAAACACGCCGCCACGCGATGTCGTGGCGGCGTGTGTACCTCGTGGCGGGGTGGGGTGGGCCACGACGCCAGGACGTGGTCACCGCGCCAGGCTTAGTCCTGGCGCAGTGACCACCGCTTGGCGTCATACGCGGACGGCGCGGCAGACCGCCCGCCGCCCGCGGCCTACCGCCAGCGCCGCAGCGCCACGCGCTGCACGACGTTCAGCACGGTGTCGCTCAGCGTCCCGAGCAGCGCCAGCAGGACGATTGCGAGGAAGATCCGGTCGACGCGTCCGTTCGACTGCGACTCGGTCAGCAGGAAGCCGAGGCCCATCGACGACGCGATCAGCTCGGCCGCGACCAAGAACAGCCACGCCTGCGCCAGCGCCAGCCGCAGCCCCGACACGAGCGACGGCAGCACGGCCGGCAGCTGCACCCGGGTGAAGAGCGACACCCGCCGCAGGCCGTAGGCGCGTCCCGCCTCGACGAGCTGCGGGTCGACGTGCCGCAGCGACCCCGCGACCGTGGTGAAGACGGGGAACGCCGCACCGATCGCGATCAACGTCACCTTGGAGTCCTCGCCGATGCCGAGGTACAGGATCAGCAACGGCACCCAGGCCAGCGACGGCACCGCCCGCACGGCCGCGATCGACGGTGCGAGCAACGCCTCGCCCACCCGTGACAACCCGACGACGGCGCCGACGACCAGCCCGATCACGGACCCGACCACGAACCCGATCAGCACCCGCTGCACCGAGATGGCGACGTAGAGGCCGAGCTGACCCGTGGCGGCGAGGTCGACTCCTGCCCGCGCCACGTCCGCAGGGGACGGCAGGCGGTACGAGGGCACTCCGCCGACGGTGGTGGCGAGCACCCAGGCGGCGAGCACGGCGGCCGGCACGAGCACCCCGAGCAGGGCCAGGCGGTGGGGAGGGGTCGCGCCCGGAGTGCCCGGGCGTCGCGGGGCGGGCGACCCGGACGAGGAGGCGCGGCGTCCGTCGTCGGCGACCCGCGCCTCCTCGGCTCGGGGGGTGACGGTCAGGGTGCTGCTCACGAGGTGGACGTGGCTTTCGCGTACGAGTCGTCGAAGAGCGAGTCGAGGGCGGCGTCGACGTCGTCCTGCGAGGGGACGTCGCCCGACTCGACCAGGATCGGGCCGACCTTCTCGAGGACGGCGCGCTGGTCGGCTCCGGGGGCGGGGTCGATGTCGAGGTGGGTGCGGTCGATCACCGTGGTGGCGACGGCGGGATCGATGGCGGCGGCCTTCGCCAGGATGGCGGCGGTCTCGTCCGGGTTGTCGAGTGCCCAGGCGCGGGCCTTCTCGTACGAGTCGACGACGACCTGCGCGACGTCCGGCGACGCCTCGAGGAACGACTCGGTGGCATTGAGGAACCCGTAGCTGAGGAAGTCCACGTTGCGGTAGAGCAGCTTCGTGCCCGACTCGGCCTCGCTCGCGGCCATGATCGGGTCGAGGCCGGACCAGGCGTCGACGCTGCCGTTCTCGAGGGCGGCACGTCCGTCGGCGTGCTGCAGGTTCTGGATCGTCACGTCGGAGGCGCTGAGCCCGGCCTGGTCGAGCGCCTGCAGCAGGAAGAAGTACGGGTCGGTGCCGGTGGTCGCGGCGATCGTCTTGCCGCGGAGGCCCTCGACGTCGGTGATGGTCGAGTCGCCCGGGACGACGAGCGCCGACCACTCGGGCTGCGAGTACACGTCGATGGTCTTGATGGGGGAGCCGTTCGAGCGGGCGAGCAGTGCAGCCGAGCCGGCGGTCGAGCCGACGTCGACCGCTCCGGCGCGCAGCAGCTCGTTGGCCTTGTTCGAGCCGGCCGACTGGGTCCAGTTGACGGTGACTCCGTCGCCGAGGGCGTCCTCGAGGTAGCCCTGGTCCTTCACGACGAGGCTGAGCGGGTTGTAGGTCGCGAAGTCGATGTCGAGGGTGTCGGTCGACCACTCGCCGTCGCTCGCCCCGGCGCCGCCTGCCGCGTCGGCCGCGCCGGTGCCGGCGTCCTCACCCGCGACGCAGCCGGTGAGGAGGAGGGCGCTCGCCGCGGCGAGGGCGAGACCGCCGGCCCAGGAGGCGCGGGTGCGGGTGGTGGGGAGGGTGCGGAAGGTCATCGGTTCGTGTCCGTGCTGTCGGGGGCGGTGCGGTGGTCTGTGGGTGCGGGTGCGGTCGGGATGCCGGTGAGGTCGCCGGCGGCGGTCGGGGTGCCGGTGTGGCCGCTCGGTGCGGTCGTGGTGGTCGCGGCGCTCGCGGTCAGCGTGCTGGTGGTCGTGTTGCCGGCGTGGACGCGGTGGACGCCGAGGTCAGCGAGCAGCTGGAGGCGCAGCTCGGCCAGCGCGGGGTCATCGCGGTCGCGGGGGCGGTCGCCGGGCACGGTGACGATGCGCTGGATGCTGGGGGCGCCTCCTGCGGTGGGGGCGTGCACCGCGCCTCCTGCGGTGGGGGCGCCCGTGCCCGTGTCGGCCGCGCCGCTGGCGCCGGCGGGCCGCTGCTGCGAGAGGTCGGCGAGGACGACGATGCGGTCGGCGAGGTAGAGGGCTTCGTCGACGTCGTGGGTGACGAGCAGGACGGTGGTGGGTTCGGCGCGGTGGATGTCGAGCAGCAGGTCGTGCATGCGGAGGCGGGTGAGGGCGTCGAGGGCTCCGAACGGTTCGTCGAGCAGCAGCACCTTGGGGGCACGGGCGAGGGCGCGGGCGAGGGAGGTGCGTTGGGCCATGCCTCCGGACACCTGGCGGGGGCGGAGGCCGGCCGAGCTGCCGAGTCCGACGAGGTCGAGCAGTTCGGTGATGCGGGCGCTGCCGGCGGCCTTGTCTGGGTGGCTGCCCGTGGTGCCCTTGCCGGCCTCGGCGCGCTCGCTGCGCTTGCGGGCCTTCGGCAGGCCGAGTTCGACGTTCTGGCGGAGGGTGCGCCAGGGCAGGAGGCGCGGCTCCTGGAACGCGATGGCGCAGCGTTGGTCGGTGGGCCGGGTGGGGGAGTCGTCGATGTCGACGGTGCCGGTGTCGGGCTGGTCGAGGCCGCCCACCTGGCGCAGCAGCGTGGACTTGCCGCAGCCGGAGGGGCCGACGATGGCGATGATCTCGCCGGCTGTCACGTCCAGGTCGAGGGCGTGGAGCACGGGGCGCTCGCCGAAGCGCCTCCCGACGCCGCGCAGGCGGATCGGCAGGGCCGAGGAGGCGCGGGTCGTCGAGGTGGGCATGTCACGAAGGTAGGTGGGTGGGGTGCCTGCCGTCCCGTGGGGTGTAACGGGGCGAAACACTCCGTTCGGTCCGCCCTGCCCTGGTTCGGTCTCAGGCACGCCCATTCATCGGCTATAGTTGTGGGGTTGCCTCGGTCGGGGCAACACCAAGACCTGGGTTGCAACTCGAACCCGGATCTCGGGCTGTGGCGCAGCTTGGTAGCGCACTTGACTGGGGGTCAAGGGGTCGCAGGTTCAAATCCTGTCAGCCCGACCACGGGTGCGAGATAGCAATCGGCCTGAGAACTGTTCACAACGAAGAAGCCCACCGAGAATATCGGTGGGCTTCTTCGTTCTGCTCGGGCTCGTTCCGGGGAGGCTCAATCGGTTGATTGCTAGCTCCAAGATTGTCCTTATCTCCGGCGCTGCAGGTACCGGCAACACTCGAAAGGTCGGGCACGTCGCGTCGTTCTCATTAGAAGCTCGCCAGTGTGTCCTCGTCAAGACCAATACCGCCGTCAAGAGCCTTTGGAGCTGAATCGCGACCAGCGATGCTTACTTCAGCACCGTCGTCAGCCACCTCAGTTCGAATGCCTCAGGCTCATCGCACTATGACCTACTCGCCATTGACGAGTGCAACACCGTCAGCAACTCGGAGCCGCTCAAGGTGCTCGATAAGACGACGCTCGACCTTCTCGTACTCGTCGGTGACGTTTACCAGATTGAATTCATCGAGTTCGGCGACTGGTTCCTAACCATCCGTTCCTACTTCACACCGGACCAAGTCTTCGAGCTCACCAAGCCGTATCGGACCAGGGGCCATATGCTCATGGTGCTCTTGAACCGGGTCCGCGCCCTCGACGACAGGATTGACGAGTCCATGTCCGGTCGCGAGTACGCCCGCCCGCTAGACGCATGCCTCTTCACCGGCACTGACCGGGACGACGTTGTGCTCTGCCTGAATTGCGACGGCCTCTACGGCATCATCAATATCGACGGCTTCTCGCAGACCAGCAACCCGGCAACCGCTGTGGTGCGGGGCAATTCAACCTTGAATGTCGGCGACCCCGTGCCGTCTAATTTTTAGCGAGATGGACCGCCTTCGCCCAGTAATTTCCACAACTTGAAATTCACGATCACCAAGCGCGACCACAAACCAATTCAAATCTCCCTCGATGTCTGGTTAAACCTCGGTGGCAGCGAGCGCATTGACCGCATTTATTTTTGGGGGGTGTTTAGCGGCACATAGGGTTGTTGTGCGCCCATAGGGTGTGGGGTGTGAGCGTATTCGACCGAGGCCCGCTAGAGTCCGAGACCATTGCATCGCTCGTGCGACCGGCGCTAAAGGCCGCGGGGTGGCGGGAAGACCAGATCTTGCCGGAATACGCCATTAAGGCGTCACGGCAGGTTGCGCTGGGCACCTCCGTCCGTGCATTACATCGGGAGTTCGCCGACTTCGTGCTCGAGGCGACCCCCGGCACGCCGGTTGCGGTCGTCGAAGCGAAGCGCGAGTATCGAACCGCAGATGATGCAATGCAGCAGGCCATTAAGTACGCCGTGAAGGTCGATGCTCTGCTTGCCTACGGCACAAACGGCACCGACATCATCCAACACAACCTCCGGACAGGGCAGGAGCGACGCGTCGACGGATATCTGCCGCCTGCGGCAACGTGGGCCGAGTACATCGCGGCCAACGAGCTTGATGACGCGGGTGCCGAACTCATTGCGATGCCCTTCAACCGTGGCCGAACGACTATCACCGGTGACATCGTCAGGCCGCGGCCATACCAGGTTCAGGCAATAAATCGCGTGCTCTCCGCGATCGCTCGCGGCGATGATCGGGCGCTGCTGCTCATGGCGACCGGTACCGGCAAGACATTCACGGCTATGCAGATCGTCGCGAAGCTGCGTGCGTACGCGGCGGTGGCAAAGGCTAACGCCAACTTCCGAGTGCTCTACCTTGCCGATCGGGACGCACTGCTGACGCAGCCGATGCGCAAGGACTTCCGGCCGGCGTTCGGCCCCGACCCTGTTCACCGGGTGCTTGGCGGTACCGACCTGTCCCGCGAGCTGTATTTCGCCTCTTACCAGTCTTTGACCGGGCAGAGCGAAGGTGCGGTGCTGCTCGGGTTCCCGCAGGATTTCTTCGATCTGGTCATAGTCGACGAGTGCCATCGCGGGAGCGCCGAGGAGAACTCGCGGTGGCGGGCCGTGCTTGACCGTTTCGCCGGCGCAGTGCAACTCGGCCTGACAGCGACACCGCGCGACGACCGGGTGCAGAGCTACGAATACTTCGGCAATCCCTTGTTTGAGTACTCGCTGCGCGACGGCATCGAGGACGGCTACCTGGCGCCCTACCGAGTGCGGCGGGTCGCCTTAACGCCGGACGCCGAGGGTTGGCAGCCTACGCCGGGCGAACGCGACCGCTTCGCCCGTGAGATCCCCGATGACATGTATGAGACGCGCGACTTCGAACGTCTCGTCTCCCTGCTGCCGCGGACAAGGCTGGCCGCGCGTCACCTGTCACGCCTGCTGCGGGCACACCCGTATCCACGGGCGATCGTGTTCTGCGTCGACACGGAGCACGCGTCTGAGATGCGTAGGGCCCTCATCGCAGCGAACGCCGATCGCATGACAGTCGACCCTGAGTGGGTGGTACGCATCGTTGGGAGTG
The DNA here is from genome assembly GCF_030209595.1 of Frigoribacterium sp. ME-P-080. NCBI lineage: Bacteria > Bacillati > Actinomycetota > Actinomycetes > Micrococcales > Microbacteriaceae > Frigoribacterium > Frigoribacterium sp. ME-P-080. The sequence goes on from NZ_JARVRR010000004.1 coordinate 29,591, forward strand.
AGGGCGAGAAGGCGCGGCTGCTTGACGACTTGTGCGACCCAACCCGCAGTAGTCCCGCGATCGCGACGACATCGCGGCTGCTGGCAACTGGAGTCGACGTCGAAGACCTCACTCATGTCGTACTGTTCCGCCCAGTCGGTTCGATGATCGAGTTCAAGCAGATCATCGGTCGAGGGACGCGGCTCTACCCCGAGAAGGGCAAGACCGAATTCGAGATTATCGACTACGTCGGCGCCTCGGTGAAGTTCAATGATTCGAAGTTCGACGGCTTCCCGGTGCACATCACGGTCGAGTACATCGATGACGAAGGGGAGGTCATCGATTCGACGGACGAGCCCGTTGGAGCTGAACAGATCGACGGTTGGAACGAGCTTCCGACCGGCGATCCGTACGTGCATGTACCCAGCCCTGGTTTCGACGTTGAGCCGGGGCCCGGTGTCGTCTCTCGGATGCGTGAAAAGTACTACGTCGACAATGCCGATTTCGACGTTGAATCCGAGACAGTCCTGGTCCCGGATGTGTCGTCCGGCGAGCTGCGGCTGACGGACTACGGCGCGTACGTGCGCGATCGAGTCCGCGCACTCGGCGATGCCGAGACCGTGCGAAGCGAATGGGCACACGCGGAATCGCGCGAGCGGCTGCGGGCTGGGCTAGTCGACAGCGGGGTCGATCTTGACGAAATCGTCGTGACGACCGGTGTGCCGGGCATCGACCCGCTCGATGCGCTGCACCATCTCGCGTGGAACCTGCCGACCCGAACGCGTTCGGAACGTGCGCGCAGAGTGCGGGAGGCGCATGACACTGAGTTGCGCGGGCTTGAAGCGACGGCGAGGGCTTTGCTCGAGGGGCTGTTGCAGCGCTATGAGGAGCACGGGATTGCCGACCTTGAGACGACGCAGGTGTTCAAGCTTGAGCCACTCAGCGCCTTCAGCGTCGGCGAGCTCGCGCAGGCAGTCGGGGGCGCGGCAGGACTCCGCGACCAGCTCCGCCTGGTTCAGGAGTGGTTGTACGCAGCATAAACTTGAGTTTGGTGGAGTGTCGGCGCGCGGAACTCAAGTTACTATTGAGTTGATCAGCCGCTAGACTAGGTTCATGATGCAGCGCAGAACGGATCAGCGCCGTCTCCTCGAGGCTTTGGCCTACCGGCAGGCGGGGTACTTTTCGGCTGCACAGGCAAAGGATGCCGGGTACAGCTATCAGGCGCAGAAACATCACGTCGACGTCGGCAACTGGGTGCGCGTCGATCGTGCCCTGTTCCGGCTGCAGTCGTGGCCATCTGGCTCCGAAGACCAGTACGTGCGCTGGTCTCTCTGGGGTGCAGGACGCGGAGTCGTCTCGCACGAGTCGGCACTGCAAGTACACAGGCTTTCCGACGTCGATCCGGCGAGGATTCACCTCACCGTGCCGCCGGGTTTCCGCGCAGAAGACCCGCTCGTAGTGCAGCATCGCGAGCCGCTGTCCGAAGCGGACATCGAGGAGCGCGAAGGCTGGCGGGTCACCACACCGATGCGCACCCTGGCCGACATCGCGAGCGGCGACGCCTCGCAGGAGATCGTCGACAGCGCAGTCGCGGACGCGATCGAGCACGGAATGCTGACACGCCGAACGCTCCGGCGATGCACCGCTGACCTGTCTGACAGGGCCGCGCTCCGCCTCGAACGTGCCCTTGCCGCGGTCGAGGCGGCAATGCGCTCGGTTGACGATGTCGGGCTCGGCGCGTGACGCGGGGCGATGCCGAGAGCCTCACCCAGCGCATCCGGAATGCCGCCGCCGAAGAGGGCATCGCCATTCCGCGTTTGCGGAGCCGCATCGCTTTCCAGCGCATGCTAGCCCGACTCGCCGCTGATGGCGGCTGGGTGCTCAAGGGCGGGTTTAGCCTCGAAACTCGGCTCGGGCTACGCGCGCGGGCGACCAAGGATCTGGACCTGCTGCTGCGCAGCCCGGGTCTCTCGAATCCGATCGACCTGCAGGATGCCCTTGACGAGGCGCTCGAGGCTGACCTCGGCGACGGGTTTACCTTTCGCGTTCGCCTGCCCAGGCAGATGCGCATGGAAGAAGCCGAACCGTCGACGTGGCGCGTTGTTGTCGAGGTGCGCTACGCGGACGCTGAGTTCGGCGTCGTAACGGTCGACGTCGTGACGGCGGCGGACGATCGCGCGGGCGTCGATGGCGCGGCGCCACTGCAAATTGAGCCCGTCGTGGTCGGTGAACCTTTCTGGGTCCCGGCGCTCGATCCGCACCGGCACGCGGCAGAGAAGTTCCATGCGTACGCCCGCCTTTACGCGTACGAGCGACCGTCGTCGCGGGTGAAGGACCTGATCGACCTTGCCCTTTTCGATGAAAGCGCCATGCTCGACGGCGAACGCCTCTACGCCGCCTTGGTCGAGGTCTTCGCCGAGCGCAACACAGAGTTGCCGTCTCGGCTCCCGGATCCGCCCAGCGAGTGGGCTGTACCGTTCGCGTCGCTTGCCGCCGAAACTGGCTTGAAAGTTGTAGCGCTCGACGCAGCACGCGACCTTGCCCACAACCTCTACGAACGCGTTCGCGCGCACCGCACCCCCACACCGGAAGGCACCATCCCATGAGCCCGATCGCCCATCCGGAGATCGCCCTGACCCAGTCGCGGTTGCAGGCCGTCATCAAAGAGGCGCGAAACATTATGCGCAAAGACGCGGGGCTTAACGGCGAGCTCGATCGCTTGCCGCAGCTCGCGTGGTTACTGTTTCTGAAGGCGTTTGACGACCTCGAAGACGAGCGGAAGATCCTCGACCCCGGGTACCGGCCCGCGCTGCCCACCGAGTACCGGTGGCTCACCTGGGCCGGCGAATCGAACCTCACCGGCGATCCGCTGTTGAATTTCGTCAATGAAAAGCTGCTCCCTCACATCCGAGGGCTCCAGGGCACAGGAGACGCGGGAGATCCGCGCGACACGCTCGCGCGGGTGTTCACGGATGTTTCTAATCGGATGCGCTCAGGTCACCTGTTGCGCGCCCTGATCGATCAGCTTGACTCCATACAGTTCTCGAAGTCCGATGAGATGCATGCGATGGCCGTGTTCTATGAGTCGATGCTGCGCGAGATGCGCGACGCTGCCGGCGACTCGGGTGAGTTCTACACGCCGCGCCCGCTCATCAAGTTCGTCGTTGACCAGGTGGACCCAAAGCCGGGCGAGGCGATCATGGATCCTGCCGTCGGCACGGCGGGCTTCCTCCTTGAGGCGTACCGGCACGCGACGAAAAATGCCTCGGCGGGGCAGGTTCAGCAGACGGCGGCGCAGTTGCGGGGCGTAGAGAAAAAGCCGATGCCGTTCCTGCTCGCAGAGATGAACCTGCTGCTGCACGGCGTCGATCGTCCGAACCTTCAGCTCGGCAATTCCCTCGCATTCGGGCTGAACGAAGTCGCGCGCGACGGCGTCGACGTCGTAGTCACAAATCCTCCGTTCGGCGGCGAAGAGGAAGCCCTAATTGCCACCAACTTTCCGACGCAGTACCGCACCCAGGAGACCGTCTGGTTGTTCCTGCAATCGATCATGGCGCGCATCAGCACGAGTCGGTCGGGTCGTGCCGGCGTCGTCGTGCCGAATTCGACGCTGTTCGACACGGGAGTTGGAGCCCGCATCAAGCGCGACCTCATGGAGCGATTTAACCTCCACACCGTCGTACGGCTGCCGAACGGCGTTTTCTCGCCGTACACGCTGATCCCGTCAAATGTGCTGTTTTTCGAGCGGGGCAAACAGGACACGGTTTGGTTCTACGAGATCGCGGCGCCCGATGGCCGCAAGAACTATACGAAGACGAAACCCATGCGAGTCGAGGAGTTTGCCGATTGCCAGGAGTGGTGGGGCGGGAACGATCGCGCCGGTCGTATCGAGACCGAGCATGCGTGGAAGGTGCCGCTGGAAGAGATCGTCGAGAGCGAGTACAACCTCGACCGGCACAGCCCGAACCGGGCAGCAAGCCTCGACCAGCGTTCTCCGAGAGAACTGGTCGCGGAGTTGCTCGATGCTGAGCGCGAACTGCTCGAAGTTTACGAGCAGTTGCTGCGGCAGATCGAGGGGTTCACGGCGTGAACGTTGAACGGAGGCAGATCGGTGAAATTTGTTCTCGCCGGCAGGTGCCCGTCGAGATTGACCCGGCCGCTCTGTACGTCAAGGCGGGAGTTCGGAGTTTCGGCAAGGGGGTGTTCAGTTATGAGGCTTCCCCGGGTGCCGAGATCGGCAAGCTAAAGTTCTTCGAACTTGAACCCGATCGGCTCGTGGTGAGCAATATCAAGGCCTGGGAGGGAGCTGTTGCTGTGACCCACCAGCCCGAGGCAGGCCGGGTCGTGTCGAATCGGTTTCTTACGTATTCGTCCGACTCGGTATCGCTGCAGTATTTGCGCCACTGGCTCCTTTCAGCAGTCGGCAACCATGCTTTGCAGGCCGCGTCACCCGGGTCAGCCGACCGAAATCGAACGCTCGCGGCAAGTCGCTTCGAGGCGATCTGGGTCCCGCTCCCACCTCGCCCGGAACAAGACCGTATCGCCGACCACCTTGACATCCTTTCCGCCCGGATCACGAAGGCCAAGTGGACTTCACCTTCAGATCCAGTGTTGGCGCGGTTGCCGCACCTTATCGGCGACCTACTCCGAAGTCTCGATCTTCCACTGGTGGCGGTGGGTGATCTCGCTGCAAACAAGCAGGAGATCATCCACCCGGGCGACGACTTGTTGGGCGCCGAAGCGTTCATCGGCCTCGAACACGTGGAGTCGCATACGGGTAGGGCTTCGCAGGGTCGCCCGATCGACAGTGAAAAAGGAAGGAAACTCCTGTTCCGATCAGGCCAAGTGACTTATGGATATCTCCGTCCGTATCTAAACAAGGCTTGGGTCGCCGAGTCAGTAGGGCTCTGCTCAGTTGAACAGTTTGTCTTGCAGCCGACGCACAACGTCGACCCACGGCTACTTTCCCTAGTGCTTCGCTCGGACTTCACGTGGAATGCAGCCAAGACAGCAACGAACGGCCTCCAGCTTCCTCGTCTTAGCCTCAAGAAGCTGCTCGCCTTCTCGGTACCTGACATCAGAGGAATTGCTGAGCCCGAGAGCGTCGTCGCTCTAGCGGAGCGCATGACCGATCTAGCGTCGCGTATCGATGCTAGGCGCTCGGATCGGCTCGCGCTCGCAGATGCGATTCTCCCTGCCGCCCGCAATGAGATCTTTAACTCGATGCTCTGATCTCGCGGTGGTGCGCCACTACCCACCCGCAACGAGGGCCTGACTTAGGGTGCTAAGTGGAGTTACCTGGTCGTGGCGGCGCTGGCCGCGATCATCGGCAACGTGTTGTACTTGGGCGCAATCGTTTGGCTCGGGTCGTGGATGCGGTCGGGGGTCGTGGAGCGGTGCCGCGAGGGCGGGGCACCGGCTGGCGGTTCAGGCACGGGCCCGGGCACGAGTTCGGCCTCTGTCCACGGGGGAGACGGGTGCCGTCGTACGGGCCTGCGGACTCGACATCGTCGCTGAACGCTGCTGATGATACGGAGATTCCGGCTGCGACCCGGGTTGTGACCGGCGACGAGGTGCGCGAGTCAAAGCCCGAGGAGGAGGGGCAGCAGCGCCTCAATCGCTAGCTGGTGAAGTTCGGCGTGCCGGACCAAGCCTGCTGGCACCCTAGGTGCTGCCGACAATGTTCACCGCAGCGACGCTCGTCAACACCGGGGTGTCGAAGAGCGGGGTGATGCTAGGGCAAGTCAGGGCGACCGTGCTGTAGACGGTGACGGCGGTGACGGCGGTGGCCAAGGGGAGTGAGGCGTCACATCGGCCTGACGAGGCATTAAGTCCAGCCCCTTGGGAGCGAGGCGCCTAAAGGTCGGCGCTTTCATCGACGACATAAACCTTCCGAAGGGGAATTCTTGCCCGCCACGTCGGCGAGAGCTCCTCGTAGTTAGAGATGACGAGTTCGACGAGTTCTTCTCCCCCGACAAGTCGAAGTCCCCGCCGCTGTCTCTCTATTGACAGCGCCTCGCGCGAGTATGTGCCCAAGGTTACGAATAGTCCTAGCTCGTCGCTAGTGAGGGTTCCGATGAGCTGACCGACCTCAGGTGCCCCAACGGTTGACGTCCGTTGCTTGCATTGGACTTTGATCAGAGGAGGCTCGACGCCAAGGGGGTCTCTATGAGCAATCACATCTATTCCGCCGTCGGCGGAGTACTGAGTGACGCGAGCCTGATAACCGAGTGTGCGAAGGACAGCCGCCGTGAATTCCTCGAACTCTCGGGGGGAAATGGAGCGAGTCAGCTGCTCGAGCACGAAGTCCTTCGTTTGCCGGTGTACGCGCTCTGCCCGCGGTTCATCGATGACATCGTCTTCAGGTGAAGAGACCGCGTCGACCGTCCTCGCTATGACCACAGGGTCTGCAGTTGACGATGTCAGGGCTGCAAGAAACTCGGAGTGGTGGCGCTTGACGCCAAAGACGGTCAGTACGGAACCGATTTCGTAGAGCGCGCTTTGCGAGAAAACAGTCCGAGACAGACCCACTTTTTTCCACTCAATTCGGCGCCGATGACGGTGTGTGTCTGCTTGCGACTCGAAGTAGTAATCGCTTGTGATGGTCCCGATATTGAGCGTGGAATCCGGCTTAAACGGCGCGACAACGATGTCGCCCGCCTGCATGCCGTCACGAAAGCGGAGAAGGGTACCTGCCCATACGGGGACCGCTCCCGGTTTGATGTCCGGATAAGCCGAGGACACGGACGCCTTAATGTCGTCGCGGCTGTTGCCTATGTTGCGCAGATCACCGATCTCGTCCCAGCCGATGCTGATGAATCCTTGATCGAGGAGTTCGTAGGTCATCGTGTCGTTATGAATCGCCCACATCTTCGTCACGGAGCTGACCTTAGCGGCACCAAAGCGTCTGCCAGCGCCCGAATCCTTGCCGACACGGTCGTGCTTGCTGGTGAAAACCGCCACGACGCATCCCATAAGGTCCATGTATGGGCACAAAGCGAGGGCTACTCGAGCAACACATAGCTGTCTTCGGCGAAAGCGGTAGCGGGAAGACCGTCTTGCTGTCGTCCTTTTACGGCGGCGCGCAAGAGCCCTCATTTCGGGAAGAAAGCCTTTTCGGCATCGTGGCCGACGACTCTGGGCAGGGCACGCGCTTGCATCAAAATTACCTTGGCATGAGAGACGCCGCACGAAGGCCTTCTACTACCCGATTTTCTTCGACGAGCTATGCGTTCTCTCTTCGTAGGCGCGATAAGCCTTCAGCAGTTGCCAAGAAAAGAAAGCCGTCAGGTGACCTGAGGCTCGTTTGGCATGACTATCCAGGTGATTGGTTCAGTGAGGAGCCCAGCAGCGCAGAAGAAGCCGAGCGTCGAGTCGAGACTTTTCGCTCACTCCTCACCTCGGACGTTGCCCTGATGCTCGTAGACGGTCAACGTCTCGCGGAGAACGTGGGCGAAGAAGAGCGGTACCTCAAGGCACTTTTTACAAACGTTCGTAATGGCATTAGTAAATTGGAAGATGATCTGCTCTCCGGCCGCAAGCCCTTCGCGCGATTCCCGCGAATATGGATCGTGGCCTTGTCGAAAGCTGATCTGCTGCCGGACCTCAATGTTGTGCAGTTCCGAGATCTTGTCATCGGCAAGGCTGGTGGCGAGCTAAGTGATCTCCGACTGGTTCTTCAGGGGCTAATTCAGATGCCTGAAGCTCTTTCTATTGGGGAAGATTTTGTTCTCCTGTCCTCTGCCAAATTCCAGCCGCAACGTATTCGGTTGGATGAACGTGTCGGACTTGACTTGGTGCTGCCCATAGCCGCGGTGCTGCCCTTCATGAGACACGAGCGCTGGGCCAGGGGCCTAGAAAAAGGCGGGGAGGTCGCGACCATTCTGTCGCGCCGAGCGAATGACTTCGCGGCCTTCATTGGCGGCCGATCGAACTTGCCAGGTCCCTTCGGCGCAGTCGTCAACATGTTGGCCCAACCTGCTGCTGAGATCGCCGCAAAACTCGCTGCTGAGACTGTTGACGAGTTGCATCGTTCAGCCGTTGCGAGACGTGATTTCATGACTGCAGTCCTGACGGGTCTCAAGATGGATCTCGATCGGGGTGAGCGAGAGCGAATTCTGATGCAGAGCCTCCGATGAGATTTATCTGGGCTTCGAGAGGCGAACAGTGGGGGTTTCGGTTTCTCATTGACGGTGGGATGTCAGACCCGCTGGCGGTGTACGAAGCAGCCTTTAGCGCAGTTGGTGACGACCATGAAGTCTTGAAAAGGTCCAAGGACTTCGTGGCATTGCGTTTTGATGACCCACTAAATAGACGTGACCATGCTGGCCGAGTCATTCCTCACGACTTCGTGCTTTTCATCAACCCGAAACTTGTCAGTTCAGTTGGGGAAGCACGTCAGATGGTTTGGCCTGAGGTATCCGAGCGTTTCGCCAGTATTTGGACGAGCCGAGAACCGCCACGCCCATAAGTCGTCGGGGGCCTGTCAATCGTGCATCACTGATGATGCGGACAGGGAATACGGCAAATGACACCTTCATGTTGCTCAGCCGCGTCCGCGCCTCCTCGTTTTCCCCCACCGAAGCTGAATACTGTCCTATGCCCGAGGCTCGTATGTCGTCGCGACGGCGCCGGAGGCGAGGTCGTGGCGGGCGGTCGGGGTGAGGTCGAGGGGGTGGGGGAGGCCGGCAAGCAGGTGCGGGCCATGGCCGGCGACCCAGGGGTAGACGGTGAACTCGTACTCGTCGACCAGGCCCCAACCGACGACGTCGGTGGCGAAGGTGGAACCTCCGAGACGGAGCGGGCCGCCGGGCCGGCTCTTCAGCTCGCGCACCGCCTCACGCACGTCACCGCCGAGCAGCTCGGCGTTCCAGTCGACGCTCTCGAGCGTCGTCGACGCCACGTACTTCGGGATGTCGTGGATGGTCCGGGCGAAGGGCTGCATCCAGTCGGGGAACCCGTCGGAGGCGGGCGGACGCCAGGACTGCTCCATCAGCTCGTAGGTGACCCTCCCCAGCAGCAGACCGTCGGCCTGCGCGAGAGCCTCCGTCGCGAGCTGGTGGACCTCGGCATCCGGCCGGCCCTCGCGGTGGTCGATGCAGCCGTCGAGCGTGACGTTGATGGAGTACGTGAGCGTCCTCATGCCGGGGAGGCTAGCCCCACGACGCAGACGCCACCAGAGGCGCGGGCCCTACCGCCCGACAGCCCAGTGCGTCGGCCGCGCGAAGCCCTCGGGCAGGCGCGTCGCCGCATCACCCCGGGAGCTGTTCACCTGCATCTGCGTGAGGTAGATCGCCCCCGACAGGTCTGCCCCGGCGAGCTCGGCGTCCCGCAGGTCGACACCGAGCAGGTCGCAGCGGTCCAGGTCGGCCCCCCGCAGGTGCGCCGCGATCGCGATGCTGCCGCGGAGCGTCCGACCCCGCAGATCCGCCCCGGCCATGGCCGCACCCATCAGGTCGCTCCCCGGCTCGAGCGTCGGTCCCTTGCCCCTCGACCGCCGAGGAGGCGCGGGTACGGACGCCCGGGCGACCTCGCTCGCCTGCACCAACAGCGGGCGCGCCACGTCGTACTCGGCGTCGACGTCGAGGGCGGCGAGCTCGTCGGGGGTGCCGTCGGTGAGGCTCCGGACGTGCTCGAAGGCGGCGAGCCACGGGGCCGGGTCGGGGGTGGTGGCGGTGCGGGCGCGGCCGTGCTTGGTCGCCTGGGCGCGCTCGCCTTCGCGTGCGCGCTCGCGCTCGACCAGCGTGATCGCCTCGTCGAGGTACCAGAGCAGCTCGTGCAGCCGCCTCACGAGCGGGAACGTCGAGAACATCGCCTCACGCGTCGCGGGATCGTCGCGCCACGACCGCCCGGCGAACGTCTGCTGGCTGACCTTCTGCCCCGCCCCGAAACAGTCGAACACCGTGCAGCCCTTGAACCCACTCTCACGCAACTGCGGGTGGATGCGGCAGCCGTCGTGCTCGTCGAGGTTCGTGCACGGGTCACCGGCCGGCTTGTCGAACGGGAAGTCCGCGCTCTTCGTGAACGCCAGCGCGACGCAGCAGAGGCCGAAGCAGTTGGCGCAGTCGGCTCCGAGGTCGGCGCGGCGGCCCAGCTCGATCCGGGTGCGGGTGCTCATCGCGTCAACGCTAACGGGTGCGACTGGCCGGGGCGATCGAACAGGAGCGGGTCACTTGTCCCACACCGTCACCGTAGGGAGCCCCCGAGCCACCCGCTCCTCGGTGACGAGTTCGGTGATGAGCGCGGTCTTGGCGGCTGTGTAAGCGCGTCCGTCGTCGAGGCCGGCCAGCGCCTCCTTCAGGGTCGCGTAGCGCTGTCGCGCGACCGGGTCGCGCAGCAGGCGGTCGCGGAACAGTCGCTGGTGGCAGGCGTCCCACTGGTCGGGGCGGAAGACGTGGAGGATGTGCGTCCGTCGCGCCCCGACCCGCCGGACGTAGACCGCATGGGTCTTCGGGCCCGCTGCGTGTCGTTCGTAGCCGAGGTCGACCAGGTCCGCACCCAGGGCGAACGGGGCGGTGCCGGGAGACGTGCGGGCGGCGACGTCGATGATCGGCTTCGCCAGGAGGCCGGGGACGGCCGTGCTTCCGATGTGCTCGAGAGTGTCGACCTGGGTGACGAGGGCGACCGCGAGACGCTCGGCCTCACGGCGGTAGTCGTCGGCCCAGGCGGGGGAGTGCGGCTGCAGATCGACCATCGGGGCGAGCGTACGGGCTGTCGCTCTCGGCGGGGTGGGGTCGAGTGGTCCCGGATCGTCGTTCGCGGGGAGGGGAAGGACGATTCGGGACCACTCGATGACCGGAGGGGCGGGCGTGGACCGACCCGCGCCTCCTAGGGGGTCGTCGGGCGGAGGTCGTCGAGGGGGCGCGACCAGGCGACCTCGCGGGCGAGCTGGCCGGAGGCGCGGAAGAGCTGTACCTGGTGCGTGTCGGGGAGGGCCGCGGCGAGGGCGTCGCGGTCGGCGGGGGTGAAGCCGAGCTTCTGCCAGAACGGTCCGGAGCGGCGGGAGAAGAGCCAGGCGTGGTGGGCTCCGTGAGTGGCGGCGTCGGCCAGGGCGTGGCGTGCGAGCCTGGAGCCCGCGCCGCGCGTGCGAGCGGCGGGGGCGACGGCGACGCTGCGGATGAGGGCGTGCTCGCCGTCGGCGCTCAGCTCGTAGCCGGTGCTGCCGACCACCGTGCCGGTGGCGTCACGGTCGACCCAGAGCCGGAGGCGCGGCGAGGGGGAGTCGAGACCGGCGAGTGTGAGGTCGGCGGCGGCGAGGAAGGCGCGGAGGTCGGCTCGGGCGTCGGCATCGGTCGGGGCGATGGGGACGAGGGACATGGGGCCATTCTTCCTGGGGCTCGTCGGGCTCGTCGGGCTCGTCGGGCTCGCCGGGCTCGCCCGGTTCGAGTGTGCCCGGTGGGCCCGGCAGGCTCGAGTGGGCAGAAAGTGTCCTTCGGGGGGCGGCGGAAGGACACTTTCTGCCCGCTCGTTCATGCCGGGGTGGGCCACGGCGGCTCAGAACGGGCCGCGCGGGGGAGTCGCGTCCGGAGGCGGCGACCTAGCCTGGCGGGATGCTCGTCGTCGTTCCGCTCATCGTGTTCGTCGGGTGCGCTGTCGTCTTCGGAACGACGCTCGCCGCCGCCCGGGGATGGCTCGGGGTCAACCACCTCGCCGGCATCCGGTTCCGGCACGTGGTGGCGTCGCCCGAGGCGTGGCGGGCCGGGCACCGGGCAGCACTCGTGCCGGTGACGGTGGGGTGCGCGCTCGCCGTGGGGTCGATCGTGGTGCCGCTCCTCATGGGCTCGTCGGAGGACGCGATGGCCATCTGGGCGATCGGGAGCATGGTCGCGCTGCTGTTCGGCACGCTCGTCGGGGCGTGGCGGGCGGATCAGGCGGCGACGGACGTGCTCGGTTCGCCGTAGGCGCCCGTGATCCGGTGCCGCTGCTGCTGATCGGGTCGTCGAGTGGTCAGAAAGTGTCCTTCCCACGCGGCGGAAGGACGTTTTCTGACCACTCGATCGGGCCCGCCGGCCCGGGCGCGGGCTGACCTCCCCAACGGGGGCTCGTCTGCGCATCACGTGTCGCCCTACCGTGTGGGCAAGGGGGAAACATGAGCGAGACCGTGGCGCGCGGAAGCGTGGCGATGACGTTGAAGGCCCGGCGGCCGGCCTACTCGGTGATGCAGGAGTGCCTGCGCGTCCAGGCCGAGGCGCCCGCACTGACCCGGCGGCAGCGCCTCTTCGGGCACACGCCCCTGAGCGCCGACGCCCGCAGCTGGTACCAGGGAGCCCTCGGCGAGATCGAGGTCGCTCGCGTGCTCGCCGAGCTCGGGCCCGAGTGGACCGTGCTGCACTCCGTCCCGGTCGGCTCGGGCGAGTCCGACATCGACCACGTCGTCATCGGGCCGACGGGCGTCTTCACCGTCAACACGAAGCACCACGCCGGCAAGAAGGTCTGGGTCGGCGGCGGCTTGGTGACGGTCGGCGGACACCGGACCGACCACTCTCGCAACTCCCTTCACGAGGCGGCCCGCGCCTCCCGGTTGATGTCGAGGGCGGCCGACTTCGAGGTCGTCGTCACGCCCGTCATCGTGCTCGTGGGCGAGGCCTCGCTGTCAGTCGGCAAGAAGGCGCCGACGGTCTCGGTGGTCGTGGCCGCCCGCCTGCGCAAGTGGCTGATGAACGGGCCGCGGGTGCACTCGCCCGAGGCGCTGGCCTACCTGGCCATGGTCGCCGAAGAACGCGGTACCTGGCACACGGAGGCGCTGGTGCTGACGGACACGCTCCGTCACGAACACCGCTTCGAGCGCCTGCGCCGCGACATCGACGACGCGGCTCGGCGGCGTCGGCGGTGGCGGGTGGGCACGGCGCTCGGCGTTCTCGGGACGAGCGGGGGAGTCGCGATCGCGGTGGTGGCGACGGTCACGAGCACGGTCGTCTCGACCTTCGGGTAGGTGCCCTGCGCCGTGGGCCCTGAGCCGCGGGCCCTGAGGCCTTGGCCCAGAGACGGCAAGGCCGCCCGTGGCGATCCGGTAAGTGCCGGATCACCGCACGAGCGATGACACCACGCGGGCGGCCGCCGCGGTCACGGCGGCAAGAGCTGCAGCGATCAGTGCGAACGCCGACCAGACGGCGAGGTCGGCGTGCTGCAGGTGCAGGCCGACGAGGAACGCGGCGAGCGCGACCACGGCGACGGCTGCCCAGCCCGCCAGAGCGCGGGCACTCCACCGGCGCGCCCGGGTCGTCGTTCCGCCCGATGCCGACCAGGCCACTGCGAGAGCGGCCACGGTGAACAATGCGGGGATGAGGGCGACGAGGTTGATCACGGGAATCCGATCAGGAGGGTCGAGGCGGTCAGTCGACGAACATCCACCGCACGAGAACGATGAGCCCGAGCACGAGCGCCGTCGGCAGGGCGATGACTGAGAGCCCCCACAGCAGACCGCCGACGGTCAGCATGATCGTGAACCAGTCGATCGCCGGGGCGGTGGAATAGCGGGCGGCACCGCTCATGCCGGGCGCCACCTCGTTGATGACCATCAACCCGACGGCGGCGGCGACGCCCACGATGCCGAAGACGAGGGCGAGACGGCCGAGGCGGCGACGACGCCTGGCGGGTGACGACGCATCCATCTGCTGAGGCTAGGTGCTCGGCCGTGTCACCACCAGACCGGACGATCAGGAGGCGCGACCACCGCGGCCGGGACGCTCGCGGACCAGCCGGTGCACGAGCATCACCACCAGCAGCGCGACCGCGAACCCGATCGAGAGGACCGCGATGAGCAGCAACGGGCCGCCGACCGTCTGCACCCCGTCGAACCCGTCGAAGCCGTCTGCCGACGAGACCGCGACGTACCTGACCGGCGCGGACGGACGGGTGAACGTCCACCACGTGAAGGCCGTGTCCGACAGGAAGGCGAACACCCCGAGAAGCCCGAAGGCGAGAGCGGGTCGACCCAGCGCGAGGCGGGGCGTGGTCGGGGTGGCCATCAGCCGAGACTAGGGCGCGGCCCGGCTCCGGACGGAGTCCCGCTTCGAGGGGCACGCCGGTCCTCCGGGGCCGATCGAGCCGGGCGAGTGGGCAGAAGATGCTGCCGGGCGGTCCTCGACGAGCAGGTTCTGCCCACTCGAGCCGCCGCGAGGGTGACGGGCGCGGGCGAGCCGACCCGCGCCTCCTGCTCGGACGTCGCCCCGGCGAGTCGATCGAGTGGTCCGACAACGTTCTTCGTCGGGCGGGGAGGGACGTTTGGGGACCACTCGACCGAGACGAGCGGGCGAGCTCGCGGAGGCGCGGGTCGCGTCGGCGAGGCGCGCTCGTGTAACGAGTGGGTGAAGACTGCAGCCCGTGCACGCTGCCGCACGGGCACGCCCGCATCCGCGACGGGGCGCGGAGAACGGGGGCTGCGGGGGAGCGCCGAGCCGCGCCTCCGGGGCTCCGGCGAGCTGGCCGCCGCCGCGAACCTCCCTTATCGTTCACCCGAACGATAAACGGAAGGCCATCCCCGCATGACACCGATCGTCCCCGAACACCGACACGCGCTCCGCCCGGCGCGAGGCGCCGACCGAAGCGCCGGAACGAGCAGCGCAGACCTCAGCGCCGACGGCAGCACGGGCCCGAGCCGCCGCACCGTCCTCGCCGGCGCCGCAGGGCTCGCCGGCCTCGGCCTGCTCACCCTCGCCGGCTGCACGCCCGCCCGCAGCACCCCGACCATCCCCGAGGCCGCCGCCACCGGCACCCCCGCCCGCGGCGGACGCCTGCGCATCGCGCGCCCGGCCGCCTCCGCCGCCGAGACCCTCGACTCCGCCAGCTCGCTCTCGGCCTACGAGTACCTCGGTGCCCTGTACAACCGGCTCGTCAAGCTCGACGACGCCGGCGTCACCGTGCCCGACCTCGCCGACGACTGGTCCGCGAACGCCGACGGCACGAGCTGGACCTTCCGCCTCCGCGAGGGCGTCCGCTTCCACGACGGCCGCCGCTTCACCGCCGCCGACGCGATCTACTCGATCCAGCACATCCTCGACCCCGACACCGCCTCACCCCAGGGCGAGGTGCTCGCCGCGATGATCGGCCCCGGCGGCCTGACCGCCGTCGACCCGCTCACCCTGCGCTTCGACCTGCTGACGCCGAACGCCGAGTTCCCCTCGCTGCTCACCGCGTACCAGTGCTACATCGTCCCCGAGGGCAGCGCCGACCCGAGCCAGGGCGGCGGCATCGGCCGCACCGGCATCGGCACCGGACCGTTCCGCCTGTCGAGCTTCGAGCCCGCGGGCACCGGCAGCGTCGAGGCCTTCGAGGACCACTTCGCCGGCCGCCCGGTGCTCGACGGCATCGACTTCTTCTCGATCCAGGACACCACCGCCCGCGTCAACGCCCTGCTCGCCGGCCAGATCGACCTCATCAGCCAGACCAACCTCGATTTCGCCACCGCCCAGGTCGTCAGCGCCTCGGCCGGCGCCACCGTCGCCCGCGCCCCCGACGCCCAGTGGTACACGATCCCGATGCTCGCCACGAGCGCCGAGTTCAGCGACCCGCTCGTACGCCAGGCCATGAAGCTCGCCTACGACCCGCAGGCGATCGTCGCCACCGCCCTGCAGGGCACCGGTTCGCCCGGCTGGGACAACCCCGTGCCTCCCTCGCAGGCCGTCTGGCTCGACGACCAACGCGCCTACGACCCCGACCAGGCCCGCGCCCTGCTCAAGCAGGCCGGCCGCGAGGGGCTGAAGACCGAGATCTACACCTCCAGCTACGAATCCGTCTTCACGCCCATGGCGGTCGCCTACCGCGACGCCGTCCGCGACGCGGGCATCGACCTGACCGTGCGCAACGCCTCGTCCGACTCGTACTACACGCAGATCTGGATGCAGAAGCCGCTCATGGTCAGCTACTGGTTCACCGGACGCCCGATCGACCAGCTGCTCAACCAGATCTTCCGCACCGGCTCGTCGTACAACGAGAGCGCCTGGTCGAACCCGACCTTCGACGGCCTGCTCGACGACGCCCGCGCCGAGATGGACGACACCCGCCGCATGACGCTCTACCAGGACGCCCAGCGCATCGTCGTCGAGGACTCCGCCGACATGACCCCCATGTTCGGCGACCGCCTCGTCGGCCTGTCCCGGAACGTCCTGAACTACCGCGAGTTCGGCTTCGAGTTCGACTACCTGCAGATCGGACTCCGCGCATGAGCCCCACACCGACCGCCAGCCGCCCGAGCGCCAGCGGCCCGGCCGCCGGCGGCAAGACCGCCAGCCGCCCGGGCGCCGGCGGCCCACACCCCACGTCCCCGCACCCCACGTCCCCGCTCGCCGCGACCCTGATCGTCGTCGCCCGCCGCGTCGGCACCGCCCTGCTCACCGTGCTGCTCGCCTCGTTCTTCGTGTTCTTCGCGGTGCAGGCCCTGCCCGGCGACGTCGCGCAGCAACTGCTCGGCCAGGACGCCACCCCCGACGCCGTCGCCGCCCTGCGCGAGACGCTCGGCCTCGACCAGAACGTCTGGGTCCGCTACGGCCAGTGGTTGCTCGGTGCGGCGCACGGCGACTTCGGCGTCTCGCTGGTCAGCGGCCTGCCGGTCGGTCCCGACCTGCTGATCGCGTTCCGCAACAGCATGCTGATCGCGCTGCCCGCCATGATCGTCGGCGTCACCCTGTCGCTGACCCTCGGCGTCATCGCCGGCGTCCGCCGCGGCCGTCCGAGCGACCACGCGATCTCGCTGATCAGCCTGGTCGTCATGAGCGTCCCCGAGTTCATGGTCGCCACGGTGCTCGTGCTGCTGTTCGCCATCGCGCTGCCGATCTTCCCGGCGGTCGTCCTGCGCGGTCAGGACGCCACCGTCGCCGAACTGCTGCCCAGCATCTGGCTGCCCGTCATCGTGCTGACCCTCGCCATGGCCGCGTACATCGTGCGCACCGCCCGCTCGTCGACGATCGACGTGATGGCGAGCGAGTTCGTCACGACGGCCGAGCTCAAGGGCCTGTCGACGCGCCAGGTCGTCTGGCGCCACGCCGTGCCGAGCGCCCTGCTGCCGACGCTCAACGTCGTCGCGCTGAACGTCGCCTGGCTGCTCGGCGGCGTCGTGGTCGTCGAGAACGTCTTCAACTACCCGGGCATGGGCAAGCTCATGCTCGAGTCCGTCTTCAACCGCGACCTGCCGACGATCCAGTCGATCGCGGTCGTCAGCGCCCTCGTCTACGTGGTGTGCAACCTCGCCGCCGACCTCATCGCGCTCGCCCTCGACCCGAGGCTGCGCACCCGACGGAAGGCCCGCTCATGAGCCCCGCACGCGACCGGACCCCGCCCGCCGACAGCGGCGAGGGCGGCACCGGACACCGCACCGCCGAGGAGGCGCGGGTCGCCACGAGCGCGGACCCCGCCACCCCGGGCGCGCAGGTCGGCGGCCCGGCATCGGCCGGACCGCAGGCCGCGGGCGGCTGGCCGAGGCGACTGCGCGGGAGCGCGACGTCCCTGACCAGCAGCCTCAGCGCCTCCTCGGCCCTGAGCATCGGGCTCGGCCTGATCGCGCTGCACGTCCTGCTGGCGCTGCTCGCCCCGGTGCTGACCGGCCACGACCCGGTCGCCACCGACTCGGGAGCCGCCCTGACCGGCACCAGCTGGGCCCACTGGCTCGGCACCGACCAGTACGGCCGCGACATCCTGTCGCGCACGCTGAACGGCGGCCGGTACGCGCTCGTCGTCACCTTCCTCGCCACGACGATCGCGGTCGGCATCGGCACCGTGCTCGGTTGCGTCACCGCCTACGCCGACAACTGGTTCGACGAGGTCGTCATGCGCGTCGTCGACGCGCTGCTCAGCGTGCCGTCGATCCTGGCGCTGCTCGTCGTCGTGACCGTGTTCGACTCGGGCCTCTGGGTGATCGTGCTCGCCGTCACCGTGATCTACGCGCCGGCCGTGACCCGCGTCGTCCGCGGTGCCGCCCGCACCGTGATCACGCAGGACTACGTGACCGCCGCCCGCGCCCGCGGCGAGAAGCCGCTGAGCATCGTGTTCCGCGAGATCGTGCCCAACGTCACCGACGTGGTGCTCGTCGAGTACGCGATGCGCGCCTCCTGGATCGTGCTGCTCATCTCGACCCTGTCGTTCCTCGGGTTCGGCGCCAACCCGCCGACGCCCGACTGGGGCCTCATGGTGCAGGAGAACCGCACCGCCCTCACCGTCGTCCCGTGGGGCACGCTCGCCCCCGTCGTCGCCCTCGCCACGCTCGTCATCGGGCTCAACCTCAGCGCGGACGGGCTCAGCAAGTCGCTGGGCGTCGACCGCGCACGGAAGGGGGCGGTCTCGTGAACGAGCCCCTCAGCACCACCACCGCTACCACCGCAGGAGGCGCGGGTCGCCTCGTCGACGTCGCCCCCGATCCCGTCGTCAGCGTCGACGACCTCTCCATCTCGTACGCCGCCGGTCGCCGCGAGGTGCCGGTCGTGCGGGGCGTGAGCTTCGACGTCGCCGCCGGACGCGCGCTCGGCCTGGTCGGCGAGAGCGGCAGCGGCAAGTCCACCGTCGCCCGCACCCTGCTCGCGCACCTGCGGCGCGGGTCGCGGGTCGTGTCGGGCAGCGTCCGCGTCGCCGGGGACGACGTCTTCGCCCTCGACGAGCGGGCGCGCCGGGCCCTGCGCGGTGGCACGGCGGCCCTGGTCGCCCAGAACGCCGGCCAGGCGCTCACCCCGTCGATGCGCGTCGGACGCCAGCTGCGCGAGGCGCTCGAGAGCCACGGCCTGCCCGGAGGCGACGACCGCGTGCTCGAACTCGTGCGCCACGTCCGCCTGCCCGACCCCGAGACGATCGTGCGGCGCTACCCGCACCAGCTGTCCGGCGGGCAGCAGCAGCGCGTCGCGATCGCCATGGCCATCGCCGCGCGGCCGAAGCTGCTGGTGCTCGACGAGCCGACCACCGCTCTCGACGTCGTGACGCAGTCGGCCGTCCTCGAGCTGATCCGAGACCTGGCCGTCGAACTCGGCATGGCCATCGTGCTGGTCAGCCACGACCTCGGCGTCGTGTCGACCATGGCCGACGAGATCGCCGTCATGCACGAGGGCCGGATCGTCGAGCACGCGCCGACCGCGTCGCTCTTCGCGGACCCGCAGCACGAGTACACCCGCGAGCTGCTCGCGAGCATCCCGCGCGTGCACGCCGACGCCAGCGCACCGCGTTCCGTGCACGGCACCGCGACCAGTCGGGGTGTGCAGCACGAAACGCGGCGCGACGGGCGTGCGGCACCGGCGGCACCCGACGCACCCAGCGCACCGCGTTCCGTGCACGGCACCGCGACTAGTCACGGTGTGCAGCACGAAACGCGGCGCGAAGCGGACGACGCACCCGCAGGAGGCGCGGCGCAGGACCCGAGGACGGCACCCGGCACCGCGCTCGGCGAGGTGGTGACCGACGTCACCGCACCGCGTTTCGTGCACGGCACCGCGACTAGTCGAGGTGTGCAGCACGAAACGCGGCGCGACGATTTCGCGGCACCCGCGGCATCCGCCACGGGGCCGGTCGTCACGGCGAGCGACCTCGTCGTCCGGTACGGGCGTGGCCTGCCCGCCGCGGTCGACGGCGTCTCGTTCTCCATCGGCCGCCGCGAGACCCTCGCCGTCGTGGGGGAGTCCGGCAGCGGCAAGTCCACGCTCGCCACGGCCCTCGCTGGGCTGATCCCCGCCGAGTCCGGTCGGTTCGCCTTCCACGGAGCCGGCGGGGTCGAGAGCGACCTCACCCGGCCCGTCGCCGGGCGCACGGCGACGCTGCGTCGGTCGATCCAGCTGATCTTCCAGAACGCCGACACCTCGCTCAACCCCCGCCGCACGGTCGGCGCCGCGATCGCCCGACCGTTGAAGCTCTTCACGGGCGAGTCGAGCCCCGAGCGCGTCGCCGAGCTGCTCGTCGAGGTCGGCCTGCCGCCTGAGTTCGCCTCGCGCCTGCCCGCCCAGCTCTCGGGCGGCCAGCGCCAGCGCGTCGGCATCGCCCGGGCGCTCGCCGCCGGCCCCGAGCTGATCATCGCCGACGAGATCACGACGGCGCTCGACGTCCGCGTGCAGGCCGGGGTGCTCGACCTGCTCGCGGGGCTCCGCGACGAGAAGGGGCTCAGCTGCCTCTTCATCAGCCACGACCTCGCGGTCGTCCGCGGCGTCGCCGACCGGGTCGCCGTCATGACCGGCGGCCGCATCGTCGAGGTCGGCCCGACCGAACGCGTCTTCCAGGGGCCGAACCACCCGTACACGCGCACCCTGCTCGACGCGACGCTCGACCCGGGCACGACCGAGCTGCCCGACGTCGGCGACGCACGGCCCCGCTGGCGGGACGCCGACGGCTGGGACGACCACGACGGCGGACACCACGTGAAGCGCTGGGAGGCGATGTGAGCACGAGTGGCCGACCCGACCCGGGCCCCCGAGGCGACGAGCGGGGGGACGGCGCACGCGACCCGCGCCTCCTGGGCGACCCGCGCCTCCTGCAGGAGCCCGCGTGGGCCGGGGGAGTCCGCACCCTCGGAGCCCCGCGCGCCGACCTCGCCGACGCCCCCGGGCGGCAGGATTCCGACCGCCCGCACGGCAGCGGCCCGCTCGAGGTCGAGGTGCGCGACGAATGGGTGCCGATGCCCGACGGGACGCGACTGCACGCCCGCATCTGGGCCCCCGTGGTCGACGAGCCCGTGCCGGTGCTGCTCGAGTACCTGCCCTACCGGCTCGACGACTGGACGGCTCCGCGCGACAGCGAGCGGCACCCCTGGTACGCCGCGCACGGCTACGCGTCGGTGCGGGTCGACATCCGCGGCACGGGGTCGAGCGACGGCCTCTTCGACGACGAGTACTCGGTGCAGGAGCTCGACGACGGCATCGCCCTGATCGAGTGGCTCGCCGCCCGGCCCTGGTCGACCGGCGCGGTCGGCGCGTTCGGCATCTCGTGGGGCGGGTTCAACGCGCTGCAGCTCGCCGGGCGGGCTCCGGCGGCGCTCAAGGCGATCGTCACCGTCTGCTCGACCGACGACCGCTACGACAACGACGTGCACTACATGGGCGGCGCCATGCTCGGCATCGACATGGCGTCGTGGGGCGGCACGATGTTCGCGTTCAACTCGCGCCCGCCGAGGCCCGAGGTCGTCGGCGCCGACTGGGTCGCCCGCTGGCGCGAGCGGCTCGAACACAACCGACCGATGACGACGACCTGGCTCTCGCACCAGGAACGCGACGACTACTGGCGGCACGGCAGCGTCTGCGAGGACTACTCGTCGATCACGGCCGCCGTCCTCGCCGTGGGCGGCTGGGCCGACCCGTACCGCAACGCCGTGCTGCGGCTGGTCGAGAACGTCGACGCCCCGGTCAAGGGCATCATCGGGCCGTGGTCGCACCAGTACCCGGATCGCGGCCTGGCGCCCGGCCCGGGCATCGGGTTCCTGCAGGAGACCCTGCTCTGGTGGGACCGCTGGCTGCTCGACTGCCCCAACGGCGTCGACGCGGAGCCCGCGCTGCGCGCCTGGATCAACGACTCCGAGCCGCCGGCGACGTACTACGCCGAGCGGACCGGGCGCTGGGTCGCGGCCTCGACCTGGCCCGCTCGCGAGACCGAGGACCGTGTCGTGCCGCTGGACTCGCTGCGTGGCGGGGCGGACGGCCCCGTCGTCGTGCGCTCGCCGCAGAGCACCGGCCTCGACGCCGGACGCTTCTTCCCGTTCGGCAACGCGACCGACCTGCCGCCCGACCAGCGTGCCGAGGACGGCCGCTCGGTCTGCTTCGAACTGCCGGTCGACTCCACGCTCGACGTGCTGGGCAGCGTCGTGGTCGAGCTCGCCCTGACGAGCGACGTGCCCGACGGTACCGTCGTCGTGCGCCTCTGCGACGTCGCCCCCGACGGTTCGTCGACCCTCGTCACCCGCGGCGTGCTCAACCTCAACAAGCGGAACGGACGCGAGCGCGCCGACGACCCGATGGAGGCGCGGGTCGAGCAGGTCGTGCGCGTCGCCCTGGTCTCGACCGGGCACTCCTTCCCGGCCGGCCACCGCCTCCGGATCGCCGTGTCGAGCGCCTACTGGCCGTGGGTCTGGCCGCACCCGGTCGAGGCGACCCTCACGCTCGACCCGACGCGCAGCAGCGTGACGCTGCCCCTGTGGACGCGCGGGCCCGGCGACGGGTCGGCGGAGCACCCGGTCGACGACGGCGTCGCGTTCGAGGCGCCCGAGCGGGCCGAGCCCCTGGCCATCCGCGCCCTGCCGCCGGCCACGGACCTGCCGCAGCGCAGCGTCTCGCACGACGTCGGGACGGGGGAGTGGGTGCTCGACGTCGACCCCGGCTACGGCGGCGGACGCGAGTACCCCGACGGCCTGGTCTTCACCGAGGACAGCCGCGAGACCTACCGCATCGTCGACGGCGACCCGCTGTCGGCGTCGGCCGAGTCGCGCTGGGCGATCGGACTCGAGAAGCCGACCTGGAAGGCGTGGCTCGAGACCACGTCGCGCGTCACGGCCTCGGCCGAGGCGTTCCGGGTCGAGAACACCGTTCGCGCCTGGGCCCGGGACGGCGGGCCCGGGGCCGAGACGGTGCTCGTCGCCGACCGGACCTTCGACGAGCTCGTGCCCCGGACGTCGGCGTGAGCGGCCCGAGCGGCGGCGGCGTGAGCGGCGTGGCCACCGGCGGCGCGGGCGTGCGGCGGAAGCCGGTCGTCCGGCGGGCGTCGATCGTCGAGGCCGCCCGTGAGGTGATCGTCCGCGAGGGCATGGGCGCGACCCGGCTGCGCGACATCGCCGCGGCGGCCGGGGTCTCGGTCGGCACCGTGACCTACCACTTCGACGGCGTCGCCGAGATCCTCAACGAGGTCGTCGTGCTCGAGACCGCCCGGTTCTACTCGTCGATCATCGAGGCGGTCGACGTCGAGCCCGACCCGGTCGTGGGGGTGCGGATGCTCGTCGAGCCCCTGTTCGCCGACACCGACGCGACCGACGAGCACTGGCGGCTCTGGTCCGACTACTGGACGGCCGTGGCGCGCAAGCCCGCGGTCGCCGCCGAGTACGTCGAGCGCATCCGCGTGTGGGAGGCCTGCCTGACCCGCACGCTCCGCCGCGGGGTCGAGCAGGGCCGGTTCGCGACGGCCGACCCGTCGGCGCTCGCCCTCAAGCTCGCGGCCTACAGCGACGGCCTCGCGACCCAGCTCGCCCAGAAGGCCCCGGGCCTCACGCCCGGCCTCGCGCTCGACTGGATGTGGACGCTGCTGGAGCACGAGACCGGGGCGTCGTTCCGGGGCTGACCCGCGCCTCCTCGGCCTCACTCGTAGCGCAGCGACTCCACCGGGTCGGCCTTCGCGGCGCGCGCGGCGGGCAGCGTGCCGGCCAGGAACGCGATCACCATCACCACGACGATGATCAGCGCGATCGACACGGGGTCGAACGCGATCAGCGTCAGCCCGGGCAGGTTCGACAGCAGCGACCCGGCCAGGGTGGCGCTGACGACGCTGCCCGCGATCATCGCGACGCCCACGCCGATCGCGCTGCCGAGGAACCCGATGAACGCGGCTTCGAGGCTGAACAGGCCGAACACCTTGCCGCTGCCCATGCCCATGGCCTTCATCAGGCCGATCTCGCGGGTGCGCTCCTGCACGCTCATCAGCAGCGTGTTGACGATGCCGAAGCTCGCCGCGAGCAGGGCGATGATCGCGAAGGCGTTGAGCACGAGCACGATGCCGTCGATCACCGTCGTGAAGGTGCCCAGCTGGTCGGCGACGGTGGTGCCGGTGTAGCCGGCGGAGGCGAGACGGTCCTCGAGGTCGCTCACCTGCCCGTCGGACGCGTCCGCGGCGAACCGCACCGTGGCCTGCGCGTAGCGGTCGACCTGGTCGGCGGGCAGCCCGACGTTCTGCGCGTCGAACAGGGCCGTGCCGAGGGCCGCGTTCGGGGTGACCGCCGCTCCAGCGGGCGAGGCGATGCTCTCCTCCGCGACGCCGACGACGGTCGCGGTGACCGTGTGCTGCGTGCGCGTGGCGTCGGTCACGGCGAGCGTGACGGACCGACCCACGGCCGCCTCGTCGTCCGCGAACCCCAGGGGACCGACGTACGACGTCGGGACGACCACCTGCAGGTCGGTCGCGTCGTCGTCGGGCTGGGCGCCCGCCGTCAGGGTGAGCTGCTGCCCGGGCACGAGGGCGCTCGCCGAGACGACGTACTTCGTGCCGCTCTCGCCCTCGACGTAGTCGGTCGCGAGCGACTCGGTCGGCTGCACGGCCAGCACGCCGTCGACGCCCTCGAGGGTCGTCACGTCGTCCGGGGTCAGGGCGACGACGGTCGCCCCGGGGGCGCCGAACCCGCCCGCGGCGACGGTGTCGGGGTCGTACTCGGTCGGGCCCGAGTTCGCCCCGCCGAGACCCTGCGCGTCGTCGGAGGCCTTCGTGACCGTCATCGTGTCGGACGAGCCCACGGCCGAGACCGTGTCGTCGATGTAGGCGTTGATGCCGGTGCCCAGCCCGCTCGTCAGCGTCAGCGTGAAGGCGCCGACGAAGATCGCCAGGACGGTCAGGATCGTCCGCGTCTTCGACCGGAACGTGTTCGAGACGGCGGTCAGCAGCAGGTCGAGGGTCGTCATGCGGCCACCTCGGCCTCGTCGTCGACGATCAACCCGTCGCGGATCACGATGCGCCGGTCGCAGCGCGCCGCGAGCTCCTCGTCGTGCGTCACCACGATCAGCGTGATGCCGTTCTCGCGGTTCAACGAGAACATGATGTCCTCGACGACCGCCCCGGTCGCCGTGTCGAGGTTGCCGGTGGGCTCGTCGGCGAAGATGATGCGCGGGTCGTTGACCAGCGCGCGCGCGATCACCGTGCGCTGCTTCTGACCACCCGACAGGTTCAGGGCCTTGTTCTTCGCCTTGTCGGCGAGCTCGAGCTGCTCGAGGGCCGCCAGGCCGCGACGACGGCGCTCGCCGCGGGGCACGCCCGCGATCTTCATGGGCAGCACGACGTTCTCGAGCACCGACGAGCTCGACGTCAGGAAGAACTGCTGGAACACGAAGCCGAACGTCTTGTTGCGCGTCCGGTTGAGGCGCCCTCCCTTGAGCGTGCTCGTGTCGACCCCCTCGAGCTCGACGGTGCCGGTCGTCGGGGCGTCGAGCAGGGCGAGCACGTGCATCAGGGTCGACTTGCCCGAGCCGCTCTTGCCGACGATCGCGACGCTCTCGCCCTCGGCGACGTCGAAGCTCACCCCCTTGAGGGCCTCGAACCGGTTCGGGCCGCGCCCGTACGAACGGTGGACGTCTCGGACCGAGATGATCGGCGCCATGGTGCTCCTGTCGCTGACGGCCCGGTGTCTCCGGGGCCGAGGTCCACCCTCGCGGGCCGCGCCGACCGGGTCGTCCCCCCACCGCGGACACCTGCCAGCCGTCGAGTACCGCACCCGCGGTACGCGACGTCGGGCCAGAGGGGGACTCGGCCGTGGGCGTTCCAGGGCACGATGGGGTCATGACGACGACGGACGGCAGGAGGCGCGAGCCGCCCTACCCGCGACCTCGCGTCCCCTGGTGGCTGGGCGACACGCTCGCCGCGGCGCTCGTCGTCGGTGCGGCCTTCGCCCCCTTCCCCGTCGCGGGGTTCCGGCCGACCGGCGTGCTGGCCGTCGCGGTCGTCCTCGCCCCCGTCGTGCTGCTGCCGTTCCGTCGTCGACGCCCCGTCCCGGTGCTCGCCGCGATCGTCGGCCTGTTCGGCATCGCCGCCCTGCTCGGCACGCTCGCACCGGGCGTCGTCCTCGCCACCGGCATCGCCGTCTTCGCCGTGGCCGCGCGGACCCCGCGCCGCCGCACCATCGTCGTGACGGTCGCCACGGTCCTGGCCGTCGCCCTGCTCGGCCTGCTGGGCGTGGGGGGACGCGTCGTCGACCTGCCCGTGGTCCAGTTCACGCTCCTGGTCGCCTTCGCCGCCGCGGCGGGCGACGCCAGCCGCTCCCGACGGGAGTACATCGAGGCCGTCACCGAACGCGCCGAACGAGCCGAACGCACCCGTGAGGCCGAGGCCTCGCGCCGGGTGGCCGAGGAGCGGTTGCGCATCGCCCGCGATCTGCACGACGCCGTCGCCCACCAGATCTCGGTGATCAGCCTCAATGCGGGCGTCGCGTCGTCGGCGATCGAGACGCGACCCGAGAAGGCGGTGACGGCCCTCGCGACCATCCGCCGCGCCTCCCGGACCGTCCTCGGCGAGATCGGCGACCTGCTCGAGGTGCTGCGCGCCGGGGACTCCGAGCGGGTCCTGTCGCCGCAACCGGGCCTCGCACGACTCGACGAGCTCGTGGCCGGGTTCGCCGACGCGGGCCTCGTCGTGAGCACGCGGGTCGAGGGCCCGCTCGCCGCGGTCACGGGCGCGGTCGACCTCGTCGCGTACCGGGTCGTGCAGGAGGGGCTGACGAACGCCGGCAAGCACGGTGCCGAACACCGTGCGCACGTGCTCGTCGCGGTCGACGAGCACGAGGTGTCGGTCGTGGTGACGAACCCCGTGCCGGCGTCGAAGGACGCGCCCGAAGCGGTGGACGTCCGTGGCGGGTACGGGCTGCTCGGTCTGCGCGAACGCGTCGCCTCGGTTCGGGGCGTCGTCGAGACCGGGCCGACGCCGGGCGGCTACCGGTTGGCGACCGTGCTGCCGGTGACGCGTGGGGTCGACGTGGCCGGTTCGTCGGGCTCGTCGGGCTCGGCCGGCTCGTCCGGCTCGTCCGGTGGGAGCGGGGGAGCCTCGTGACGACCGTGCTCGTCGTCGACGACCAGCCGCTGATCCGTCAGGCCGTGACCGACATCCTCGACGGTGAGGACGGGGTCGAGGTCGTGGGCGACGCCGTGAACGGCCGGGAGGCGGTGATGCGGGCGTCGGCCCTGCGTCCGGACGTGGTCGTGATGGACATCCGCATGCCCGAACTCGACGGCATCGGCGCGACGGCCGAGATCTGCGCCGACCCGCTGCTCGCCGGGACGAAGGTGCTGATCCTCACCACGTTCGAGGCGGACGAGTACCTCGTCGCGGCCCTGCGCGCCGGGGCGAGCGGGTTCATCGGCAAGGGCGCGGAGCCCGACGAGATCGTCCGGGCGGTGCGGGCCGTCCACGCGGGGGAGTCGCTGCTGTCGCCCGTCGCGACCCGCAGCCTCATCGAGAAGTACGTCCTGCCGGGTGGTGGCGGGGCGGGATCGGTCTCGGGGACGACGTCGTCAGGGGAGTCGTCGTCGGGGGAGTCGTCGCCGGCCGTGCCGGCCGGGCTCGCGCACCTCACCGACCGTGAGCGCGAGGTGTTGCTGCTCGTCGCCCGGGGTCGCGCCAACGCCGAGATCGCCACCGACCTGGTCATCTCGCCGCACACCGCGAAGACCCACGTCAACCGCATCATGACCAAGCTCGACGCCCACGATCGGGCGCAGCTGGTGATCCTGGCCTACGAGACGGGCTTCCTCGCGCCGGGCGCCGCGTAGCGGCCTTCCCTGCGTCCGAGTGGGCCGAACATGTCCTTCCCCGGTGTGCGGAGGACATCTTCTGCCCACTCGGACGGAGGGGGACGAGGAGGCGCGGGTCAGGCGAGCGCGGCGGGGTCGAGTCCGTGCTGCTCGACCTGGATCGCCTGCCGGATGGTCAGGGGGTAGATGCGCGACAGCTCGGGGTTCGACGGATCGCTCGAGATGTACGCCACGCTCTCGACGTGCTGCTCGAAGGCGTTGACCTTGTCGCGCGGCGCGCCCACCACGAGCTGGAAGCCCAGGGAGGTCAGTGCCGCCAGGGCCCGGCCGGTGTACTCGGCGTCGGCCTTGACGAAGCCCTCGTCGAGGACGATCGGCGCGTAGGTCGGCACCCGGTCGGTGCCGTCTCCCAGCCGGAACCGCAGGGCGGCCCCCAGCACGAACGCGATGAGCTCCTGCCCCTCGCCGCCGGACTTGCCGGCCACGCCCTCGTGCACGATCTGCGTTCCGTCGGCGCGGGTCTCGATCGCCCGGAACTGGTAGTGCTCCCGCGCGTCCAGCACCCGCCGGCGCCAGGCGTCACCGACCTTCGACTTCTCCTCGAGGTGGGCGAGGTCGCGGCGGAGCCTCAGGAACCGGCGCTCGACCTCGGACGCGTCCCGCGCCTCCGGGGCCCGTCCGTCCGAGGAGCGTCCCTCGGACGTGCCCCCGCTCCCGGCCCCGCCCGTGTGCTCGCGCAGCGTCCGCTTGAACTCGAGCAGGTCGCCGTTCGACACCGGCCGCGGCTCGATGTCGAGCGTCGAACCCTGCCGGAACTCGATCGACCGCAGGGCCTGCGAGATGGGGCGGACGCCGCGGCGGATGACGTGGCCGTCCTCCTCGATCTGGACGAGCAGCGCCCGCAGGCTGTCGCCCACGTCGCTGCCGGCCCTCTCGAGCCAGCGCTGTCTCGCGTGGGGCAGGTCGTCCTCGACGAGCTGCCGGTGGATCGCCCGGACCGCCGGCAGGCTCTCGATCGTGGCGTCGATGCCCGCGGTGCGGTCGAGTTCGAGGTACCGCTCGAAGACGACGACGAGCGTCGACTCGGCGTTCGCCCGGTCGCGGTCGTGCGCGTCGACCTGGGCCCGCAGCTGAGACGCCGCGTCCCGGTACAGCCGCACGACGTCGGTCGCCTCGCGCGGTGCCGCGAACGGCAGCGGGGCGAGGAGTGCCCGCTCGTCGTCGGTCAGGGGATCGGCGTCGGCAGCGTCCGCGAACTCGTCCTCGATGTCGACGAGCGTCGCGTGCTTCTCGTCGAGCTGCGCGAGCACCTGGTCGATCTCGGCCAGGCGGCGCGTCGCGGCCGAGCGGTCGTCGTCGTGCTGCGCGGCCTCGGCCTGCAACGTGGCCAGTTCGGGACGCTCGACGGCGATGCGGTCCAGCTGGGCGCGCAGGTCGTCGAGCCTCGCCTGCGCGGGGGCGGTGTCGAGCTCGTCCCAGGTGAACTCCTTCGCGCGGGCGACGGCGTCGGCGACGCGGCGGCGCTCGACCGCCTCGGCCTCGATCGCGTCGTACTCGCCGCGGACCCGGGCCAGCACGGCCTCGAGGTCGACGATCTCGTCGCCGAGCTCGGCGATCCGGGCCGCGTTGTCGAGCCCGATCCACGAACGCGTCGACCGGTCGTCCTTGATCACGCGGTCCCGCGAGCCGGTGCGGAGGCCCCGCCGGGTCACGGCACCGCGGGTGCCGGCCGGGCGGGGGCCGCCGAGGTCGTCGGGCCCCTCGACGCAGAGCACGCTGCGGTCGGCGACGAGCTCGTCGTGCAGCCAGCCACGGAACGGGCTCGCCGGGTCGAGCCGCACCATGGCGGGCACGGTGCGGTCGACCGGGGTGAGCGTCGGATCGGCCATGGTGGTCGCCGGCACGAGCGTGACGCGTCCCCGCACGTCGTTCTCGTCCACCCAGCGGCGCACGGCGTCGAAATGCGCGCGGTCCACGAGGAGGTGCGTGGCGAGGTCGCCGAGCACGCGCTCGATCGCGACGGCCCACCCGGCGTGCTCGGGCGCGACCTCGAACAGCTCGCCGGCGTAGGGCAGCTCCGACACCGGCACGCCCGCCCCCTCGGCGATGCGCCGACGTCGCTCGATCGCGTCGTCGGGCACGTTGCTGCGGCGCTGTTCGAACGACCGCTTCTGCTTCTCGAGGGCGGCCAGCGAGCGCTTCGTCTCGCCGATGCGGGCGGCGAGGTCGCTGCGGGCGTCGGCGGTCGCGGCCCGGGCGGCCGCGTCGTCGGCCGCGAGGCGGTCGGCACGCTGCCTGAGCGCGGCGAGTTGTTCGTCGTCGCGGGGGAGGGACGCGCCGGTCCCGTCGAGCGCGGTGGCGAGCCGGCCGCGGGTGCGCTCGACGGCGGCGAGCTCGGCCTCGGCGGCGGCCACGTGCTCGCGGAGCGACTGCGTGGGGTCGCCCCCGAGCTCGCTGATCCGCGCCAGGGCCTGTTCACGGGACCGGAACGCGAGCTGCTCGTCCGCCTGGGCGCGCCTCCGGCGTTCGCCCTGCTCGCGCTTCTCGGTCGTGACGCGGTCGACCTCGCCGCTGACCCAGCTGCCGACGCGTTCGGCCAACCAGACGCGGAGGCGGCTGGGCCCGTCGTCGTCGACCAGCAGGCGGCGCTTGGCCGAGCCGTCGCGTCCGGCGAGCTCGTACCGGTCGGCGAGCGTCGGCACGGCCTCGAGCACGTCGAGCTTCTTGCGGGTCGTCTCGAACACGTCGTAGAGCGCCGAGGCCTCGCGGTAGGTGGCGAGCGTGGTCTCCCAGCGGCTGAGCGCCTGCGGCTGCACGAGAACGAACTGCTTGAACAGGTCGTCGATCGAGAACACGCCCTTGGACGCCTGCGCCCGACGCAGCAGGGTCAGGGCCTTGAGCTGCGACTCGTCGCTGCCGCCGATGCCGAGCTGACCGCACAACCGCACCCGCAGCTCGGGCTGCGACGAGGTCGCGAGGTCGTGGGCGGGGTCGAGCAGGCGGGCGAGGGAGCCACGGGTCAGGGGGTTCTGGCTCGTGCCCTCGCGCGTCACCTCGGCCAGGCGGCTGAGGTCGAAGCGACCCTGCACGAGGAGGTAGACGCTCGCCTGGGTGACGTCGTCCTGGCTGGCGGTGTCCTCGCCGATCCAGGCGACGCGGACGGCCGTGACCGTCTGACCGAGCTCGGTCGACCAGGTGATGGCCGCACCGCTCGGGAACGCCTGGCCGAGCGGACGCAGGAACCGCGTCGTCGTGCGGTCGGAGGCGGCGTCGCGGACCTCGTCGGTCTTGCCGCGCGCGTAGCTGTAGACCGTGCGCTCGGACCGCTGCCGGCTGTCGTCGCGGGCGGCGCGGTTGAACTCCTGCGGGTTGGGCATGATGACCGCGGCCATCGCGTCGAGCACGGTCGACTTGCCGCGGCCGGTCGGGCCGAGGATGGCGATGCCGCCGCGACCCACGGGCATGCGGTGCAGGCCGGCGTAGCTGCCCCAGTTGAGCAGCTGCACCTGCTCGATGCGGTACTGGCCCGAGTGGAACATGCCGAGGTCGGGCGGGGTGTCGGCGATGCTCATGCCTGGGGTGCTTCCGGGTCGGTGTCGGTGCCGGCGTCGTGCGCGGCCTCGGGCTCGGGCTCGAGGTCGAGGTCGAGCGGGACGGCGGTCGGGTCGGGTTCGGCGTCGGGGGTGTCCTCCACCGTGTCGGCGGGGCCGTCGTCGGCGTGATCGGGTTCGACCTCGACCTCGACCTCGACCTCGGGCTCGTCGGCGTCGGCGTCGGCGTCGGCGTCGACCTCCGCTTCGGCCGTGTCCGCGTCGGCGGGGGTGCCGACCTCGTCCTCGTCGGTCGGGTCGCCCTCGACGCCTGCCGCCTCGAGGTACACCCGCTCGAGGTGCGCGAGTCGGTCGGCGGTCATCAGCGGCACGATCGCGGGCGAGACCACGAACAGTTCGGGGTCGTCGGGCTCGGCCGTCAGCAGGTCGCGGGCGACGAGCGCGGCGATCGCGGCGTCGACCCGGCGGCGGGCGCGCACCTCGTCGGAGCCCGAGTCGTCGTGGTACCGACCGAGGAACTCGGCCACGGCGTCCTTCGAGATCACGACCGCCTCGTCTTGCCCGTCCGTGAAGGCGTGCTCCCGGCGGGCGAAGACCATCAGCAGCGAGGCGTCCCGCGACAGCGGCTTCTCGCGGCGCAGCAGCACGGGCACGTCGTCCTCGCCGCCCTGTCGCTTGAAGGCGACCTCGTGGTCGTGGTCGACGACCAGCACCAGGAACAGCTCCTCGAGCCGCGCCCGGATCTCGGGTTCGTGCGCGAGTAGGCCCGCCCAGGCCTCCTGCTGCCGCGCGCGGGACACGAACCGGTGGGTCAGCAGCGTGACGAGCGCCTTGCGTCCGGCCAGCGGTAGCGCGTCCGGGACGCCACCGGCCGCCGCGTCGTCGGCGTCGCCGTCGTCGAAGGCATCGCGGGAGGCGCGCGCCGACTCGTCGGGGGAGGTGGCGGTCGCCTCGGCCGAGGAGGCGCGGGTCGCCTCGTCGACGCCGGTCTCGTCCGAGGGGGCTGCGGGGCTCATGCGAGGTCCTTCGTGCTGGTCGTGCCGGTCGTGAGGTCGGGGGCGTCGGGCTCGACGCCCGGCTCGGCCCCGGGCGGACCCGCGGGGTCGCGCCGGAACACGAGGCGGGGCAGCGTGACCTGCCGACCCGCGCCTCCTGACGTCGTGGGGTCGGCGGGATCGCCGACGAGCTCGACGGTCTCGGTGTCGTCGCCGACGACGCCGCGCTCGAGCGCGAGGTCGAGCATGCTGAGGACGAGCGCGAGGCGGCGGAACCCGGGCTCGGTCGCCTGGTAGACGTCGACGCTCGTGACCTCGTCGCGGTCGACGAGGAGCCGGTCGATCGTCGCCGACACGGCCGCGGTGCTCGTGCCCGAGGTGAGGCGGAGGGCGGCCCGGTCGGCCTCCGGCAGGGTCGCGTCGCCGATGGTCACCTGCACGTCGACCGTCGGCCGCGCGCGGTCGGTGTGCAGCTGCACCTGGCTGACGTCACGGACGTCGAGCGCCCCGAGGCCGAGCCCGTCGCCGTGCTCGACGGGCAGCATGGCGTGGCCCGGCCGGCGCTCGGCCCAGACCCCACCCGCGTGCAGCGCCCGGTCGGCGAGGGTGAGCAGGCGCTGCTGCTGGTCGGAGCCCGACCGGCTGAGGAAGCGCCGCAGCGAGGACGTCCACCGGCCGTACGTCTCTTGCACGCTCTGCTCTTCGGCGAGCAGCGACGAGATGAGCGACTCGAGCTGCGTGCGCTGGCGCTCGGTGAGCTGTGCGGCCGCGTCGGGCTGGGCGAGGACCTTCTCGATGTCAGCGCGCATGACGTCGATGCCGCGCGACGACAGCATCTGGGCGAAGCCGCGGTAGGCGCGTCCCTCGGGGGTCTGCTCGAGCAGGTCGTTGTCGCGCAGGTACTGGTCGACGAGCGCGCCTTTGCCGACGTGCTCGGACGAGGCCCGGCGCGCGACCTCGCGGTGCCGCTGCTCGACCATGGCGCCGAGCTGGCGGAAGTCCTCGGGCAGCGACGCGGTCAGACGCACCACTTCGCGGACCTGACGGCGCAGCACGTCGGGAGCGGTGGGTTCGGTGCCGTGCCGCTCGATCTCGGCCTTGCGGCGCTCGAGCTCGGCGATCTGCTCGTCGAGCCGGGTGAGCTGCGACTCGCGACTGGGGTCGGCGAGGCCCGCGAGCTGCCCGACGGCGTGGGCGATGCTGCCGAGGCGGGCCTCGCTGACGGCGTTGTCGCGCTCGACGAGGTCGCGCACGAGGCGCAGCGCCTTGAGCGCGTGCGGTGACAGGCGGTACTCGGCGCGGGCGTCCGGTCCGGAGGCGCGGGTGCGGACGAGCCAGCGGCTCTCGACCCAGCTGCGGCAGTACTCGGCCGGGGTGGTCTTCTGCTCGGTGGGGGCCGGCGTGGCGGCGGGCGTCGGGGACGCGGGCCGCGCCTCCTCGGAGTCCCGCTCGGTCGTCGCCCGCACGGACGTCGGGTGCTCGGGGGCGGCCTGCTCGGACGCCGCCTGCTCGAGTGCGGCCTGCTCGGACGCCGCCTGCTCGGCCGTGTTCTGCTCGAGGGCGTCGGCGACCTGCCGGTGGAACCAGTCGGCCGACACCGGACCCTCGGCGTGCTCGAGGTGGCGGGAGAAGAGCGGCAGCATCCAGCGGGCGTTGTAGCCGCGGAGCAGGGCCCAGGTGGGGTCGTCTTCGTACGCCGCGCGCACGTCGTCGCGGCTCAGGGCGTCGTCGTGCCCCGACGGGTGGTTCACCAAGCAAGACCTCCGGCAATCGTCGGACGACGATACCAACTGGTGACGCTCCGCTCGGCGACGGTGTCGCTCGTCGTCCGCAGCGGCCAGGATGGGGGGATGGGGATGGGGATGGGGATGGGAATGGGGATGGGCATCAGGTCGAGGCGGGGCGTCGTGGCGACCGTCGTCGTGGCCGTCCTCGCGCTCGCCGCCGGATGTGCCAGCTCGAGTGACCTGCTCCAACGATTCGAGTCGCTCATGGACGGTGTCGGCGGCGTGGTCGAGATCGAGACGGCCGGGACCGACTCTCCCCTCGGCGTCGCGGAGGCCCAGGCCACGGTCGTGGTCGAGGACGACCTCTCCGACGACGACCTCGAAGCCGTCGCCGAGCGCATCAGGCCGTTCGTGGCCCGCAACGTCGGTGACTCCTCCGACTGGCGGTTCGTCGACGTCCGGCGAGGCACCGTCTCGTTCGAGGTGCTCGCCGACGAGGGCGACACGGCGGCCCAGCTCGACCTCGCGCGTCGCGTCGCGGACGACGCGGTCTTCGCCGAGGTGTCCCTCGCCACGCACGCGTTCGGCGAGGACGGGGCGACCGGGGACGACTCGCCTCGGCGAGGGTTCGGGATCACGGTGGTCCCGTCGGAGTCGTCGGACGTCCTCTCGGCCTGGCAGCGGGCACGCTCCCTTCGGGACGCCGCGGCCCAGCTGACCGACGTCGACGTGACGGCGTGGAGTCCGGACACCCGCCGGTTCGTGACCGAGAACGTCTCCGGGTTCCCCTCGGTCCTCGACGATCCCGCGACGTCCGACGTCGTCCTCGACGCCGCCGACCAGGCCCGTCTGTTCGACGCCGTGGGGGCTGCGGATCTCGGGGCCGGGCGGGTCGAGGTCCTGCCGGAGGGCATCCGGGTCGACCTCGACACACCGAGCGTCACGGGTCACCACTCGCGCGACGAGGTGGCGGAGGCGTCCCCGCGAGCGGCACGGATCGCCGGCGTCCTCGTCGGGATGTCCGAGGTGCCCGGCACCTCGATCGGCTTCGTCTCGTCACCGGACGAACGGCGAGAGCTCGACGGCGACCTGTCCGCCGCCGAGTCGCTGGTGGACGTCGTCGCGTCCGACACGGTCACCTACTCGGCGATCAGCGCCCGGTCGGTCGAGGTATGGACGTCGGGGCTCGAGGGCGTCGTGCCCGCGATGCAGGCCATCGGTGGTTCCGCGGCCGTGTCCGGGATGGACGAGATCCGCGTCTCGTCCGGTGCAGCCGACCGCAGGGGTCTCTCGTTCTCGGGCCGGCCCGAGGCACTCGCCGTGCTCGCCACCGTCACGGGCGCCATCGTGGCCGCACCCCGGATCGAAGGCATGGCCGTGACCGCCACGGAAGGCCGCCTCAGCATCGAGCTCGACGACGACCACGACGCCGCCGCCACCGACGCCGCCCTGGCGGACGTCGTCGGCGCGGTTCGGACGGCACCGGCCGGGACCGTCGTGACGTTCCGGCGAGACGTGCGCGGGGCGGCCGACCTCGCCACCGAGACGGTCGGCCAGGCCGCGACGGGCGAGTGCTCGGCGCTCGCCGACGACGATGCAGCACTGTGCGCGATCGTCCGGTCCGCATGGGGCGCGTGATGGTCGGTGCTGGCACCCCGGGCCCGAAGGGTGCACGATCGAACGATGACCTCGCCGATCGACCACGCCGACCCGTCACCCGTCGTGCACGTGTTGCACGACAACGCCGAGTGGCTGCCGCCGCTCGTCGCCGCGCTCGACGCCGCGGGGGTGCCCCACCGCGAGCACCTGCTCGACGGGACGTCCTTCGACCTCGCGGCCGCGCCTCCTGAAGGGGTGTTCTGGTCGCGGCTGAGCGGCTCGGCCCACACGCGCGGCCGGGGGACGGCCAAGGAGGTCGCGCGAGCGACCCTGCGCTGGGCCGAACGGCACGGGCGCCGGACCATCAACGGCAGCGGTGTCGTCGAACTCGAGGTGAGCAAGGTGGCGCAGTACCTGGCGCTGGCGTCCGCCGGGTTCGACGTGCCCGCGACGACCGCCGTGTTCGGCACCGCCGACCTCAAGGCCCGGGCACGCGAGCAGAGACTGCCGTTCATCACGAAGCACAACCAGGGCGGCAAGGGCCTCGGTGTGCGGCGCTTCGACGATCTCGACTCGTTCGACGCGTACGTCGACGGCCCCGACTTCGAGGTGCCGGTCGACGGGATCACCTTGCTGCAGGAGTTCCTGCAGGCCGAGGAGCCCTTCAACACGCGCGTCGAGTTCGTCGGCGGGCGCTTCGTCTACGCGGTGCGCGTCGACACCTCGGCCGGCAGCTTCGAGTTGTGCCCCGCCGACGCGTGCGTCGTGCCCGACGGTGCCGACCCGGCCACGTTCGCGCCGTTCGCGGTGCGCCCGTCGGTCACCGCGGAGCACCCGCTCGTACGGCGACTCGAGGCTTTCGTCGCCGAGCACGGCATCGAGGTCGCCGGCATCGAGTTCATCGAGACCGTCGACGGCCGCTCCGTGCCCTACGACGTCAACACGAACACCAACTACAACCCGGACGTCGAGCGGTCGTCGTCGGTGTCGGCCGCCGCGACGCTCGCCGCGTGGCTGGGCGAGGTGTTGGCGGCGGAGTACGCCGCGACCCCGGCCTAGCGCCGGTCACGTCGACACCGCCGAGCTCCGTCGACGACGTCATCCAGCCACGGTACCGACCCGGGGCCGCGCGTCACCCCGGGCCGTGGGTGAGCCGTCCCTGGCGCCCGCCCGGGGTGAGCACCGAACGAGTGGGCAGAAAGGGTCCTTCGTCGGGCCGGGAAGGACCGTTTCTGCCCACTCGGCGAGCACGCACCCGCGCCGACGCGGAACGGGGTCAGCGGCGTTCAGGAGGCGCGGGCGGCGCCGGCGACGTCGCGAACGCGACGGCCGCGAGGCCGGTCAGCACGATCGCACCGATCGTCACGGGTGCGAGCGGCCCGGCGAACGCCGCCGCGCGGCCCTGCGTCGTGCCGAGGCCGACGACGAGCTGGCCGATCACCAGCAGCACGAGGCCGAACGCGGCACCCAGCAGGCTCACCCGGGCCAGGTCGTGCAGTCGGCGGGAGTCGTCGGCGAGGCGGCGCGTGCCCGGCGTTCCCGGCAGGCCGGCCGAGAGCCGACGTTTCATCCGGACGAAGAGCACGAGCGCGACGACCGACAGCACCAACGGGATGGCACTGCCGATCGTGAGGGCGGTCTGCACGACGCCGAACAGCGCGTCGGTGCCACCGGGGGAGGGCGGGGTGCTCATCGGACTCCGTTCAGCGGGGACGGTGGGTTCACGGGCGAGTTCGTGGTGGACGGGCGACTCAGGCGGACCGGGGACGACGAACTCGCCCGTGCGCGACCGCTGGTCGCCGACGAACCGCCAGGACACGACGACGCCGACCAGGCGGGAGCCGGGTCGGCGTCGTGGGCCGTGCGGCCGGGTGTCTAGTAGCGGGGCTTGCGGGCGGGCCGCTCTCCACCCTGCGACCGGTCGGGGCGGTCGTCGCGGCGGGGCGCGCCTCCTCGGCGGTCGGGCTTGATCTCGATGAGCTTGCCGCTGATGCGGGTGTCGCTCAGACGGTCGAGCATGTCGCTCGAGACGTCCGAGGCGAGCTCGACGACCGAGAAGTCGGGGCGGATCTGGATCGCCCCGAAGTCGTCGCGGCTGAGACCGCCCTCGTTCGCCAGGGCACCCACGATCTGACGCGGCTCGACACGGTGACGGCGACCGACCTCGATGCGGTAGGCGGTCATCGGCTTCGACGTCCGCGGGCCACGCTCACGGCGCTCACCCCGGTCGTCGTCGCGACCAGCGCGCGGGGCGCGGTCGTCGCGCTCGCGCAGCGGACGCTCGTCGCGCTGGGGACGCTCGTCCTTCGGATCGAGCAGCAGGGGCGTCTCGCCCTGGGCGACCACCGCGAGTGCGGCGGCGACGTCGGCCTCGGGCACGTCGTGGTGCTCGACGTAGTGGCTGATGATGTCGCGGAACGCCGAGATGCGGCTGTCCTGCGACAGGGCCTCGGTGATCGCGTCGTCGAAGCGGGTGAGGCGCGTGCTGTTGACGTCCTCGACGGTCGGCAGCTGCATCTGCGTGAGGGGCTGGCGGGTGGCCTTCTCGATCGCACCCAGCAGACGACGCTCGCGCGGCGTGACGAAGCTGATCGCGGCACCGCTCCGGCCGGCACGCCCGGTGCGGCCGATGCGGTGCACGTACGACTCGGTGTCGATCGGGATGTCGTAGTTGACGACGTGGCTGATGCGGTCGACGTCGAGGCCGCGGGCCGCGACGTCGGTCGCCACGAGGATGTCGAGCTTGCCGCTCTTCAGCTGGTTGACCGTGCGCTCGCGCTGGGCCTGGGCGACGTCACCGCTGATCGCCGCGGCCGAGTAGCCGCGGGCACGCAGCTTCTCGGCGAGGGTCTCGGTCTCGCTCTTCGTGCGGACGAAGATGATCATGCCCTCGAAGTTCTCGACCTCGAGGATGCGCGTCAGGGCGTCGACCTTCTGCGGGTACGACACCATCAGGTAGCGCTGGGTCGTGTTGACCGAGGTCGTGGTCTTGGCCTTGACCGTGATCTCTTCGGCGTCGTTCAGGTACTGCTTCGAGATGCGACGGATCTGCGGCGGCATGGTGGCCGAGAACAGGGCCACCTGCTTGTCGTCGGGGGTGTCGGCGAGGATCGTCTCGACGTCCTCCGCGAAGCCCATCTTCAGCATCTCGTCGGCCTCGTCGAGCACGAGGTACTTGAGTTCGCTGAGGTCGAGGGTGCCCTTGGCGAGGTGGTCCATGATGCGGCCGGGCGTGCCGACGACGACGTGGACGCCGCGGCGGAGCGCGCTCAGCTGGACGCCGTACGCCTGGCCGCCGTAGACGGGCAGGACGTGGACGCCGCGCATGCCGGAGGCGAACTGCTCGAACGCCTCGCAGACCTGCAACGCGAGTTCGCGCGTCGGCGACAGGACGAGGGCCTGCGGCTTCTTGGCCGACACGTCGAGGCGCGAGAGGATGGGCAGGGCGAAGGCCGCGGTCTTGCCGGTGCCGGTCTGCGCGAGCCCGACGACGTCGCGGCCGTCGAGCAGGGTGGGGATCGTGGCGGCCTGGATGGCCGAAGGGGTCTCGTAGCCGATCTCGCGGATGGCCTTCAGGACCTGGTCGCTCAAGCCCAGATCGGCGAACGTCGGCGTCGTGTCGGCTTGCTCTGTGGCGTCGCTCGGGGCTTGCTCGGTGGTGTCACTCATGGTGCAACGGTAGCTTGTCCGGGCGCTCTGCTGTTGCTCCCGCCCGCGAGGCGGGCCGAGTCAGGTCGGTGCGAGGGGCAGCACCGTCGCGACGAGCGTGGTCACGACGACCACCGTGGTCAGCGCGGAGGTCGCGACGGCGAGTAGGCGCAGGGCCCGGGACCGGCCCGGCCGTCGTCCGACCGTGGCCGACACGAGGGCCGTCACGGCGAAGGCCGCCGAGGTCAGGCCGACCACGGGCGTCGACGCCCGGCGACCTCGAGCGAGGCCGAACGGGAACCCGGTGGCTCCCTCGTCCAGCTCGCCCCAGCCCCACGCGACGTACCCGGCGGCGGCGACCGCCGACAGGGCCAGCGCGAGCGCGGGCTGGTGGGGGATCGGCTCGCGGTGGACGGAGACGCTCGGTGGGCCTCGTCGAGGGGGACGCCGGGGGCGGAGGATCGGGTCGCCGGGGTCGAGGGTGTCGTCGAGCAGGAGTCGGCCCCGACGGCGGAGCACGATCACCTCGTCGACCGGACGGGGTTGCCACGAGTCCGGCTTCTGCTCCTTCGCAGGGGGTGACACGGTCGTTAGCCTACCGGTCGTCAGCTGAACGGACGGGCCTCCGTGTCGGCGGCCCGAAGTAGTCTTCTCGACGACCGATCCCGCCCCGCGACACCCCGAAGGACGATGTGCAACCGACGTACCGCACCGCCAGCGGTCGACTCTTCCAGGCCGACTGCCTCGAGGTCCTCGCCGAGCTCGACGACGAGTCCGTCGACCTCGTGTTCGCCGATCCGCCGTTCAACCTGGGCAAGGTCTACGGCGCGGGCATCGACGACTCGCTCGACGAAGACGCCTACCTGGCCTGGTGCGGTCGGTGGATCGCCGAATGCGTCCGCGTGCTCCGGCCGGGCGGTTCCTTCTACCTGTTCAACCTCCCTCGCTGGAACATCGAGCTGGGCCACGTGCTGAACGGCGAGGGCATGACCTTCCGTCACTGGGTCGCGGTCGACATCAAGTACGGTCTGCCGATCCCCAACAAGCTCTACCCGTCGCACTACTCGCTGCTCTACTACAGCAAGGGCAAGCCGTCGCGCTTCGTCCGTCCCCGCCTGCCGATCCAGGTCTGCCGGCACTGCGGCCGGGACATCAAGGACTACGGCGGCCACCGCAGCAAGCTGCACCCGGACGGCATCAACCTGACCGACGTCTGGCTCGACATCCCGCCGGTGCGACACCGCGCGACGAAGACCCGCGGGGCGAACGAGCTCAGCGAGAAGCTGCTCGAGCGCGTGTTGACCATCAGTTCCGAGCCCGGCGACCTCGTCCTCGACCCCTTCGGCGGGTCGGGCACCACCTACGCCGTGGCCGAGAAGATGCACCGACACTGGATCGGCGCCGAGATCGGCGACGTCCAGCCGATCATCCGCCGCCTCGAGGGCGAGGACGCCCAGGTCGAGCTGCCGGGGCGCGGCGACACGGGGCGCGGCGACACGGGCCGCGGGGACGCCGGGCGCGGGGTCACTGCCGGGGCCGAGCGCTAGCCGTTCGAGGTCGCCGCGTCTGCCGGGGGCTCCGCGGATCGGACCGGAGTCGAGAGGGCGACCCCGGGCAGGCGGGGTGCCGTGGGGTCCGCGAGGCGCGGGCGTTCAGGGGTGGGGCTCGGCTTCGAGACCGTCTCGGTGGCCGACGGCACCACGGGGATCGGTGCGGTGGGCGTGGGCGCGGGCGACGCGACTCACGGCTCCGCGACGCGGGGCGACGCGACCGACGGCTCCGCGACGGGTGCCTCCGCGGCGACCGTCGGGACGATGATGCTGATCGGCGTCGTGTCCGTGTGGACCGACTGCACCCGCACGCGCTTGGCCCGGCGCAACCACCGGCGCGCGCCCGGGGTCGCGAGCAGGCTGCCGAGCACGAGTCCCGCGCCGATCGCGAGGGTCGTCAGCATCGAGAACACGAAGTCGACCTCGGCGCCGTCGTTGCCGGCCATGAAGTTGAGCAGCGACGACGCGACGGCCAGCGACGGCAGCAGCGACCCGCAGAAGGCCGGCACGGCGATGACCGTCGCCGCCGTCCGCAGACGAGCCGCGGCCACGGTCGAGAGCGCTCCGAGCAGGGTCGCCGCGACGAACGTGGCCCCCATGAGCGGCAGGCCGAGCTGGCGCAGGGTGAAGAGCGAGAGGTTGCCGACCAGGGCGACCCCGATCGTGATCGGGATCATGCGGGCGGTCGACCCCTGCGCGATCGAGTTGGCCGACGCGGCGGCGAAGCTCGAGATGAGCGAGAGCCAGAGCGGCAGGGCCTGCAGGGTGATGTTCGTCGGGTCGACCTCGATGTCCGCGAACCGTGCGGTCACGGCGAGTCCGGCCGGGATGCCGCACACGACCCCGGCGACGATCAGCCCGATCACCAGGGCGCGGCCGACCGCCATCGACCGGAAGCCCGAGATCGCGTCCTGGGCCCAGGTGACGATCGTGGGGTGCGGCAGGACGAGGACGACCACGGCCGCGACCAACGCCGCCGCGCCTCCCGGGGTCAGCAGCCCCGCCCAGATGCCGAGCGTGCCGAGTGCGGCGGTGGACGCGGCCTGCAGGCCGATGACGAAGAACTGGGGGATGCCGCGGGCGGTCAGCCCTCGGCCGGACGTCATGATGCCGATCATCACCACGAAGGCGCCGACGGCGGCCTGCCACGTGCCGCCGGCCTGCAG
The DNA here is from genome assembly GCF_030209595.1 of Frigoribacterium sp. ME-P-080. Lineage (NCBI taxonomy): Bacteria > Bacillati > Actinomycetota > Actinomycetes > Micrococcales > Microbacteriaceae > Frigoribacterium > Frigoribacterium sp. ME-P-080. The sequence goes on from NZ_JARVRR010000004.1 coordinate 71,186, forward strand.
CGTCACGGAGACGCCCAGCAGGCCCATCGCCAGGTCGGTCATCCATGAGGGCCACCGGGGCGGGGACTTCAACACCTCGACGAGGCCGGCCACCGCCTCGGTCATGTCGCGGTCGTCGTGCAGCAGGTCGTCGACGATCTGGTAGACCCTCGACAGCCGGTGCAGGTTCGAGCCCTCGGCGTAGATGACCCGGGTCTTGACCAACGGGTTGACGCCGGCTGGGGCGTACTGGATGGTGATCGCCGTGCCCGTGATGTCGAGCTCGAGCGGGGCCAGGTTCCACTTGGTGCTCACGGCCACGATCGCGACCTCGGTGCTGCGGACGTCGGCACCCGACGACAGCATGACGTCGCCCAGGTCGAGGCAGAAGTCGACGATCTGACGGGGCGAGTAGAGGTCGCCGCCGATGCCGTGCTCGGGCGTCGTGCCCTCGTAGATGGTGCCGCGCAGTCGCGCCCGGACGTCGCGCAGTTCGTGCTGGTTGACCAGTCGTGACTGGGCGGGCCCCTTCGGCCTGCCCTTCGGGGCCTTGGGCACCCGCGGCGGTCGGGGCTTGACCGGGGTGGGCCGCTCAGGGCGCCTGGTGTCCGACACGCTGACCTCTTCCTCGCTCACGACCGTCGGGCCGGGGCACCGCCGAGGCGGTCCCCGCGGACCCGTCCGTCGAGTCTAGGAGGCGCGGTGCCGGACGTCCGATCCCGTCGCGTCGAGCAGGTCGTCGCCCCTAGGACGCGTGGTCGGCGTCGTCGTCGTCGCCGCGCTCGGCCCGCGCCTCGCCCGCGTCGCCCCGCTCGCGTCCGGCGTCGGCCATGTCGCGGCGACCGTGGTCCGCACGCGTGGGGGCGTCGTCGCCGTCCCGCTCGGCGGCGTGCGCCCGGGCGTCGCGTTCGGCCTGCGCGACGAGCTCGGGGTCGTCGTCCATGTCGTCCTGCCCGCCGGCGAACGGCGACTGCGTCTGGGCCACGATGGCCTGCGAGGTCGAGCCGAGGATCACTCCCGGGTCGACTCCCTTCTCGTGGGCGAGGGCGGCGGTGAGGCCGGCCGCGAGGCTGCCGCCGGCGGTGCCGAGGGTCGCCATGACGTCCTCCTGTCGAGGCGTCAGCGGTTCGTCGGTCAGCTCGGCGACGACCTCGCGGAGGTTCTCGTCGCTGGCCTCGACGGCCTCGGGGTCGCCCTGCGTGATGGCCGCGGCCTGGGACACGATGGCGAGCGCGAGGGCCGCCGCCTCGTCTTCGGGCGTGCGACCGGTGGGCTCGTTCGTGTCCTGATCCATGGGCCGACCGTACGCCCGGGCCTCGTGCGGCCTGTCAGGCGGGAGGGGCGGGGTACGTCGGTGTGGACGCGCCGGCCGGGAATGCCGGGAGGCGCGATCGGCTTGGACCACGGATGAGCACCACCGAGACCCCCCAGACCGACAGCACCCGGCCCGCCGCCCCGACGGTTCCGGGCACCGCCCTCGTGGTGGGCGCCAGCGGCATCACCGGCACCGCCCTCGTCGAGCAGTTGACGCGCGAGGGGTGGGACGTCCTGGCCCTCTCGCGCCGCGCCTCCTCGTCCGACGGGGTGACGGGCATCGCCGCCGACCTGACGAGTGCCGAGAGCCTGCGCACGGCGCTGGCGGACGCGAAGCCGACCCACGTGTTCTTCGCCGCCTGGCAGAAGCGCGACACCGAGGCGGAGAACATCGCGGTGAACGGCGCCATGGTCCGCGACCTGCTGGCCGCCCTCGACCACGCCCCCGTGCGACACGTGTCGCTCGTCACCGGGCTGAAGCACTACCTCGGCCCGTTCGAGGCCTACGGCACGGGCGACATGCCCGACACGCCCTTCCACGAGGACGAGGAGCGCCTGCCCTACCCGAACTTCTACTACGCGCAGGAGGACGAGCTCTTCGCCGCCGCCGAGCGCCAGGGGTTCACCTGGTCGGTGCACCGCTCGCACACCGTCATCGGGTTCGCCGTCGGCAACGCCATGAACATGGGGCTGACCATCGCCGTGCAGGCCGCGCTGAGCAAGCGCCTCGGCCGCCCGTTCACGTTCCCGGGCAGCGAGACGCAGTGGAACTCGCTCGTCGACGTCACCGACGCGGGCGTCCTCGCCGAGCAGATGATCTGGGCCGCGACCGACCCCGCCGGTGCCGACGAGCCGTTCAACATCGTCAACGGCGACGTGTTCCGCTGGCGCTGGCTGTGGCCCCGCCTGGCCGGCCACCTCGGCATCGACCCCGCGCTCGTCGAGGGCTTCGAGGGCGAGCCGCGTCCGCTCGAGCAGCAGATGGTCGGCCTCGAGCAGGAGTGGCGCGACCTCGTCGCCGAGCACGACCTCGCCGAGCCCGACCTGTCGCGCGTCGCCTCGTGGTGGCACACCGACGGCGACCTCGGTCGCGACATCGAGGTCGTCACCGACATGGGCAAGGCCCGCGACGCCGGGTTCACCCGGTACCGCCGCACCGAGCAGGCGTTCGTCGACCTGTTCGAGCGCTATCGCGCCGCCCGCCTGATCCCGTAGGCCCCGATCCGCCGAGGAGGCGCGGTGCCGGTGGCGAGACCGGCGCCGCGCCTCCTGCCGTCTATGCCCGGGGGTCGGCGCGCTCGGCGTCGGCGATCGCGTCGCTCGGCACGGGCTTCCCCCGCCGCGACACGAAGGTCGCGAGCCAGAGGACGACGCCGATCGCGAGCAGGCCGCCGGCGATCGTGTACTGCTCGGCGCCGCGACCGGAGGACACCGGCAGCACCAGCCAGAGGCAGGCCACGACGCCGACGATCGGCAGGACCGTCCCCGCGCGGAAGTGCCCGTGCGACACGGTGTCGCGACGCAACACGAGGACGACGACGTTGACCAGGGCGAACACCGTCAGCAGCAGCAGGGACGTCGTGCCTCCGAGCACGGCCACGATCGGGGACTCGGGCGAGAGCGAGACGTAGCCGATCAGCACCAGGCTGAGCGCCGTTGTGAAGACGATCGACGCCCAGGGGGTCTGCCGCTTCCGGTGCACCCTGCCGAGGAAGCCGGGCAGCACGCCCTGCTTGCTCATGCCGTAGAGCAACCGGCTCGCCATCATCATGTTGATCAGGGCGCTGTTGGCGACGGCGAACATCGAGATGTACGGCAGCAGCCCGCCGATCGGGAAGTCCGGGGCGGCGGTGTTCACCACGGTGACCAGGGGGGTCTCGTTGTCGGCCAGGTCGCCGATCGGCACGATCGCCACGGCGCAGATCGAGACGAGCACGTAGATCACGGCGGTGATGCCGAGGCCGGTCAGCATGACCTTGGGGAAGATGCGGCTCGGGTCCTTGGTCTCCTCCGCCATGTTGACCGAGTCCTCGAAGCCGACCATGGCGAAGAAGGCGAGCGACGTCGCGGTGCTGACGCTCAGCAGCAGCGACTTGTCGCCCGGCGTCTCGAAGAGCACCACCTGGCCCCAGTCCGCGTTGCCGCCGGCGATGAACCAGAACCCGATCAGGATCACCATGACGAGGCCCGACAGCTCGATCAGGGTGAGGACGACGTTCGCCTTGACGCTCTCGCTGACCCCGCGGAAGTTCACGGCCATCACGAGCAGCATGAAGGCCATCGCGATCAGCATCACCGCCGAGTTCGACAGCTCGACGCCGATGCCCGCCGCCAGGTTGGCCGCGAACGCCCGTGAGGCCGTCGACGCGCTCGTGATGCCCGAACACATCACCACGAAGCACACGATGAACGTCACGAAGTGGATGCCGAACGCCTTGTGCACGTAGAGGGCCGCGCCGGCGGTCTGCGGGTACTTCGTCACGAGCTCGAGGTACGAGAACGCCGTCACGAGGGCCACGGCGAAGGCGACCAGGAACGGCAACCACGCCGCACCGCCGACCTCGGCCGCCACCTGCCCGGTCAGGGCGTAGACGCCCGTGCCGAGGATGTCGCCGACGATGAACAGCAGCAGCAGCTTCGGACCGATCGCCCGCTTCAGCTCGGTGGGGCTCTCGCCCGTGTCGGTCGTGGGCGGCTGCGCCTGGTTCGCGGACCGGGGGTTCGGGGGCTGCTGGTTCGTCGTCGACATGCTGACCTCCGGGGCGCATCGGTGTGTCTCGGGCGTTCCGGTCATCCTGCTCCCGCCGGAGCGGCAGCGGAAGAGGCGGCCGGACATCGTCACACCCCCGACACAGAGGCGGCGTCCGCCCGACACCAGGAGGCGCGTCCCCGGTCCCCGGGACGCAGGCGGTTCCCGAGCCACGCGTCGTACCCTGAGCCCATGTCGGTCCGCCTGTCCCCACCCGAGTCGTCGACGTCCGGCCCCGCACTGACGCCCGGCCCCACCGACCCGATGACCCCCCGCGCCGCCGGGCTGTGGGCCGCCCTCGCCGGCATCGTGTCGATGGCCGCGTTCCTCGCCGCCGCCGAGGTCGTCGCCCTCGTCACGGGACCCACCGGCAGCCCGCTCTTCGCCGTCGGCTCGGCCGTCGTCGACCTCGCCCCCGCCGGCGTGAAGGACGCCATGGTGTCCCTGTTCGGCACCGGCGACAAGGCCGCCCTCTTCGTGCTGATGGGCGTGCTGCTCGTCGTCATCACCGGCGCGGCCGGCTACGGCGAGTACCGCCGCCAGCCGATCGGCAAGATCGCCTTCGTGGCGGGCGGGGCGCTCGCCGTGATCGCGGTCCTGACCCGCGCGGACGCCGGCCAGGTCGACGCCATCCCGAGCCTCGTCGGCACCTTCGCCGCCGTGCTGCTGGTCGACAAGCTGGCCTCGCGCCTCCGTCGGTGGGTCCGTTCGACGTCGGCCGGGTGGGCGGAGCAGACCCAGCCCGTCCCGCCGTTGCGCGGGCCCGGTCTCGAACGCCGGTCGTTCCTCACGTACACGGTCGTGACCGGCGTGGCCGCCGTCGTCGTCGGCACGGGGGCCCGCGTCGTGAACGCCGGCCGGGCGAACGCCGCGGCCCTGCGGCGCGCCCTGACGCTGCCCCGCGCGAGCGTGACCGAGGCCGCGGTCCCGGCCGGCGCCTCCTTGGACGTCGAGGGCATCACGCCCTACGTCACGCCCGCCGCTGACTTCTACCGCATCGACACGGCCCTGCAGGTGCCGTCGATCGACCCGGCCGACTGGAGTCTGCGCATCCACGGCCTGGTCGATCGCGAGGTGACGATCTCGTTCGACGAGCTGCTCGCCCTGCCGCTCGAGGAGCACATGGCGACCCTCAGCTGCGTCTCGAACGACGTCGGCGGCGACCTCATCGGCAACGCGCTCTGGCTCGGCTACCCGATCCGCTCGCTGCTCGAGCGCGCGGGCCCGAACGGCGGCGCCGACATGGTCCTGTCGCGCAGCATCGACGGCTTCTCGGCCGGTACGCCACTCGACGTGCTGCAGGACGACGGCACGGACGCGCTGCTCGCGGTCGGCATGAACGGCCAGCCGCTGCCGATCGAGCACGGCTTCCCGGTGCGGATGGTCGTGCCCGGCCTGTTCGGCTACGTGTCGGCGACCAAGTGGGTCGTCGAGATGGAGGTCACGCGGTTCTCCGACGCCCAGGGCTACTGGACGCCTCGCGGCTGGGACGCCCTGGGGCCGGTCAAGCTCGAGTCGCGCATCGACGTGCCCCGCGACGGGGCCTCCGTCGACGCCGGGACGGTCTCGATCGCGGGGGTGGCCTGGCAGCCGCACACGGGCGTCGAGGCGGTCCAGGTGCGGATCGACGGCGGCTCGTGGCTCGACGCGACCCTGGCCGACTCGGTCTCGGCCGACACGTGGCGCCAGTGGGTCCATCGCTGGGACGCCGGGGCCGCGGGCTCGGGGTCGCACACGATCGACGTGCGGGCGCAGGGTGCGGACGGCACCTGGCAGCGCGAGCAGTACGTCCAGCCGGCTCCGAACGGGGCCGAGGGCTGGCACCGCGTGACCGTCGAGGTCGCCTGATCCGGCGGACGAGGAGGCGCGGGTGCCAGGGTGGGAGGTCGCGGCCCGTCCGCCGCGCGGCCCGCTCCCGGGGCCGCCGCCCGATCGAAGGGACCACCATGTCCACCACCGTCCACCTCGAACTGCACGTCGACCCCGCCCGGCTCGACCTCGCCCACGAGATCGCCCGCGAGACCCTCGTCGCCACGCGCGCCTGGCCCGGCTGCGAGGGGCTCGAGGTGCTGATCGACGACGCCGACCCGTCGGTCATGATCGTCGTCGAGACGTGGGCCTCGTCGGCCGACCACGACGCCTACGTCGCGTGGCGCGCCACGCCCGAGGGGGCCAACCGTCTGCCCGAGGTCTTGCTCGCGCCGCCGACCACGCGGACCTTCGCCGAGACGGTGTCGCTGGCCTGACGCCGGCCTCGGCCCGGCCCGGCTCGGGTCAGGCGTCGAGCAGGCCGCGGATGTCGTCGGCGGTGAGCGCCGCGCTGAACACGGCGTCGTCGTCCATCACGGCGTCGAAGAGCTGCGACTTCTGGGCCTGGAGGGCGAGGACCTTCTCCTCGATGGTGTCGTTCGCGATCATCCGGTAGACCATCACGTTGTCGGTCTGCCCGATGCGGTGCGTACGGTCGACCGCCTGGGCCTCGGTGGCCGGGTTCCACCACGGGTCGAGGATGAACACGTAGTCCGCCTCGGTCAGGTTGAGCCCGAACCCGCCCGCCTTCAGGCTGATGAGGAACGCGGGTGCGTCGCCGGTCTTGAACCGGTCGATCACCTCGGCCCGACGTCGGGTCGACCCGTCGAGGTACTCGAACGCGACGCCACGCTGGTCGAGCCGGGCGGCGACCTTGTGCAAGAACGTCGTGAACTGGCTGAAGATCAAGGCGCGGTGCCCCTCGGCGACCACGTCCTCGAGTTCGTCGAGCAACTGGTCGAGCTTCGCCGAGGGGATGTCGGCGTAGGCCTCGTCCACGAGCGAGGCGTCGAGCGAGAGCAGGCGCAGCAGGGTGAGCGACCGGAAGACGATGAACCGGTTGCGGTCGAGGTCGTCCATCAGGCCGAGCAGCTTCTGTCGTTCACGCTGCAGGAAGGCGTCGTAGAGGTCGCGGTGCGCGGGGTCGAGGTCGACGCGGAGGACCTGCTCCTGCTTGGCGGGCAGATCGGACGCGACCTGTTCTTTCGTCCGGCGCATCATCAGCGGTCGGATGCGCCGGCGGAGCTTCTGGAGCAGGTCGGGCGCCTCGCCCGTGGCGATGGGCTTGACGTAGTCGTCGGCGAAGCGGACGCTGCTGCCGAGCAGTCCGGGCGCCACCACGTGCAGCAAGGACCACAGGTCGGTCAGGCTGTTCTCGAGCGGCGTGCCGGTGATGGCGAGCTTGAACGGCACGTCGAGGTCGACCGCGCACCGGTGGGCCTGCGAGGCACGGTTCTTGACGAACTGTGCCTCGTCGAGGATCAGCCCCGCCCACCCTTCGGCCTGGTAGGCGGCGAAGTCGAGGCGGAAGAGAGCGTACGAGGTGACGACGACGTCGGCACCCCGGGCGAGGTCGTGCACCGAACCGCGTCCGCCCTTCGCCTGCGTGGCGGTCACGGCGCGGACGGTCAGCCCTGGTGTGAAGCGGGCGGCCTCGGCCACCCAGTTCGACACGACCGACGTCGGGGCCACGACGAGGAAGGGCGCGGGAGGAGCGCCGGGACCGTCGGCCGCGGCCGGGGCCGCCTCGGCCGTGGCCTCTGCCGGGTCCGTGGCCGCTGCCGGGTCCGCGGCGGCTGCCGGGCCGCCTGCCCGCATCCGTTCGGTCTCGCGCACGTGTGCGACGAGGGCGAGCGTCTGCAGGGTCTTGCCGAGGCCCATGTCGTCGGCCAGCACCCCGCCGAGCCCCTGCTCGTGGAGGAAGGCGAGCCAGGCGAACCCCTCGTGCTGGTACGGGCGGAGGGTCGCGTCGACCGTGGCCGGCACGGGGGTCGCCGTGGAGGCCGCGAGGCCGCCGGCGTCGGCCAGGGCCAGCAGCCCGCCGACCGACCGCTGCCACTCGGCGGCGGGCACCGTCTCGTCGGCGAGTTCGTCGAGCTCGGACCAGAGGCTGGCCTGGTAGCGGTTGATGCGGGGCGCGACCTCCCATTCGTCGAGTGCCGACGCCTCGTCGATGAGCCTCTTGAGCTCGTCGAAGGCCGGGTGGTCGAGGGACAGGTACGAGTGGTCGACCAGCAGCAGCTTCTTGCGCCCCTTCGCGAGGGCGGTGATGAGCGGCGTGAAGGGCACGGTCCGTCCCTCGACGGTGACCAGCACGCCGAGGTCGAACCAGTCGCGCTTGTCGGTCGGCATCGTGGTGATGGTCAGTCGGGGCTCGTCGGTCAGCTCGTGGTAGTCGGGCCGCGTGCCGACGAGGTCGACCTGCACGTCGGGTCGCGCCTCGAGTGCCGGCAGCGTGCCGGTTGCGAACTCGGCTGCCGTCACCCCCTTCAGCACCTGGTCGCGGGGGACGACGTCGAGCTCGGCCAGGTCGGGGACGGGGGAGTGGGCCGTCAGCGGTCGGGGTACCCCGTCGATCGTCCACCGCCAGGTCAGGCGGATCGTCTGCCCCTTCTCGAACCCGACGGTGAGCGTCAGCACGGGCGGCACGATCGTCGGGAACTCGATCGACGCGTCCGAGCTGACGACGTCGACGCGCCGGCGGAGGGTGGGGTAGTAGTCGCGGAGGAATTCGTCGGAGTCGGCGGCCGGGACCACGACCTCGGGCGTGATGGTCAGGAACCGCCGTTGCTCGTCGTCGAGCGGCCCCGCGGTCGGCGCGAGCGTGAAGGTCGGGGCGGGTTCGTGGGCGACGCACCACACCCCGTGGTCGGCGATGACGCCGGTCGACTCCGCGCGACGGGCCACGCCGTCGACGGTGACCCCGGCGGTCAGCAGCATCGAGCCGTCGTCGCCCCGCACCGCGTCGACCGTGACGCGGGCCTCGTCGCCGACGACGACGTCGGTCGCGCGCTTGCCCGTCACGAGCGAGATGCCCAGGCGACCGGCCTCGGCCAGCAGCGGCCACAGCAACGGGCTGGCGAAGTCGTCGACGAACAACCAGTCGGCGTCGCCCGGCGTGTAGGTCGAGACCGCCGACCGGTGGAGCGCCGCGAACTGGCCGAACCAGGCGTGCTGATCGGGCTCGATGGCCAGCCGGTTGAGTTGGTACGGCAGCGACGTCCAGGTCAGGTTGCCGCGCACCCAGTTGCCCGCGCCGCTCAGGGTGACCGGCCGTACGCCGAGTCGCTGCACCGTCGGTCCGCCCTGCCGCCGGGCCGAGGGCGCGACCGCGCGCCCCCGGGTCGAGTGCGCCCGGTCGCGCAGTTCGAAGAGCAGACCCATGCGCGTCGTCCGGACCGAGGAGGCGCGGGTCGGCTGCCCGATCGCCCCCACCGTCGACCGCCAGTCGCTCGCTCCCGTGCCGGACCGGGCCGCCCCGAGCGCGGTCACACCCCCGGTCGTCAGTTCGTCGACGGTGGGGGCCGGGGCGCTGCGATCGGCCACGGCCCGGGAGTTGCTCTGCAACAGCGTCGCCGCGACGTGCTTGCAGTCGCTGCCGATCGGGCAGGTGCAGCGGCTGCGGACCGGGCGGCTGTACTCGCCGCGGGTCGCCCGCAGGTCGACGACGACCTGGTAGGGCGTCGACTCGGCCCCTCGGACGGTGCCCTCGAGGCGCTCGTCCGCGGGGTGCCAGGCGATGTCGAGCACGGCTCCGTCGCGGACGTCTTCTTTCGCCCGGTTGAAGGCACGCGGCCCGACGAGCCGGATGACGTCGACGGCGTCGACCATCGGCACGGCCGTCGAGTGGACGGGGCCGTCGGCGTCGCCGTCACCGGCCGGGAAGCCGTCGTGCACGTCGCCCAGGTCCATGCCGCCCATGATGTCAGCCGCCGCCGACACCTCCGGCTCCCTCCCCAGGTGTCGTGGTCCTCCCCGGGATCGTCCGCCGGCCCCCGTCGTCCCGCCCCCAGGGCGTGCGTCGTCCACACCCCCGGACGCGTGGCTAGGTGTCGGGGCGCAGCGGTGCCACACTTGACCCGTGGGGCCCACCCCGCACCACCCCGTCGGCACAGCAGCTGGCCCGCACCACCCGCTCGTCCCGTCGCCCCGCGTCATCGTCCTGCCCGAAACGTTCCCGCCTCACCGGCACCGAGCCGTCGTCGCCCCGGTGCCTCTCACCCTGCCCGCACGCTCGAAGGGATCGGCACCCCGTGTCCATCGCCACGCCCCGCGACGCCTCGCGCCTCTCGCACCTCCGCGCCCTGCTCTTCGACCTGGACGGCGTCCTGACGCCGACCGCCGAGGTCCACATGCGCGCGTGGGCCCGCCTCTTCGGCGACTACTTCGCCGCGCACGACCTCGCGCCCTACACCGAGGCCGACTACTTCGAGCACGTCGACGGTCGGCCCCGTTACGACGGCGTCCGGGCGATGCTCGCGGCCCGCGACGTCGTCCTGCCCGAGGGGTCACCCGACGACGACCCCGAGGCCGAGACGGTGTGCGGTCTCGGCAACCGCAAGAACGCGGCCTTCGCCGCCGAGCTCGCCGAGAACGGCGTCACGCCGTACCCGGGGTCGGTGGCCTTCCTCGACCGGGCCCTCGCCGAGGGCGTCCGGGTCGCCGTGGTCTCCAGCTCGCGCAACGCCGTGCGGGTGCTCGAGGCCGCGGGCCTCCGCGACCGCTTCGACGTGATCGTCGACGGCGTCGTGGCCGCGGCCGAGGGCATCGCCGGCAAGCCCGCCCCCGACACGTACCTCGAAGGCGCCCGCCGCCTCGGCTTCACCGCCGACGACTGCGTCGTCGTCGAGGACGCGCAGTCCGGCGTCGAGGCCGGTCGCCGCGGTTCCTTCGGCCTCGTGCTCGGGGTCGACCGCGGCACGGGCGCGCAGACCCTGCTCGACTTCGGGGCCGACCTGGTGGTCGACGACCTCGGCGAGCTGGTCGAGGCGCTCGACCGAACCCGCGCCTCCTCGGCTCCGAATCCCGACCAGGCGACACCGGGCACCCCCTCGACCAGCAGCAGCACCACCGGCACCACGGAGGCACAGTCGTGAACCACATCACGTCCGACCCGCTCGACCGCTCGCGGTTCCCCGTCGACGAGTGGGCATTCGTCGAGGACGAGTACATCCAGGGCGACGAGGGCCTCACCGAGACCGTCTTCGCGGTCGGCAACGGGTACCTCGGCCTCCGCGGCAACCCCGACGAGGGGCGCGGCGGTCACTCGTTCGGCACCTTCGTCAACGGGTTCCACGAGACCTGGCCCATCCGGCACGCCGAAGAGGCCTTCGGGTTCGCCCGGGTCGGCCAGACGATCGTCAACGTGCCCGACGCGAAGGTCATCCGCCTCTACGTCGACGACGAACCGTTCGTGCTCTTCGAGGCCGACATCCTCCGCCACACGCGACGCCTCGACTTCCGCGACGGCGTCCTCACCCGCGAGATCGACTGGCGCACGCCCTCTGGCAAGCGCGTCCTGGTGACCAGCCGCCGTCTGGTGAGCTTCGAGGACCGCCACCTGGTCGTCATCGAGTACGAGGTCACGATGCTCGACTCGTCGGCGTCGCTGCTGATCTCGAGCCAGATCCTCAACCGTCAGGACATGGGCGACCAGTACCACGCCGGCATGCGGGCCGCGGCCGAGGCGTTCGACCCGCGCAAGGCCGAGTCGTTCGACGACCGGGTGCTGCAGCCCGTGCTCAACCGCAACGGCGGCACGCGGGCCGTGCTCGGCTACCGCACGACGAACTCGGGCATGACGATCGCGGTCGGCGCCGAGCACCGCATCGAGACCGACGCCGAGTGGGACCAGTCCTCGCAGATCGACGACGACATCGCCAAGCACGTCTACCGCGTGAAGGCGCAGGCCGGCCAGAAGGTCCGCCTGACCAAGACGATCACCTACCACACGAGTCGCGGCGTGCCGCCTCGCGAACTGGCCGACCGGTGCGACCGCACCCTCGACCGGGCCGCCGAGACGCCCACGGCCGAGATCTTCGAGCACCAGCGCGCCTGGCTCGACGACTTCTGGCAGCGCAGCGACGTCCAGGTCGCCGGCCAACCCGAGATCCAGCAGGCCGTCCGCTGGAACCTCTTCCAGCTCGCGCAGGCGACGGCCCGGACCGACGGTCAGGGGGTCGCGGCCAAGGGCGTGACGGGGTCGGGCTACGGCGGACACTACTTCTGGGACACAGAGATCTACGTCCTGCCGTTCCTGACGTACACCTCGCCCAACGTGGCCCGCAACGCCCTGCGGTTCCGTCTCGGCATGCTCGACGCCGCCCGTGACCGGGCCGTCGAGTTGAACCAGCGCGGCGCGCTGTTCCCGTGGCGCACCATCAACGGGCTCGAGTCGAGCGCGTACTACGCCGCCGGCACGGCCCAGTACCACATCGACGCCGACATCAGCCACGCCCTCAGCCAGTACGTCCAGGCGACCGGCGACGAGGACTTCCTGCAGAGAGGTGCCGTCGACATCCTCGTCGAGACGGCGCGACTGTGGGCCGACCTCGGCTTCTGGCGCTCGAACGGCGACCAGCGGTTCCACATCGACGGCGTCACCGGGCCCGACGAGTACACGACCGTCGTCGACGACAACCTCTACACGAACGTCATGGCGCGCGCGAACCTGCGGGCGGCCGTCCGGGCGGTCACCCGCCTGAAGGACGACTCTCCCGTCGCGTTCGACCGGATGGTCGACCGCCTCGGCCTCGAGGAGCACGAGATCACGGGGTGGCAGCTCGCCGCCGAGGCGATGCACATCCCGTACGACGACCACCGGGGCATCCACCCGCAGGACGCCCAGTTCCTCGACAAGGAGCTCTGGGACCTCGAGGCCACCCCGGCGAACAAGCGACCGCTGCTGTTGCACTACCACCCGCTGGTCATCTACCGCTTCCAGGTACTCAAGCAGGCGGACGTCGTGCTCGCGCTCTACCTGCAGGGCGACGAGTTCACGCCCGAGCAGAAGCTGCGCAACTTCGAGTACTACGACGCGCTGACGACGGGCGACTCGACCCTGTCCGGCGTCGTGCAGTCGATCATCGCGGCCGAGGTGGGCCACCACCAGCTGTCGCAGCAGTACTTCCTGTCGTCCCTCTACGTCGACCTGGCCGACCTGCACAAGAACACGTCCGACGGCGTCCACGTGGCGTCGACCGGCGGCATCTGGAGCGCGCTGGTCAACGGGTACGGCGGCATGCGCGACTGGCTCGGCTCGATCACCTTCGACCCGCGCCTGCCGGCCGACTGGGACGAGCTCTCGTTCCGCGTCGCGATCAAGGGCAGCCGGGTGCGCGTCGACCTCGCCCAGCACGAGATCGTCTTCACCGTCGAGACGGGCGATGCCGTGACGTTGTCCGTCCGCGGCGACGAGTTCCGGGTCACCCCCGAGGCTCCGGTGCGGGTGGCCCTCGAGGGCCAGGGGCCGCGCATCACCACGCGCGTCCCCACGACGAGCGACCTCCGCGGGCTGATGCGCGCCGACGGATCGGTCATCACGGCGTCGATCCCGACGATCAGCGTCGACCGCTACGACGAGGACGAAGCCGCGTCCTGACCGCCGCGACGTCCGTCGCCCGGACGACCCGCGCCTCCCCGGCCCCGAGGGCTGAGGAGGCGCGGGTCGTCCGGGCGAGGGGGTCGCGTCAGTGCACCGGGACCGGTGCGTCCACGGCGGGCGAGGCCGACGCGTCCACCTCGTCCGACTGCGGGACGCGGCGACGGAACAGCAGGGCCGCGATGACCGCGCCGACCGCGAAGAACCCTGCTCCCCACCAGTACGCCGTGGCGTAGCCGGTCACGGCGGCCTCGGCCGCGACGGCCCCGGTGGCGGGCAGGTGGTCGGCCACGTAGTTCGCGGCCGCGGTCGCCGCCAGGGTGTTGAGCAGTGCCGTGCCGATCGACCCGCCGACCTGCTGGCTCGTGTTGACCATGGCCGAGGCGACGCCCGCGTGTCCGCGGTCGACGCCGAGCGTGGCGGTCTGGATCGACGCGGGCATGATCGAGCCCATGCCGAAGCCCAGCACCATCAGGGCCGGCAGCACGTTGGCGGCGTACATGCTCTCGAGGTCGAGCCGGGTGAGCAGCAGCATGCCGACCACGCCGAGGGTCATGCCGAACGGCACCATGATCTTGGGCCCGAAGCGCGGCACGAAGATGTTCGTCGACAGCTGGGCCGCGAGGACGAGCATCGCGATCATGGGCAGGAAGGCCAGGCCGGTCTTGGTCGGCGTGTACCCGAGCGAGGTCTGCAGGTAGTACGTCACGAACAGGAAGATGCCGAACATGCCCGCACCCGCGATGGTCACCGACGCGTAGGCCGCACCCCGGTTGCGGTCGAGCACGATCGACAGGGGGAGCAGGGGGTGCTCGGCCCGGCGCTGCCACGCGACGAACGAGGTGAGCAGCACGACGGCCGCCGCCAGGAAGCCCCAGGTCAGCGGCGAGTCCCAGCCCTGCGTCTCGGCGTTCGAGAAGCCGTAGACGAGCGAGAAGAGCGCGCCGGAGACGAGCAGCGTGCCGGGCACGTCGAGCTTGGGTCGCGGTCCGGTGCGGGTGACGTGCGACACGAAGATCGCGGCCCCGACGATCGCGACGGCGGCGATGACGACGTTGATGTAGAGGTTCCAGCGCCACGAGGCGTACTGGGTCAGGAACCCGCCGAGCAGCAGGCCGATGGCCCCGCCGGCACCGGCGATCGCCCCGAAGACGCCGAACGCGCGGGCGCGCTCCTTCGGGATCGTGAAGGTCGTGGTCAAGACGGCGAGGGCGGTCGGGGCGAGCAGGGCGCCGAACGCGCCCTGCAGGGCGCGGGCGAAGACGAGCAGCCCGAAGGTGCCGGCCGCACCGCCGAGGGCCGAGGCGAGGGCGAAGCCGATCAGGCCGATGATGAACGTGCGCTTGCGGCCGATCAGGTCGCTGACGCGGCCGCCGACGAGCAGCAGGCTGCCGAAGGCGAGCGAGTAGGCGGTGATGATCCACTGCCGGTCGCCGTCCGAGAAGCCGAGGTCGGTCTGGGCGGCGGGCAGCGCGATGTTCACGACGGTCGAGTCGAGGACGACCATCAGTTGGGCGAGGGCGACGGTGGTGAGGGTCCACCAGCGCCGGGACGGCGGCGGGGTGGCAGAGGACGAGGAGGCGCGGGTCGCGCCGTCAGGGGAGGTGGAGGCCTGAGACATGAGCGCGAGCATATACGAGTCTCGCCAGTTTCGGATACAGGCAGTTTCGTAAACATCCGAGGTAGAGTCGCCCCCATGACCGACAGGGAAGGCGTGGCGACGACGCCCGCCGAGACCGACCCCGCGACCCCCTCGCGACCGGGTCGCAAGCGCGACCACAGCCGCGACCCCGAGATCCTCCGGTGCACCATCGACGTGCTCGCCGAGACCGGTTTCGAGGGCATGACCATCGAGATGGTGGCCGCGCGCGCCAAGGCCGGCAAGGCCACGCTCTACCGCCGCTGGGCCTCGAAGGGCGAGCTCGTCGTCGACGCGGTGGCCTGCCTCAAGCAGGGTGCCGTCGACCTCGACGGCCTGCCCGACACCGGCACGCTGCGCGGAGACCTCCTGGCGATGATCAAGCCGCACAGCATCGACGACGCCGAGAAGAAGATGCGGGTCATGGCGGGCGTCGTGACGATGCTCTCGACCACGCCCGAGCTGGCCGAGGCCGTCGACGCCGCGATCGTCCAGCCCCGTGCCGAGGCCAACCGCCTGCTGCTGCGTCGCGCCCTCGAGCGAGGCGAGATCGCAGCCGACACCGACATCGAGGCACTCGCCCTCGTCACCCCGTCGATGGTGTCGTACCGGGTGCTCGTCCTCCGGAAGCCCGTCGACCGCGACTATCTCGTCGGGCTCATCGACGGCGTGCTGCTGCCCGCCGCGGGGGTGCGCCAGACCGCTCGGGTCTGACTCCGCGGCCGACGGGCGGCGCCTCCTCGTGACCCGTTCATGTGAAATCCTCATGAAGAGGCGGGCAGAACCGGGCCACGCCCGTACTGTGCAGGCATGAGCGCAGAGCTGACGCTGGGGGCGGAAGAAGAACTGCACCTGATCGACCTCGAGACGGGGCGTCTGTCGGCCAGGGCGCCGCACCTCCTCGCCAGGCTGCCTGCCGACCGCTACGGGGCCGAACTGCAGCGCACCACGATCGAGACCAACGTCCCGGTCGTGACCACGCTCGACGACCTGCGGCGTGAGATCCTGACCCTCCGTCGGGACCTCGTCGAGGTGACGACCGCCGAGGGGCTCGCCATCGGCGCCGTCGGCACGGCCCCGCGCAGCGAGGTCGCCGACTTCGAACTGACCACGACCGGGCGCTACGGGCGCATGCACGAGCAGTACCGCCTGCTCGTCGACGAGCAGCTGATCTGCGGCCTGCAGATCCACGTGGGCGTCGCCGACCGCGACCTCGCCGTGGACGTCGCCGGGCGGATCGCCCCGGTGCTGCCCGCCCTGCTCGCCCTGAGCGCCAGCTCGCCCTACCTCAACGGGCAGGACACCGGTTACGCGAGCATCCGCTCGCTCATCTGGCAACGGTGGCCGAGCGCCGGGGCGACCGGCCCGATGGCCGACGCCGCCGAGTACGACCAGCTGCTCGCCGACCTCATCGGGTCGGGCGTGATCGCCGACAGCGGCATGGCCTACTTCGACGTCCGGCCCTCGAGCCACGCGCCCACCCTCGAGCTGCGCACCTGCGACGCCTGCCCGCTGGTCGACGACGCGGTGCTGATCGCCGGCCTCTACCGCGCCGCGGTGCGCCGGGCCGAGACGGACGTCGAGGCCGGCCGCCCCGCCCGGCACCGGGCGGCGCCGCTGCACCGGGCCGCGATGTGGCAGGCGGCGCGCAGCGGGCTCGCCGGCGAGCTGCTGGACCTCGAGCAGCACCCCTCGCGGTTGCCCGCGGCCGAGGCCGTCCGGCAGCTCGTGACCCGGCTGCGACCACAACTCGAGGAGTTCGGCGACTGGCAGACCGTGTCCGACCTCGCCGAGGCCACGCTCGCCCGGGGCAACTCCGCCGACCGGCAGCGCGCCGCCTTCGCCGAGAGGGGACGGCTCGACGACGTGGTCGACCTGGTCGTCCGCGAGACGCACGGCCCCGCCGCCGGGCTCGACGACCCGGCGCCGACCCTCGTGGGGTACCGGTTCCGTGCCGGCGACGAGGCGATCGGCCCGGGACTCCACCCCCGCCCGGCCTACCGGGACGTCGCCGGCTTCTTCCAGCAGCTCGGCGCGACGGAGGCCCGCGCCCGCGCCGTCGCGCGGGACGCCTGGTGCGAGCGGGCCGGTCTCGGGTTCGGCGTCGGCGGCGACCACCGGGCGTTCCACTGCGACCTCGTGCCCCGCATCGTCACGCGGCACGAGTGGAGCCGCCTCGAGGCCGGCCTGACCCAGCGCGCCCGGGCGATCGAGGCGTTCCTCCGCGACGCCTACGGTGAGCGCCGGGTCGTCGCGGACGGCGTGCTGACCCACGAGCAGGTCGTCGGCGCGGCGGGGTGGCGGACCGAGGCCACCCGGCTGCCCGCGGACGCCGTGCGCGCCGCGGTGCAGGGTTTCGACCTCGTGCGCGACGAGCTCGGTGGCTGGCGCGTGCTCGAGGACAACGTCCGCGCACCGAGCGGGGCCGCGTTCTCGATCGCCGTGCGACGGCTGCTCGACGAGGTGGTGCCGGACGCTCCGCGCCCGGCCGGGCTGCTCGACCCGACGAGCGTGTTCTCGGTGCTGAGGGCGACGTTGCTGGCGCACGCCGCGCCTCCTCGGGGCGGAGGCGAGCCGGTCGGCGCGCTCCTCAGCGAGGGCCCCGCGAGCCCGGCCTGGTACGAGCACCGCACCCTCGCCGAGGGCGCGGGGCTGCTGCTTCTGCAGGCCGACGACGTCGAGGTGCAGGAGGCGCGGGTCGTCGACCGCAGGACCGGCACCGTCGTCGACGCGCTCTACCTGCGGCTCGACCGCGAGCTGGTCGACGTGCACGCGCCGCACGACCCGTTGCTCGGCGAGCACCTGATGGACGTGGCGGCGGCGGGCGACGTCGTGCTCGCCAACGCCCCCGGCAACGGGCTCGTCGACGACAAGGCGATGTACTGCGCGGTACCCGACCTCATCTGGTACTACCTGGGCGAGCGTCCGCTGCTCGAGTCGGTGCCGACCTACCGGACGGGCGACCCGGCCGAGCGGCTCGCGGTGCTCGACCGGGTGGGCGAGCTCGTCACGAAGCCGGTCGACGGCGAGGGGGGTCGCGGCGTCCTGATCGGACCCTCGGCCAGCACGGCGGTCGTGGCCGAGCGTCGGGCCGAGATCGCCCGGGACCCGTCCGGCTGGGTCGCGCAGGAGGTGGTGACGTTGTCGTCGCACCCGACCCTGACCCCGACCGGGCTGCAGCCCCGGCACGTCGACCTCCGCTGCTTCGTGTACCTCACCGGCACCGGGGCGGGCGAGAGCGTGCTCGCCGACCTGGCGCTCACCCGCGTGGCGCCCGAGGGCAGCATGATCGTGAACTCGTCGCAGGGCGGGGGCGCGAAGGACACCTGGATCGTGGGCGTCTGACCCGTCGGCGTCCCCGAGGGAGGCGCGGTGTCGGCCCGTGCCCCGTCACCGGTCAGAAGGGCCCGGCGGCCTTCGCGATCGCCTCGAACAGGGCGGTCGTGTCGTCGTCGCGGCGCTTGACCGACGTGCCGATCGTGCCGCCGGGGGAGTGGACCTCGGCCGAGACCCGGCTGCCCTTGTCGGACGCGGCGAAGTCGAGCCTCACGGTGTCCGTGCCGCTGGCCGACGCCGATCGACGCAGAAGCGTGGCCCCCGTCTCGTCGGCGTCGCCCAACGAGAACGTGGGGCTCGCCTGCAGTGCTCGACGCACGAGGCCGGGCAGCATCGCCACCGGCAGCTTCAGGTCGAGCGTCGCCCGGGTCACCTCGGGGTCGCCTCGGACGATCTGGGGTCCACGCGTGTCGGCCATGGTCGGAGCGTAGTGCCGACGGACGGCTCCGTCGATCACCCGGGGCGCGCGACGCCGTCGCTGCCACCGCGGAGCCGCGTCGGGGTCGCAGCGGGCACCGCCGCCGCACCCGGGCCTCACCCGGCCGGCCGCCCTACGCTGGACCGATGCCGAGCCCCGACCCGTCCGACCCCCGCCGTCCGTCGAGCCGTCGCGGCCCGTCGGGCACCGCAGCGCTCACCTGGGGGATCGTGCTGCTCGCGATCGCCGTCGTCGGGTCGCCGATCGGCGCGTCGGTGCTGCTCGTCGGGCTCGTGGCGCCCGGTCGGCAGTCGTCCGTCGACGTCGTGGTCGCCCTCGCCGTGGTCGCCGTCCTCGTCGCCGGCGGCATCGTGCTCGTGAGGATCGGTCTGGGACAGCGCCGTCGAGCCCGGCTCGAGAAGGTCGTCGACCGGGCGGCCCCGCCGGCGGGACCGACGCCGGTGACGCGGCCCGCGCCTCCTCGGGTGGCTCCCGGCAGCGCGGCACCGGTCGTCGTGCCGCCCCCTGTGGTCGACGCGACGGCGGTGCGGACCGCGGCCGTCGTGGTCGACGACCCGGTCGCCCTGTGGCGCTCGGCGTTCCGACTCGAGGCCTGGTGGTTCGTGGACCGCGGCACGGCCGGGGCCTCGAGGCCCTTCGCCGTCGTGGACGAGGGCACCCCGACCCTGCTCGCCTTCACCTCGCCCGAGCGCGCTCGGGACGCCGCCCTCGCCCGCGGCCTCGACGCGTCGTCGGCCGACCGGCTGGTCTGGCGCGCGCCCGCCGACTTCGTGGCCGACGTCGGCACCTACACGCGTGCCGGGTTGAGGCGTCTCGCCCTCGACCCCGACCAGCACGGGGCATCCGGCACCCTCGCGGCGCTGCCCGAGATCGCACGGCTCGTCCGGCGCTGACCCGCAGGACAGGCCGTCCGCTCAGTTCCAGCGGTAGCCGTGCTCGGGTCGGCCCGGGCTGCCGTACCGGGGCTCGCGGGTCGCCGCCCCCGTGTCGGCGAGGTGCTCGAGGTACCGGCGGGCGGTCACCCGCGACACCCCGGCGGCGTCCGCCACCTCGCCCGCCGACGGTGACCCGCCGCGACGCAGCACCGACACGACCTGCTCGAGCGTGGCCGCCGCGAGGCCCTTGGCCAGCGTCGGTGCCGGTGCCCGGCGCAGGGTGGCGAACCCCGAGTCGACGTCCGACTGGGTCACCTGTCCCTGCCCGGTCGCCAGCGACACGCGGAACGCCCGGTAGGCCCCGAGCCGGTCGGCGAACGTCGCGAAGGTGAACGGCTTGATCAGGTACTGGACGATGCCGAGCGACACCGCGGTCCGCACCACGGAGGCGTCCCGCACGGCCGTGATCGCGATGACGTCGACGCTCGACCCCGCCGCCCGCAGAGCCCGGCAGAGCTGCAGACCGTGCGTGTCGGGCAGGTTCATGTCGAGCAGCACGAGGTCGAGACCCCGCCCGTGGGGGCCGCCGAGCGCGCGGACCGCGTCGAGGGTCTCGCGTCCGTCCCGCGCCCGGCCGACCACCTCGAAGCCGTCCAGCCGGTCGAGGTACGCGACGTGCGCCTCCGCGGTCAGGGGCTCGTCCTCGACGACGAGCACGCGGACCCGGTCGACGGACGAGGAGGCGCCGGTCACGACCGCACCCCACCCCGACGTCGGGCGGCGGTGTCGACGTCGTCCGGCCGCCGGTCGGACAGCAGCACCGAGAAGGTGGTCCCGTCGGGTCCCGTGGCGACGTCGAGCCGACCTCCGACCCGACCCACGGCCTGACGGACGAGCGCGAGGCCGATGCCGCGTCCGCCCGCCGACGTCGGCTTGGTGCTGAACCCCCGCCGGAAGGCGAGCTCGACGTCGTCGAGCCCCGGACCGTCGTCCTCGACGTCGAGCTGGACGCCGCCCTCGACCCGGGCGACGGTCACCTCGACCCGGGGCGGGCGGGCCGGGCGGCCGGTGGGATCGGGGGAGGGGGCCGGGGCGTCGAGGGTCGGGGCGACCGCGTCGAAGGCGTTGTCGACGAGGTTGCCCAGGATCGTGACGAGGTCCCCGGGCTCGACGTCGATCGTCCCGAGGTCGGGCTCGACGTCGACGCGCAGGTCGATCGACCGTTCGCGGGCCTGCGCCGCCTTGCCGAGCAGCAGGGCGGCGAGCGTCGGCTCGTCGATCGAGGCCACGACCCGGTCGGCGAGCCGCTGGCCGAGGTCGAGCTCGTCGGCCGCGAACCGGAGGGCCTCGTCGCCACGCCCGAGCTCGATCAGCGACACGATCGTGTGCAACCGGTTCGAGAACTCGTGGGTCTGCGAGCGCAGCGCGTCCGAGAGGGTGCGCATGGTCTCGACCTCGCCGGTGAGGTGGGTGAGCTCGGTGTGGTCGCGCAGGGTCGTCACGGTCCCGAGCGTGCGGCGGGAGCGCGGGCGGGCGGTGCCGGTGACCGGTGCCGCGCCTCCTGACGGTGTCGCGCCTCCTCGTCCGGTCCAGGGCGTCGGGTGGGTCGGGCCCTCGGTGGGTTCGGTGACCTCCTGGTTCACGACCAGCACGCGGTCGTCGGTCACGTGCACCTCGTCGGAGGCGCGGCGTCCGGAGGCGAGCAGCTCGCGCAGCGAGTCGGGCAGCTGCAGGTCGGTCAGCGGGACGGGAGCGGCGATGCCCCCGGGCGGCAGGTCGAGCAGTTCGGCCGCCTGGTCGTTGTAGAGCGTCAGTCGGCCGCGGTCGTCGACGAGCACGAGACCCTCGCGCACGGAGTGCAGCACGCCCTCGTAGTACGCGAACATCCGGGCGAGTTCCTCCGGGCCGCGGCCCCAGGTCACCCGCCGCAGGTACCGGCTGAGCAGCCACGAGACGACGCCGCCGAGCACCACGGTCGCCCCGGCGGCCGCGAACACGAGCGGCAGCCGCTCACCGACCGACTGCGTGATGGTGTCGACCGTGACCCCGGCCGACACGAGGGCGACGACCTCGCCGTCGCCCTCGATCGGCACGACCGCGCGCACCGACGGGCCGAGGGTGCCGGCGTAGGTCTCGGTGAACGACTTCCCGCGGAGGGCCGGGGCGATCGTGCCGACGAACGGGCGGCCGATCTCGTCGGGGTCGGGGTGCGTCAGGCGCGTGCGGTCGGGCCGCATGATCGTGACGAAGTCGGTCGACGTGTCGCTCATCAGGGCCACGGCGTAGGGCTGCAGACGGGCGCTCGGGTCGGACGTCCCCAGCGCGTCGACGACGTAGGGGTTGTCGGCGATCGAGGTGGCGAGTGCCAGGCAGGCCCGTGCCGCCGAACGATCGGCGTCGTCGCGGGCCGACCGGATCGTCCAGGCCGTCGCCAGCAGGGTCACGGCGACGACGAAGACCACGAGCAGGGCGAACAACCGGGTGGCGATGCTCCACCGGGTGGGGTCGACGGTCATCTCGGGCGGGCTCCTCGCTGCGCTGCGGCCGGGGTCCATCATGACGCACCACCGGCGCGACCAGTATGACCACAACGTCGACGCCCACCCGGCGACCGGCGAGAGTCGCGGCGACGAACCCCGCACGACCGTCGACGACGACGCCGCCGGTCACGAGCTCGAGGAAGACCCCCATGGCAAAGACGCACAAGGGCCCGCAGACCCCCACCCCCGGCGGAACGACGACGACGGGCGGCGTCCGCGCCCGGCGCCGGATCGACCGCTCGCACTGGCTCTACATCGCGGTGATCGTGGCCGTCGCGGCCGGCATCGTCGTCGGCCTCACGGCACCCGAGGTCGCCGTGCAGCTGAAACCGATCGGCACCGCCTTCGTGTCGCTCATCTCGATGATGATCGCGCCGGTGATCTTCTGCACGATCGTGCTCGGCGTCGGCTCCATCGCCAAGGCCGCGACCGTCGGCAAGGTGGGCGGGCTCGCGCTCGGCTACTTCATCGCGATGTCGACCTTCGCCCTGGCCATCGGCCTCGTGGTCGGCAACCTGATCCACCCGGGCGAGGGCCTGATGATCGGCTCGACCGGATACGAGGCGCCCGCCGCCGAGGAGGCCGGTGGCACGGCGGGCTTCCTGCTCGGCATCATCCCCGAGACGCTGGTGTCGTCGCTGACCAGCGGCTCCATCCTGCAGACGCTGTTCGTGGCCCTGCTCGTCGGCTTCGCCCTGCAGCGCATGGGCGATCGGGGCGCGACGATCCTCGAGGGCGTCCGCAACCTGCAGGTGCTGGTGTTCCGCATCCTCGCGATGATCATGTGGGTCGCCCCGATCGGCGCGTTCGGTGCGATCGCCGCGGTGGTCGGCGAGACCGGCGTCGCCGCCATCGTGGCGCTCGGCACCCTGATGGTCGCCTTCTACATCACGTGCATCCTCTTCGTCGCCGTCGTGCTCGGCACGATCCTCAAGCTCGTCACGGGCGTCAACATCTTCCGGGTGATGAAGTACCTCGGACGCGAGTACCTGCTGATCGTCTCGACCTCGTCGAGCGAGGTCGCGCTGCCGCGCCTCATCGCCAAGATGGAGCACCTCGGCGTCTCGAAGCCCGTCGTCGGCATCACCGTGCCGACCGGCTACTCGTTCAACCTCGACGGCACGGCGATCTACCTGACCATGGCGTCGCTCTTCATCGCCAACGCCATGGGCACGCCGCTCGACGTCGGCGAGCAGGTCTCCTTGCTGCTGTTCATGATGATCGCCTCGAAGGGTGCCGCCGGCGTCACGGGTGCCGGCATCGCCACCCTCGCGGGAGGCCTGCAGGCACACCGGCCCGACCTGGTCGACGGCGTCGGCGTCATCGTCGGCATCGACCGGTTCATGTCCGAGGCGCGCGCCCTGACCAACTTCACGGGCAACGCCGTCGCGACGATCCTCGTCGGCACCTGGACGAAGCAGATCGACAAGGACCGCGTCGAGACCGTGCTGTCGGGTCGTGCGCCCTTCGACGAGGCGACCATGAACGCGGACGGTCACGGCGCCTCCTCCGGGTCGGACTCGGACTCGGGGTCGGACTCCGCTTCGGCCGGCCCGGCCGCCGCGCGCCTGCTCGACGGTCGCGCGGGTGGGCTGGGCTCGCTCGAGGGCACCTCGCCCGACCGCATCTCGACCGGCTCGCTGCACGCCATGGTCGGCACCGACGGTCGGCGGGCCGACGAGCACCTCGCCGAGGCCGCCGCGGACGACGAGCCCCGTCGCGGCTAGGACCCGCCTCGGACCCCAGATCGTCGCCGAGACCCCCGTGCGTGCGCGGGGGTCTCGCCGACGTCCCGGGGTCTCGGCGACGTCCCGGGGTCTCGCCGTCGGCCCGCCGACCCGCGGCGGGTGCAGCGTGCAACATCCGTGTCGGAGGCGTACCGTCGCACCCGATGTGCGGTCACGCCCCGCGGTCAGAGCCGACCGACCGGGCCCCGCAGGACGGAGCCACCATGCTCGCCGGACGCCTCGACGTCAGCACCCGCCACTTCTCGGTCACCGAGGTGCCCACCCCCGACGCCGGCCCGGGGCAGGTGCGCATCGCCGTCGCCGCCGCCGGCGTCTGCCTGAGCGACGTGCACCTGATCCAGGGGTCGCTCACGCCGCTGCACCTGCCGGGCGACACCGTCACCCTCGGCCACGAGGTGGCCGGCACGGTCGACCAGGTGGGCGACGGCGTCACGCACGTCGCCGTCGGCGACCGCGTCCTGCTGCAGGCCGGCGAGGAGCGCCACGGCCAGGTCTTCACCCGCGGCGTCGACTACGACGGCGGGTGGGCCGAGTTCGCCGTGGCCCGCGCCGACACGGTGGTGCCGATCCCGGACTCCCTCCCGTTCGAGCAGGCCTGCTTCATCCCCGACGCCGTGTCGACTCCCTGGGCTGCGCTGACCACGACCGCCGACACCCGGCCCGGCACGGCGGTCGGCGTCTGGGGCGTCGGCGGCCTCGGCGCCCACGCCGTCCAGCTGCTCTCCCTGCTCGGCGCCGCGCCGATCGTCGCGGTCGACCCCCTGCCCGGTGCCCGGGCCCGGGCGCTCGAGTTCGGTGCGGACCTCGCGCTCGATCCCGCCGACCCGGACTTCGCCGCGGCACTCGGCCGGGCGACCGGTGGCCGCGGACTCGCCCGGGCCTTCGACTTCGCGGGGGTGCCCGCCGTGCGCGAGCAGGCCATCGCCTGCCTCGGATACCGGGGACGGTTGACGCTCGTCGGCCTGTCGGACCAGCCGATCACGATCACCGACGGCACGAAGTTCAGCTTCCTGCAGCAGCAGGTCCTCGGCCACTACGGCTCCGAACCCGCCGACGTCACGACGCTCGTCGCGCTGACGGCCCGGGGGAGGCTCGAGTTCTCCCGGTCGGTGAGCGCCACCGTGCCGTTGGCCGAGGCCGAACGGGCGGTGCAGATGCTCGAACGCAAGGAAGGCGACCCGATCCGGATCGTGCTGGTCCCGTGAGCGACGCGACCCGCGCCTCCTCGGTCCCGGGCGAGGGCGACGACCGCCCCGCTGGTGGCGACGACCGCCCCGCCGGTGGTGACGACCGCCCCGCAGGTGGGGACGACCGACCCGTCGTGGGAGGCGTCGAGCACGTCGACCTGCTCGTCGTCGGCGCCGGCCTGTCCGGGGTCGGCGTGGCGGCCCAGCTCCGCCGGGACTTCCCCCGTCGCAGCCTGGCCGTCGTCGAGGCCCGCGCGGCGATCGGCGGCACCTGGGACCTCTTCCGCTACCCGGGGGTCCGATCGGACAGCGACATGTTCACCCTCGGCTACGGGTTCCGACCCTGGCGCGACGCGCGGGCGATCGCTCCGGGCGAGGCGATCAGGGAGTACGTCCGTGACACGGCCGACGAGACGGGCGTCGCCGGGCTGATCCGGTTCGGGCATCGCGTGGTCGCGGCCGACTGGGTTTCCGCCGAGGCCCGGTGGACCGTCACGATCGAGGTCGCGAGCACGTCGGCAGCGGACGCGTCGTCCGCCGCCGGCGAGGAGTCGAGCGCAGGAGGCACGGGTGCCGTCCCGACGTCCCGGCGCGTCACGATCACGTGCTCGTTCTTGTTCGTCTGCTCGGGGTACTACCGCTACGACGAGGGCTGGTCGCCCGCATTCCCGGGGCAGGACTCGTTCGCCGGACGCGTCGTGCACCCCCAGCACTGGCCGGAGGACCTCGACGTGAGCGGCAAGCGCGTCGTCGTGATCGGATCGGGGGCGACGGCGGTGACCCTGGTGCCCGCCCTCGCCGAGAGCGCCGAGCAGGTCACCATGCTGCAACGTTCGCCGACCTACGTGCTGTCCCTTCCCTCGCGACGGAAGGAGCCCCGCGCCTGGCGTCGGCTGCTGCCGCAGGCCGTCGACGACCGGCTGATCCGGTGGCGCAGCATCGGCATGGCGCTGCTCAGCTTCCAGACGAGCCGGCGCTCTCCCGAGAAGATGAAGGCGTTCCTCCGGGCGCAGGTGGCCCAGCGCCTGCCGGACGACTTCGACGTCGACCGGCACTTCCAGCCGAGCTACGACCCGTGGGACCAGCGCCTCTGCATCACCCCGGACGGCGCGCTGTTCCGGGCGTTGCGCTCGGGGTCGGCGTCGATCGTGACCGACGACATCGACTCGTTCACGGCCGGTGGCGTCCGGGTCAAGGGTCGCGACGGCCAGCGGGCGCACGAGCTGCCCGCGGACGTCGTCGTCACGGCGACGGGGCTCAACCTGCTGCTGTTCGGCGGCATGCGGTTGTCGGTCGACGGGGTGGAGGTCGACCCGGCGACCCGGCTGACCTACAAGGGGTTCATGCTCTCGGGGGTGCCGAACCTGGCGTTCGCCATCGGGTACACGAACGCGTCGTGGACGCTGAAGATCGACCTCGTCGTGCACTACGTCGCCCGGCTGCTGCGTCACGCCGACCGTCACGGGTACCGGTCGGCCGTGCCAATCGCGCCGGAGCGGCCGGGACCGACGAGCCCGCTGATCGACCTGACGAGCGGGTACGTGTCGCGCGGGGTGCACCTGATGCCCCGGCAGGGATCGCGGTCACCCTGGCGGATGCACCAGAACTACCCTCGCGACGTCTGGTTGATGCGGCACAGCACCCTGACCCGGGACGGCGTGCGGTTCGAGCGCTGAGCGAGCCCCGGCGGTCTCGCGTCGGACGACGCGGCGGCCCGCCGGGGACGACTCAGCCGACCACCGCGAGGGCGAAGGGCAACACGGCGGGGGCCCCTGCGCGGCGCAGGTCGCGTCCGGCCACCGTGAGCGTCCAGCGGCTGTCGACCAGGTCGTCGACGAGCAGCACCGGCCCGGACACGTCGGCGAGGGCCGCGGCCAACTCGGGGCCGACCTCGAAGGACTGCCAGACGTCGGCCAGACGGTAGACGCTGTTGCCGCCCTGGCCGCGGCCGGCCGAGGGGCGGGCGCTGCCGAGCGTGCCGAGCAGCGGCAACCGCCCGACGGTGCTGATCGCCTCGGCGAGCGACCCGACGAGCTGCGGCCGTGACGTCGACGGCATCGCCACGACCCCCACCGGCCGTTCGGCCCACGGCCACTCCTTCAGGACGCGCACGACCCCGTCGAGCAGGTGCTTCGACAGGGGCGCGTCGGGAGCGGTCGCCGCGAAGACCTCGCGGAGGGTGTTGCCCCACCCGAGGTCGGTCAGTCGGGCGAGCGCCCGCCCCGGCTCGACCCGTTCGCCCTCGGGGATCTTGCCCTTGACGGCGACCCCGGCCCGGTCGGCGCCCGTGGGCCACTGGGCCCGGGGGTCGATCTCGACGCCGACCCGGTCGAGGGTGCTCGCGGCCGAGGTCGCCGCCTCGCCGGCGATGTCGGTCGGGTACCAGGTGCCCGCGCAGACGTCGCACCGCCCGCAGGGCTCGGCGGCCGGATCGTCGAGGTCGACCTGCAACATCTGCATGCGGCAGGTCTCGCCGCGCTCGAACGCGAGCATCGACTCTTGCTCGGCGACCCGGGCCGCGGCGATGCGGTCGTAGCGTTCGGCGTCGTAGACCCAGGGCTCGCCCGTGCTCACCCAGCCGCCCTGGACCCGGCGGACGGCACCGTCGACGTCGAGCACCTTGAGCATCAGTTCGAGCGGGGTGCGCTTGACGTCGACCCGCGCCTCGAGGGCGGGCGTCGACAGCGGTGTCTCGCCCAGCTCGGCCAGCACGGCCGCCGCCCGCGCCTCAGAGGGCATCGAGGCCGTGGCGAAGTACTGCCAGATCTCGGCGTCCTCGGTGCCGGGCAGCAGCAGCACGTCGGCGTTGTCGGTGGCGCGACCCGCTCGGCCGATCTGCTGGTAGTACGCGACGGGCGACGACGGCGCGCCGAGGTGGATCACGAAGCCGAGGTCGGGTTTGTCGAAGCCCATGCCGAGGGCGCTCGTGGCGACCAGTGCCTTGAGGTCGTTGCCCTTGAGGCGCTGTTCGAGCTGTTCGCGTTCTTCGGGGTCGGTGCGGCCCGAGTACGACCGCACGTCGTGCCCGGCCTCGCGCAGCAGGCGGGCGGTGTCGTCGGCGGCCGAGATCGTGAGCGTGTAGATGATGCCGCTGCCGGGCAGGTCGGCGAGGTGGCTGAGCAGCCAGCCGAGTCGATCGCGCGAGGTCGGCAGCTGCAGCACCCCGAGACGCAGGGAGGCGCGCGCCAGCGACCCCCGGATCGTCAGCACCTCGTCGCCCGGCCCCACGGCGAGTTGCTCGGCGACGTCGGCCACGACGCGAGCGTTGGCCGTGGCCGTCGTCGCCAGGACGGGCACGCCCGTGGGCAGGGTGCGGATGAGGTCGGCGAGGCGACGGTAGTCGGGCCGGAAGTCGTGGCCCCAGTCGGAGATGCAGTGCGCCTCGTCGACGACGAGCATGCCGAGCCGGGCGATGAGGACGGGCAGCTGCTCGTCGCGGAACCGCGGGTTGTTGAGTCGTTCGGGGGAGACGAGCAGCACGTCGATCTCGTCGTCGACGAGCTGCTGCTGGACGTCGGACCACTCGTGGGCGTTCGCCGAGTTGACCGCGACGGCCCGGACCCCGGCCCGGGCGGCGGCGGCGACCTGGTCGCGCATCAGGGCGAGCAGGGGGGAGACGAGCAGCGTCGGGCCGGTGCCGCGTCGACGAAGAAGCAGGGTGGCGATGAAGTACACCGCCGACTTGCCCCAGCCGGTGCGCTGGACGACGAGGGCTCGACGACGATCGGCGACGAGCGCCCGGATGGCCTCGAGCTGCCCGTCGTGGAAGACGGCATCGTCGCGCCCGGTGAGCGCCCGCAGCAGGTCGAGTGCCTCGGCGTCGATGTCGGTCGCGGTGCTCGTCGGTGTCATGGCCCCATGCTCGCAGAGGCCACCGTCACCCGCCGGACGGACGGAGGGCGCGACCACCCGACGTCGGGGGTCGCGCCCTGGGGACGAGACGAGGGAGGCGGGTCAGCCCGCCGAGGAGTCCGAGCCCGGCTCGGCCGGGGGAGTGGCCCGCTTGCCGAGCTCGACCGCCACGAACGAGGCGACGACGCCGGCGACGAGCGCGAAGACCGTTCCGCCGGCACCCCACGACTTCTTGCCGAAGAGCTGGTCGACCGAGGGCCCGCCGGGGCCCGAGGCCAGGGCGGCGGCGGCGGCGATCAGGACGGCGTTGTACTCGTAGCCGCCCTCGGTCACCCACGGGCCCTTGGAGAGGTGCACCTTGCGGACGGCGGTGACCATCGTCCCGACGATGCCGGCGGCGGCGAGCGGGGTCGCCGCGCCGAGGGCGAGGGCGGCACCGCCGGCGGTCTCGGTGACCGCGACCAGACGGGCGTTGCGGGCGGCGGGGTGCATCCCCGTGCCGGCCATCACCTGCTCGGTGCCGGCGAGTCCGGGACCGTCGAAGGCGCCGGTCAGCTTCTGGAGTCCGTGGCCGACGAAGAAGCCGCCGACGGTCAGGCGGAGGAGGGTGGATGCGAGGCTCATGCACCGTTCCTACCCGGTGTGGGCCGTCGCCGTCCGCGGCGGGGAGCGTCCGGTCCGCCCGCTCGTGTCAGGATCGGGGGATGCGCGCCGTCCAGTACGACCAGTTCGGGTCGATCCCGACCATCGTCGACCTCCCGGCACCCGTGCCGCCCGCCCACGGCGTCGTGGTCCGCGTCGCGGCCACGGGGGTGTGCCGGAGCGACTGGCACGCCTGGAGGGGTCACGACGACTCGGTGCGCCTTCCCCACGTGCCGGGCCACGAGTTCGCGGGCGTGGTGACGGCGGTGGGTGCCGACGTCGCCCGGGTCGCCGTCGGCACCCGCGTGACCGCCCCGTTCGTCTTCGCCTGCGGCACGTGCGACGAGTGCCGTGCCGGTGCCACCCAGGTCTGCTCGCGTCAGCAGCAGCCCGGATTCACCCTTCCCGGCTCGTACGCCGAGTCGCTGGTCGTCCCGCACGCCGACGTGAACGTCATCGCCCTGCCGGACGAGGTCGGCTTCGTCGAGGCGGCGGCGCTCGGCTGCCGCTTCGGCACGGCGTACCACGCCCTGCACGCCCGGGCCCGCGTCCGGGCGGGTGAGTGGGTCGCCGTCTTCGGCTGCGGCGGAGTGGGTCTCTCGGCGGTCGCCGTGGCGGTGGCCGCCGGTGCTCGCGTCGTCGCGTCGGACATCTCGCCCGCCGCCCTCGAACGGGCCGCCGACCTGGGTGCCGAGACCGTCCCCATGGACGACCTCGCCGTCGACCGGGTCCGAGCCCTCACCGGCGGAGGCGCCGACGTCGCCCTCGACGCGTTCGGCAGCCGGGTGACGTCCGCGGCATCCGTCGCGTCCCTCCGTCCGCGGGGTCGACACGTCCAGGTGGGCCTGCTGCTCGACGACGAGGCCGCCCCGGTGATCCCGATGGGTCGGGTGATCGCCGACGAACTCGAACTGTTGGGCAGTCACGGCATCTCGGTGGGCGAGTACGCCGCGATGCTCGACGACGTCGTCGCGGGCCGACTGCGTCCGCAGGAGTCCATCGGTCGGATCATCGCCTTCGACGACCTGCCCGACGCCGTGGCCGCCATGGACCGACCGGCGACCACCGCCGGCATGACGGTGGCCGTGTTCTGACCCGATCTACCGCAGTCGTCGAAGGTTGGTGACGCTCAGCCAGATCAGGCAGAGCATGCCGATCAGCGTGAAGTACGACCCCGACTTCCCCGGATCGAGGACGATCAGGACGATCGAGGCCGCCGCGATCGTCACGGCGACGGCGAGGAGGACGCGCCACGTGGTGCGGCCCGTCGGGGGCGGGGGATTCGAGGTCATCCTCCATGCTGTCATCCCTCCCCGGCGTCCGCGAGGGGCCCGGTACGGGGAGGATGGCCCCATGACTGCACTCCAGGGAATCGACGTCGCGGCCGAACTCCGACAGGTGACCGAGCACTGGACGCCGCGGGTCGTCGGGCAGGTGAACGACCAGTACGTGAAGGTCGCGAAGCTGCTCGGCGAGCTCGTCTGGCACGCGCACGACGCCGAGGACGAGATGTTCCTCGTCGTCTCGGGCACCTTACGCATCCAGCTCCCCGACGACCACGAGGTGCTGCTCACCCCCGGGCAGTTCCACGTCGTGCCTCGGGGAGTGCCGCACAACCCCGTCGCCGACGACGAGGTCGAGATCGTGCTGATCGAGACCACCACGACGGCCCACACCGGTGACGTCGTCGTCGACCGCACCGTGCCCGTCGACCGTCAGGTCGGCGACTTCCGCTGACGACGACCGGCCTGGCATCCGCCCTCGCACCCGCTCGGGCACTCGGCCTCGGGACCGCACCCGGCAGGCCGCCCCGGCGTCGCCAGCGGGCGGCGACTCAGGTGAGATCGCGGGAGAAGCTCGCGATGTCGGCCGCGAGCAGCTCGGGTTCTTCGTGCGGTGCGAAGTGTCCACCCCGCGGCATCTCGGTGAAGCGGACGACGTCGTGGGTCCGTTCCGCCCAGCGGCGCGGGGGATGCACCAGGTCGCGGGGGAACACCGCGACCGCCGTCGGGACGCTCACCCGGATCACCGGGGTCGTGTGCCCGGCAGCGTGCTCCCAGTACGGGCGCAGGGCCGTGGACGCCGCGCCGGTGAACCAGTACAGCGAGGCGAGCTCGAGGAGGTAGTCGTCGCTGAAGCGCGTCGAGACGTCACCGACGCAGTCGCTCCAGGCGCGGTGCTTCTCCAACAGCCACGAGAGCAGGCCGACCGGTGAGTCCGACAGGGCGGGTGCCAGGGTGAGCGGGCGCGTCCGTTGCTGGTGTTCGTAGGCGCCCTCGGTCGCCGACCACGAGGCGACCTCGTCGAGGTGTGCGCGTTCGTCGGATGCGAGACCGGCAGGGTCGTACTCCGGGGGACCGCCCACGGCGAGCAGGTGGATGCCGGCCACCTCCTCGGGGTGGCTCTGAGCGAGTCGGGAGGTGATGCCCGCCCCGAGATCGCCGCCGTGGGCGACGTAGCGGGAGAACCTGAGCTCGTCGGTCATGAGACGGTGCCACAGCTCGTGCGTCTGGTCGCCGAGCGTGGGTCGGGGCGGCGAGAACGGGAACCCCGGCAGCGCGGGGACGATGACCGTCATCGCGTCGTCGGGGTCGCCTCCGTGCTCGGACGGCCGTGACAACCGCCGGGCGAGCTCGACCAGTTCGAGTGCCGTGCTCGGCCAGCCGTTCGTGAGCACCACGGGCAGTCGCTTCGAGTCCTCGCCCTCGAACCGGAGGTACGACAGCGCGGTGCCGTCGAGGTCCACCGAGCCCCACGGCAGCGACGCCATGCGGCTCTCCCGGGCTCGCCAGTCGAAGCCGGTGACCCAGTGCCGCGCAAGGCGGCGCAGGACGGCTTCGTCGGTCCCCGCCTGCCAGGCGTCCACGGGCCAGCCGGTCGCCCATCGGGTCGATCCGACACGGTCGAGGAGGTCGGTCAGGTCGGCGTCCGACACGGAGAGGTCCATGGCCTCATCTTCCCGTGATCAGGCCGTCGACCCCGAGGAGGCGCGGGGCGCGTTCCCGAGGACGGCGCGAGCCACCGTGTCGACGGCGTCCTCGACGAGCGCGTCCCGGGCGTCGGCGTCGTCTCGCTCGGACTCGTGCACGACGATCGTCGCGCCTCGCCGGGCGCCGACGTAGTCCACGATCCCGTGCTCGATCTGCGTCCGCATCGCCGTCTCGTAGCCGTGCCGTTCGTACGTCCCGGCCGAGTCGCCGGCCACGGCGAGGAGGTGCACGGTCAACCTGCCGAGCCGGCGGCGCGTACCGCCCTCGGGGTCGATCTCGAACGCCCACCCGTTGACGAAGACCCTGTCGATCCAGCCCTTCATCAGGGCGGGCATCGACCACCAGTAGACGGGGAACGCCAGGACGAGGTGGTCCGCCCGGTCGATCCGCTCCTGTTCGCGCACGACGTCGGCGGGAACGGTCCGGTGGCCACGGTAGGCCGCGCGGTCCGCCGTGCCGAAACGTGGGTCGAACCCTTCCGCCGCGAGGTCGGCCAGCTCGACCGTGCCCGGCGGCAGGGCCTGCACGAGCCGTCGGGCGACACCGGAGGTCAGTGAGGCGTGATCGGGATGGGCGGTGACGATGAGCGTGTTCACGGCGACCAGTCAATCCGGTCCCGCTGGGCACCCGTCGACTGGGCAGGGCAGGGCAGGACCGGACCGGACAGGACAGGACAGGACAGGACAGGACAGGGCAGGGCAGGGCAGGGCAGGTCAGCCGCCGCGGGTCCACTCCGCGACGAGCGAGACGGTGTGGGCGTACTCGGCCAGCCGGGGCCGGTTCAGGAAGGCATGGCGGGTGCCCGTCAGGACGTGGTGCCGCACGTCGACCCCCGCGTCGGCGAGCTCCCCGGCGAACACGTCGCCCGAGGCGCGCATGTTGTCGCGCTCGGCGGCCACCACGAGCGTCCGGGGGAATCCCGAGAGGTCGTGACCTCCGGGGAAGGCGAGACGGTCGGCCAGTGCCGTCCGCGAGCCGGCGTAGTTGCGGTTCATCACGTCGAGCGCCCACCTCGCGTGGCTGAGTCCCCGGTGTCCGCCCGACCGGTGGCGTGCCTCCGCCATCGGGGGATGCGCCGGGTGGAAGAAGCCGTAGGCGAAGACGGCGCCCACCGGAGGGCGACCCTCGTCGATCGTGCGGAGGGTGGCCGCGGCGGCGAGGCACGCCCCCGCGCTCGCGCCTCCGACGACGACGCCCTCGGGCGACCGGTCGGCCACCTCGCCGTAGGCCGTCACCACGTCGTCGAGTGCCCCCGGGTACCGGCTGCGCGACGGCATCAGCCCGGCCACGAGACCGAGACCCGGAGGAGGCGCGAGGCGGTAGTCCACCGTGGCGACCCTCACCCCGCGTGCGGCGAGCGACCGCGCCACGTCGTGCGCCTCCGGCTGGTCGAGCCCTCCGCGGAAGAACCCACCGCCGTGCAGCCACAGCAGCGTCGGCCCGGGCGATCTCGTCGACACCGGCCACGGCTCGTACCAGCGGACGGGCACGGGGACCCGGTCGGTCCCGCCACCCGGGGCTTCGAGTAGTCGGCTCATGCCCCGTCGACCGTGTCGTCGGGCAGGACCAGCAGGTCGAGGTGGTCCTGCAACTGCTGCACCACGTCGATGCGGTCCGGGTCGAGCAGCCACTGCAGCTGGATGCCGTCCCACAGGGCCACGAGCCCGGACGCCGCCCGGTCGGGGTCGACCCCGGGGCGCAATCGACCCCGCGCCTCCAGCGCTCGCAGGGCGTCGCCGTACTCGGCACGCAGACGCTCGAAGCGCTCACGCACGTAGTCGCTGCCGGGGTTGCCGGTCGTGACCGCCTCGCCCGCCAGCACCGCGTAGAGCGCGATGAGTCCGGGCACCGTCTCGTTGTGTCGCGCCTGCCCGAGGACGGTCCCGATCAGGTCACCCCGGTCGGGAGGCTCGGCCGAACGGTCCGAGACCGTGTCGCGACGTTCGAGCACCGCGAGCAGCAGCGCGCTCTTCGACGGGAAGTAGTGCAGCAGGCTCGTCTGACTCATGCCGACGACGTCCGCCACGTCACGGAGCGACCCGCCGACGTAGCCCTTGGTGGAGAACACCTCGAAGGCCGCCTCGACGATCGCGAGCCGGCGTTCGGCCGACTTCGCGTACGGGCCGCGACGCGTGGGACGAGAACCGTCGGCACCACCCGCGGGCGCGCCTCCTGGGTCGCTCGTCGTCGAGCCGGTCGTCGTCATGATCGGCCACTCTACGACCTCCCGGACACCTCGCCCGTGAAATTCGAGCGACCACTCGAATTTGTGTTAGCGTCGCTGACGCCACGGCCCCACGACGAAGTGAGATGAACATGAGCCCGATTTCCCGACGGCAGTTGCTCGGCCTGGGGGTGACCGCCGGCGCCACTGCCATGCTCGCCGGCTGCGCCACGCCCGGGACGACCTCCGTGAACTCCCTGCCGACCATCCCCGCGGCCGACGGCCCGGTCAAGCTCCAGTACTGGGCCTGGCTCAAGGGCCTCGACCAGGTCACCGCCTTGTACAACAAGAGCCAGTCGCGCGTCCAGGTCGAGACCGTCTTCATCCCCGGCGGCAACGCGGGCGGCTACCAGAAGCTGTACTCGGCGCTCGCCGCGGGGGCCGGGCCCGACATCGCCCAGGTCGAGCTGCGCTCGCTGCCCGAGTTCCTCCTCGCCAACGGCGTCGTCGACCTGAAGCGCTACGGCGCCGACCAGTACGCCGACCTCTACGACCCCACGCTGTGGAACCAGGTCAGCTACACCGACGGCGTCTACGCGATCCCGCAGGACAGCGGCCCGATGGGCATGTTCTACCAGCCCGCCGTCTTCGACACCGTCGGCGCCGGCGTCCCCGCCACGTGGGACGAATGGGCCGCGGTCGGCACCGAACTCAAGGGGGCCGGCGTGCTGATGGACTCCTTCCCGCTCGCCGACGCCTCGCTGTTCGCCGCCTACGCCACCCAGGCCGGTGCCTCGTGGCTGCGCGCCGAGGACGACGGCTGGGTCATCGACATGACCGACGAGGCGACCCTGACCGTCGCCCGGTTCTTCGACAAGGCGATCGACGACGGCATCGTCACGACCGCCTACGGCGCCTACACGCCGGCCTGGTTCTCGGCCGCCAGCGCGGGCACGATCGCCTCCGTCGCGACCGGCTCGTGGGGTGACGCCCTGATCGAGGGCGTCAGCGGCGCCGAGGGCAAGTGGAAGTGCGCCCCGCTGCCCACCTGGCAGACCGGCTACGCGTCGAGCTTCCTCGGCGGCTCGACCGCCGCGATCCTCGCGAACAGCCAGCACCCCCAGGAGGCGCTGGACTTCGCCGTCTGGATGACCACGACCCCCGAGGGCATCAACGCCCTCATCGAGTTCTGCGGCATCGGTTGGTCGCCGGCCCGCGACGTCGTCGGCTCGCTGCGCGAGCAGCCCAGCCCGTTCTTCAGCGGTCAGAACTACAACCAGGAGGTCTTCGTGCCCGCCACGAAGGAGTCCTCGCAGAACCAGGACTGGAGCTGGTGGCCCATCACCCAGCAGTCCTTCAACATCCTGAGCGACGGGTTCCGGGGCAAGGCGTCGGGCGGCACGCTCGTCGACGCCGTGGCCCAGGCCGAGAAGGACATCATGGCCGTCTTCCAGAACAAGGGCCTCACCATCCGGAAGGCGAACGCATGAGCGCCGCGACCGACACCAGGCCCGACGCGGCGACCGACTCGACCCGCACCTCCTCGGGGCCCCGCCGCAGCAGCTCGAAGGGCGCCGTCAAGCGGGCGCCCTGGGTGCTGCTCGCGCCGTTCCTGGCGCTCTTCGCCCTGACCTTCGTGATCCCGATCGTCATCGCCCTCTTCTCGAGCTTCACGAAGGTCACCCGCAGCGGCCTGTTCGGCGAGGGCGGCGTGACCAGCGGCTTCGCCGGCTTCGACAACTACGCCCAGGTCATCGGCGACCCCAACTTCGTCGCCTCGATCGGCCGCATGTTCCTGTTCGGCATCGTCCAGGTGCCGGTCATGCTCATCCTCTGCACGGTGCTCGCGCTGCTGCTCGAGTCGGCGTCGGCGAAGTGGCCGGGCGTGTTCCGCGCCGCGTACTTCCTGCCGTACGGCGTGCCCGGCGTCATCGCGACCATCCTCTGGTCGTTCCTGTACGTACCCGGTCTCAGCCCGATCATCGACATCGGCGAGGTCTTCGGCGTCACCCCCGACTTCCTCGGCGCGAACACCGTGCTCTGGTCGATCGCGAACATCGTGACCTGGAGCTACACCGGCTACAACATGCTGATCATCATCGCCCAGCTCAAGTCGATCCCGGTCGAGCTGTACGAGGCCGCCAAGGTCGACGGTGCGTCGTCGTTGCGCGTCGCGTTCAGCATCCAGCTGCCGCTGATCCGTCCGGCCCTGCTGCTCACCGCCGTCTTCTCCATCATCGGCACCCTGCAGCTGTTCGCCGAGGCCCAGGTGCTGCAACGCGTCTCGCCGGCGATCGACAGCCAGTACACGCCCAACCTCAGCGCGTACACCACGGCCTTCGCCTACAACGACTACAACGTCGCGGCCGCCCAGTCCGTGCTGATCGCCCTCGTCGCGTTCGCGCTGTCGATCACGTTCCTCAGCATCACGAACAGGAAGCAGAAATGAGCCTCTCGACGAAGGGCGCCGAGCACGCCACCGAGACCGAGTCCATCGTGACGGCACAGGGTCGCGGCCGCGGCGCCGAGAAGCCCGCCCGCCGCCGTGCCCGGAGCGCCGGCCCCGACCGCACGGCCGGACGCTCGAAGGCGTCCACCATCATCGTCACGGCCGTCCTGGTCGTGGTGGCGCTGTACTTCCTGGTGCCGGTCTACTGGGTCGTCGTCGCGGCGACCAAGACCACGCCCGACCTGTTCGGCACGTTCGGCTTCTGGTTCGCCCCGACCTTCTCGCTCTGGGACAACCTCGGCCAGGTGCTGACCTACGGCGACGGCATCTTCGTGCGGTGGGTGCTCAACTCGGTGCTCTACGCCGGCGTCGGAGCCCTGATCGCGACGTACTTCGCCGCGGCCGGCGGCTACGCGCTCGCCAAGTACGAGTTCCGCGGACGCAACGTCGTCTTCGGCACGATCCTCGGCGGCGTGCTCGTGCCCGGCACCGCCACGGCCCTGCCCCTCTTCCTGCTGTTCAGCCAGATGGGCATCGCCAACACCTACTGGAGCGTGCTGCTGCCGTCGCTCGTGTCGCCGTTCGGCCTGTTCCTCTGCCGCATCTACGCGCAGGCCACGGTCGACACGTCGCTCATGGAGGCCGCCCGCCTCGACGGCGCCAGCGAGCTGCGCATCTTCCACACCCTGGGACTGCGCATCCTCACCCCGGCGCTCGTCACGGTGTTCCTGTTCCAGCTCGTGGGCATCTGGAACAACTACTTCCTGCCCCTGGTCATGCTGAGCGACGTGGACAAGTTCCCCGTCACGCTCGGCCTCAACAACTGGCTCAGCCAGACCGACCGCCTGCCCGAGTTCTACCAGCTGACGACCGGCGGCGTGCTGCTGTCGATCATCCCGCTGGTCATCGCCATGGTCGTCCTCCAGCGCTTCTGGCGCGGCGGCCTCACCGAAGGAAGCGTCAAGTGACCCCCAGCACCACACCGTCCACCGTCTCCGCCGACTACCTCACCGACACCGGCCCGGGTCAGGGTGCCCGCACACCGGCGCGGTCGTGGCTGCACACCGACGCCCCGACGCTGTCCCTCGACGGCACCTGGTCGTTCCGTCTACTGCCCGGCGCCCCCGGCACGCTGGGCGGCCGCGGCGTGCTGCCCGGGGGCGAGCCCGTCGACGGCGTCGGCGCGGTCGACCTCGACGAGTCGTCCTGGGGCGAGATCGAGGTGCCGTCGCACTGGGTGCTCGGCGGTGACGGTTCGCGCGGCGCCCCGATCTACACCAACGTGCAGTTCCCGTTCCCGACCGAGCCGCCCTTCGTGCCCGACGCGAACCCGACCGGCGACCACCGCCGGACGTTCGAGCTGCCGTCGTCCTTCGACGGCGCCGAGCGCGTGCTGCTGCGGTTCGACGGCGTCGAGTCGCGCTACGTGGTGTGGCTGAACGGCGTCGAGATCGGCATGGGCGTCGGCAGCCGCCTCGCCCAGGAGTTCGACGTCACCGACGCCCTGCACCCGGGCGAGAACGTGATCGCGGTGCGCGTGCACCAGTGGTCGGCGTCGAGCTACGTCGAAGATCAGGACCAGTGGTGGCTGCCCGGCATCTTCCGCAGCGTCACGCTGCAGGCCCGCCCGGTGGGCGGCCTCGACGACGTCTGGCTTCGGACGCCGTTCCACGGCACGGCCGGTCAGGGCGAAGGAGGCGCGGCGATCGTCCCCGAGATCACCGCCGGCGAGGCCGCCTACCCGGTCACCCTCTCGGTGTCCCAGCTCGGCGTCGAGGTGACCTGGGCCACCCCGGCCGACGTCGCGCCCGTCGCGCTCGACGCGGTCGAGCCGTGGTCCGCCGAGACCCCGCGCCTCTACGACGCGACCGTCACGAGCGCAGGCGGCGCCGAGACCGTCTCGCTGCGCCTCGGCTTCCGCACGGTCCGCATCGTGGGCGACCAGTTCGAGGTCAACGGCCGCCGCGTGGTGTTCCACGGCGTCAACCGCCACGAGACCCACCCCGACCGTGGCCGCGTCTTCGACGAGGAGTGGTCGCGCCGCGACCTCGCCCAGATGAAGCGGTTTAACGTGAACGCGATCCGCACGTCGCACTACCCGCCGCACCCGCGCCTCCTCGACCTCGCCGACGAGCTGGGCTTCTGGGTCGTCCTCGAGTGCGACCT
This sequence comes from Frigoribacterium sp. ME-P-080, assembly GCF_030209595.1. Lineage (NCBI taxonomy): Bacteria > Bacillati > Actinomycetota > Actinomycetes > Micrococcales > Microbacteriaceae > Frigoribacterium > Frigoribacterium sp. ME-P-080. The sequence goes on from NZ_JARVRR010000004.1 coordinate 110,664, forward strand.
CGAGACCCACGCCTTCGAACGCCAGGAGTGGATCGGCAACCCCAGCGACGACCCGGACTGGCACGACGCCTACGTCGACCGCATGGTGCGCACCGTCGAGCGCGACAAGAACCACCCGAGCATCGTCCTCTGGTCGCTCGGCAACGAGGCGGGAACGGGTCACAACCTCGCGGCGATGGCGGCGTGGACCCACGCCCGTGACGGGGGCCGTCCCGTGCACTACGAGGGCGACTACACGGGCGCCTACACCGACGTCTACTCGCGCATGTACTCGTGGATCGACGAGACGCGCGCCATCGGGTCGGGCGACGAGTCCGTCCCGCTGCTGGGCTGCACGCCGGCCGAGGCCGCGCGCCAGCGCTCCAAGCCGTTCCTGCTCTGCGAGTACGTCCACGCGATGGGCAACGGCCCCGGCGCGATCGACGAGTACGAGGACCTGGTCGACGCCTACCCGCGCCTGCACGGCGGCTTCGTCTGGGAGTGGCGCGACCACGGCCTGCGCACGCACACGGCCGACGGCGTCGAGTACTTCGGCTACGGCGGCGACTTCGGCGAGGTCGTCCACGACGGCAACTTCGTCATGGACGGCATGGTGCTGAGCGACGACACCCCGTCACCGGGCCTGTACGAGTGGGCGCAGGTCGTGGCCCCGATCCGCCTGCGCTTCGAGACGCCCACCGTCGACGGTCGACCGGGGCTCGTCGTGTCGAACCTGCGGCATTCGGCGAGCGCCTCCGACGTCGTCTTCCGGTGGGTCGCGTCACACGACGGCGAGGAGGTGCGCTCGGGCACGCTCGACGTGGTCGGCCTCGACGGCGGCGCCCTGGCCGCCCACGAGACGGTCGTCGTCCCGCTGCCCGAGGTGCCCGTGTCGGGCACCGGCGAGACGTGGTTCACGGTCACCGCCGAGCTCGCCGACGCCACCGTGTGGGCGGACGCGGGTCACGTGCTCTCGACCCAGCAGCTCGACCTCACGCCGGCACCGGTGCGGGTCGCGACACCGCGCCCCGCAGTCGTGGGTGACGTGCGCGACCACGTGGCCCGCGCCTCCTCGGGGCGCGTCGAGCTCGGTCCGGCCGTCTTCGACGACGGGCGGCTGGTCTCGCTGGCCGGGCGCCCGGTCGACGGCGCCCGTCTCGAGCTGTGGCGCGCGCCGACCGACAACGACCGCGGCGAGTGGCTGACGCCGAAGGACCGCGACCGCGACGTGATGCGCAACCGCCACCGCGTCGACCTGTACGAGGTCGGCGTGCTGCCCAGCTCACAGGACACCTGGCTGCTCGCCGGGCTCGACCGGCTCACCGCGCGCGTCGAGTCGGTGAGCGTCGCGCCGGACTCGGTCCGGGTGCGGACGCGCTACGCCGCGGCCGACACGCGCAACGCCGTGACGACCGACGAGCAGTGGCAGCTCGTCGGTGACGACCTCTGGCTGTCGGTCGACATCGTCCCGACGGGGTGGTGGGACATGGTCTGGCCCCGAGTCGGCGTGCGCTTCGACCTGCCGGGCGACGTCGACCACGCCTCGTGGTTCGGCACCGGTCCGCGCGAGTCCTACCCCGACAGCCGTCACTCGGCGTTCGTCGGACGCTACGAATCGGGCATCGACGACCTGTCGGCCGGGTACGCCCGCCCACAGGAGACGGGGCACCGCAGCGACCTGCGCACGCTCGACCTCGGCCCCGCCGGTCGGCCGTGGCTGCGCGTGGAGGCGGTGCCGAGCGCCACGGGTGGACGACCCGGCTTCACGCTGAGCCGCCACACGGCCCAGCAGATCGGCGTGGCCGAGCACCCGCACGAGCTGCCCGCGAGTGACCGCACCCACCTGTACCTCGACGCCGCCCAGCACGGCGTCGGGTCGCGGGCGTGCGGGCCGGACGTCGCGTCGCGGCACGTGCTGCGTCCGGGCGCCCACCAGCTGCGCCTGAAGTTCAGCGCGCTGTAGCGGGCCGACCCCGCCGAGGACGGGCGGGTCCGTGCCGGGCGGGCGTCTCAGGACGCCCGTGCCGGACGGACCCGCCCGTCCTGCGTGCGGCCGCGTCCGCGTGCCGCCCGGGCGGCGCCGACCTCAGCCGTCCCGGCGCGTCGCGCGGACGACCACGTCGGCCACGTGCCAGACCTCACCGTCGGGGCCCGTCATGTCACGCGGGCGCACCTCGGCGACGTCGACCCGCCACGAGTCGGGGGAGAGCCTGCCGACCACCTCGCCGACGGTGAAGAGCATGCCCGGGTCGCCGTGCTTCCCGGCGCCGCCCGGCAGGGCGTCGACGTCGTGGCCGACGATCAGCAGGGTGCCGCCCGGTGCCACGCCGTCGGCCAGTGCCGGGAACAGCCGCTCGCGGTCGGTGGGCGGCAGGTGCATGAAGTGCGCCGTGACGAGGTCGAAGGAGGCGCGGGTCGGGCTCCACTCCGTCAGGTCCGCCTGCTGCCAGGTGAGGTGGGCCGGGTCGACGTCCTCCTGCTCGCGGGCCAGCGCGGCCGCCTTGTCGAGGGCGTTCTGCGAGATGTCGACGCCCGTGACCCGCCAGCCCCGCGAGGCGAGCCAGAGGGCGTCGCCGCCCTCGCCGCTGCCGACGTCGAGTGCGCGACCGGGGGCCAGCTGGGCGACCTCGGCGACGAGGGCGGCGTTGGGGCGTCCGCTCCAGGCGCGGCCGGGCTGCCCGTAGCGGTCCTCCCAGTAGTCGCGGTCGAAGACGGGGTGGGCGTGCCCGTTCCCATGTCGCTCCTTCTCCTGCTCGTGCTCGTGGTGCTGCTGCTGCCCTCGCTCCGCCTCGCTCATGCGTCGATCCTCTCCCCGGTGCGCAGGGCGGCGACGGCCGCCGCGACCTCGTCCGTCACCAGGTCCATGTTGATCGCTGCGCCGGCCATCGTGCCCGCCGCGGCCGCCGCGACGACCTGCGCCATCGGCTCGGTGACGTTGCCGGCGAGCCAGACCCCCGGCACGGCCGATCGGCCGGTGAGCGGCTCGATCGTGGCGAGGTGGGTGCCGACGCCGGCGGGGTGCTCGGTCGCCTCGAGTCCGAGGTCGGCGAGGAAGTCCGCCCGCGAGCGCACCCGGGCCATGACGGCCAGGGCGCCGACGTCGACCTTGCGACCGTCGTCGAGCGTCACGCCGGTGAGGGCGTCGTCCTCGACCCGGAGGCGCGCGACCGGGCCGTCGACCACGGTGACCCCGCGGGCCCGCAACTGCTCGGCCTGCTCGTCGTCGGGGGTGAACGAGGCGTTGGTGAACAGGACGATCTCGCGGCTCCACTGCCCGAAGAGCAGGGCCTGGTGCATCGCGAACGGGCTCGTGGCCAGCACGCCGATCACGCGGTCCTGCACCTCCCAGCCGTGGCAGTACGGGCAGTGCACGGCGTCGCGGCCCCAGCGCTCGGCGAGGCCGTCGACGGCGGGCAGCTCGTCGACGAGGCCGGACGTCACCAGGAGGCGCCGGGCGCGCACCTCGGACGCGTCACCGCCCCTGCCGGTGACGGTCACGACGAAGGGGGCGACGGGGTCGTCGTCGCGGCGGACGCGGGTCACGGTGCCCGACGTGATCGCGCCTCCGTACGCCCCGACCTCGGCGCGACCGAGGCGGGTGAGCTCGCGCGGGGCGACGCCGTCGCGGGTGAGGAACGCGTGGACGCCCTCGGCGGGAGCGTTGCGGGGCCGGTCGTCGTCGACGACGAGCACGGTGCGGCGGGCGCGGACGAGCGACAGGGCGCCGCTGAGTCCGGCGGGACCGCCGCCGATCACGACGACGTCGTGGACGACGTCGTGGACGGCGCCGACCGGGTGGGTGTTCTGGTTCATGGTGTGACCTCCTGACCCGATCCTGCGACCTGGATCGTCGGGCTGGCAAGCTGTGTTGCCGAAGTGGCAAGATGACCGGCATGGACCACCCCACGAACGCCCCCGGTGCCGACGCCCCGAGCACCGACGACGTCCTCGCCGCGGTCGGCCCGCGCCTCCGTGCCCTGCGCGCGCGGCGCGGCGTGACCCTCGCCGAACTGGGGGAGCGGACCGGCATCTCGGTCAGCACCCTGTCCCGGCTCGAGTCCGGGCTTCGACGGCCCACCCTCGAACAGCTGTTGCCGCTCGCCCGCGAGCACGGGGTTCCGCTCGACGACCTCGTCGGCGCGCCCGAGACCGGCGACCCCCGCGTGCACCTCACGCCGCGGCAACAGCACGGCATGACGGTCGTGCCGCTCTCGCGCGGGGGCGGCGCGATCCAGGCCTTCAAGATGGTGATTCCTGCGGACTCGCCTCGGAGCGAACCCGTGCTCCGCACGCACGAGGGCTACGACTGGCTGTACGTGCTGCGCGGACGCATCCGGCTCGTGCTGGGCGACCTCGACCTCGTGCTGCCGGCAGGCGAGGCGGCCGAGTTCGACACGCGCACGCCGCACTGGTTCGGCCGGGCCGACGACCGGGCCGTCGAGGTGCTGAGCCTGTTCGGTCGGCAGGGCGAGCGGCTGCACCTGCGGACCGCGCCCGGCTCGCCCGCGTGAGGCGTCCCGGGGTGTCGGTGGCGCCTCCTAGGCTCGGGGCGGGCGTCCAGGCCGCGTCCCGACAGAAGGAGTCCGCGTGTACCTCGACGACGACCGGGTGGTCACCAGCCCGTCCGACCTGACGACCTGGGCCGCGTGCGAGTGGTCGTTCCTCCGACGGCTCGACGCGAAGCTCGGCCGGGTCGATGCCGTCGCCGACGCGTCCGACGACATGCTCGACCGCACGGCCCGGCTCGGCGACGCGCACGAGCTGCGGTACCTCGAGGCGCTGCGGGCGACCCGTGACGTCGTCGGGTTCGACCGTCCGGCCCCGTCGGGCTACGCGGCGGCCGCCGAGGAGGCGCGGCTCGCCATGGCCTCCGGGGCCGACGTGCTCTTCCAGGCGACGTTCTTCGACGGATCGTTCATCGGCTTCAGCGACTTCGTGGTGCGCACCGACGACGGCACCTACGAGGTCTACGACACCAAGCTCGCCCGCCACGCGAAGATCCCCGCGCTGCTGCAGGTCGCGGCCTACACGGACCAGATCCGGGCGCTCGGGCTGCCGTCGGCCGACACCGTGCGCCTCGTGCTCGGCGACGGCAGCGAGAGCGTGCACGACGTCGCCGACGTGCTGCCGGTCTACCGGGTCCAGCGTGACCGGCTGCGGGCCGCCCTGGCCGAGCGGCTCGCCGCCGAGGGGCCGCTCACCTGGGGCGACCCGGGCGTCACCGCCTGCGGGCGCTGCACGGCCTGCCAGGCCCAGGTCGACGAGCACCGCGACCTCGTGCTCGTCGCCGGCCTGCGCGGCGAGCAACGTCAGCGGCTGCACCTGGCCGGCGTCGCCACGATCGACGAGCTCGCCGGGTCGGACGGGCCCGTCGCCGGCATCGGGGCGACGGCCCTCGCCCGGCTGCGGGGCCAGGCCCGGGTGCAGCTCGCCACCGAGCGCGACCACACCGGCGCGCCCGCGGTCGAGGTCGTCGACGCCGACGCCCTGCGGACGATCCCTCGGCCCGACGCCGGCGACGTCTTCTTCGACTTCGAGGGTGACCCGCTCTACACCGAGGGCGACGGGCGGGCCTGGGGCCTCGACTACCTCTTCGGGCTGGTCGAGGCCGACGGCACCTTCCGGGCCTTCTGGGCGCACGACTTCGCGGGCGAGCGGCAGGCGCTGATCGACTTCCTCGACTACCTCGCCGAGCGCCGCCGGCGATTCCCCGACCTGCACGTGTACCACTACGCCTCGTACGAGCGCAGCCACCTGCTCTCGCTGGCGGCCCGCCACGGCGTCGGCGAGGACGCGGTCGACGACCTGCTCCGTGACGGCGTGCTCGTCGACCTGTACCCGGTCGTGCGGCAGGCGTTGCTCGTCGGGTCGCACAGCTACTCGCTCAAGAAGCTCGAGCCGCTGTACATGGGTGACGACCTCCGGCAGAGCGACGTCAAGACGGCCACCGCCAGCATCACGATGTACGTCGACGCCATCGCCGAACGCACCACCGGCGACGCGGCGCGGGGTGACCAGATGCTCGACGAGGTCCGCGACTACAACGAGTACGACTGCCGGTCGACCCTGCGGCTGCGCGACTGGTTGCTCGAGCTGGCCGACCGGCACGGCACCCGGGGCGACGACCCCGACGGCCCGACCGCGCCCGACCCGCTCGAACTCGCCCGCGTGCCCCGCGAGCCGAACCCGGTCGCCGTGGGCCTCGCGGCGCACGTGGCCGACGTCGACCCGCTCGACCGCACCCCCGACCAGACGGCCATCGCCCTCGCGGCGTCGGCCATCGACTACCACCGCCGCGAGGCCAAGACGTTCTGGCAAGAGCACTTCGACCGCCTCCGCAATCCGGTCGACGACTGGGCCGACACCCGCGACGTGTTCGTGGTCGAGACGGCGTCGGTCGAGCGCGAGTGGCAGAAGCTGCCCCGGGCCCGCAAGCTCAGCCGCGAGGTGCGGCTGCGCGGCCGCCTCGCACCCGGCAGTCGCCTCACCGAAGGAGGCGCGCCCTACGCCGTCTACGACGCCCCCGTCCCGCCCGGGGTCGCCTCGCTCGGCCCCGGGCTGCGGGGTGCCGTCGGGTCGACGGTGGTCGAGGCCGGCCCGAACGGCGACCGGCACGAGGTCGTGCTGCTCGAGCGCGTCACCGGCGACGACGACCGGCACGACGCTTTCCCGGTCGCGCTGACGCCCGCCGCGCCTCCCCGGGCCACTCCGCAGCCCGAGGCGATCGCCGAATGGGGTGGGCACGTGCTCGACGCCCTGCCCGAGATGCTGCCCGACCCGGCGTTCGACCTGCTGCGGCGGCAGCCGCCGCGTCGGCGGTCGGGTGGCGGGCCCGCACCCGTGGTCGGGAACGACACCGTCTCGGCCGTCGTCGAGACCCTGCTCGACCTCGACCGCTCGTACCTCGCCGTCCAGGGCCCTCCCGGCACGGGCAAGACCTACGTCGGTTCGCGGGTCGTCGCTCGGCTGGTGCGTGAGCACGGCTGGCGTGTCGGGGTCGTCGGGCAGTCGCACGCCGTGGTCGAGAACGTCCTGCGGGCGGCCATCACGGCCGGGGTCGATCCTGAGCGCGTGGGCAAGGTGCCGAAGTCGGGCACGACCGCCGAGCAGGCCGACGAGCAGCCCTGGCGTGCCCTGAAGTCCGGCGGCGAGGCCGCGTTCCTCGCCGAGGCCGACGGTGGGGCGGGCGGTGCCGCGGTCGACGGCGGCGGGCAGGCCGTGGGGGCCGTGTTCGGGGCCACCGCCTGGGGGTTCGCCAACGCCGACAAGGTGGCCCGCGCCTCCCTCGACCTGCTGGTCGTCGACGAGGCCGGGCAGTTCTCCCTCGCCTCGACCGTGGCGACCTCGGTCGCCGCGACGCGGTTGCTGCTGCTCGGCGACCCGCAGCAATTGCCGCAGGTCAGCCAGGGCAGCCACCCCGAGCCGGTCGACGAGTCGGCCCTCGGCTGGTTGGCCGACGGCCACGACGTGCTGCCGGCCGAGTACGGCTACTTCCTCGCGACCACCTGGCGCATGCATCCGGCGCTGTGCGCCCCGGTCAGCGAGCTGTCCTACGGCGGGGCACTGACCGCCCATGCCTCCGACCGCCGGCTCGAGGGCGTCGCACCCGGCCTGCACGTCGAACCGGTGACGCACGTCGGCAACACGACCTCGTCGGTCGAGGAGGCCCGGGCGGTCGTCGAGATCGTGCGGTCGGTCGTCGGGCTCGACTGGTCGGACGCCGACGGCACCCGGCCCCTGACCGCGGCCGACGTCATCGTCGTCGCGCCGTACAACGCCCACGGCGCCGTGCTGCGCGAACACCTCGACGCGGCCGGCTTCGACGAGACGCCCGTCGGCACGGTCGACCTGTTCCAGGGGCAGGAGGCCGTCGTGGCCGTCGTCTCGCTGGCGGCGTCGAGTGCCGCCGACATCCCGCGCGGGCTGGATTTCCTGCTGATGCCGAACCGGTTGAACGTGGCCTTGTCGCGGGCGAAGTGGGCGGCGTTCCTGGTGCACTCCCCGCTGCTCGCGACGGGCTTGCCCACCTCGATCGCGGGGCTCGGGCTGCTGAGCGGGTTCCTGCGCCTGACCGGGCAGGGCCAGCCGGCCGTCAAGGGCTGAGCCGGTCCGTGCGGTCGGACTAGCGGACGGGGCGCCGCGTCAGCACCTCGGCGCCGTCCTCGGTGATGGCGATCGTGTGCTCGCTGTGGGCCGTCCGGCAGCCCGTCGCGCTGCGCAGCGTCCAGCCGTCGGCGTCCGTGACGAGCTCGTCGGTGTCGGTCATCACCCACGGTTCGAGCGCGAGCAACAACCCGGGCCGCAGGCGGTAGCCCCGCCCCGGGCGCCCGGTGTTCGACACGTGCGGGTCCTGGTGCATGGTCGAGCCGATGCCGTGGCCGCCGAACTCGACGTTGATCGGGTACCCCGCGTCCGACAGCACCGAGCCGATCGCGTGCGACAGGTCGCCGATGCGGGCCCCGGGCCCGGCCGCCGCGATGCCGGCCTCGAGCGCCCGCTCGGTCGTCTCGATCAGACGGACGCTCTCGGCCGGACGCGAGTCGCCCACGACGAAGCTCACGGCCGAGTCGGCCGCCACCCCGTCGAGTACGACGGCGAGGTCGAGCGTCAGCAGGTCGCCGTCGACGAGTCGTCGGTCGTGCGGCAGCCCGTGCAGCACCGCGTCGTTCACGGCCGTGCAGACGTAGTGGCCGAAGGGGCCGCGGCCGAATGACGGCGCGTAGTCGACGTAGCACGAGACCGCCCCGGCCTCGTCGATCATCGTCTTGGTCCACGAGTCGACGTCGAGCAGGTTCGTGCCCACCGTCACCCGGTCGCGCAGCGTCTGCAGGATGGTGCCGACGAGTGCGCCGGTCGCCCGGGCCCGTTCGATCTCGGAGGGGTTCAAGATCTCGATCATGGGTGTCCTGCCGTTCGCGCGCCGAAGATCATCCCGGTAAAGGTATCCCACTCGGGCCGCCGTCGCACTACGCTCGGGGCATGGTCCGTCTGCCGCTCACTCCCGCCGAGATCGAACGCGGTCGCCGCCTCGGGGTGCTGCTGAGGCGGGCCCGTGGCTCCCGGCCGATGTTGCAGGTCGCCCTGGACGCCGGGCTGTCGCCCGAGACCCTGCGCAAGATCGAGACCGGTCGCGTGGCGACGCCGGCCTTCTCGACGATCGCCGCGATCGCCGCCGTCGTCGGATTGTCGCTCGACGACGTCTGGGCCGAGATCACGCGCGACGGAGCCGGGGGAGCAGCGGACGCACCGTCCATCGTCGACGCTGCCCGCGCCTCCTGACCCCGTCGGGGTGTCGCCCACGTGTCGGGGCGACAGGCACGTCGTGACGGCCCGGTCACCCGAGGAGGCGCGGTGTCAGCTCTGCGGACGCGCCAGCGACCCGAGGTCGAGCCGGGTCGAGACCTCGTGCCAGACGGCGTCGGCGAGTTCGTCGGTCGAGCGGTCGGCGTCGACCGTGACGACGACCTCGTCGGCCTTCTCGATGGCCTCGGCGTAGCGTTCGCGGGCTGCCCGGAGTCGCTCGTCGACCTCGAACCGGTCGGTGGTCGTGCGTCCACTGGCGAGGCGCTCGAGGGCGACCTCGGGCGAGACGTCGAGGTAGATCGTCACGTCGGGCAGCATCAGGTCGGTGCTGATGGAGTTCGACGAGGCGATCCAGTCGCTGCCCACGTCGGACGCCTGGTAGGCCTGTGACGACAGGTGGTACCGGTCGCAGAGGACGGTCGTGCCCCGCTCGACGATGCCGAGCATGCCGTCGTGGGCGTTGGTGATGTGGTCGAGGCGGTCGGCGACGAAGAGCGACGCGATGACGCGGTCGTCCAGGTCGACCCGGCGGTTGAAGCCGTTGCGGATCAACGTGCCGACGGGGCCGTTCGTCGGCTCGGCCGTCTGGTGCACCGGCACCGCCGCGTCCTGGAGGCGGGCGGCGAGCAGACGCGCCTGCGTCGACTTGCCCGACCCGTCGATGCCCTCGAACACGATGAACGCCCCACGGGCTGCCTGATCCGTCACCCGGCGAGCCTACCGATCGTCGCACCCGCCGCGGGACGGACCGCGACGCGGACGTCTGCCGACGGAGGCAGCCCCAGGAGGCGCGGTGAGGTCCCCGATCCCGCCCTCGACGTCTCCGGTCAGCACACGGTGGTGAACGATGCAGGGTGCGCGGTCACCGGTGATCGGTGCGGGGCTGAGTGGTGACGACGTGAGTCGTGGCGCTGCCCTCCGCGCCTGCAGGGTGACCGGGATGACCGCCGGTCTCGGTTCGTGCTCGCCCCGGTGACGTCTACCGACTCACCGCGCAGGTCAGTTCTGCAGCTCGGCCTCCCAGTTGGTCTTCTGGATCTCGACGTCGAGTTCGCGGAGGTCCTTGGCGACGGCGTCGGCACGGTCCCGCAGCTCGGCGACCGGCAGGGCCGAGAACATCCGTAGCTCGCTACGTAGCTGGCGGTAGCCGCCGGAGGCACCGCGGGCCGCGTCGGAGGCGGTCACGAGCAGGGCGTGGGTGGCGCGCAGGGTCTCGCGGCGGGCCAGGGCGGCGGTCATGGTGCTGCCGTCGGCGAGGGTCGTACGAGCGTTGGTGAGGTTGATGCGCACGACGAGCGACTCGAGGACGGCGAGGGTGTCGACCGCCTGGCGCAGCAGCTCGGCGGCGTCCTCGGTGGGCTCTTCGCCCTCCTGGTAGCGGGCGTTCGCGGTGACGCGATCACGCAGCTGGTCGACCCGGCGCTGGGCGTCGGACCGTTGCAGGAGGGCTTCGGCGAGCTTCATGATGAGAAATCCTACGCACGTCGGGTGCGCCACGTGTCGTGCGTGTCGCCGGCGCCCGGTCGCCGGTCGTTCATCGGGACACCTTCTCGAGCCGTTCTCGGTCGCGTGAGGTCAAGTGGCGTCTGGCCTGCGGATTCGCGTATGCCTGTCCCGCAAAAATGCCCGGTGACGGGGGTTTAAACGCTACAGTCATTCGATGCTCATCGGATACGCCCGCGTCTCGACCTCGGGACAAGATCTTGCAGCACAACGTGACGGTCTTGCAGCACTGGGTGTCGACGATCAACACGTCTATGTTGACCATGGTTTGTCGGGGACGACTCGAGCCCGCCCGGGCCTTCGCGAGGCATTGGCCGCGTGCCGCGCCGGCGACGTTCTCGTCGTGACGAAGCTCGACCGTCTCGCCCGCTCGCTGCGTGACGCGACTGACATCGCGGACGAGCTGACGAAGAAGGGCGTTGCCCTGAACCTCGGGGGAGCGGTCCACGACCCCACCGACCCTGTGGGCCGGCTCCTCTTCAACGTGCTCGGCATGGTGGCCGAGTTCGAGGCCGACCTGATCCGGGCCCGCACCCGGGAGGGCATGGCGATCGCGAAGGCCTCCGGCAAGCTCCGCGGCCGCAAGCCGAAGCTCACCGCCTCGCAGGAGAAGCACCTTGTCCAGCTGCACCGCACCGGCGCCCACACGACGAGCGACATCGCGGAACTGTTCGGGGTCGCTCGGTCAACGGTCTACAGGGCTATCCAACGAGCCGAGCAGCAGTGACCTAGACAACAGAGCGGCGAGCCCTAAGGGCCGAATGATTATTGGTGATCGGTGCTTTTGGATGAGCTGGCTCTCCGCGCCGCCACGAGGGAGCCGATTGCGAGGACGAGCATGGCTATGGCGAGGGCTCCAAACAGAATCTGTCCGGTTACGTCCTGTGCGCGAATCAGAAGGACAACGGCAAGGACCACGCCTACGCCAGCAATAACGGCAAGGAACTTCACGGTTACTCCCTCTTCGGACCCACTGTCACTGGAAAACTACCCGCCTTGGCCTGTCGCCATAGGGGATCCCCCACTGGATCACTTGCTGTGGGGCGAGCGCACTCGGAGAGGACGCCGTCGTGGTCGTTCCGTGTCGTCGGTGAGCGTGGGCGGAAACGGTCCCTAACGTCGTAGCGTCTAGGGATGCAGCAGCCCAGGGGCCTCGATCAGCTCGTATCGGAATGGCGGAGCTCCGGACCAGGACGTGCGCGCTTCGTGCCGGGCTTCGACCCATCAGGTGGAGGAGCAGCGGCGACAGTTCTCGTGCTGATGGAATCACCCGGTCCTGCCACGATCAAGCAGGGCGAGGACGCGATCAGCAGTGAGGACAACCCGGGGCCGACGGCGTCTGCGTTCAGGCGAGCACGGATCGAGTCGGGTCTGGGCAGGAACGTCTACCTGCGATGGAACATCGTCCCGTGGGCCCTTGGTCGGGCGCCGACCGTCACCGATCTCGACGAGGCACGCCCTGCCCTGGCTCAGCTGCTCGTTTCTCTGCCGCAGCTGCGGGCGATCGTGACCTTCGGCACTCCGGCCCTGACGGGCGTGATGAGGTACTTCACCCTGGAACCGCGTGCGAGGGTCGTGCCCGTGCTCGCGGCACCCCATCTGTCGCCGGCGAACGCCACCCGCGCCGGCGAGAAGCACCTGCGGTCCGTCACGGCCCTACGGCACGCTTCGCTTCTCTGATCATCTCGGCGAGGAGTCGGGGCTGTGCTGCGACGCGGCGATCACGGCCAGGAGCTCCTGCGCCCCGGCGCTCAGACCGGCCGACCACACGGCGCGGAACGGGCGCCTCAGGTCGACGGCTGCCGGGACGGTGACGAGGCGCCCGGCACGGAGGTCGTCCTCGACCAGCAACGAGCTGATGACTCCCGGACCCACACCGCCGGCGATGGCCGCCCGGATGGCGCCCGTCGACGACAACTGCGCAGCGGGTTCTGCCATCAGGGCAGGGTCGATCCCCAGGGCGAGCTCGAGGGTCCGGCGGGTGCCCGAGCCCGACTCCCGAGACACGAGCGGTGTGGATGCGAGATCCGCTGCCGTCACGGGTTCGGACTTCGATGCCCATGCGTGCCTCGGCGAGACGACGACGAGCAGTTCGTCGACACCCAGGACGGTCGTGGCGAGCCCGTCGGCCTCATCAGGGGTCTCCGTGAACCCGAGGTGCGCGCGCCCCGAACGGACCTCGTCGACGACCCAGTCGCTGTTGCCCGATTCCAGGCGCACCCGGACACGATCCGCTGCCGCTGTCATCCAGCGGGGCATCAGCGCCTCTGACACCGTCTGACTCGCCGCGACGAGGAGAGCGTCGGAGGCGCCGGTCATCAGGGTGTGCAGCGATCGTTCGAAGGTGGTCGCCGCCTCGAGCAGGGGTCGGCCCCACTCGCACACCAGGAGTCCGTGCTCGGTCAGCGCCGAGCCCGCCCGAGAGCGGACGAGCAACGTACGACCCAGCCGCCGCTCGGCGCCCGTGATGCGAGACGACGCCGCCTGCTGGCTGATGCCCACCGATGTCGCGGCACGGCCAAGACTGCCCGATCTCGAGATCGCCTCCAGCAGTCGGAGCGTCTCGAGATCAACAGGGAGTCCGGTCACAAGGATCGATTGTGACACCACAAGCATCCGCCCGTATCGGCAGCCGGACGCACGTACGAAGATCGAGGCATGCCTGCCACGATCACACCGGATGTCGCCCCACCCCGCACACGCGGTCTGTTCCGCCAGCTCGAGCACCGCGGGCAGATCGTGTCGAACCTGACCCCGAACTGGTTCGCGTCGATCATGGGGACGGGCATCGTCGCCAACGCCGCGGCGACCCTGCCGTTGCAGTTCCCGGGGCTGCGCCCCGCCGCGACCATCGTCTGGGCACTGGCCAGCGTGTTGTTGGTCGCTCTCAGCACGGCGACCGTCCTGCACTGGGTGCGTTACCGGGCCACCGCGCGGGGGCATCGACTCAATCCGGTGATGGCGCACTTCTACGGGGCACCGCCCATGGCGCTGCTGACCGTCGGCGCGGGCACCCTGCTCTTGGGGAAAGACGTCCTCGGTACGCCCCTGGCGGTCGGCATCGACTGGGTGTTGTGGACCATCGGTACGGTGCTCGGCCTCGTCAGCGCGATCGCGGTCCCGTACCTGACGTTCACCCGGCACGACACGGCCCCCGACAGTGCGTTCGGCGGCTGGCTCATGCCCGTGGTTCCTCCGATGGTGTCTGCCTCGACCGGTGCGCTGCTGCTGCCCTTCCTGCCCGCGGGGCAGGCAAGGCAGAACATGCTCTGGGGGTGCTACGCGATGTTCGGCTTGTCATTGCTGGCGTCGATCGTGATCATCACGCTGATCTGGTCACGCCTGGCCCAGCACAAGATCGGCCCGGCCGGCATGGTCCCGACCCTCTGGATCGTCCTCGGCCCCCTGGGGCAGTCGATCACCGCGGCCAACCTTCTCGGTGGCAACGCCCACCTCGCCGTCGACCAGGAAACCTCGCACGCCCTGTTCGTCTTCGGGCTCGTCTACGGTGTGCCCACCCTGGGATTCGCCCTGATGTGGGCGGCACTGGCATCGGCCATCACCCTCCACACCATCCGCCAGGGGCTCCCGTTCTCACTCACCTGGTGGTCGTTCACCTTCCCCGTCGGCACCTGCGTGACAGGCCTGAACGGTCTGGCCCTGCACACGGGACTCGTCACGCTGCAGGTACTGGCGGTCGTGTTCTACATCGGGCTCGTCGGGGCCTGGATCACGGTCGCCGCGCGCACCTTCCACGGCAGCGTCATCCGCGGAACGCTCCTCGCGCCTCCCCGTCCCCTGCCCTGACCACGGACGACGAGGGTGCGTGGGGGGAGCGACTCAGATCGAACAGGCGTCGTTCCAGTCACGGCGATAGGCCTCGGGGTCACTGACGTCGACGATGGCCGAGGCGGCGCCCTTGGGCTCGTCACGCGACCGGTAGCTCTCGAACGCCACCGCACTGCGGTCGTTGCTCGCCGGATCACGCACCCCGGAGGCCTCGACCCACAGAGTCCAGTTCCACCGCGTCCGGACGCCAGGCTGCAACGCGCCTTCGCCGACGACCAACAGCACGTCCGTGCCGGCGGGTGAAGACTCGAAGTCTGCGCCCGTGAATGATCGGACCGACGACGTGAGGCCTCTCGCGCTGATCTCCCGAGCTAACTGACTGCCCATGTCCGAGAGTTGCTCGCCAGCATCGCCATCCACAGCCACGATGCCTCCACCGGACGGAAGCTGACTCAGCATCTCGGAAACCAAGTCATGGATGACGGTGTTGCTCATGATGCTTTCTCCTGCGCACTTGTATGTCGAAACGGAAAGGGGAGTCGGCGGCCGCCGACTGGTGCGGCTGCACGAAGCGGTCGCGAACCTGATGCAACCACGAGCATGCGCCGACGTTCAGCCCTGTAGAAGCGCGTGCTTGGAGCGCCCGATAGGGGATCGGCCACCGGCCGCGTTGCTTAGTTGGATACCTCTGGTGGGGTTGGATCTTCGTAGGCCTCGTAAGGGAGGGCTCGCAGGTAAAAAGTGACCTTGAGGAGCATGGCGCCGGAGATGGCGCCTGCCCCTACGCCGAGCCAGAAGATCCACATGCCCGTGACCAACGCAGCGAAGACGAGCAATCCGGTGCAGAGGCCGGCCGCGGTCGCACCCAGGTATGTGATCTCACGAGGTATGACCCCCCAAATCTTTCGATCTTCGAGAATCGTGAGGCTCATGGTCGTCTCCTTCTGGGGCGTTCTTAGATGCAACCCTCTCTCAGCCAACCGAATTTGCATCCCGTCTGACCTTTTCGTCACACCGGTCGGTGCCCGATAGACGGTCGGCTACCGGGAGGCCGACGGGCTGCCGCGGCGCAAGCCGCAGCGGCCTACGTGAAAAGCGCCAGGGGAAGCGACACCACGAAACACACGGGCGGTACGATCGCGATGCCACCACAGACGCCGGCCCATCGGCCAGTGCGGCCGCCTAGCGCGCCGGCGATGAGCGCGAGCACAATCGAGGCGACCAGCAGGAATGGCACGGCGAACCAGACCATTGAGGTCCACTCTGCGGCGGAGAACCAGAGCCACGAACCCTCGGCGCAGGCCGTGACGAAGCAGACGATGAGGGTCAGCGGGGCGAGCAATCGAGCCCGACCGGTCGGCTCGGACTCGGCGTCGCGGCCGCCTTCCGACCAGGCAGACGAGTCAGCGAGGGAGTGACGGTGGGGGAGCGCTGCCACCTCCGCCTCAGCCCGGCGGAGCAATTCGCGGTCGGCGTCGTTCATGCCCTGACCCTAGCGCCGGCGTGGCCACCGGCCGCGTTAGCACCCTCGAATTTGCCTCGCATCCTCGATGACTCGACTCCAGAGCGTGTCCGATAGGGGATCGGTCAGCGGTCGGCATCGGGTTTCTTTTTGCGCCAGACCTGCCGGCGCAAGATGAAGCCGGACACGATGTTCGTGGCGCCGGCGACGCGCCTTTCGGTACGTCGTCTACCTGGAATAGGTGTCTGTAGCATCGGACGACCTCAGTTGGATAGGTCATCAGTTGCTTCGGCATGGGCTCTACGTTGAGGGAGTTGGCTCCGCCCATGATGGCGGAGCCAACGCCGTTTGGCGGCATGCCGGGATTGGCTGTCGACGTTGTGCGCCCGAACCTTGAAATCATTTGCCCGACAGGGGATCGTTTTACGGGCCGGACGAGGCCGGGCTAGAGGTCCCGAACCGATAGCAGTGAACGAAGCGTGAGGGATCGACGAAGAGATGTCCTTTCGAGGCCGTCTACGACAATCGCTGCCCCGACCCACGACGCGCCGCTCATCTTGACCAGGCGGTGGCAGGCTTGGGCCTGTGCCCCCGTCGCGATCCAGTCGTCGACGAAGAGCACCCTGTCGCCGGCTTTCAGAAGGGCCCGGCGCACTCCGAGGTGGAGGTTCCGATCTTGGTAGTCGGGGCCCGTGACGGTCTCCCACCAGGCGTCGCTGTCCGCTGCTCTTTCAGGATTCTTTCGCACCTCGGCGAAGCCGGTGTGAAGGTGCTGTGCAGTGAGGACCCCGAGCAGACTGCCTCTTGATTCGGTCCCCATGACGACGGTCGGTGAAGCGTCAGGGAAGAGCTGTGCCAGACCTGGCCCCAGTTCGTTGAGCGTGTCGGCATCGCGCCACCACCGCGTGACATCGGCCCGAGAAACAGAGTCTGTTCGATCACCTCGCCACAAGAAAGCGTGCTTGAGTCGCTCAATGACAGGGGGTTCGGCATGCACACAACGATCATGCCAGTGAGCTGTGGCGACCTCGCTCGAGCCGTCCCGATAGATGATCGGTGGCTGTAACGAGAGTCGACTTTAAGAACGAGGCAGCAACACCATGCCGACGAAAAACGTTGCGATCACCGCCAGGGCAGACAGGGCTAGGACGATCCTGCTGTCTTGAACGAACTTCTTGTCTGGCGTTTGGCCGGCTGCTCGGGACCTGCGAACTTGAACCATTCGAACAATGGACCACACGAAAAAGCCCAACGACACGATGGCAACACTGCCCAGCACCTGCTGAGAATGGCAGGCGCAGAGATGAGCAGCCGCAGAATGCCCGTCGGGTAATCCGATAGGGGATCGCTCTGTGGGTCTTAGGTCGCGGGTCGGTTGATGGTGTCGCCGTCCCAGGAGAGGTCGGAGTCCTGGTCGACGGGGTAGGCCTCGAAACGGCCCTCGGTGAGGACCGCATCGACGAGCGCTTTTGAGCCGGCGACGATCGTGGAGTCCCAGTCGATCTCGGTGGCGAGCACCCAGGCGTGGTCCTCGGGCCAGAGCAGCTGCAGCGGCTCATCGGAGCGGTGACCTATTGCCCGGCCCCAGCCGGGTTCGGCGAGCTCTGCCGTGCTCGTCTGGGCGAGGACGTAGTCGTAGCGGTCGATGAACGCTGTCGCACCGGCCCTAAGGCCGTGGCCCGAGCCGCCTGCCCAGTACGCGGCAACGGCGTCGTCGGGCGTGGTGGTCGCGGCGCCGAGCAGCGGCGCAAGGGCGGCGAGGATCTGAGGGTCGAGGAACCCGACGTCACTTGTCCCACCGCGAGGTTCGTCGTGGCCGAGCAGTCGTTCCCATTGCACGAGCGGGTGCATGACCTTGCCGGCGGCGGACGCGACGTCAGCCCAGCGGCGGCGTTCCCAGGCGCCATTCCCGGTTGGTCGGGGGTGGAGGATGCGCGCGTAGGCCTCGAAGTCGTATCCGGCGACCCCACCGACCCGTGCCCAGCTGTGCTCCCGTTGCATTCGGCGCCCCAGCCACGCGGCCCGCTCAACGTCGTCGATGATCTCCATGGTCGCGACCATGCCATGTCGAGGGAGCCACGCCAAGGAACAAAGCCGGCTACCCGTATCGTGGCGGAGTCTCAAAAGGGGATCGCCTGCCGGGCTATGCGCCGATGAGGTGAGCTAGAAGCAGATGGAACGAGGACGGACACGCGAGGTCACGCGAGGTAGGAGGGCACGATGAGTGCCATGGCACCCGCAGGCCTCCTCCTTGCGATCGGGCTCGTATGCGTCGTAATCGCCGTGGGGATGAACGTGGTCACGGCCGCTCAGGTCAGTGGTGGCAAGGCGATGTCGAAAGAGCGTCGCATCCGCTCTGCTGTGCTCACGGTCTTTATCGCTGTTGTGGGGCTGGTTTGCATGGTTGCTTGGTTCGTGCAGTCATAGTTGCTCTGCCGGGCAAGCACGGGGCCGTCGTGTGCCCGATGGACGATCGGTCTCCGGCACGGTGGGGACGATTCAGGGCCACGTCGCTTGGACGCCGCGATCGGTTCCGAACTGAGTCGCGATGTCGTTGTGCACGGCGAGCAACTCCGCCATGGGCACGGCCCGCTTGCTGGCGCTGCTGACGTCCTTTCCCTCTGCCGTGAACGGTTGAGGGTAGAGAGACAAGCCTTGTCTCGGCTGCAGTGTGGCGATGTCGTCCTGCCACCCCGGCCACCGGAGGGACTCGTAGAAGCTCGTGGTCGCACCGGCGAGCATCCTGGTCACAAAGGCCGCGTGGCCCAACTCGAGGTCCTCCCAACTCAAGGAGTCGATCGAGAAGTGGTGGACGGAGCCGTTGCCTGTGCCGAGGGCACCGCCGTCCAGGGCGAAGACGCCGCCCAATACGTCGAACGCAACCACCAGCAGCCCCGTGGTGCCGGCACTGGCCTGGTCGAGACCAGGCAGGCCATCGGCGCTGGAACTACCTCCGAGGAGGCGCAGCCACCCGTCGTCCACCATGACGCCAGAAGTGTTGCGAGCGAACGCGCCGAGAAAGGAGCCTGTGCCAAGTCCCAGTGTTGCCGCGGTGGCTGAGGCGTCGTCTGGTGGGCACACCATGACATTCAGGGGCGAGGTGGCGATGAGTCTCGACAACTCGGACCAGGCGTCACCTCGAGAATCGACCATGCCTCGATTGTGGTCCACCGTCGGGTCTTCTCGCGGTCGGGGCGTGAGCTTCTGCCCATACAAGGGTGACCTACCGGTCACGTCGGCGTCGTGTCCTCTCCGACATGGCCCTCTTGCTCGTTCCCGTCTTCGTCGTCGAAGTCGACGACACCCAAGCCTTGACGCATCTCGCGCGTTGTCGCGCTTCGGCTCCATGAGTATGCGCCCGGCCAGCCGTTGGGAGGAAGCCAGGGTGCAAGCCAATCGGCGAGGGTCGCAGCGTCGTCTGGGTCGCACAAGACGACGTCGACGCCGCCGTCGTAAGCACTGATCGCCCAGCTCAGGTCCTCGGCCAAGAGAATGAGGTCGTCGTCTTGTTCGTGGACGAGCATGACCAAGGCGTCGAGGAGGCGATCCTCGACTGGGCCTGTCGTGAACGAGTGCGTCGGCAGCGGCCACTCCTTCCCGTCCTCGTCTTCCCCGTCCTCATCCCGGTCGGAGTCTTGCCAGTCCACGTCGGTCCCGAAATCCAAGGGCGGGTCGGTGACCCATGATTCGAGGTGGGGAAGAACTGACAGCGCCCGATCGCGCAAGGGCCCGGGCCGAGGGTCGTCGGCAAACACGATCACCATGGCGGGCAGATCCGTCAGTTGCTCGACAGCGCGGACGATTCGTCGAAAGCGACGGCGGACCGCCCGGGCATCACGACGGTGACGAATCTGTTGCCTGCCCTCTGTCAGCGTGTGGAAGCGCACCCATGCCTCCGGCCGCGCTTCTCGGGGTGCCCACCGCCAGGGCAGCACACCCTGCCATTGGACATTCCACCGGTCGAGGAGGGCCTGCGCTCGAGGGGACCCGCCGGGTGTCAGCGTGAGCGGTGGCGTCGAGTCGGTGTCGGTCACGGGGCGATCCTTCCATGGGGCGGCAGGCGGTCGGCGAGGTGGCTGCCGGTAAGTGGCCCGCGCACAGGAGTTGGTCGTATGGGCCATCCTCATCACATGCAGTTCTCGTGGTGGACCTGGTCGGGGCTCGTGATCGTCGCCCTCGGGGGACTCGGGCTGATCGGACGCGCCTGTGTGATGGCCGTTCGCCGAGACGGCCTCGCGGGGGCCAGGGCGGAACGCGGTCCGAGCGCTCCGTGGTTCTGGTCCGGAATCGGGTTGCTCGTAGTGACCGGTGTCGTACTGGCCCTCTGGGTCCTCGCGCTCGACAGCTGACTGGCTCACGTGCAGCTCTGACCGGGCGGCCAGCCGTCCGGATGGACGATCGTTCATCGGACCCCATCTGAGACCGAGGTCTGCTGCGGTGGAGGTGATGATCGGGACTGGCCCCGAGGTGTTCTGTCGTGAGGGTGTCGGCTGTTTGTCGGGTCCGTGTCGTGGACCTCGGGGCTGGTCGTTCTTAGTGTGAGGTGCATGAACGAGACACGGATCGTCGATCTCCGGACCCAGATGGGTTGGACCCAGGAACGCCTCGCAGACGCGAGCGGCGTGACCGTCCGCACCGTCCAGAGGCTCGAGGCGGGCAATGACGGGAGCCTCGACACGCTGTCGCGGGTGGCGAAGGCCTTCGGCGTACCAGTCCGTGACCTCTTCGTCACCGTCACCGAGGACGACTACGGCCGCTCGGTCACCGCCCTCGACGAGCGGACGACTCGCCAGCAGGATCGGCGAGGCCGGGTCGAGGACGGCTTCCGAGCCCTGTACTACGGCGTGGGCGTGCTCTTCACGATCGCCGTGGTCGTCGCAGTCGCCACCGACGTCGTGCCGAACGTCGTGATCTTCTCGATTCCCGCCTACTGGATCGCCGGGTGGTTGCTGTCGATGTTCTTGTTCCTCGTCGTCCTCAGCCCCCGCCTGGACCGCGCCTATCCCCTCTCCCGTGCCGCCACGGATGAGGCGACGAGCGGGTAGCCACCGCGTGTCGATGAAAGACGACCGTCCGGTCGACCTGCGAAGCTCGGGTCATGTCGTGGCCTCGGGCTGATGCCCTTCGAACGGATCGTCTCTCTCTCGAGCCGCTCGCCGTGGAGCACGCGAGCGAGATGGTGGTCGCTCTGGCGCCACAGGATCTGTACCGGTTCACGGGTGGGGAGCCTCCGACGCTCGAGGAACTCGAAGCGCGTTACCGCCGTCAGTCGACGGGTCAGTCCGGAGAGGGACGTGCCGGGTGGCTGAACTGGATCATGCGATCTACTGGCGGTGGGCCGGCCGTCGGATTCGTCCAGGCGACGCTCACACGCGAGGCCGCTGACCTCGTCGCTGATCTCGCGTGGCTGGTCACGGCCTCGGAACAGGGTCGCGGTCTCGCCAGGGAGGCGGCGTCAGCCGTCGCGACGTGGCTGACCTCGCTGGGTGTCGGGCGCCTGCAGGCCTACGTCCACCCCGACCACGAGGCGTCAGCCCGGGTGGCCCGTCGGCTCGGGCTCGTACCCACGTCGACGGTCGTCGACGACGAGATCCTCTGGGAAGCCGTCGTCGCTCCCGTGGCACAGCGGCACGAGGACGTCCGTTAGTCGATCGTCCAGCGGGGGTAGGTGCGGTTTGGCTGTCGGGTATCAGCCTCGTGGTGGGGTCGGCGCTCGTCCGACCATCGCAACCGGCCACGGGGGTGACGGCTGCGGGCGACCCGGTGCGGCGTCCCAGCCCCGCGGCGCATCATGAGGCCATGCCCGCCTTCCGCCGCCCCTCCCGTCCGTCCCACCCCGTCCGCGTCGAGCCCGGCCCCGGGCAGGAGTCCGTCTGGGACTACCCCCGCCCGCCACGCGTCGAGCCCCGCACCGAGCGCGTCGTCGTCCGTCTCGGCGGCGTCGTGGTGGCCGACACGACGGCCGCGATCCGCGTGCTCGAGACGAGCCACCCGCCCGTCTACTACCTGCCCCGCTCGGACTTCGCCGCAGGTGCCCTGTCGCGCGCCGAAGGGCGAAGCCTCTGCGAGTTCAAGGGCCAGGCCGGCTACCTCGACGTGACCGGCGGGGGAGTCGTCGCGCGCCGCGCCGGCTGGTCCTACGCCGAGCCCTGGCCCGGCTACGAGTCCCTCGTCGACCACGTCGCGCTGTACCCGGGCGCCATGGACTCCTGCGAGATCGACGGCGAGGTGGTCCAGGCGCAGGAGGGCGACTTCTACGGCGGCTGGATCACCTCGAACCTGGTCGGTCCGTTCAAGGGCGCACCGGGCACGATGGGCTGGTAGGGACGAGGGCCCCGACAGGAGGAGACTGGACGGATGTCCAGACGACCCCGCCCCCGCCCCACGTCCCTCGCCCGCACCCTGGGCCGCATCGCCCTCGGTGGCGCCCTGGTCTTCGCCGGCACGAGCCACCTCACGTTCGCCCGCGAGCCGTTCCAGGCCCAGGTACCGGAGTGGCTGCCGCTCGACGACGACTTCGTCGTGCTCGCCTCCGGCGTCGTCGAGATCGGCATCGGCGCGGCCCTCGTCGTCGCCCCCAAGCACCGCGTGACCGTCGGATGGGTCGCCGCGGCGTTCTTCACCGCGATCTTCCCCGGCAACATCTCGCAGCTCGTCACGCACACCGACGCGTTCGGCCTCGACACCGACGGCAAGCGCGCCTTCCGCCTGATCTTCCAGCCGCTGCTCGTCCTGCTGTCGCTCTGGTCGACGGGCGCCTGGCGCGACCGTCGCAGCATCGGCCGTCGCGCCAAGTAGTCACGGTCGGGCCCGACACGACCGGCCCCGACCCGAGGAGGCGCGGCTCAGCTCGACAGCGCCGCCACGACCACCTCGGCGTCGGGGAACCACTTCGTGTAGTGGTCGGGGTCGGCGTTGACCTGGACGGCGTGCGCCGCCTGGGTCGGGGTCAGGTCCTTCCAGCCCGGGATGGCCACGAGCTTCGTGAAGAAGCTGGTGGCCGCCGTGTAGGGGTCCATCCGCTGCTCGTAGGTGCCCCACTGGCCGTTGTCCCGTTGCTGGAAGAGCCCGCGGCTGTCGGGCCCGACGGCGTCGCCGTAGTCGATGTTGCGGAGGCTCGACTCACCCATGGCGGTCATCACCCCGATGGCCTGGGTGTGCTCCCCGATGCCCTGCGCCCGGGCGGCCAGCATGATGTACGCGGCGTTCACCAGCCGGTCCTGGCAGTACCCGGCGACCGGCCCGGCCGGCACCTCGATGTCGCCGACCATCACCGGGTCGACCTCGGGGCAGGCCGGCACGGGCGTCGACGTGATCGCCGTGACGTCCTCGTCGCGGGGCGCCGTGAGCGCCGAGACGACCATCGCGACGGCGACGACGAAGGCGACGAGCCCCACGCCGAACACGACGGAGACGGCGATCAGCACGCGGCGCACGGCGGGCCTCCTAGGGTCGGGTGGGGTGGCGATCAACGGGCGGCGACCGGCACGGAAGTCGTCGTCGAGGATAGGCGATCCGCTCGGCAGTTCGTCCCGCGTCGGCTGGGCGGTGGGTGTGCCTCCCTCCGAATGCCCTGGCAATCCACCGCCGACATGCCGGTAACGTTGCCCGCCGTCGACCCGACCACTCGGGCCGCGGCAGCCGGGCACCGCCCCTCCGCAGCTCGATCGCCGCGGCGCCCGTCCCTGCGACCGGCGCCCGAGATCCAGAGGAACGTCGTTCATGGGAACCCCACCCACCCCTGCCCGCGAGACCCGTCCCGACCGCCCGACCCGCGCCTCCGGACGGAGGCGCCCGCGGCGTCTGCGCGTCGACGACGTCACCGTCGTCGACCCGGCCATGATGAAGCGCGCCATCGGCGGCACCGTCGTCGGCAACACCATGGAGTGGTACGACGTCGGCGTCTACGGCTACCTCGCCGTCACGATGGGCCGGGTCTTCCTGCCCGAGGCCGACCCGTCGCTGCAGATCCTCTTCAGCCTCGGCGTCTTCGCCTCGACCTACGTCGCGCGTCCGCTCGGCGGGGTCGTCTTCGGCCGCCTCGGCGACCGGGTCGGACGTCAGAAGGTGCTCGCGACCACGCTCATCCTGATGGCGGGCGCGACCTTCCTGATCGGCGTGCTGCCCGACTTCGCCGCGATCGGCGCCATCGCCCCGATCGCCCTCGTCGTGCTCAAGCTGCTGCAGGGCTTCTCGACCGGTGGTGAGTACGCCGGGGCGACGACGTTCGTCAGCGAGTACGCACCCGACAAACGGCGCGGGTTCTTCGCGAGCATCCTCGACCTCGGCAGCTACCTGGGCTTCGCGCTCGGCGCCGCGGTCGTGTCGGTGCTGCAGCTGCTGACCACCGAGCAGCAGATGCTCGACTGGGCCTGGCGCCTGCCCTTCCTGCTGGCCGGCGTGCTCGGCGTCGTCGCCATCTACTTCCGCCTGAAGATCGAGGAGTCGCCCGCGTTCCAGGCGACGCAGGACGCTCAAGAGAACAAGGTCGGCGAGATCGCCGACGCGCAGGGCCGTCCGCGCAACACCCTCGCCCTCGTCCGGCAGCACTGGCGTCCGATCGTCATCGCGATCGGCCTCGTCGCCGCCTCCAACACCGTCGGCTACGCGCTGACCAGCTACATGCCGACCTACCTGACCGACTCGCTCGGCTACGACCCGCTGCACGGCACGCTGCTGACCATCCCGGTGCTCGTGCTGCTCGCCCTGCTGCTGCCCGTCGCCGGGCGCCTCAGCGACCGCATCGGCCGACGTCCCGTCATGTGGCTCGGTGCCGCATCGGTGCTGCTGCTCGCCCTGCCCGCGTTCCTCCTGATCGGCGTCGGCAGCATCGCGACGACCCTCGCCGGGCTGTCGCTGCTCGCCATGAGCGTCGCGCTCTGGGTGTCGAGCCAGGCGTCGTCGCTGCCCGCGCTCTTCCCGACCGCGAGCCGCTACGGCGCGATGGGCGTGTCGTACAACGTCGCGATCGCCGTGTTCGGCGGGACGACGCCCCTGATCATCCAGGCGCTGCTGCAGGCGACCGGCAACGAGCTCGTGCCGGCGTTCTTCCTGATGGCGACCTCGCTGGTCGGAGCCGTCGCGGTGTGGTTCATGAAGGAGTCGTCGCAGCGCCCGCTGCCCGGCTCGATGCCGAGCGTGGCCACCGAGGCCGAGGCGCACGAGCTCGTCGAGACGCAGGACGCCAACCCGAACATCGACCTCGGCGACCTGCCCTTCCTCGACGCCGAGCCCGCCCAGATCGTCGACCCCGCCGAGCCTGACGAGCGCGCGGCGACGACCGCCTCCGCTGCGTCGCCCTCGCGGGGGACCGTGCGCTAGAGCAGTTCGGTCCGATCGGCGAGGTACGCGGCGAGATCGCGGACCTCGCCGGTCGCCGTGCCCCACCGCACGAGGGCGTGCCCGTCGCGGACGAGGAGGCGCTGCTCGCCGCCCTGCAACGCCGCGGTCGACAGGTCCACCGGCTCGTACCCGTAGTTGACGACCTCGCCCTCGGCGAAGTGGCCGCGCACGGCCGCCCGCCGTTCGGCCTTGCGCTGCTCGACCTGGGCGGACAGGTGCTGGGAACGGGTCGGCGTGACCGCCCGGGTGATGCGTCCGGTCTCGAAGACGCGGCCGTCGGTGCCGAGCAGCAGCACGCCGAGTCGCCAGGCGCGCCCGGCGGGCTCGAGCGACTCGGCGGTCTTCACCACGACGATGCGCCGGGCGGGCTTGTGGCGGGCGAGGGCCTCGGTGCGCGCCCCGCGCGCGGCCAGGTCGGCGGCCGCCTGCTCGACGAGGGTGCGGAGCGAGACGGCCGCCTCGTCGTCGGACGGGGACTCGGGGGCCGGCACCGCGCCTCCTGCGGTCGGGTCGTCCACGTGGTGCTCGGGCGGTGGGCTCAGGCGTCGTAGCCGTGGTCGAGGAAGTCCTCGATCACGTCGACGACGAACGCGTGGTCGTCGGCCTGCGGCAGGCCGGAGACGCCGGCCGAGCCGACGACGCCGACGCCCGTGACCCGCACGGGGAACAGCCCGCCGTGCGCCGCGTAGAGGCCGGTGTCGAGGCGCGACTTCTCGTCGAACGTGCCGCCCTGCACCCGGAACGACTCGCCCACCCGGTACGAACTCTGCCCGTAGCGCTCGACCACGCGGGCCTTGCGGTCGAGCCACTCGTCGTTGTCGAGGCTGCTGCCGGGCAGGGCCGCGTGGAACGCCCGCTGTCGACCGTGCCGCACGGTGACGGCGACGGCGAGGTCGCGGCGTCGGGCCTCGGCCAGGAGGTGCGCGCCCAGGTCGAGGGCGACGTCGAGGGTGAACCGCCGGAAGACGAGGCGCTCTTCTTGTTCGATGAGGGTCTGGAGCAGGGTGTCGTCGGTCATCGGTGGCCTCCTGGGGTGGTCGGGCGAGCTGGTGGGTCGGCACGGGCGCGCGGCGGCGCGCCGTCGCGGGACGACCCGAGCCTAGGCCCGGCCCCCGTCAACGGGCTGGTGGCGCCGGGAGGGGTCAGGCCGAGGCCGCGGCGCAGGGCGACCCCTGGCGGGCGAGCGACCCGCAGTAGACGCCTACGAGGTCGTCCGCCGAACGCGACCACGGGTGTTCGAGGGCGTGGGACCGGGAGGCGCGCGAGAGCCGGTCGCGCAGCCCGGCGTCCGCGAGCACCTGCGTCATCGCCCGGGCCCAGGCCTGCGGGTCGCGCTGCGGCAGCACGATGCCCGTGACGCCGTCGACCACCGACTCGCGGAGGCCGCCCGACGCCGCGGCGATCACCGGGACCCCGCTGGCCGCGGCCTCGAGCGCGATGAGCCCGTAGGTCTCGGAGTGGGAGGGCACGAGCACGAGGGCAGCGTCCCGCAGCAGTGCGGCGAGGCCGGGCCGCGATCGCGGGCCCAGGAAGTGCACGGTGAGGTCGAGGTCGTCGCTCAGGGCGCTCAACTCGGACTCGTACCCGGCGAACTCGGTCGAGGCGCCTCCGGCGATGACGAGGTCGGGGCGCACCTCGGCGGGGACCGCCGCCACCGCGCGCAGGGCGAGGTCGGGTGCCTTGAGCGGTTCGAGTCGCCCCGCCACGACGACGTACGGGCGGCCCGGGGCGGTCCGGCCCGCCTCGGCCGGGTGGAAGAGCTCGCCGTCGACGCCCGGCAGGACGACGCGGACGCGGTCGGGCGAGCCGCCGAGACGGGAGGTGACGGTCCCGGCCTCGGCGTGGCTGATCGCGACCACGGCGTCGGACTCGCGGGCGAGCCGTTCTTCGCCGGCGATCCTGCCGGGGGACTCGGCGCGTTCGCCGTGCGAGAGGGGGGTGGAGTCGTGGGCGGCGATCGAGTGGAAGCTCTGCAGGTGGGGCACGCCGAGGGCACGGGCGACGGGAAGCGCGGCCATGCCCGAGAACCAGTGGTGCGAGTGGACGACGTCCCACGGGCCGAGCTCGGCGAGCCGGTCGCGGAACTCGTCGACGTAGAGCTCGTTGCGCCCCTTCGTGACCGGTTCGGCCGGGCCGGCCTCGAGGAACCGCAGCGTGACGCCGGGGGCGAGGGCGAGGCTCGCGGGCTCGTCGGGCGAGGACCGGCGGGTCAGGATCTCGACCTCGTGGCCCGCGGCGCCGAGCGCCTCGGCCTGGTTGCGGACGACGACGTTCATGCCGCCGACGTCGCCCGACCCGGGCTCGGCACCGGGGGACGTGTGCAACGACACGAGGGCGATGCGGAGCGGGGAGGAGGCGGTGGTCACTTCCCGAGGGTACCGGCCCACCGCCCCCGCGGTCTGCGCGTCGCCGGTCAGGCGACCCCGCCCGCCCAGAAGGCCCGGACGTCGTCGAGTACGGCCTCGGCCTGTCGGCGACCGGCCTCCGCCGCGGGGCGACGGGTGGTCGTCGCGAGGACGTCGGTGCCGAACGCCTGCAGGGACTCGGCGTCCGCCTGGACGACCAGGACGTCCCGGCCGGCGGTGCGGCGCGCCTCGACGACCTGCGGCAGCGTCGGGCCGAGCGGCGAGACGTCGAGCTCGGGTCCGCACGACAGCACGAGCACCCGGTCGTAGTCCTCGGCGAGGTCGGCGTTGGTGCCCGAGCGCACGCCGCCGTCCATGGTCGGGCGACCGTCGACGTCGACGGTGGGCCAGACGACGGGCACCGAGCAGCTCGCGGCCACGGCCCGGTACAGGTCGACGCCCGAGCCGGCGTCCAGCGGACGGAACGAGCCGTCGGTGGCGTCCACGGTGCAGACGGTCAGGGCGGCGTCGGGCCAGGCCGCGCCTCCGAAGCGCTCCCGCATGGCCGTGACGAGTTCGGGTTCGTCCGCGACCACGGGCGTCTCGCGCGCCAGGGCGCCGATGCGGGCCCGCGCCTCCTGCTGGTCGGTCGCCCCGGCGAGGGCCTGCCCGAGGGTCTGCTGGAACACCTCGGGGTCGATCGAGCCCGACGGCAGCTCGGTCACGGCCTCGAACTGCTCCCGCAGGCCCTCGTCGACGCGGCCGAGCCGCACCATCGTCCCGACGACGGATCCGGCCGAGGTGCCGACGACGAGGTCGGCCTCGTCCACGGGCACGCCCGCCTCGAGCAACCTCGACAGCACGCCGAGCTCCCAGGCGATGCCGGTGATGCCGCCACCGCCCAGGACGAGGGCGGTGCGGGTGGGGGTCGTGGTCGTGCTCATGTCTCTCCTCGGTCGTGGTGGCGGTCCGGGCAGGAGGCGCGGTGCGTCACCCGGGGCCGCGCTCGACACTAGGCCGGTCACCTCGCCACGTCCTCGGGCGGGTGTCAGGCGGAGCGCAGCTCGTCGGCGCGGCCGAGGTCCTGCACGTGCCACTCGGTCTGTGCGAGGGCCGAGCCGAGCCGGTAGCCGTGCAACGAGGCGATGCCGCCGCTCCACGACATCCGCTCGGCGACCTGCCACACCGTCGGCCGGTCGAGCGCGTCCAGGGCGGCGGCCGCGTCACGGCTGCGGTCGGCGCGGTGCGCGATCAGGGCCTCGGCCCGTGCGCGGAGGCCGACGAAGCGGTACTCGTGGCCGGGGCACACCTCGAGGGCGTCGGGGCCGGCGACGTCGAGCGCCACCATGCGGTCGAGCGAGGCGAGGTAGTCGGTCAGCGGGTTCTCTCCCGTGCGCCCGCCGAGGCCGATGCCGGGGTTGATCCGCGGCAGCACGTGGTCGCCCGTGAAGACGAGTCGCTGCTCGGGCTCGACGAAGCAGAGGTGGCCCGCCGTGTGGCCCGGGGTGTGCACCGCACGCAGCAGCCGTCCCGCGACGGGCAGCACGTCGCCGTCGCCGAGCAGCAGGTCGGCGGTGAGCGCGGGCAGGTGGCGACCCGACCCCCACGACGCGACCAGCGCCTCCTGGTCGTCCCGGGGCGCGCCCCACCGGGCGATGTCGGCGTCGGCGGCCGCGGCGTCGGACGGCCGTTCGCCCAGCGCGCGCTGCTCGGCGGCGTGCAGGGCGATCCGGGCGCCGGAGGCCCGACGCAGTGCCTCGGCTCCGCCCAGGTGGTCGGCGTGCAGGTGGGTCACGGCGATCAGGTCGACGTCGGCCAGCGAGTGGTCGACGTCGGCGAGGGCGCTCTCGAGGCGGTCGAGGTTGGCCTCGACTCCCCACCCGGGGTCGATGACCGTCAGGGCGCCGTCGGAGCCCTCGACGACGTAGCCCAACGAGTGGTCGTCGATGCCGTCGCCGAACTCGAACGCGACCGACCAGACGCCGTGCCGGACCTCCTCCACGGGCGGCAGCGCGCTGCGACGGACGGCGTCGGCCTGCACGGGGCTGAGCGGGGCGGGAGGGGCAGGAGGCGCGGGTCGGCTGGTGGCGTCGGTCACCCCGCGAGCCTAGCCAGCGCCGACCGCGCCGCTCCGCGTCCGTCGAGGCGGCGCCGGGCCATGCGCAGCCCGTCGTCGACGCGGCGCCGGACTATGCGGCGCCCGTCGTCTACTCGGCGGAGACCTCGATCAGCACCTTGCCGACCACGTCGCCCTCGACGGCCTCGTGGGCGGCGGCCGTGTCGGCGAGCGGGAAGGTGTGCAGCGGCAGGCCGGCGGCCTCGCCGACCGGCAGCACGCCGTCGCGCAGGGCCGCGGTGACGTCCTCGACGGCGGCCTGCAGCGCCTCCTCGCCCACGGTGTAGAGCAGGACGAACTGGAACCGGGTGTTCGTGATCATGTTCGCCCGGATCGGGATGGTCGTCGTGTCGCCGCCGTTGTCGGCGTAGATCGCCACGGAGGCGCGGTGGGCGACGACGTCGGCCAGCAGGTCGGCGTTCTGCGAGATCGCGACCTCGACGACGACGTCGACGCCGGCGGGGGCGATCTCGCGGATGCGGGCGGCGGCGTCGTCCGAGCGGTAGTTGACGACGTGGTGGGCGCCGGCGGCCGTGGCCAGGGCGGCCTTCTCGTCGCTGCTGATGGTCGTGACGACGGTGGCCCCGGCCCAGCGGGCGAGCTGGATGGCGGCGTGACCGACCGCACCCGCGCCTCCGGCGACGAGGACGACGGCGCCGTCGAGGCTGCCGGGGGTCAGGCGGCTCGGGCCGTCCTCCCACACGGTGAGCGCGCGGTGGGCGGTCATGGCGGGGACGCCGAGGCTCGCACCGACGTCCAGGCCGACGCCGTCGGGCAGCGGGACGACGCGGGACGCGGGCAGGACGGTGAACTCCTGCGCGGTGCCGGTGGGGCGCTGGTGGGCCGAGAGGTAGGTCCAGACGCGGTCGCCGACCGAGAGGCCGGTGACGCCCTCACCGACGGCGTCGACGACGCCCGAGCCGTCCTGGTTGGGCGTGACCTCGGGGAACGGCAGCGATTCGCCGGGCCCGCCGCCCGCACGGGACTTCCAGTCGGTGGGGTTGACGCCCGAGAACACGACGCGCACCCGCACCTCGCCGGCGGCGGGTTCGGGCAGGTCGCGGTCGACGAGCTGCAGCACGGTGGGGGCGGGTCCGGTCTCGGAGTACACGATCGACTTCATGCCCGGAGCCAACCAGACCCGGCCCCGCCGTGTTCCCTCCCGGGACGCCACCGAGTGGACACGGCACCGCTGCACGTCACGGTGTCGTGCCCCCTCGACGGCGTCGTGTGGTGCGCGGGCCGGCTCAGGCCCCGGCGCCGCGGAACAGGGCGAGCGCCAGCAGGTCGTCCTCGAACCCGCCGCCCTCGTGCCCGTTGTACGGCCAGACCGTGACGTCGGCGGCCCCGGCGTACGCGTGGAACGCGCCGAACACCGTCGACGGCGGGCAGGTCGGGTCCATCAGCGCCGTCGTGAACAGAGCCGGGGCCGTGGCCCGCCTCGCGAAGTTGACGCCGTCGAAGTACGCGAGGACGTCGTGCACCGAGGAGGCGCGGTGCCGGTGGACCGCCAGGTAGCGTCCGATCTCCTTGTACGGGTCGGCGTCGGTGATGACGGTCGCGCGCCGGAAGTCGCAGAGGAACGGCACGTACGCCGCGACGGCGGCGAGGTCGGGGACGAGTCCCGCGACGGCGAGGGCGATGCCGCCGCCCTGGCTGCCGCCGACGACGGACACCCGGGAGGCGTCGACGACGTCGAGCCCGCGCGCGGCCTCGACGGCGCGGACGGCGTCGGCGAACACCCGGCGGTAGTAGTAGGTCTCGCGCGAGTCGATACCCCGCGTCATGACGCCGGGGTGAGCGGGACCCGAGCCGTCCGGGTCGGGGGTGGCGCCGAGGCTCCACCCCGAGCCCTGGCCGCGGGTGTCCATCTGCAGGTGAGCGAAACCGGCCGACGACCAGAAGAGGTTCTCGACGGCGGCGCCGCGACCGCCGCCGTAGCCGACGAACTGCACGACCGCCGGCAACGGTCCCTCCGCCCCGGCGGGCACGCGCAACCAGGCCCGCACGGGCTGACCCGCCCATCCGGCGAACGTCACGTCGTACACGTCGACCGTCGTCAGCCCCGTGTCGACCCGATCCACCCGCAGGTCGAGTGGGTGCGCCCGCGTCTCGGCGAGCGTCGTCGCCCAGAACTCGTCGAAGTCGTCGGGGTCGGTCTGGGTGCTGCGGTACTCCCGCAGGGCGGGTTCGGGCAGGTCGGTGAACATGCCCCCTTGTCTACCGCAGCCCGCGACGACAGCCGAGGAGGCGCGGTACAGGAGGCACGGCTCAGCTCGCGCGGGCCAGGTTCGGCACCCAGCCGAACGCGGGCGCGACGTGGTCGGCGACCGTCTGCAGCAGACGGGCGTTGTAGGCGACCCCCAACTGGTTGGGCACCGTCAGCAGGATCGTGTCGGCGTCGCGGACCGCGGCGTCGGCGGCCAACTGCGCGGCGATGACGTCGGGTTCGCCCACGTAGCTCTTGCCGAAGCGTGACTGCACGCCGTCGAGCAGGCCGACCTGGTCCTGCGAGTCGGCCTGGGCGCGGACGCCGAAGTAGCGACGGTCCTCGTCGGTGGTGATCGGGATCACGCTGCGGCTGACGGACACCCTCGGCTCACGGGCATGCCCGGCGGCGCGGTAGGCCTCCCGGTACAGCGCGATCTGCTCGGCCTGCAGTTCGTCGAACGGCACCCCCGTGACCTCCGTCAAGAGGGTGCTGCTCATCAGGTTCATGCCCTGCTCGCCGGTCCAGACGGCCGTCGACCGGCTCCCGGAACCCCACCAGATGCGCTCGCCGAGGCCGGGGGAGTGCGGCTCGACCGAGAGCCCGTGCGACCAGCCGGTCATCTTGGGGTCCGACTCGGCGACGTCGGCGCCGTCGATCGCCGCCCGGAACGCCTCGGTGTGTCGACGGGCGAGGTCGGCGTCGCTCTCGCCCTCGAGGGGGACGTGGCCGAAGGCCTCCCAGCCGCGCAGGGCGGGCTCGGGTGATCCGCGGCTGACGCCGAGCTGCAGGCGCCCCGCGCTGATCAGGTCGGCGGCCGCCGCCTGCTCGGCCATCGAGAGCGGGTTCTCGTAGCGCATGTCGATCACGCCGGTGCCGAGATCGATGCGGGTCGTCCGCGCGGCCATCGCCGCGAGCAGCGGGAACGGGTTGGCGGCCTGGCGCACGTAGTGGTGCACGCGCACGGCGGCCACGTCGACGCCGATCTCCTCCGCGGCCTCGGCCAGCTCGATCGACTGGACCAGCGCCTCCCGGGCGGTCGGCGTCGCCGAGCCCCGCACGTCCTGGTAATGGCCGAACGACAGGAACCCGATGCGCTTCTTCATGTCCGGGCGAACCCCCGACGTCGCCCGGCCATTCCGTCGGGCGGCCGTGCTGGGTAGCGTGGTGCCGTGGAGAACCGCTTTCGCATCGACGGTGACGACCTCGGCATCGACCTGCGCGCCTCCTCGGTCACGCTCGGAGACGACGGCGTCGTGGACGCCCGCATCGTCGCGGGTCGGGTGCCCGAGGTCGCGGACTGGTCCGACGAGCCGCCGTCGCTGGTGTTCCGTGACGTGCCCGTGAAGTTCGACGGTGCCACCTTCGGCGCCACGGTCGACGACGACCTGCTCGACGAGCACGAGATCGTCTTCCGGCTCGGCGAGAACCTCGACGTGCACGGGGTGCTCAGCCTCGGTGCCGGCGACCGGCTGCGCTTCGTGGGCACCACGCACGTCTCGGGCGAGCCGAAGGCCTGGCGCCTCGACGTCTCGATCGGCTTCGGCGGATCGGCGCGGCGCACCGCGATCTGACGCGGCTCGCGGTCGACGCCGGGAGGCGCGGGTCGGGCCCCTTCGACGGCCCCCGACGACGGGTGGGGTGCGGGGTGCGCGACCGGCCTGGGGACGTGGTGAGGGTCGGACGGTCGCGCACCCGCGCGTTCTCCTGATGCTTCGGGTTCACCAGGCGATCACGATGGTAGCGCCTGGATACCCGTCGGTATGCGCCTTCTCCGGGGGCGGCGCGGGTGACTTCTGAGGATCACCCGCACCCGTTAGGGTCGCAGCATGGCCACCACCTCCGGGGCTCCGATTCCCCGCATCCCACGAGCCGAGGTCAAGCAGCGGCTGCTCGACGCGGCGGCCGAGCTGTTCTCCCGACGCGGGGTGCACGCGACCACCCTGGACGACGTCGCGCGGACCGCCGGGTTCAGCAAGGGTGCGGTCTACTCGAACTTCTCGTCCAAGGACGACCTGGTCCGCAGCCTCATGCGTCGCGAGACCGACGGCGCGCTCGGCGCCCTCGAGGGCATGTTCTTCCCGGGCACCTCGCTCGACCAACTTCCCGAGAAGATCGGCACGGCGTTCGCGCCCTACGGCCCCGGGCAGGTCGAGGACTTCGCGTTGATGAGCGAGTTCCGCGCGCACGCCCTCTCGCATCCCGAGGTGATGGCCGACTTCGTCCGTCAGCGCCGCGAGGTGCTCGACGCCCTGCACGGCCTCGTCGAGGAGGTCTTCCAAGGGCAGACCGTCCTCGTGACCGGGCTCGAACCGCGGACGCTCGCCCGCGTCCTCATCTGCATCACGCTGGGCGTCGCCTTCGACTGGCCCGCCACGGGTGAGCAGGCGGCCGGCGACCTCATGGGCGACGTCGTCGCCGCCCTCACCCGCGGCGTGACGGCCTGACGCCCGCCCGGCCTAGCGCTGCTCGATCGTGACGACGGGCACGTGCCAGCGGGTCCGCACCTGCAGGGTCAGCTGACCCCGCCGGGCGAGCACCAGCGCCGTCACGGCGGCGGCGACGGCCGGCACGCCGCCCGAGACGATCATGCCGACGTGCGTGCCGAAGGTCTCGACGATCACGCCCATCAGCGGTCCGCCGATCGCCTGGCCGCCGAGCAGCACGAGGATGTACAGCGACATCACGCGCCCCCGGATCGCGATGTTGCTCGACATCTGCACCAGCTGGTTCGCGGCCGTCAAGAACAGCAACGACGCGAGCCCGACGCCGACGAGGACGACGGCGAACGGCACGAGCGAGGGCATCGAGCCGGCGACGGCCTGCAGCACGCCGGTGACGAGCACGCCCAGCACGATGGTGCGCAGCCGGATCGTCGCGCGCCGCGTCGACAGCAGGGCGCCGGTCAGGGCCCCGACGGCGATCATCGAGTTGAAGAGGCCGTACCCGCCGGGCCCCACGTCGTAGACGTCCGCCGCGAACGACGCGAGCAGCACGGGCATCGTGAGGCCGAACACGGCGTAGACGCCGACGAGCAGCACCGGCACGACGATGGTCGGCTTCGAGCGGGCGTAGGCGAGGCCCTGTCGCAGCTGGCCGCGGCCTCGTGCCGACGAGGCGACCCGGGTCATCTGCGCGGTCCGCAGCATCGTCAGCATCACGACGACCACGAGGCAGGCGACGCCGTTGACGACGAACGCCCACCCCGCGCCGACCGCCAGCAGCAGCACGCCGGCGATCGCGGGGCCCACCATGCCGCCCAGCTGGAACACGCTCGAGTTGACGCTGATGGCGTTGCGGAGGTGGGTGTGACCGACGAGCTCGGTGACGATCACCTGTCGGGCCGGGTTGTCGACCACGGTGACGAGGCCCGTGGCGAAGGCGATGGCGAAGACGTGCCAGGCCTCGACGACGCCCGCCAGGGTCAGGGCGGCGAGCCCCAGGCTGAGCACGGCGAAGACGCTCTGCGTGACGAGCATGAGGGCGCGCTTCGAGAAGCGGTCGACGATGACCCCGCCGAGCAGGCCGAAGAACAGCATCGGGGCGAACTGCATCGCCACCGTGATGCCCACGGCCGTCGCGCTGCCGGTCAGTTCGAGCACGAGCCAGTCCTGGGCGATGCGCTGCATCCACCCGGCGGTCATCGCGACGACGTTGCCGGCCGTCCAGAGACGGAAGTTCGGCACGCTGAGGGCGATGAAGGTGTGCCGCCACGGCGGGCGGGTCGTGCTGATCGGGAGCGGGGCGGTCGGGGGGAAGTCGGTGCGGGGCGGGGCGGACATCACGTTCCTGCGCTGGTGGTTCGGTTCACGGTCTGCACCAACGGTAGGGCCGGCCTGGTCATTCGGACCCCGGTGGGGGATGATCAATCACATTGGCTTCGTGAATGACGAGGCCCGAGACCCTTCGACGGAGGAGGCGCGGTGTACGACCCCACGCTGCTCGCGACGTTCCTCGTCGTGGCCGAGACGCGCAGCTTCACCCGGGCCGCCCAGCGTCTCGGCATCAGCCAGCCGACGGTCAGCCAGCAGGTCGGCCGGCTCGAGAAGGCCGCGGGCCGCACGCTCGTCGCCCGCGACACCCGGGACGTCCGACTGACCGACAACGGCGACGCCATGGCCGGCTTCGCGCGCACGATCCTCGCCGCGCACGCCGCGGCCGAGAGCTACTTCAGCGGCTCGGCCATGCGGGGCCGCCTGCGCTTCGGCGCCGCTGACGACCTCGCCATCACCCAGCTGCCGCGCATCCTGCGCCACTTCCGCCAGCTCTACCCGCAGATCAACCTCGAGCTGACCGTCAACCAGTCCGCGCCGCTGCGCCGTCGTCTGGCCGCGGGGCACCTCGACCTGATCTTCGTGAAGCAGACCGCGGGCGAGTCCGACGAGGGCACGCGGGTCGCGGGCGACGCCATGGTCTGGATCGGCCAGGAGAAGCTGGTCGTCGAACCCGGTCAGCCCGTGCCGCTCATCGCGTACCAGGCGCCCAGCCTGAGCCGGCAGATGGCCATCGACGCCCTCGAGCGCGCCGGCCGCACCTGGCGGATCACCTGCAACACCCGTGACGTCAACGGCGTCCTCGCCGCCGTGCGGGCCGGCATGGGGGTCGCCGTGTTCCCGTTCTCGCTGATCCCGACCGACCTCGTCAAGGTCAGCGACCGGTTCTCGCTGCCCACCCTCGGCGACGTCGACTACGTGCTCGTCGCCAACCCGGGTGCCGCCCGTGAGCCCGTCGACGCCCTCATGTCGGCCATCACCAGCCGGGGCGTCAGCCGCGCCGTCTGACCCGGTCCGACGGGACGCACCGGTCAGCTACTCCGGCGCGCCGCCCCCGCCCGACCCCGGGAGGCGCGCGCAAGATGGTCGCATGAGTCACCGCCCCACACGCCGTCAGAAGTCCGCCGCCCGTCGGGACGCCCGCGTCCTCGCCGCGATCCTGGGCGGTTCCGGCCTCCTGCACCTGGCCACACCCGCGGTCTACGACGCGGTCGTCCCGAGGAGCGTCCCGGGCCCCGCGCGGTTCTGGACGATCGGCTCGGGTCTCGCCGAGGTCGGCATCGCCGCCGCCCTCCTCGCCCCGCGCACGCGTCCGGCCGGTGGCCTCGCCGCCGCCGCGCTCTTCGTGGCCGTCTTCCCGGCCAACGTCTCGATGGCCCTCCGCGCCCTGACGAGCGAGCGGGCCACGACGGCTCGCCGGGCCGTCACCCTCGTGCGGCTGCCGATGCAGGTGCCCCTGGTGACGCGCGCGCTCGGCGTGCACCGCGCCTCCTAGGCGTCCGGGCGCGTCGGCGGTCGCGGAGCGGGGTCGTTGCTGGGTGCACCCTGGGCACGCCCTATCCTGTTCTCTTCCCCCTCGACATCCGATCTCACCGGAGACGCATCGCCATGGCCACGAACGCCCCCGTCACCACCCCGCCGAGACCCGGAGTCGGGGGCACCCTCGACCGGTTCTTCGAGATCACCCATCGCGGCTCGACCTGGGCCCGCGAGATCCGGGGCGGCGTCGTCACCTTCGTCACGATGGCGTACATCGTCATCCTGAACCCGTTGATCCTCGGCGGCTTCAGCGCCGACCAGGCCGCCAAGGACGTCGCCGGCAACTGGCTGCAGAACGGTCAGGTGGGCGCGGTCACGGCCCTCACCGCGGGCGTCATGACGATCCTCTTCGGAACCGTCGCGCGCCTCCCGTTCGCGTTCGCCGCCGGACTCGGCATCAACTCGTTCCTGGCCGTCAACGTCGTGCAGGACGTCACCTGGCCCGAGGCCATGGGTCTCGTGGTGATCAACGGGCTCGTCATCACGATCCTCGCCGTGACCGGTCTGCGCAGCATGATCTTCACCGCGGTGCCCGCAGCGCTCAAGACCGCGATCACGGTCGGCATCGGCCTGTTCATCGCGTTCATCGGCCTGGTCGACTCGGGCTTCGTGCGCACCAGCGGGACGTCGTCGCCGCCGCTGCAGCTCGGTGACTCCGGCTCGGTGGCGACCCTCCCGACCATCACCTTCGTCATCGGCCTGCTCGTCATCGGCGTGCTGATGGCCCGCAAGGTGCGGGGGGCGATCTTCATCGGCATCGTCGCGTCCACCGTCATCGCCATCGCCCTGCAGGCGATCTTCCAGGTGCCGCCGTCGAACGGCCAGAACCTCGACGACTGGAACCTCAACGCCCCCGTGCTGCCCACCCAGATCGTGGCCCTGCCCGACCTCTCGCTGGTCGGCCAGTTCAGCTTCGGGGCCTTCGCCCGCATCGGCGTGCTGTCGGCGGTCATGCTGGTCTTCACGCTCGTCTTCACCAACTTCTTCGACGCCATGGGCACGATGACCGGCCTGGCCAAGGCCGGCGACGTCGCGGACGCCGACGGCACCTTCCCCCGCCTCCGCTCGGCCCTGATCGTCGAGGGCGTCGGCGCGGTCGCGGGCGGTGCGACGAGTTCGTCGTCCAACACCGTGTTCGTCGAGTCGGCCTCGGGCATCGGTGAGGGCGCCCGGACGGGCTTCGCCTCGGTCGTCACCGGTGCGCTGTTCCTGCTCGCCATGTTCTTCACGCCGCTGACCCAGGTCGTCCCGCTCGAGGTCGCCGCCTCGGCGCTCGTGATCGTCGGCGCGCTCATGGTGTCTCAGATCAGCCAGATCGACTGGACCGACTTCTCGGTCGCCCTGCCGGTGTTCCTGACGATCATCACCATGCCGCTGACCTACTCGATCGCGAACGGCATCGGCGTCGGCTTCGTCAGCTGGGTTGTCGTGCGGGCGTTCGCGGGCAGGGCGCGCACGATCAGCCCGCTGCTCTGGATCGTCGCGGCGGGGTTCCTCGTCTACTTCGTGCGCGGCCCGATCGAGGCGATGATCGGCTAGGCGTCCACCGGGACGTCACGACGTGCCGCTCGGCGTTCCGGGCGCGCGGCACGTCGTGAGGCCTCGTGCGGCGATCCGCTCCGCAGTACGCTGACCGGCAGCAGGCGGCGACGGCGCCGCCTGCCCACCCCGAGGAGGCGCGTCATGCCCCGCATCACCCCCACGCTCTGGTTCGGTCGTGACGTCGAGACCGCAGCGGACTTCTACGTCACCCTGTTCCCGTCGTCGCGCGTCACCGACGTGTCGCGCTATCCCGACGACTTCCCCGACGAAGCGATGGCCGGTCAGGCCCTCGTCGTCGACCTCGAACTCGACGGCCAGCCCTACCGCCTGCTGAACGGCGGCGACGGAGGGCCGAGGCCGACCGAGGCCACGTCGTTCTCGATCTCGGTCGAGTCCCAGGACGAGCTCGACCACTACTGGGACGCCTTCGCGGCCGACGGCGGACAGGAGGGGCGGTGCGGCTGGGTGACGGACCGCTGGGGCTTCTCCTGGCAGGTCGTCCCGTCGGTGATGGACCGCTACCTCGGCGGGCCCGACCCCGAGGGCGCCGCCCGGGCCATGACCGCGATGATGGGCATGACGCGGTTGGTCATCGCCGAGCTGGCGGCGGCCTACGAGGGGTGACCGACGCGCTCGCCCGCGCCGCGCCTCCTCGTCACCAGTCGTGGACGGTCCCGTCCGCGAGGCGGTTGTAGGGCAGGTAGGCCTGCGCGTAGGGGTACGCCGCGGCGGCCCGCTCGTCCAGCTCGACCCCGATGCCGGGCTGCTCACCCGGGTGCAGCATGCCGTCCTCGAACGTGAAGCTCTGCTCGAAGACCTCGTCCGTCCTCGCGCCGTGCTTCATGTACTCCTGGATGCCGAAGTTGTGGATCGCGAGTCCGAGGTGCATCGCGGCCGCCATGCCGACCGGTGAGATGTCGGTCGGACCGTGCATGCCGGACTTGATCTGGTACTGCGAGGCGTACTCGAGCACCTTCTTGAGGTGGGTGATGCCGCCCGTGTGCGTGACGGCGCTGCGGACGTAGTCGATCAACTGCTCGCGGATGATCTGCTGGTAGTCCCACACGGTGTTGAAGATCTCGCCGATGGCCAGCGGGGTCGTCGTGTGCTGCCGGACGAGTCGCAGGGCCTCGGGGTTCTCGGCCGGGGTGACGTCCTCGAGCCAGAAGAGGTCGAAGGGCTCCAGGCTCTTGCCGAGCCTCGCCGCCTGGATCGGCGTCATGCGGTGGTGACCGTCGTGCAGCAGGGGGATCTCGGGGCCGAACTCGTTCCGCACCGCCTCGAACACGGTGGGCACGTGCCGCAGGTACGAGCGGGTGTCCCAGTCCTCCTCGTTCGGCAGGGCCCCGCGTTGGGCGGGCTCGTGGTCGTAGCGCACGCCGCTGTTGGCGTCGAAGGTGGCGTTCGAGGCGATGCCGTAGATCGACTTCAGGCCGGGCACCCCGGTCTGCACGCGGATGGCCTTGTAGCCCTGTTCCTGGTGGTCTCGGACGCTGTCGAAGAGCTCCTCGAGGTCCTTCCCCGAGGCGTGGCCGTAGGTCAGCAACCCCGTGCGCGAGGCTCCGCCGAGCAGCTGGTAGAGGGGCAGGCCGGCGACCTTGGCCTTGATGTCCCAGAGGGCGACGTCGACCGCGGCGATGGCGGCCATCGTGACCGGCCCTCGCCGCCAGTACGCGCTGCGGTAGAGGAACTGCCAGGTGTCCTCGATGCGGGCCGGGTCGCGCCCGATCAGCAGGGGCACGACGTGTTCGGTCAGGTAGGCGACGACGGCGAGTTCGCGCCCGTTCAGGGTGGCGTCGCCGAGGCCGGTCACGCCGTCGGAGGTCGTGATCTTCAGCGTCACGAAGTTGCGGTCGGGGCTGGTGACGATCACGTCGGCTCTGTCGATGATCATGCGGTGTCCTCTGGAGCTCGCGTCCGGGTGACGTCGATGTCACCCGGGCTGGTCCCTCCACTCTGGCGCATGCGCGAGCGCGAGGCGAGCCCGTCGGGCGCATGCGCGGGCGCGAGGCGAGCCCGGGAGGCGCGGGTCAGCGCATCTCGAGCGGCACCCTGGTCGTCGGCGCGGGGAACGCGCGCTCGAGCTGCACGAACGCCTGGTCGTCGAGGTCGACGGCCAGTGCGGCCGCGTTCTCGAGGGTGTGCCCGGCCGTGCCCGCCTTGACGGCGACCATGAGGTCGGGCACGAGGCGCAGCACCCAGGCGAGGGCGAGCTGCGCCGACGAGACGCCGAGATCGGTCGCGACCTGCTCGAGCACGGGGTGACCGAGCAGCTCGCCGCCGTCGACGGGGGAGTACGAGGTGAGCGGCACGCCGTGCTCGCGCGCCCAGGGCAGCAGGTCGAACTCGGGTCCGCGACGGGCCAGGTTGTACAGGACCTGGTTCGTCTGGACGTTCTGGCCACCGGGCACCGAGAGCAGCTCGTGCAGGTCGTCGACGTCGAAGTTGCTGACGCCCCAGCCGCCGATCGCGCCCTCGGCGACCAGCGCCTCCAGGGCCTCGACGGTCTCGGCGAGCGGGTGGCGCCCCCGCCAGTGCAGCAGGTAGAGGTCGAGGCGGTCGGTGCCCAGGCGCTCGAGGCTGGCGTGGCAGGCCTCGACCGTGCCCCGGCGCGAGGCGTTGCCCGGCAGCACCTTGCTCACCAGGAACACCTCGTCGCGCCGGCCCGCGATCGCCTCGCCGACCAGCTGTTCGGACCGCCCGCCGCCGTACATCTCGGCGGTGTCGATCATGGTCAGGCCGGCGTCGAGGCCGGCCCGCAGGGCGGCGACCTCGTCGGCGCGGCGCCGTGGGTCGTCGCCGATGTTCCAGGTGCCCTGGCCGAGGGCCGGGACGACGCGCCCGTCGGGCAGGGCGACGGCGGGATTGGTCGGTGTCGCGGGGGTGGTCATGCCGGGGGATGGTAGTCGTCGCGCGGGGAGGGTGTGACCAGGCCCGCCGTGCTCGGGCCCGCCGTGCTCGGTCCCGTCGTGGTCGGGCCCGCCGTGGTCGGGCCCGCCGTGGTCGGGCCCGCCGTGGTCGGGCCCGTCGTGACCTCGCGGGCCAGCAGGGTGGCCGCGGCGACGGCGGCCGGCATCACGAGCACGGCCCCGAGAGGGACGAAGAACAGGAGGTAGGTGGCGGTGCCCAGCCCCAGGGTGCGCGCCCGGTTGACGGCGAGTCCACGGCGGCGCTCGGCGAGCGAGCGGCCCCGGGCGTCGAAGGCGTACCCGGTGAGCTCGACCGCCAGGAACCATCCGCCGGTCAGGGCGCCGAGCACGGGGACGACCGTCTGGCCGAGCACCGGGACGAACCCGCCGACGAACAGGAGGACGCCCACGCCGGCCGTGGCCAGCAGCAGTCGGAGCGAGTCGCCGGCACTCCGGGCGAGCCCGCGCCAGAAGCCCCGGTCGACGTCGGCCGGCGGGTCGCCCTCTCGCTCCTCGACGCGACGCCAGATGCGCTCGTAGAAGGGATCGCCGACGAGGAGCGTGACGGCGGTGAACGCGACGACCGCGAGCAGCACGGCCAGGGCCGCGACGGCCAGAGCTCCGCCGAGACGCACGAGGGTGCGGGACCACTCGGGCCACCCGTCGGCGAACGGCGTCAGGGTGCGGGCCAGGTCGTCGGCGGCGAGCCCCACGCCCACGAGGGCCGCGGCGAAGACCGCACCCACGACGAGGGCGGGCACCGCGCCCAGCAGCATGAGCCGCGGGGACGTCGCCCAGAGGCGCAGGCCCCGGCCGAGCAGGCCCACCCCGCCGAAGAACTCCCCGATCACCGACACGGGGCGAGCGTACCGAGTGCCGGAGGCGTGGGTGCGGTCGGACGACGCGTCACGGCGCGGGGGCGGCGCGTAGCGTCGACGGCGTGCCGCATCGAGGCGGCACCACCGAGAAAGGTCGTCCATGAAGTTCAGGTACCTCGGCAACAGCGGGCTCAAGGTCAGCGAGCTCACCTACGGCAACTGGCTCACCCACGGGTCCCAGGTGGAGAACGACACGGCGACGCGCTGCGTCCGAGCGGCTCTCGACGTCGGCATCAGCTCGTTCGACACGGCCGACGTCTACGCGAACACGCAGGCCGAGACGGTGCTCGGTGAGGCGCTGAAGGGCGAGCGGCGCGAGTCGCTCGAGATCTTCACCAAGGTCTACGGTCCCACCGGGCCCAAGGGCCACAACGACAGGGGCCTCAGCCGCAAGCACGTCACCGAGTCGATCAACGGGTCGCTGAAGCGCTTGCAGACCGACTACGTCGACCTCTACCAGGCCCACCGGTACGACGTCGAGACGCCCCTCGAGGAGACGATGGAGACCTTCGCCGACCTGGTCCGCCAGGGCAAGGTGCTCTACATCGGGGTCTCGGAGTGGAACGCCGAGCAGCTGCGCGAGGCGCACGCCCTGGCTCGCGAGCTGAAGATCCAGCTCGTCTCGAACCAGCCCGAGTACTCCCTGCTCTGGCGCGTCATCGAGGACGAGGTCGTCCCGGCCTCGGCCGAACTCGGCATCTCGCAGATCGTCTGGTCTCCCGTCGCCCAGGGCGTCCTGACCGGCAAGTACACCGTCGGTGCCGAGCTGCCCGCGGGCAGCCGGGCCACCGACCAGAAGGGCGGAGCGGGCATGATCGAACGCTGGATGCGCGACGACGTCCTCGACGCCGTGGCCCAGCTCGAGCCGATCGCGTCCGACCTGGGGCTGACCCAGGCGCAGCTGTCGCTGGCTTGGGTGCTGTCGAACGAGAACGTCGCCTCGGCGATCATCGGGGCGTCGCGTCCCGAACAGGTCGAGTCGAACGCGAAGGCGTCGGGCGTCACCCTCGAGGCGGACGTCCTGTCGCGCATCGAGTCGATCTTCGACGGCCTCGCCGAGACGGACCCGCGCAAGACGCAGATGCCGGCCGGCCGCGAAGCCTGATCGGCCGTCGCCCGACGCGACGACGCCCCGCCACGAGATCGTGGCGGGGCGTCGTCGTGCGTCGGCTCGGCGTGCGACCGCCCAGGCCCCGGGCTCAGGCCCCGGGGACCTCGAACGTCGCGGAGATCACCGCGCGGGCCAGCGTGTGGAAGTGCAGGTTGAAGCCGAGGTAGGCCGGGCTGGCGGTCTCGTCCACCCCGATCTTCTCGACGTCGAGGGCGTGCACCGCGACGAAGTACGTGTGCGGTCCGTGGCCCTCGGGCGGTGCCGCACCGACGTAGCGGGCGAGCCCGCCGTCGTTCTTCAGCTGGAGGGCCCCCTCGGGCAGGCCCGAGCCCTGGTCGTCACCCGCACCGGAGGGCAACGACGTCGTGTCGGCGGGGAGGTCGGCCACGGCCCAGTGCCAGAAGCCCGAGCCCGTCGGGGCGTAGGGGTCGTAGACCGTCACGGCGTAGCTCTTGGTGCCCTCGGGGGCGCCGGACCAGCTCAGCTGGGGGCTGGCGTCGTCTCCGCCCGGGCCCATGATGCCGCTCACCTGCGCGCGCTGCAGCTCACCCCCGTCGGTGAGGTCCGTGCTCGAGAGCTCGAACCCGGGCACGATGCCGATGATGTCGTAGGGGTGGGTCAGGTTGGCGTCGGCCATGGCTGTCTCCTGTTCGTCGGGGATGGTCGTGACGGT
Organism: Frigoribacterium sp. ME-P-080; assembly: GCF_030209595.1. Classification (NCBI taxonomy): domain Bacteria; kingdom Bacillati; phylum Actinomycetota; class Actinomycetes; order Micrococcales; family Microbacteriaceae; genus Frigoribacterium; species Frigoribacterium sp. ME-P-080. The sequence continues at coordinate 155,137 of NZ_JARVRR010000004.1, forward strand.
GCGCCCGCCCCGAGGGGCGGGCGCACCGGGTGTGCGATCAGGCGGCGTCGAGCCGCTGGATCTCGTCGGTCGAGAGCTTGATCGACGTCGCCGTCGCCGAGTTCATGATCGTCTGCGGTCGGGTCGACCCCGGGATCGGGATGACGAGTTCGGACTTGGCGAGCTCCCAGGCGAGCGTCAGCACCTGCGGCGTGACCCGCCGGGCGTTGGCGATCTCGGCGAACACGGCGTGCTTCGCTCCGAGCTCACCGGCGTTCGTGATGCCGCCGAGGGGGCTCCACGGCAGGAACGCGATGCCCATCTCGTCGCACAGCGCGAGTTCCACCTCGCTCGACCGGAACGCGGGCGAGTACTGGTTCTGCACCGACACGAGTCGGTCGTCCAGCACCTCGTTCGCTTCGCGGATCTGGTCGGGCGTGGCGTTCGAGATGCCCGCCATGCGGATGACGCCCTCGTCGAGCAGCTCCACCAGGGCGCCGATCGAGTCGGCGTAGGGCACCGCCGGGTCCGGCCGGTGGAACTGGTACAGCCCGATCGTCTCGACGCCCAGCCGTTTCGCCGAGGCCTTGGCGGCCTCCTTGAGGTAGGCCGGGTCGCCGTTCTGCGCCCACGCCCCCGCCTCGGGGCGGAGGTGTCCACCCTTCGTGGCGACGAGCACCTGGTCGGTGTCGGCGTGGTAGCTCTTCAGCGCCTTGGCGATGAGCAATTCGTTGTGCCCGACCTCGTCCTTGCCCGCCTGGTGGTAGGCGTCGGCCGTGTCGATCAGGGTGATGCCCTGCTCGAGTGCGGCGTGGATGGTCGCGATGCCCTGCTTCTCGTCGGGTCGGCCCTCGATCGACAGGGGCATGCCGCCCAGGCCGATCGCACTGACCGTCACGTCTCCGATTGTCCTGGTCTTCATGTCGTCCTCCGGTTCACCACGCGTAGTCCTCGGGCGACGTCTCGTGCCCGGGGAAGATCTCGTCCAGCCGCGCCAGCGCGGCCTCGTCCAGCTCGACGTCGACGGCGGCGACCGCCGACTCCAGTTGTGCCATGGTCCGCGGGCCCGTGATCGGCCCCGTGACGCCCGGCTGGTGCAGCAGCCAGGCGAGGGCGACCTCGCCGGGCGCGTGGCCCAACTCGCGGGCGAACGCCTCGTAGGCCTCGAGCTGGTCGCGGTGTTCGGCGACGTACTCCGCGCTCCGCCCCTCGAGTCGTCGTGAGCCCTCTTCGGTCTTCTCGATGACGCCGCCGAGCAGACCGCCGTTGAGCGGCGACCACGGGATCATCCCGAGACCGTAGTGACGGGCGGCGGGCAGGGTCTCGCGTTCGACGTCCCGCACGATCAGGTTGTAGATCGACTGTTCGCTCACGAGGCCGCTGAAGTGACGCGTCTTGGCGGCTTCCTGGGCCTGCGCGATGTGCCAGCCGGCGAAGTTGCTGCTGCCGACGTAGAGGACCTTGCCCTGCTGGACCGCGACCTCCATCGCCTGCCAGATCTCGTCCCACGGCGTCTCGCGATCGACGTGGTGGAACTGGTAGAGGTCGATGTGGTCGGTCTGCAGACGCGTCAGGCTCGCGTCGAGCGCCCGACGGATGTTCAGGGCGCTGAGCTTGCCGTCGTTGGGCCAGTCGCCCATGTCGCCGTACAGCTTCGTGGCGAGGACGGTCTTCTCCCGTCGCCCGCCCCCACGGGCGAACCACCGACCGATGATCTGCTCGGTGATGCCTTCGCCCTTCTCCCAGCCGTAGACGTTGGCCGTGTCGAAGAAGTTGACGCCGAGCTCGTGGGCCCGGTCCATGATCGCGTGGGAGTCGTCTTCCGTGGTCTGGGGCCCGAAGTTCATCGTGCCGAGGACGGCCCGTGAGACGGACAACCCTGTGCGTCCGAGGTGTGTGTAATCCATGTTCCCTGGCTACCCCCTCCCGGGCCGTGCTGCTCACAGGAACGCCCCCTAACGTCGCCGTCATGGACGAGCAGCCCGAGAGCCCGGACGGCGTGCCCCTCGACGAGCGTCGCGGGGCCGGTCCGCACCGCGGTGCTCGGCGCCGTGCCCTGCGCGACGGTCACGCGAGGATGCGCCTGAGGCTCGACGCGCACCCTCGGCTCCGGTTGCTCTACAAGATCGGCGTCGGGGTGCTCGGAGCCCTGATCGTCGTCGTCGGTCTCGTCCTGGTCCCGCTGCCCGGTCCCGGTTGGCTCGTCGTCTTCCTCGGGGTCGCCGTGCTGGGCACGGAGTTCCCGGCCGCCCATCGCATCACCCTGTGGGTGCGTCGACTCGTCGGCCGCGCCCGTCTCCGGTGGCGGGCGTGGCGGGTCGCCCGGTCGGCGCGGCGGGCGTCGAGCGTCAAGCCCTCGGCCGCCCCGTCGCGGTGAAGCACAGGGCCCACACGGTCCCGGCGGCCGTCGGTCGGACGTCCAGCGCACGTTCGGTAAAGTCGCCGTCGTGACGCCCAGCCCCGCCTCCGCCACGCCCTACGAGGTGCTCGGCGTGCCGTCGACGGCGTCGACCGATGACCTCCGTCGCGCCTATCGACGCCTGGCCCGCCAGACCCACCCCGACCTCGGCGGCACCGCGCAGGCGTTCCGCGACGTGCAGCACGCGTGGCAGCAGGTGGGCACGCCCGAGGCCCGCGCCTCCTACGACCAGGGGTCGGCATCCCGGAGCACCGCCCCCTCGGGCAGCGCGCGGTCCGCGGGTTCGAGCGCCCCCGGTTGGTCACCGCCGCCCCGGGAGCCGGCTCGTACCGATTCGAAGCCCAAGGCCCGGGTGCACGGCCACCCCGGTGGTGCGAACCGCGAGCGCTACCTAGGCCTGATGCGCGAGTGGGTCGGTCGGGGAGTCCCGCTCGACGATCCGTACGACGAGCGCCTCGTCCGGAGCGCGCCTCCCGAGATCCGTCACGTGCTCGCCGACGCGATGGCCGAAGAGGCCACCGTCGCGGCCGTCACCGAACTCGGCATCGGCTTCACCATCTGGAGCGACGTCGACGCCGGGGGCGAGGGCAAGCTCGACCACGTCGTGTTGGGGCCGTCGGGCCTCTTCGCCATCCAGTCCTCCGACTGGGGCAGCGAGGTGCAGGTGTCGCGCGGCGAGCTCGTCGGTCGGGGCATCCCTGCCGACGAGGAGCCCGTCCGCGACCTCACGCGTCAGGCCCGCGCCGTGCGACGGGAGACCCGCGTGTCGTTCACGGCCCAGTTGATCGTGGTGCCCGACGACGACTTCGGGCCCGCCCTCGAGAAGGTCGGGCGTCGTGCCGGGGGCACCTGGGTCGTGCGCCGCTCGCTGCTGCCGCAGGTCCTGCGTCACGGTCCCGAGCTCGGCGACCGCACGAGCATCTCGGACGTCTTCGAGGTCCGGGCCCGGCTGCAGCAGGCCATCCGGTTCATCTGACCGGGGCTGGCGCCCGGGCCCGGCAGGGTCCACGCTGGGGGCGAGACGCCGGCGTCCGTCGGCCGTCCCGCGTCAGAGAGGGGCCACCCGTGTTCCGTCCTCGGTCCGGCTACTCCGGGTTCAGCGTCGACGACGTGGCGGCCGCCACGTCCTTCTACCGCGACGTCCTCGGCCTCGAGATCGAGGTCCTCGTCGACGGTCAGATGTTCCGCCTCCGCCTCCCGGGAGGCGCGGCGTGGGTGTTCGTGTACGGCAAGCCCGACCACGTCCCCGCGTCGTACACCGTCCTCAACCTCGTCGTCGACGACGTCGACGCCGCCCTCGACGAGCTGGCCGAGCGGGGCCTCGAACCGCTCCACCTCGGCGGGTACTCCGACGAGCGGGGCGTCATGCGGGGGCGCAGCGTCGACCTGGGCCCCGACATCGCCTGGTTCACCGACCCGGCGGGCAACGTCTTCTCCGTCCAGCAGCCCTGATCGCCCGGTCCGACGCGCGAGCCGGGGAGGCGCGGTGCCGGACCCGGGGGAGGGCTGGCCCGACATCGGGTTCCGGGCCAGCCCCAGGTGTGCCTTCGGAACTGCCGCACCCATCGGTTTGGTCGCCCGCCACCGGGTCGACCCGTCGACGTGACGTCCTGCGCACGACGCGGCCACCGCCTCCCCGTCCCTGTGGCAAGCTCGACCGTGTGAACACGCACGAGCCCGCGGACGGCTGGGTCGAGGCCCCCGACGGGCGTCGGTTCTGGGGCCGTGCCGGTGCCGCGGGCCTGCTCGTCCTCGACCAGGACGACCGGGTGCTGTTGCAGCACCGGGCCGACTGGAGCCACTTCGGCGGCACCTGGGGGCTCCCCGGCGGAGCCCGCCACCACGACGAGAGCGCGGTCCAGGGCGCTCTGCGCGAGAGCGGCGAAGAGGCGGCCGTGCCGGCCGACGCGCTGCGCCTGCTGTTCGCCGCCGAGCTCGACCTCGGCTTCTGGTCGTACACGACCGTCGTGGCCCGGGCCGTGCGCCCGTTCGAGCCCGTCGTCTCGGACGCCGAGAGTATCGCCCTGAGCTGGGTGCCCGTCGACGAGGTGGCCGACCTCCCGCTCCATCCCGGATTCGCCGCGTCGTGGCCGAGGCTCCGATCCGAACTCGGGGGCCGGGTGCACGTCGTCGTCGACGTTGCGAACGTCCTCGGCTCACGTCCCGACGGATGGTGGCGCGATCGGGTCGGTGCCACGACCCGATTCCTGGAGTCCCTCTCGCGGGGTGCCCGGGACGGAGTGGCCGAGGCGCTCGTCGCACCCGGTGGCGGCGGGACCCCCGCGGCGACGGGTCGGCCGGACGCCGACGACTCGCCGACGGACGCCGCGGCGTTCGCGGACGGCTCCACCGGCGAGCCTCCCGGCGCGCCCACCTGGCGGTGGCCGGACGTGACGGCCGTGGTCGAGGGCGAGGCCCGTGCCCTCGGTGGATCGTTCCCCGGCCTGACCGTCGTCCGGGCCGAGGCCGACGGCGACTCGGCGATCGTGGCCCGCGTGCACGACCTGCGGGACGTGTCCGGCGTGCCGCCGCGCGTCGTCGTCGTCACCGCCGACCGGGGCCTCGCCGACCGGGTCCAAGCCCTCGGGGCCACCCTCGTGCGTCCAGGCGCCCTCCGCCGCGCGGTCGGCCTCGACTGACACGGGCGAACGGCCCGCTCCACCGGTCGGTGGAGCGGGCCGTTCGCGTCCGGTCCCGGGTCAGGCGGCGGGGCCGTCGCCCAGCGTGACGGTCGCGGTGTGGGACGCGCCCGTCGTGTCGGTCCAGGTGACCGAGACCTGGTCACCCGAGTCGTGCGCCTGGATCGCGGCGGTGAGTGCGGACGCGTCCGCCACGGCCGTGCCGTCGATCGCGGTGATCACGTCCCCGGCGACCAGGCCGGCCGACGCCGCCGCGCTGCCCTCGACCGTGCCGGCGATCGTGACGCCGCCCGCGGTGCCGGTCGCCGTGCTCGAGATCTGCGCGCCGAGGAAGGCGGGCAGGCCGATCTGCACGGTCGGGCTCCCCGTGCCCGACTGGATCTGCTTGGCGATGGCCAGGGCGTGGTCGATCGGGATGGCGTAGCCGGTCACCGTCGACGATCCCTGCGAGGCGGCCGTCACGATGCCGACGACGTCGCCGTCACCGTCGCGGAGGGGACCGCCGGAGTCGCCCGACACCACGTCCGCATCGACCTCGATGAGACCGGACAGCGACTCGGTCCCCGATCCGGACTTGCTCTGCACCGTGATCGACTGGTCCGTGGCGAGGACGGTGCCCTGGGCGGTGACGAGGTCGCCCGTGCCCTCGGCGTTGCCCGTCGAGTGGACGACGTCCCCTGTTGCGACGTCGCCGGACGCGTCGAAGCTCACCGGGGTGAGGCCCGTCGCGTCCTGCAGCTTCAGCACGGCCACGTCGTTCGTGGCATCCGTGCCGACGACGTCGGCCGTGTAGGTCGTACCGGTCGACTCGACGGTCACCTGGATGCTGGTCGCGCCCTGCACGACGTGGTTGTTCGTCAGGATGAGCCCTCCGGAGGTCAGGATGATGCCCGTGCCGGCGGATTTGTACGAGGCGTCGTAGTTCAGCGTCGACACGATGGTCACGACGCCGGCCGTCTCCTCGGCGGTGGCCGCGGTGGCGCTGGTCTGGGTCGAGGTGCCCTGCGACGAACCGTCCTGCGACGACCCGTCCTGGGGGCTCGAACCCCCGAAGGGCGATGCCGGGTCGCTCGATCCACCTCCCGGCCGCGTGAGCTGGGGGAGCAGCTCGAGCGCCTGGCGTTCGCTCGCCGCCTGGGCCGCCGCGGTGCCGGCGGAGCGACCGGCGGCGTAGGCGCCGCCGCCCGCCGTACCCGCGACGATGACGACGGCGGCGGCCGCGCCGGTGATGGCGAGCCACTTCTTCGAGCGGCGCGGCTTCGGGGCGCCGCCGAAGGCCGGGGGCACCGTGCCGTCAGCGCCGTCGCCACCCCGCACCGTCGACGCGCCGGCCGCCGCGTCGTAGGCCTGGTGGGCGTCGTCGCGGGCCATCCAGGTGGGAGCCGCCGACGCGTAGCGTGCGTCCGACGCGCCGGTGACGTGGGGGAGCGTGTCGGCCTCGGCGGGCTGCTCGACGCCCTCGCCGGCAGGCGGGGCGGTCGACGGGGAGGGCGTCACGGGCGTGGCGTCGTTCGGGGTGCCGGTCGTGTTGTCGCCGTCTCGGTCGTTCATGGTGTGCCTCCTGTGGCGGTGGTGGTGACGTGGGGTCCATGGAACGGCGTGACCCCAAGAGATCCCTATGACCGGACCGTGAGGCGGTGGGGAGTCCCATGAGGAGGCGCGGTGAAGGGAGCCGAGATCGCCTCACCATCGCGCGCACCGCCGTCCGCGGGGTCGGTCCCCGAAATCGGTTCCCGACGAGGGTCGGAGTTCCGATACGCTGGGACGCCAAAGGAGGTCCACGATGGCAGAGCCCGCCAACCCGGCACCCGGCGAGCAGGACCGCGCTCCCGGCGCCCCTCGCGAGGTCGACACGACCCTCAGCTTCAACGAAGAGTTCCAGGCGCAACTGGCCGCTCTCGAGAGCGGCGTGTCCACCGACGAGCGTGACGCCGTCGCCGCACTGCCTTCGGGCTCCGCGCTGCTCGTGGTCCGTCGTGGCCCCAACATCGGCGCCCGGTTCCTCCTCGACTCGGACGTCACGGTCGCCGGACGTCACCCCGAGGCCGGCATCTTCCTCGACGACGTCACGGTCAGCCGCAAGCACGCCGAGTTCCGTCGCGAGGGCAGCACCTTCAGCGTGCGCGATCTCGGGTCGCTGAACGGCACCTACTTCGACGGCGTCCGCATCGACGAGGCCCGGCTCTCCGACGGAGCCGAGGTCCAGGTCGGCAAGTTCCGCCTCACGTTCTACGCATCGCGGGTCGACCTCGCGAACCTGGCGATCAAGTAGTCGTGCCCCGCACCGCCACCGCCCGGTCGTCGCAGACCGGGCCGTCCGACCTGCTGACGATCGGGCAGGTCCTCTCACGGCTCAAGCCCGAGTTCCCCGACCTGTCGAACAGCAAGCTGCGCTTCCTCGAAGAGCGCGAGTTGGTCACCCCGGTGCGCACCCCGTCCGGCTACCGCAAGTTCTCCCCGGCGGACGTCGAGCGACTCCGCTTCATCCTCGGTCTGCAGCGCGACCACTACCTGCCGCTCAAGGTCATCAGACAACACCTCGCCGACCTCGACGCGGGCCGGCCTGCGTCCCTCCCGTCCGGGGCGGCGCCCGTCTCGATCCTGACCCACGGTCGGCGACTCGGTCGCGACGAGTTGCTCCGCGAGACCGGCGCCACGCCTGCCCTGCTCGACGAGGCCGTCTCCGCGTCTCTCCTCCCGTCGGCGGGGCACTACGGCGACGAGTCGATCTCGGTGTTGTCGGCCCTGGTCGAGCTGGGCAGGTCGGGCATCGAGCCTCGTCACCTCCGGACGGTCCGGGCCTCGGTCGACCGCGAGCTCGGCCTCATCGAGACGGCCCTCGCGCCACTCGCCCGGAAGCACGACGCGGCCTCCCGGGCGCGGGTCGCCGAGCTCTCGCGTGAGCTCGCGGCGCAGGTCGACGTCGTCCGGTCGGGGCTCGTCCGCTCGGCTCTCGGGCGACTCGACGCCTAGACGTCTGCCCTCCGGGCGAATATCCTCGACACGCCGACCCGTCGATGCGAATGTCGCCCAGGCAGCTCCCCGTTGTGGGTACCGTGAGTCCTGTACAACCATCAACCCGATGTTGAACGTTGAGCTCCGGAAGTAGAACGTGGAAGGCAACAGCATGAGTGAGTCAGGTTCCTCCGAGGAATCCCGCTACGAGCTGGGTCTGCTCTTCACCGACGGCCTGCCCGAGCACGACGCCGACAGCGGCTACCGCGGTACGGTCGCGGCCAAGGCCGCCGGCATCAGCTACCGCCAGCTCGACTACTGGGCCCGCACCGAACTCGTCGAGCCGACCATCCGCGGCGCGGCCGGCTCCGGTTCGCAACGCCTCTACGGGTTCCGCGACATCCTCGTCCTCAAACTCGTCAAGCGCCTCCTCGACACGGGCATCTCGCTCCAGCAGATCCGCACGGCCGTCAACCAGCTCCGTGAGGCCGGGGTGAACGACCTCGCCCAGACGACCCTGATGAGCGACGGTGCGAGCGTCTACCTGTGCACGTCGGACGACGAGGTCATCGACCTCGTCAGCCGCGGTCAGGGCGTGTTCGGCATCGCCGTGGGCAAGGTCCTCCGCGAGGTCGAGTCGAGTCTCGTCGAGATCGACAGCACCCCCGCCGCCGATCCCTCCGACGAGCTCGCGGCGCGACGCGGCACCCGAGCCAGCTGACCACACCTCGACCGCGAGTGGCGGTCGAGCACGACGAAGGCCCCGCACGAGATCGTGCGGGGCCTTCGTCGTGTGCAGCTGGGACCGGAGGTCAGCGGGCGGCAGGCTCGGCGTAGTCGCCGATCTTGGCCGTCCGCATGATGCGTTCGAGGAGCTGGTCGAAGTTGCGGGCCATCTCCTGGGCGCTCTCACCGGGCCAGGCGTGCAGCGGCTTGGCGGCACCCTGTGCCTGTTGCAGCGACGTACGCTCGGGCAGCTGGGGTGACAGGACGAGGGGGCCGAACATGTCACGCAGCTCCTTGATGCGGAACTGGTGCTCGAGGGACTGCACCCGGGCCCGGTTGACGATGATGCCGAGGGGCTGGAGGCGCGGTGACAGGCCTCGACGGATCTCCTCGATCGCCCGGAGGGCCCGGTCGGCGGCGGCCACGCTGAACAGACCCGGTTCGGTGACGACCGTCACGCGGTCGGATGCGGCCCAGGCCGTGCGCGTGAGGGCGTTGAGCGACGGGGCGCAGTCGATCAGGACGAGGTCGTAGTCGGCCTCGACGTTGGCGAGGGCCTCTTCGAGCTTCCAGATGTCTCGGATCGACGGGTGCGGACCGTCGAAGTTGATGGCCGAGGGGCTGCCGATCATGACGTCGACCTTGCCCTGGCGGCCCTTGGTCCACCCGCTGGGGGCGATCGCCGCCCGGACCGTCTTCTCTTTGGGCGACGCGAGGACGTCCGCGACGTTGAGGTGGCCCGAGACCGTGATGTCGAGGCCGGTCGAGACGTCGGACTGGGGATCGAGGTCGACGACGAGGGTCCTGAGACCTTTGGCGAAGGCGGCCGACGTGAGTCCGAGCGTCACCGTCGTCTTGCCGACGCCCCCTTTGAGAGAGCTGACGCTGAGTACATGCACGACACAGACGATACCTTCACTACTGTTGAATCACCCAACAGCCACGTCGATGCGGCGTGCGTCGACTTCTGCGAAGCGACAGCACCAGCCCACCCGTCGTCGTCACGGTGTCGCGACCCGTCGTCCGCACCACACCCCGACCCACCCCAGGAGGCGCGCCGTGAGCGTGAGACCCATCCGCCTGTTCGGCGATCCCGTCCTTCGATCGGCGTCCGACCCCGTGACGGTCGGCGATCCTCGGCTCGCGTCCCTGGTCGAGGACCTCCTCGACACCGTTCGCGAGCCGGGACGAGCCGGGGTCGCGGCCGCCCAGATCGGCGTGTCGCTCCGAGCCTTCAGCTACAACGTCGACGGTGAGGTCGGATACGTCCTCAACCCCGTCGTCGTCGAGGTGTCCGGAGAGAGGACCCTCGTCGACGAGGGGTGCCTCTCCGTGCCGGGGTTCTGGTTCCCCACCCCCCGCTACGAGTACGCCCGTGTCGAAGGGGTCGACCTCGACGGCCAGGAGGTCGTGCTCGAGGGCACCGGACTCATGGCCCAGGCCCTCCAGCACGAGACGGACCACCTCGACGGCACGCTCTACGTGCTCACCCTCGAACCCGAGACGAAGCGCGAGGCCATGCGAGAGATCCGCGCCGCCGACTGGTGGCGCGCCTGATCACCGTCCCCGTGCGGTGACCGTGCGCACCGACTCGGTGTCGGGGTGGGCGGTGTAGATGTCGGCGATCTGCTGGGCGAAGTCGTTCAGGACGACGGCACGCTTGACGCTCATCTTGGGCGTGAGATGCCCGCCGGCCTCGGTGAACTCGACCGGCAGGATCTCGAACTTGCGGATCGACTCGGCGCGCGACACGGCGGCGTTCGCACCGTCGACTGCTCGTTGGACCTCGGCGCGGACCTTGGGATGCCGGGCGGCCTCGGCCAACGGCATGTCGGCTGCCTCACCGGCGTTGTTCAGCCACACCGGCAGCATCTCCGTGTCGAGGGTGACGAGGGCCGCGACGAACGGCCGCTGGTCGCCCACGACGACGACCTGGCCGACCAGGGGATTGGCCCTGATCGGGTCCTCGAGGGCGGCAGGGGAGACGTTCTTGCCTCCCGCGGTGACGATGATCTCCTTCTTGCGACCGGTGATCGTCAGGTAACCGTCGGCGTCGAGCGAGCCGAGATCGCCGGTGCGGAACCAGCCGTCGTCGAGGACCTCGGCCGTGGCCTCGTCGGCCTTCCAGTACCCCGCGAAGACGTTGACGCCCTTGACGAGCACTTCTCCGTCGGCGGCGATCGTGATGCCGACGCCGGGGAGCGCCGGGCCCACCGTTCCGATCTTGAACTTGGAGACGAGGTTGACGGCCGCAGGCGCCGTGGTCTCGGTCAGTCCGTACCCCTCGAGGATGCGGATGTCGAGACTCCGGAAGAAATGACCGAGTCGTGTGCCGAGCGGAGCCGAACCCGAGACGGCGTAGCGGATGTTGCCGCCCATGGCCTTCTTGAGCTTGCTGTAGACCAGGCGGTCGAAAAGTGCGAAGCGGAGCTTGAGCCCCAGGGGCACGGTGCCCTCGTCGAGCGCGCGACTGTGCGCGATCGCGACGGCCACGGCCTGCCGGAAGATGCCGCCCTTGCCCCCTGCCTCGGCTTTCTGCTCCGCCGAGTTGTAGACCTTCTCGAAGACGCGGGGGACCGCGAGCAGGAAGCTCGGCTTGAACGAGGCCAGCGACGGCAGCAACTGCTTGGTGTCCGCCTGGTGCCCGACCTTCACGCCGGCGTGGACCGACATCACGGCGATGAAGCGCGCGAAGACGTGCGCGGTCGTCACGAACAAGAGGGTGGAGGAGCCGGGCGCCACGACGTCGCTCATGGCGACGGCGGCGTTCCGGCTCGTCTCGACGAAGTTGGCGTGGGTGAGCACGCAGCCCTTGGGGCGGCCGGTGGTGCCCGACGTGTAGATGATCGTCGCGACGTCCCCGGCGACGGCCGCGCTCCGGCGGCGTTCGAGTTCGTCGTCGGAGACGTCGACACCGGACGCGGCCAGCTTGTCGAGGTCTCCGAGGTCGACCTGCCAGACCCGTGTCACGGCGGGCAACTCGGGGTGCACCTCGTCGAACCGCGAGAAGTGGTCCGCGGTCTCGACGATGACGGCCACGGCCTCGGAGTCGCTGAGGTTCCAGTGGACCTGTGCCGGCGACGACGTCTCGTAGACGGGGACGAGCAGGGCGCCCGCGAACCAGGTCGCGAAGTCGATGAGCGTCCACTCGTAGCGCGTGCGGCACATCAGGCCGATCTTGTCGCCCGGTTCGACGCCCGCGGCGATCAGGCCCTTCGCGAGTGCGCGCACCTGCTCGAGGAACCGAGCCGCCGTGATGTCGCGCCATCCGCCTCGTCCGTCCGGCACGGAGAAGAGTGGTTCGTCGGGCGTGGCCGCCGCCCGCGCGAGCAACAGGTCGGTGGCGTTCGCGGACGGGTCGGCGGGGACGGCGGGGGGGACGATGTGTTCGTTCACGGCAGCTCCTTCGGTACCGAACGATGGTCCGACCACCCTAACGCGGCCTCGCAGGAGCGGGTGCCCGAGGTGGAGGGTCGTCGAGGATAGACTCGATCCTCGTGCAGGCAATCGGAATCGACATCGGTGGGACGAAGATCGCGGGCGGGGTGGTCACCGAGTTCGGCGAGATCGTCGACGAAGAGCGCGTGGCGACGCCCGCGGGCGACGCGGGTGCGATCGTCGACGCGGTCGTCGAGATGGTCACCTCCTTGCAGGCACGCCATCCCGACGTCGCCGCCGCCGGTGTCGCGGCGCCCGGCTTCATCGACGCCGCACAGTCGACCGTGTACTACACGCCCAACATCGCGTGGCGCAACGAGCCCCTCCGGGCGCGGCTGTCCGAACGTCTCGACCTGCACATCACCATCGACAACGACGCCAACGCCGCCGGCTGGGCCGAGTTCCGGTTCGGGGCCGGTCGTCTCGCCAGCGACATGATCATGCTCACCATCGGTACGGGGGTGGGCGGTGCCATCGTGGCGCAGGACCGCCTCCTGCGCGGAGGATTCGGCACGGGTGGCGAACTCGGCCACATGCGCATCGTGCCCGACGGTCTGCCCTGCGGCTGCGGGGCCCGTGGGTGCATCGAGCAGTACGGCTCGGGGCGCGCACTGCTGCGCATCGCCGGTGAGGTGGCCGACGAGGGCGGCCTCGGCCGCGGTCTCGCGGACGTCCGCACGGCGAACGGCGGCGAGCTCTCCGGTCACGACGTCAGCTTGTTGCTGCAGTCCGGTGACGACGGTGCCGTCGAGGCCCTGCGCCGCCTCGGGACCTGGCTCGGACAAGCCGCCGCGTCGCTGAGTGCGATCCTCGATCCGCAGGTGTTCGTCTTCGGCGGCGGGGTCGCGCAATCGGGCGAACTGCTGCTGGCACCCGTCCGCGCGGCCTACCTCGAGCACCTGCCTGCTCGCGGTTACCACCCCGAGCCCGAGTTCGTGATCGCCGAGCTGGTGAACGACGCGGGGGTCGTGGGCGCCGCCGACCTCGCCCGCCTCCACGCCGGCGACCGCTAGACTCCCGACGCCCCGACGAGAGGAGCACCGATGCTCTACTGGTTCCTGAAGACGATGGTCGCGAGTCCGCTCGTCCTGTCGATCTTCCGACCATGGGTCAGCGGTCGTGAGCACGTCCCGGCGTCGGGTGCCGTCATCTTCGCGAGCAACCACCTCTCGTTCGTCGACTCGATCTTCCTGCCGCTCGCCCTCGATCGGCGCATCTCCTTCCTCGCCAAGAGCGACTACTTCACCGGCAAGGGCATCAAGGGGTGGGCCATCCGACTGTTCTTCACGGCCACGGGTCAGCTCTCCATCGACCGGTCCGGGGGCAAGGCCTCCGAGGCGTCGCTGGCGACGGGCCTGTCCGTCCTCCGTCGCGGCGAGCAACTCGGCATCTACCCCGAGGGCACCCGCAGCCCCGACGGCAAGCTGTACCGCGGTCGGACGGGCGTGGCGCGCATGATCCTCGAGGGGCACGTGCCCGTGATCCCCGTCGCCATGATCGGAACCGAGAAGGTGATGAAGACCGGTACCAAGATCCCTCGCCTGCACCGGGTCGGGATCGTGTTCGGTGAACCCCTCGACTTCAGCCGCTTCGAGGGCATGGAAGGCGACCGGTTCATCCTGCGGTCCATCACCGACGAGATCATGTACGAGCTCAACGCCCTCAGTGGCCAGCAGTACAGCGACGTCTACGCGACCAGCGTCAAAGAGAAGCGCCCGACCCTTTCACGGTAGGCTCGCCTGTCGAGGTCGTTCGGCCTCGAGACCGTCAAGTGGCAAGGAAGACCGTGGCCCAGCTCACCGAACCGTTCGTCGTCACCGATCCCGACGTGATCGACGGTCTCGACCATTGGCGCACGCTCCCCATCAAGCAGCAGCCCACCTGGCACGACGGTGCAGCCGTCGAGGCCGCCTCGGCCGAGCTGTCCACCCTGCCTCCGCTCGTCTTCGCCGGCGAGGTCGACACGTTGCGTACCAGGCTGGCGTCGGCGGCCCGGGGCGAGGCGTTCCTGCTGCAGGGTGGTGACTGCGCCGAGACCTTCGCGGGAGCGACCGCGGACCAGATCCGCGACCGCGTCAAGACCATCCTGCAGATGGCCGTCGTCCTCACGTACGGCGCGTCCGTCCCCGTGATCAAGATGGGCCGCATGGCCGGCCAGTTCGCCAAGCCGCGCTCGAGCGACACCGAGACCCGGGACGGCGTCACCCTGCCGGCCTACCGCGGTGACATCGTGAACGGCTACGACTTCACCCCCGAGTCCCGACGTGCGGATGCCTCGCGGCTCGTGAAGGGCTACCACACCTCCGCCTCGACCATCAATCTGATCCGGGCCTTCACGCAAGGCGGGTTCGCCGACCTCCGCCAGGTGCACAGCTGGAACCAGGGCTTCGCCCGCAACCCGGCCAACGCCGAGTACGAGCACCTCGCCCGTGAGATCGACAAGGCGATCCGGTTCATGGAGGCGGCGGGGGCCGACTTCGACGAACTCAAGCGCGTCGAGTTCTACACGAGCCACGAGGGCTTGCTCATGGACTACGAGCGCCCCCTGACCCGCATCGACTCGCGCACGGGTACGCCGTACGTGCTGTCGTCGCACTTCGTGTGGATCGGCGAGCGGACCCGCGACCTCGACGGTGCCCACGTCGACTTCCTCTCCCGGGTGCGCAACCCGATCGGCGTCAAGCTCGGCCCGACGACGACGGCCGACGACATGTTGCGCCTCATCGACAAGCTCGATCCCGAGCGTGAGCCCGGGCGCCTGACCTTCATCACCCGCATGGGGGCAGGCACCATCCGGGATGCCCTGCCTCCCCTCCTCGAGGCCATCAAGAAGGCCGACGCGACGCCCCTGTGGGTCAGCGATCCGATGCACGGCAACGGTCTGACGACGCCCACGGGCTACAAGACCCGGCGCTTCGAAGAGATCATGGACGAGGTCAAGGGGTTCTTCGAGGCACACCGTGCCGCGGGCACCCACCCGGGCGGAATCCACATCGAGCTGACCGGCGACGACGTCACCGAGTGCCTGGGTGGTTCCGAGCACATCGACGAGGCGACGCTCGCCACCCGCTACGAGTCGCTCTGCGACCCCCGCCTCAACCACATGCAGTCGCTCGAACTGGCCTTCCTGGTGGCCGAGGAACTCGCGGCCGACTGAGCCCGGTCGACACGGCGACGGCCCCGGGACCCTCGGTCCCGGGGCCGTCGCCCTGTCGGTGCCCTCGACCTCAGAGCTCGTCGGTGCCCTCGGCCTCAGGGGAGGCCGGGACTCATTCCACCCGGTACGTGAGCGTGATCGTCGCACCCTTGGTCGCGGTCAGGCCGGCGACGGGGTTCGTCTCGGTGACCGGCAGGCGGGCCTCCCAGTCGTAGAACGCACACGTGAAGGCCGTGCAGGTCGGGTAGCTCACCCGGAAGCCGAGACCCTGCAACTGGGACGTGGCCGCGTCGATGGTCTTGCCTCGGACGTCCGGGATGGTGATGGGCGGCGGGCCCTTCGACACGACGAGGTTGACCGTGTCGCCGTGTCGGAGCGGCCCCTCGGCCTGCTGTTCGTATCGGATGACCTCCCCGGAGGCGACCGCATCGCTGAATTCCGTTCCGCTCTCCACACCCGTCAACTGTGCCCCCGCGAGAGCGCCCTGCGCGTCCGCCACCGAGAGGCCCGCCACGTCCGGGACGGGGCCGAGCGAGACGGTGAGCGTCACGGGTCGTCGTTCTCCGTACTGGGCTGCTCCGGCGAGATCGACCGGCGTGTCCGCGTCGTCCACGCCGCTGATCCCGAGGACGGTGCCGGCGGCCGACTCGTCGAACTGGCTCGACGTCGGCTGCAGCGTGAAGTCCGAGAGCGCTTCGGTGGCCGCGGTCTCGGTGTCGCCGACGACGGTCGGGACCGGGAGTTGCCGGGGCCCCTGGGAGACGACCAGGGTGATCGTGGACCCCTTCTGCACACGGGTCGTGGCGTCGGGGTCCGTGCGCGCGACCTGGCCCGAGGGCACCACCGGGGAGAAGTCCGTCTGGGGATCGGGGGCTACCACGAAGCCGGCCGACGTGAGGGCGGCCGTCGCCGCGTCCGGTGCCCGTCCTGACACGTCGGGGACGGACGCCTGCGCCCCGGGACCCGAGCCGAACCACCAGCCGGTCCCTCCGGCGAGCAGCGCGACCGCGACGACGACGGCCATGAGCACCCGTCCCCGCCGCCGACGACGGTCGGCGACGGCCGCGAGCGTCGTGGCGGCGTCGTCGGGTGCGGCCTGGACCGGCCCGGTCCGGTGTCGCGCCTTGGGCAGGATCTGCGTCTCGCCCGTGCCGCCGGACGGCAGGACGGAGGTCGCGCCCGCGGCAGGGAGCACCATCGTCCGGTTCGCGGGTGGTCCCGAGGGATCGGCCAGCACCCGTTGCACGTCGAGCAGTTGGTCGAGCAGGGCCCGGGCGTCCCTCGGTCGCTGTTCGGGGTCGCGAGCGGTCGCCCAGAGGACGAGCTCGTCCAACTCGACCGGCACGCGGGGGTTGGCGGAGCTCGGGGTGGGGACCGTGTCGTTGGCGTGCTGGTAGGCGATCTGCATGGGCTGGTCGCCCTTGTAGGGCTGCTCGCCCGTGAGCATCTCGTACATCATGATGCCGAGCGCGTAGATGTCGCTGCGGGTGTCGGCGATGCCGCGGGTCACGAGCTCGGGGGAGAGGTACGCGATCGTCCCCAACAGCGCGGCACCCGTGGCGGTGTTGGCCGTCGCGGCCCGCGCCAGGCCGAAGTCGCCGATCTTGATGCGTCCGTCGTCGGCGAGGAGGACGTTCTCGGGCTTGAGGTCGCGGTGCACGATGCCCGCGCGGTGGGCGGCGGCGAGACCGGCGAGGACGGCTTCGAGGATGTCCATCGCCTGCTCGGGCGTCAGCACCTTGTGGTCCTGCAGGAGTTCGCGCAACGTGATGCCGGGCAGGTACTCCATCACCAGATACGCCGACTCGTCGTCCTGGCCCTGGTCGAAGACGTTGACGACGTTGGGGTGGGCCAGGCGGGCGGCCGAGCGCGCCTCCTGGATGAAGCGCTCCTTGAACGACGCGTCGTCGGCCAGGTGGCCGTGCATGATCTTGATCGCCACGCGGCGTTCGAGTCGCAGGTCGGTGGCCAGGTACACGGTGGCCATGCCACCTCGGGCGATGCGCGAACGGACCTCGTACCGGCCCTCGATGAGACGGCCGATCATCGGGTCAGTCTGGTTCACGCTCACCTTCGTGATTTTACGGACCGAGGGCCGTGCGGGTGTCCCAACTCACCGCACGGCGGGAAACCGCCCGGCAGGTGGGTCGTCCGGGGTTCAGCGCAGGGTCGCGAGCCAGGTGGTGGCCGGAGCTTCCCACTTGGCGTAGGCATCCGGGAACGCCGAGTACTGGACGGCCTGGGCCGCCTTCGTCAGGGACATCGACTGCCACCCCTTGACGTCCAGGAGGCCGCGCGTCTTGCCGGTGTTGGGGTTGCTCGCGCCACCGAAGAAGAGCTTGGTCGCGTGCACCGGGTCGCGTAGCTGCGCGGGGGTGCCCCAACCCGTGCTCGGACGCTGTTGGAAGAGGCCGAGGGAGTCACGGTCGCCGTGGTCGAGGTTGCGCAGGCTGCTCTCCTGGGCGGCCGCGGCCAGGGCGATCACGATCGCACGGTCTCCGACCCCGAGCTGGCGTCCGACCGAGATGATGACCCGGGCGTTGGCGGCCTGCTCGGCGGTCAACGTCGCGCTGACGCCCAGCGGTGCGGCCGACGTCGACGCGACGACGGTCGTGGCGGTCGGCGCGGAGGCGCCGGGGAGGGTGAGGGTCTTGCCGGCGTAGATGGTGCTGGTGAACGAGAGGCCGTTCGCGGCGAGGAGGGCCTTGACGCTCGTCCCCGACTTCGAGGCGATCGAGGCGATGGTGTCGCCCCGCTGGATGACGTAGCTGCCCACCGCGGGCCCCCCGGCGGGGGCCGGTGTCGGGGCGGCGGCGGAGGCGCCCGTCGGGACGGTCAGGGTCTGGCCCGGGTAGATGATGCTCGACAGTCCCAGCGCGTTCGCCTGGATGAGCGCGCTGGTCGTGACGCCGTGCGCACGCGCGATGGAACTCAGCGTGTCCCCACGGACGATGACGTACCGGCCGCCCGTCGCCTTGGCCGGGGCGGGCGCGGCGGACGGCTTGGCTGCGGCGCTCGTGGCGGCGCTCAGGCTCAGGGTCTGGCCCGGGAAGATGGTGGACTTCCAGCTGAGGCCGTTGAGGGCGAGCACCGACGCGGTGCTCAGGCCGAACGAGCCGGCGATGCTCGCGACCGTGTCGCCCGACTTGACGGTGTACGTGGCGGGGGCCGCGCCGAAGACCGTGGCGGAGGTCGCGGCCGTCTGGACCGTGGCCGCGGTCTTCTGCTCGGGCGCGGACAGTCGAGGAGGCAGCACGGGACGCGGTGACGCGTCGGGCTTCTTCGTCGGGTTCTGGTCGAGGGCGAACACGGGGCCCGTGACGCCCATGCTGAGGGCCATCGAGCCAGCCAGGACGATCGGGACGGTGTTGAGCATCGACCGGGCCATGCGGGAGAGGGGCTTGCGCCCGTCTCCGCCACCGAGGGGGCCGAAGGCGCTGGTCGACCGGGCGTCCTGGGTCGTCACGGACTCGGAGTCGGGGCGGGCGGAACTGACGTCGTTCATGGGCTGATCCTCGGTTCGGGGGCGGGGACACGGTCGCTGGGTGATCGGTGAGCCGCGGTGCCACGTCGTCCAAAGTTGGCACACGTGGATATCCAAGTCAATCAGCGTGACGGATGTTGCGCATGTGACTCGACCCACGTGAGGGAGACGAGGAGGCGCAGCGAGGGCCAC
The DNA here is from genome assembly GCF_030209595.1 of Frigoribacterium sp. ME-P-080. Taxonomy (NCBI): domain Bacteria; kingdom Bacillati; phylum Actinomycetota; class Actinomycetes; order Micrococcales; family Microbacteriaceae; genus Frigoribacterium; species Frigoribacterium sp. ME-P-080. The sequence goes on from NZ_JARVRR010000004.1 coordinate 174,126, forward strand.
GAACCCGTGGCAAGGTTGTGGCGTGACCGATCTCTCTCAACGCCCCTGGTTCGCCGACACCGAATGGCTCACCGTGCCCGACCTCGTCGAGCGGCTCGGCCTCGGCGTCAGCCGTGTCCGGCGCCTCCTCGAGGAGCACGTCCTCGTCGGGACCCGCGTGGACGGCGTCACGAAGGTGCCATCCGTCTTCCTCGACGGCTCGGAGCCGAGGCACGACCTCCGGGGCACCCTGACGGTCCTGTCGGACAACGGGTTCGACGACGACGAGGCCCTCGACTGGATGCTGTCCCACGACGAGGCCCTCGGCACGAGCCCCGTCGCCGCCCTCCAGGCCGGACGCAAAGCCGAGGTCCGGCGCATCGCGCAGAGCCTCCTCTAGCCCCGATCCGCGCCTCTGGCGGCTGCCGGTCCTCGGCCGCCCTGGCGCAGAGGGCGTCAGGAGGCGCGGCGCGTGACGGTCTCGGCGAGTCGCGTCAACTGCGTCCGGGCCGACGGCGCGAGTCCCGACCTCTCGAGTGCGTGGACGGCACGCTCCACCTGATCGGTGATCGTCTGCTCGACGGCGTCGACGGCACCGCTGTCGCGGAGCGTCGCCTGGAGCATGCTGATCTGGTCGTCGTCGAGTTCGGGGTCACCGAGGAGTTCGTCCAGCAGGCGGACGGCCCCGGGGGGCAGGGCTCGGCGGGCCGTCGCCACGAGGACGGTGCGCTTGCCCTCTCGGAGGTCGTCGCCCGCGGGCTTTCCCGTGACCGAGGGATCGCCGAAGACACCGAGGAGGTCGTCACGCAGCTGGTAGGCGATGCCGAGGGGCAGCCCGAAGTGCCGCAGGGACTCGAGGGCTGGCCGGTCGGCCCCGGCCATGGCCGCGCCGACGGTCAGCGGGGCTTCGACGCTGTACTTCGCCGACTTGTAGACGATGACGCGCTGGGCACGCGGCAACAGCTGCACCTCGTCGACCGTCCGCCAGGCGTTCTCCTCGAGGATGTCGAGGTACTGGCCCACCGTGACCTCGGTCCGCATCCGGTTGAGCTCGAGGCGGGCCGCGCGGGCGGCGTCACGGGACGGGAGGGAGTCCAGGGCCTCGCTGAGGAGCTCGTCGCTCCACGCCAGGAGGAGGTCTCCCATGAGGAGGGCTCCCGAGCGACCGAACGCCTCAGGGGACCCGAGCCAGGCCCCCTCGCGGTGCAGGGACTCGAAGCGCCGATGCGCCGCCGGGAGTCCGCGGCGCGTGTCCGAGTTGTCCATGATGTCGTCGTGCACGAGCGCGGCGGCGTGGAAGAACTCGAGCCCCGCCGAAGCGGTCATGACGGCGTCGATCTCGCGTTCGTCGCGGGGCTCCCCGAGGGGATCGAATCCGGTGTCGAGCCCGGCGACGGACTGCCAGCCCCAGTAGCAGAAGAGAGCCCGGAAGCGTTTCCCACCGCGAAGCAGATCGCCCGAGTAGAGGGAGAAGGAATCGAGGTCGGGAGCGATGCCCATGAGGGCCGGTCGCTGACGCTCGAGGAACCGATCGATGCGCTCTTGAACGACGTCCACTAACCGCGTACTCTCAGCCACGCTGCCTAGCCTAGCGATAGCTGTCGGGCATACACTCGCAGCTACTCATCGCGTCGATCCCGAGGCTCCCGCCTCGCGCTTGAGAGCCCGTGCTCGAAGGGAACACCAAGATGCCACTTTCCGAACAGGAGCAGCGGCTCCTCGAAGAGATGGAGCGGAGTCTCTACAACAACGACTCCGACTTCGTGGCGACGGTCGGGACCCGCGGCGCCAGACCCAACTACACGCTGGTCGTGGTCGGGGTCCTCGGGGCGCTCGTCGGCATCGCCGTGATCGTCGCGGGCGTCATCTTCCGCCAGCCCTTGATCGGCGTGGCGGGGTTCGTGGTCATGCTCGCGGGCGTGCTGTTCGCCATCGCGCCTCCCAAGCGGAAGGGGTCCTCGACGGCCTCGATGCCGTCGGCTCCCCGTTCCTCCACCTCCCGCCCCGCGCATCCCGCCAAGGGGGGCCTGATGGATCGGCTCAACGACCGGTGGGACCGCCGCCAGGACGGCGACGAGCGCTCCTAGGCGCCACCAGCACCACGACCACAGGGGTCGGCCTTCGGGCCGGCCCCTTTTTCGTGCGCCCATCCATCCTGCAGGAGGCGCGCGACACGCAGGACGCGCCTCCTCGTGGTCCTTTCCCTCCACCGTCCTCCACCCGTGTGGCCCCCGAACTGGAGCGGATCGCAGGCCGGACACGCGGCGGAGGACCCGCCTTTTCATTGTCTGGTGGTGGGTTGTGGAGTAAAGTGGAGGTACGTGCCACAGACGGGGTGCGGGGCGAGGGGAGACGGGCGCATGTTCCTCGGCACCTATTCGCCCAAGCTCGACGAGAAAGGGCGCATCATCCTCCCCGCGAAATTCCGTGACGAACTGGCTTCCGGCCTCGTCATGACCCGTGGGCAAGAGCGGTGCGTCTACGTCTTCAGCCAGCGCGAGTTCGAAGACATGCACTCGCGCATCCGTCAGGCGCCCGTCACGAGCAAGCAGGCCCGCGACTACATGCGCCTCTTCCTCTCGGGCGCGAGCGACGAGATCCCCGACAAGCAGCACCGGGTCACCATCCCGGCGACACTGCGCGAGTACGCCGGCCTCGGCCGTGACCTCACCGTCATCGGCGCGGGAAACCGTGCCGAGATCTGGGCCACCGACGCCTGGAACACCTACTACGAGGCCCAGGAGGCCGAGTTCGCCAACACCACCGAGGAGGTGATCCCCGGGCTCTTCTAGCCCGTGGGCCCCGACCCTCAGCCGTCAGCCCTGGCGCACCTTCCCCGGTGCCAGGTCCCGACGGATGGGGATCAGGGCCGACGAGCACAGCCCGTGTCGTCATGGCCGATCAGATCCACACCCCCGTCCTCCTCGAGCGGACCCTCGAACTCCTCGCCCCGGCCGTCTCGCGTCCCGGCGCCGTCGTCGTCGACTGCACCCTCGGCATGGGTGGCCACAGCGAAGCGATGCTGCAGGCCTTCTCTGAGCTCACCGTCGTCGGCCTCGACCGCGACACGGAGGCACTCGCCCTCGCCGGCGAGCGGCTCGCACCCTTCGGCGACCGGGCTCGCCTCGTGCACACGACGTACGACGGCATCGCCGACGCGCTCGACGACCTCGATCTCGAGACCGTCGACGGGGTGCTCTTCGACCTCGGCGTGTCGTCCCTGCAGCTGGACCGGGTCGAGCGCGGTTTCTCGTACTCCAAGGACGCGCCCCTCGACATGCGCATGGACCCCACCTCGCCCGTCACGGCGGAGCGCGTCCTCGCCGAGTACCCCGAGAGCGAGCTCCGGCGCATCTTCTACCAGTACGGCGAAGAGAAGCTGGCTCCGCGCTACGCCCGGCGGATCGTCGAGCACCGGGCCGACTCCCCGCTCACCCGCAGCGGTGAGTTGGTCGACCTCCTGATCGCGGCGACGCCCATGGCCCTGCAACGTGCCGGTCACCCCGCCAAGCGCGTGTTCCAGGCGCTCCGCATCGAGGTGAACGGCGAGCTGGCCTCGCTCGAGGCGGCCGTCCCGGTCGCCCTCGACCGTCTCGCCGTCGACGGGCGGATCGTCGTCCTCGCCTATCAGTCCCTCGAAGACCGTTTCGTGAAGCGGGAACTCGCCGCTCGGACGACCTCAACGGCGCCGCAGGGCCTCCCGGTGGAGTTGCCGGAGCACCGTCCCGACTTCCGCCTCCTCGTCCGAGGGGCCGAGCTGGCTTCCGACGCCGAACGCGACCTCAACCCCCGAGCCAAGCCCGTGAGACTGCGCGCCGCCGAACGAATCCGGAGAAAAGCATGAGCAGCAACCTGGCCATCGCGACCCCGTCGAGCCGTCCGCAGCCGTCGTCGACCCCGACGGCGCGCCCGGTCGAGATCGTCACGAGTCGGTCGCAGCGACGGGCCCGTCCGAAGATCGCCTACGCGCTCATCGCGACGGCGGCGCTGTTCGTCCTCCTGTTGGCCCAGCTCGCCATCAGCATCGCCTTGAGCGACGGCGCCTACAAGATCTCCGACCTGCAGGCCGCGAAGACCGAGCTCGTCCGCGACCAGCAGAAGTTCAGCGAGCAGCGCGACGTGCTGTCCTCGCCGCAGAACCTCGCCGCCAACGCCGACGAACTCGGCATGGTGCGCAACTCGAACCCCGTCTACCTCGATCTGGCCACGGGTGCGGTCCACGGCTCGCCCGCCCCCGCGGCGGGGGCGGACGAGGCGACGTCCGGCAACCTGATCCCCAACACCCTGCTCGAGGGCGTCCCGCTGACGACCAAGGCCCCCGCGACCGCCGCCGACGGCACGGCGACCACCGACCCCTCCGCCTCGTCGGTCGGTGCTCCGACCACGGCGGGCGCCGCGGCCGTTCCGACCGACGCAGGCGCGGCGGACGGGGGATCGGCCGGCGAGTCGGTAGCGTCGGGCGCGAACGAGCTGGCGGCTCCGCAGACCCGCTAGCGGCGTGCCGTCACCGGTACATCGAACGACGACAGCGGGTCGGGCAGGCGCCCGGCCGCGGTGAGGAACCTCTCGTGAAAGCAGCTCCCCGAAGCCGCCGTCTCCGCGCCACGCTGGCGATGGCGCTGATCATCGCGCTCGTCGGCGTGTTCGTGGTGCGCCTGGCGGACATCCAGCTCGTGCAGGCGGCCGAGCTCAACGAGCAGTCCCAGAACAAGCGCGAGATCGTGCAGACGACCTACGGCGATCGTGGCGACATCACCGACGTCGACGGCACCGTGCTCGCCGGCAGCGTCACCCGGTACAACATCACGGCCGCTCCGGCCTTCGCCACGACGGCCAAGGTCAAGGGCGACGACGGCACGACCACCGAGCTGACGGTCGACCAGGTGGTCGAGCGCATCGCCGAGATCACCGGGGGTGACGCCGCGACCATGACGAAGGCGTTGACCACCGACCCCGAGGCGAACTTCGCGTACCTGGTCAAGGGCGTCGACGTCGACGCGTTCCGCGAGGTCCGCGAGATGGACGTGTCGTGGGTGTACTTCCAGCGCCAGGCCGCGCGCACCTACCCCAACGGCGCGGTGGCGGGCAACCTCACGGGCTTCATCGGCACCGACGGGCCGCAGGCCGGACTCGAGCTCAGCCAGGACGCGTGCCTGGCGGGCACCGACGGCTCGGAGACCTACGAGCGCGGAGCCGACGGGGTCCAGTTGCCCGGCAGCACCGTCACGACCAAGAAAGCGGTCGCCGGGGGCACGCTGCGTCTCACGGTCGACAGCGACCTCCAGTACATGACCCAGCAGGCGCTGGGCGAACAGGCCGAGGCCATCGGGGCCGAGTCGGCCACGGCCGTCGTCATGAAGGCGAGCGACGCCTCGCTGCTCGCGGTCGCCGACTACCCGGCCGTCGACCCCAACGACGTCAACGGCACCGCCGTCGACGACCTCGGCAGCAAGGCCTTCACCTACTCGTACGAGCCGGGTTCGACCTTCAAGGCGATGACCGCCGCCATGCTGCTCGACTCGGGCAAGGCCGATCCCGCGACGCGGGCGACGGTGCCGTACTCCCGCACGTTCCCCTGGGGCGGCGAGATCCACGACGCCACCTTCCACCCGACCGAGAACCTCACGCTGACGGGCATCCTGCGCGACTCGTCGAACGTCGGCATCTCCCTGCTCGGCCAGTCGCTCTCGGCCCAGCAACGTCACGACTACATGGTGAAGTTCGGTCTGAACGACCCGACCGGCGTGGCCTTCCTCGGTGAACCCACGACGGGCATCCGGCCGGCCTCCCAGTGGGACCAGCAGACGAGCATCAACACGATGTTCGGACAGGGCGTCTCGACGACCGCCATCCACATCGCGAGCATCTACCAGACGCTGGCCAACCACGGCACCCGGTTGCCGGTCAACCTCGTCGCCGGGTGCACCGCCCCCGACGGCACCGTCACCGACGCGCCCTCCGCCGAGGGCACGAGCGTCGTCTCGCCGTGGGCCGCCGACACGACCGTCAACATGCTCGAGAAGGTCGTCAGCGACGGCGACCTCAAGGACGTCCTGTCGATCCCCGGCTACCGCGTGGCGGCCAAGACCGGCACCGCCGAGGTCGCGCGCTCCGACGGAACCGGCTACGGTTCTGACCGCATCGTCTCGGTGGCGGGCATCGCTCCGGCCGAGAACCCGCAGTACGTCGTCGTCGTGACCTTCACCAAGCCCAGTACCATCAAGACGTCGGCCGCTGCGGCGCCGACCTTCAACAAGATCATGTCCCAGGTCCTCGAGATGTATCGGGTCCCTCCGTCGACGGAGCCGGCACCCAGCCTGCCCGAGACCTGGTGAGAGAAGAGGATTCTTTGAGCGCCCGGATCCCCCCGGTCCTTCGACCGGAACATCCGTCGGCGAGGTCACTCGCCCAACTGGTCAGCGAGTTCGGACTCGAGCACGAGGGTTCCCTCGACGGCATCGAGATCACCGGCATCACGCTGAGCACGGCGGACCTCCACCCCGGCGACCTGTACGTGGGCGTGCCCGGTGCGCACCGGCACGGAGCCGAGTTCGCCGACCAGGCACGTGACGGTGGCGCGGTCGCACTGCTGACCGACGCCGCGGGGGCCGAGCTGGCCCGGTCCAGCGGTCTCCCCGTCGTCCTCGTCGACTCGCCCCGGGCGGCCCTCGGCGAGCTCTCGGCATGGATCTACCGCACGGACAGCGACGACGCACCCCTCCTCCTCGCGGTCACCGGCACCAACGGCAAGACCAGCACCTCGTACCTGCTCGAAGGCGTCCTGCGACAGCTGGGCCTCGTCACCGGCCTCAGCAGCACGGCCGAGCGCCACATCGGCGACCTCACCGTCGTCAGCCGCCTCACCACCCCCGAGGCCAGCGAGATGCACGCCCTGCTGGCCCGCATGCGTGAGAGCGAGGTGCGCGCGGTGGCCGTCGAGGTCAGTGCCCAGGCACTCAGCCGCAACCGCGTCGACGGCCTCGTCTTCGACGTCGCCGCCTTCACGAACCTGAGCCACGACCACCTCGACGACTACGCCGACATGGAGGAGTACTTCCAGGCCAAGTTGCCGCTCTTCCAGCCCGACCGTGCCCGTCGTGCCGTGGTCTCGCTCGACTCGCCCTACGGACAACGCGTGGTGGACAACGCCCGCATCCCCCTGACGACGATCACGATCCTCCCCGACGTCGAGGCCGACTGGACGGTCCAGATCCTCGACGAGCAGGCCGCCTACACCGAGTTCCGTCTGTCGGGCCCCGAGCAGCGTTCGCTCGTGACGCGCGTCCCGCTGATCGGGTGGCACATGGTCGCGAACGCGGCCCTGGCGATCGTCATGCTGGTCGAGGCGGGCTTCGAGCTCGAGGCCATCGGCCAGGCGCTCGACGCCGACGGCGGCATCGTCGCGTACCTGCCCGGGCGTACCGAGCGGGTGTCCGGCGACACCGGCCCGAGCGTCTACGTCGACTTCGGCCACAGCCCCGACGCGTTCCTGACCACCCTGGCCGCGGTGCGCACCTTCACACCCGGCAAGGTCATCATGCTGTTCGGCGCGGACGGCGACCGCGACACGACGAAACGCGGCGAGATGGCCCGGGTGGCCGCGGCCGGTTCCGACATCCTCGTCGTGACCGACCACCACCCCCGTTTCGAAGACCCGGCCTCCATCCGCAAGACGCTCGTCGACGCCGCCCGCGAGGCGTACCCCGAGCACGAGATCCACGAGGTGAGCCCGCCCGAGGCGGCCATCCGGGCGGCCGTGGCCCTGGCCCGAGAAGGCGACTCGATCCTTTGGGCCGGTCCAGGCCACCAGGACTACCGCGACATCCGTGGTGAGCGCACCCCGTACTCCGCTCGCGACGAGGCCCGTGCCGCCCTGCGCGAGGCCGGGTGGTCCGAGTGATCGCGCTCACGCCTCGCCAGATCGCCGACATCACCGGCGGGCGCCTGGTCCACCCCGAGGAGGCGCGGGTCGCGACCCCGGTCGACGGCACGGTCGAGACCGACTCGCGTCTGGTCACCCCGGGGTCGATCTTCTTCGCCCTGCGCGGTGAGGTCACCGACGGGCACCTCTTCGTCGAGGCCGCCACGTCGAACGGCGCCGCCCTCGTGGTCGCCGAGCGCGAACTCGAGACGACCGCACCGCTCGTCGTCGTCGACGACGGGGTCGTCGCGCTGTCCCGACTCGCCGCCGCCGTCGTCGAGCACGTCCGGCGCCTCGGACGCCTGAAGGTCGTCGGCGTCACGGGTTCCAACGGCAAGACGAGCACCAAGAACATGCTCCGCGCGGTACTGGGCGACGTCGCGCCGACCGTCGCCCCCCAGGGGTCGTTCAACAACCACGTCGGTGCCCCGATCTCGATGCTGCGCATCGACGAGACCACCGAGTACCTCGTCGTCGAGATGGGTGCGAGCGGCCCGGGCGAGATCGCTCGGCTCGTCGACATCGCCCGTCCCGACACCGGGGTCGTGCTCAAGGTCGGCCTCGCCCACGCGGGCGGCTTCGGCGGCATCGAGGGCACCCGTGCGGCGAAGGCCGAGATGGTGACCGACCTGCCCGCCACGGGGACGGCCGTCCTCAACGCCGACGACGACCGCGTCGCCGGCATGGCGTCCGTGACGGCCGCACGGGTCGTCACCTTCGGTCAGGGTGCCTCGGCCGACTACCGGGCGTCCGACATCGACGTCTCGGCGTCGGGCACCTCCTTCACCTTCGAGCACGGCGACGCGAGCCGCCGGGTGTCGCTGCGCATCCTGGGCGAGCACCACGTGATGAACGCCTTGGCGGCCCTCAGCGTCGTCGGCGAATGGGGCGTCGACCTCGATCGGGCCGTGACGGTCCTCGAGGGCGTGACGCGGGCCGAGCGCTGGCGCATGGAGGTCCTGGACGCCCCCGGCGGCGTGACGGTCGTGAACGACGCGTACAACGCGAGTCCCGACTCGGTCGCCGCGGCGTTGAAGACCCTCGCCCAGATCACCGGCCCCGACCACCGGTCGGTGGCCGTGCTCGGCGAGATGGCCGAGCTCGGCGAGTACGCGCGTGACGAGCACGACCGCGTCGGCCGCCTGGTCGTCCGGCTCAACGTGGGCCAACTCGTGGTCGTCGGCCACGAGGCCCGACACATCCACATGGCGGCGGGCCTCGAAGGCTCGTGGGACGGAGAAAGCGTGCTGGTCGACACGATCGACGAGGCGTACGACTTCTTGCAGGGCACCCTGCGAGCCGGGGACGTCGTCCTCGTGAAGTCGTCCAAATCGGCCGGCCTGCGCCTCCTGGGTGACCGCCTGGCCGGGGTGACCGCATGATCGCGCTGCTGATCGGCGGCGGGTTCTCCCTCGCCTTCACGCTGCTGATGACGCCGGCGTTCATCAAGCTCTTCCACCGTCTCGGGTGGGGCCAGTTCATCCGTGACGACGGCCCGCAGTCGCACCACACCAAGCGCGGCACGGCGACCATGGGCGGCATCGTCCTGATCATCGGCACCGTGCTCGGCTACTTCATCGGTCACCTGGTCGGCGGGGACGAGCTCACCCTCAGCGGCATGCTCGTGCTGTTCATGATGGTCGGCCTCGGCGTGGTCGGGTTCCTCGACGACTTCCTCAAGGTGCGCAACCAGCGCAGCCTCGGGCTCGGCGGGTGGGCGAAGATCGCCGGGCAGGTCGTCGTGGGGGCGGTGTTCGCCGTCCTGGCGCTCTCGTTCACGAACGATCGCGGGCTCGCCCCCGCGTCGACGATGATCTCGGGCCTGCGCGACATCCCCTGGCTCGACTTCATGTTCTTCGGCACCATCGTCGGGGGCGGGCTGTTCCTGATCTGGGTCGTCCTGATCACCGTCAGCACCTCCAACGGCGTGAACGTCGCGGACGGCCTGGACGGTCTCGCCACGGGCGCCTCCATCCTCGCGATCGCGTCGTACATCTTCATCGGCTTCTGGCAGAACAACCAGCTCTGCACGAGCGTGCGCCTCGACGAGGCCACGCGGGCGGCCTGCTACCAGGTGGCCGACCCGCTCGACCTGGCCGTGGTCGCCGCCTGCATCTGCGGTGGCCTGATCGGGTTCCTCTGGTGGAACACCTCGCCTGCACAGATCTTCCTGGGCGACACCGGTTCGCTGGGACTCGGCGGGGCGCTGGCCGCCCTGGCCATCCTGAGCCGCACCGAACTCCTGCTCGTGCTGATCGGTGGTCTCTTCATCGTCGTCACCGGCTCGGTGATCCTGCAACGGGCGTACTTCAAGATCACGAAGGGCAAGCGCATCTTCCTGATGAGCCCCCTGCACCACCACTTCGAACTCAAGGGCTGGGCCGAGGTGACCGTCGTGGTCCGGTTCTGGATCATCGCCGGGCTCTTCGTCGCCGCCGGCGTCGGCACCTTCTACCTCGAATGGATTCTCCGCACCTCATGAGCGACGGCAGCACCGCCCCCCTCGCCGAACGGCTCGCCGGGCTCGACAGCTGGCACGCCGACTGGTCGGGCCTGCGCGTGGCCGTCCTCGGGCTCGGTGCGACCGGTTTCTCGGTGGCCGACACCCTGGCCGAACTGGGCGCCGACGTCCTCGTCGTGGCCCCCGCGGTCGACGCCGACAAGGCCGAGCTGCTGCAGCTGATCGGGGCCCGTCTCGACGAGGTCGAGTCCACCGACACACCGTCGGCCACGCTCACGGCCTTCGACGCGCACCTCGTCGTGGCCAGCCCGGGCTTCGCCCCGCACCACCCCCTGGTCCGCTGGGCCGTCGACTCGGGGAGGGCCGTGTGGGGTGACGTCGAGCTGGCCTGGCGCGTACGCGACAAGGTCGAGCGCGTGGCCGAGTGGGTGCTCGTCACCGGGACGAACGGCAAGACCACGACGACGCAGCTGGCGTCGGCGATGGCCGGCGCCGACGGTCGCCGCGTGGCGGCCTGCGGCAACATCGGCGTGCCCGTCCTCGACGCGGTGCGCGACCCCGACGGCTTCGACCTGTTCGTCGTCGAGCTCTCGAGCCACCAACTGCACTACCTGCCGACCGGGGGAGCCGGAGCCCTCCGGCCCCGAGCCTCCGTCTGTCTCAACCTCGAGGCGGACCACCTCGAGTGGCACGGCGGGGCGGACGCCTACCGTGCCGCGAAGGCCAAGGTGTACGAGAACACGGTCGTGGCCTGCGTCTACAACAAGGCGGACGAGGCGACCCTGCACATGGTCGAGGAAGCCGACGTCGAGGAGGGCTGCCGCGCCGTGGGCTTCGGCCTCGACGCCCCGGGGCCCAGCGAGGTCGGCATCGTGACCGGCGACGGGGTCTCCGTCCTGGCCGACCGCGCCTTCCTCGCGGAGCGCCACACGCGAGCGCTCGAACTGACCACCCGGGAGGCCCTCGAGGGCGTCGGCCTCGGCGCCGACCACCTCGTCGAGGACGTGCTCGCCGCCGCCGCGCTCGTGCGTGCCGTGGGCGTCGCTCCCGTCTCGATCCGCGACGCCCTCGCCGGTTTCGTGGTGGACCACCACCGCACCGAGGTCGTGGCCGAGTCCGGCGGCGTGACCTGGGTCGACGACTCCAAGGCGACGAACCCGCATGCCGCGCGCGCCTCCCTGACGTCCTTCCCGTCGGTCGTCTGGATCGTCGGAGGCCTGTTCAAGGGCGTCGACGTCGAGCCGCTCGTCCTCGAGTCCACGGACGCCGTCCGGGCGGCCGTGTTCGTCGGCGTCGACCGTGAGCCGCTCCGCCGGGCCTTCTCCCGACACGCGCCCGGCATCCCCGTCTTCGAGGTCGACGCCACCGACACTGGGCAGGTGATGCCGACGGCCGTGCGCCTCGCCGCGAGCGTGGCCCGTCCCGGGGACACCGTGCTCCTAGCCCCGGCGGCGGCGTCCATGGACCAGTTCACCGACTACACGGCCCGAGGGCGATCCTTCGCCCGGGCCGTACACGAACACTTGAGGGGTGACGTCGATGGCCAACCCGCCGTCCAGCCTCCCGCGCCGTCGGCCGACTGAGTCGAGCCGCACGCGCCGCGGGCCCGTCCGACCGACCGACGACGCCTCGAGCGGCCTGGGGTCCTCGAAGCGCACCGCCGGCGCCGTCGTCCGCGTCAAGAAGCTCTTCGCCGCCGAGACGGGCTCGTACTTCGTGATCCTCGGGACGACGTTGTTCATGGTCGTGCTCGGGCTGGTCATGGTGCTCTCGTCGTCCTCGGTCGAGCAGTACATCTCGTCACGACACACGTCGTTCTTCGGCGCGTTCATCCGACAGGGCACGTACGCGGCCGTGGGCATCCCGCTCATGCTCATCGTGTCCCGGCTGCCGGTGTCGTTCCTCAAGCGCTGGGCATGGCACGTCCTGGGCGCGACCATCGTCCTGCAACTGCTTGTCTTCTCGCCCCTCGGCTACGAGATCGGCGGCAACCGCAACTGGATCGACCTCGGCTCGTTCACGGCGCAGCCCTCCGAGGCCGTCAAGCTCGCGTTGGCGATCTGGCTCGGCATGATCCTCTCGGTCAAGCGCGATCTGCTCGACGACTGGAAGCACCTGGCGATCCCACTCGTGCCCGTGGCCGGAGTCGCGATCGGCCTCGTCGTGCTCGGTGGCGACCTCGGGACGACCATGATCATGCTCCTGCTCGTCTTCGCGGCCGTCTGGTTCGCCGGCGTCCGGCTGCGCTACCTGCTGGCGCCCCTCGCGTTCCTCGCGGTCGTCGTGCCCCTGATCGCCCAGGGGTCGAGTTCGCGCAACTCGCGCATCGCCGCGTGGCTGTCGGGCTGCTCGGACTCGAGCCAGTACCAGGCCGAGTGCTGGCAGACCCTGCACGGAACGTGGGCGCTGGCCTCGGGGGGACTCTTCGGCGTCGGTCTCGGCAACTCGAAGTCGAAGTGGTCCTGGCTGCCCGAGGCCGACAACGACTTCATCTTCGCCATCGTCGGCGAGGAGCTCGGCTTGATCGGAGCGATGGTCGTGTTAGCCCTCTTCATCGTCCTCGCCGTCGGTTTCGTCAAGATCATCCGCCGGACGAACGACCCCTTCGTCCGTGTGACGACCGGGGCCATCACGGCGTGGATCATCGGTCAGGCGCTCGTCAACATCGCGGTCGTCCTGGGGCTGCTGCCCGTCTTGGGCGTCCCCTTGCCGCTCATCTCGGCCGGTGGATCGGCGTTGATCGTCACGCTCGTGGCCATCGGCGTCGTGCTCTCGTTCGCCCGGGTGCCCGAAGAGACAGCGACGCCCCAGGGGCTCCCGCGACAGCGGGTAGGGTCTCTGCGGTGACGACGTATCTCCTCGCCGGCGGTGGCACCGCCGGGCACGTGAACCCCCTCCTCGCCGTGGCCGATCGGCTCCGCCGGCGCGAACCCGACGCGACCGTCCTCGTGCTCGGCACCGCCGAGGGGCTCGAGGCACGGCTCGTCCCGCAACGCGGGTACGAACTGCTCACCGTGCCGCGGCTGCCCTTCCCCCGCAAGCCCTCCGCGGCGGCGCTGCGATTCCCCGGCCGACTCGCCGGCGCGATCGACGGCATCCGGTCCTTGCTCGCACAGCACGACGTCGACGTCGTCGTCGGATTCGGCGGCTACGCAGCCGCCCCGGCCTACGTCGCGGCCTGGCGGTCGAAGGTGCCCGTGGTCGTCCACGAGGCCAACGCGAAACCCGGCATGGCGAACGTCCTCGGCTCGTTCCTCTCGTCCCACGTCGGCGTCGTCTTCCGCTCCACCCGACTCCGGGGCGGACGGCAGGTCGGCATGCCGTTGCGCGACGAGATCGAGTCCCTCGACCGACGGGCCCACCGCGACGAGGCCGTCGCGGCCTTCGGTCTCGACCCCGCGCGGCCGACCCTGCTCGTCACGGGTGGTTCGACCGGTGCGCGGCGGTTGAACGAGACCATGTCGAGGGCGGCCGTCAGCGTGCTCGGCGCCGGCTGGCAGATCCTGCACATCACGGGTGAGAAGTCCGATCTCACCTCGACCGACCTCGACGGCCACCACCTCCTCCGGTACTGCGACCGCATGGACCTCGCGCTCTCGGCGGCGGACTTCGTCGTCTCCCGGGCCGGCTCGGCCACGGTGAGCGAGCTCACCGCGCTCGGGTTGCCCTCGGTGCTCGTCCCGTACCCGGTGGGCAACGGCGAGCAGCGACACAACGCCACCGACGTCGTCGGTGCCGGGGGAGCACTGCTCGTCGCCGACGCCGACTTCACGCCCGCCTGGGTCGAGCGCACGCTCGTCCCCCTGCTGCTCGACCGGGCCGTCGTGGCGGACATGGCCGTCCGCGCCGCCTCGGTCGGGGTGCGCGACGGAACCGACCGCACGGTCGACCTCGTCCTCGACGCCGTGGGCCGCGCCTCCTCGTCTTCCCCGAACCCCGACCTCAGCGAGACATCATGATCAAACCCGACCTCGACCAGCCGATCCCCGCCGAACTCGGTGCCGTCCACTTCGTCGGCATCGGCGGTTCGGGGATGAGCGGCATCGCCCGGGTCTTCCTCGCCGCCGGCCACCGTGTCACCGGGTCGGACGCCCGCGACAGCGCGGCCGTCGAGTCGCTCCGGGCGGCAGGCGCCGAGATCGCGATCGGCCACGACGCGGCCAACGTCGGCGACGCCGACACGCTCGTGGTGACCGGCGCCCTCTGGCAGGACAACCCCGAGTACCAGCTCGCGCTGTCGAAGGGACTGCCCGTCCTGCACCGATCGCAGGCGCTCGCCTGGCTCGTCGGGCAGCAGCGGCTCGTCTCGGTCGCCGGGGCGCACGGGAAGACCACGTCCACCGGCATGATCGTCACCGCCCTGCTCGCCGCGGGGCACGACCCGAGCTTCGTGAACGGCGGGGTCATCCAGTCGTTGGGCGTCAGCGCCCGTGGCGGTGACGACGACCTGTTCGTCGTCGAGGCCGACGAGTCCGACGGCTCGTTCCTGCTCTACGACACCTCGGTCGCCCTGATCACGAACGTCGACGCCGACCACCTCGACCACTACGGCTCGCACGAGGCGTTCGACGACGCCTTCGTCCGGTTCGCGTCGGCGGCGCGCGAGTTCGTCGTCGTCTCGAGCGACGACGACGGTGCCGTCCGTGTCACCGAACGCCTCGACCACCCGCGCGTCGTGACCTTCGGCGAGGCCGCCGACGCCGACGTCCGCCTGAGCGACGTCGCCACGACCGGCCCGGTCTCGTTCACCCTGCACGCCGAGGGTCGTTCGTGGCCCGTGCAGTTGCGCGTGCCCGGGCGGCACAACGCCGTCAACGCCGCCGGTGCCTTCGCGGTCCTCGTCGGCCTGGGCGTCGACGCGGAGGCCGCC
The DNA here is from genome assembly GCF_030209595.1 of Frigoribacterium sp. ME-P-080. NCBI lineage: Bacteria > Bacillati > Actinomycetota > Actinomycetes > Micrococcales > Microbacteriaceae > Frigoribacterium > Frigoribacterium sp. ME-P-080. Next base: position 189,357 of record NZ_JARVRR010000004.1, read on the forward strand.
ATCGCGGGTCTCGAGACCTTCGGCGGCACCGAGCGGCGGTTCGAACTGCACGGCGTCGTGCGGGGCGTCAGCGTGTACGACGACTACGCCCATCACCCCACCGAGGTCGCCGCCGCGCTGCAGGCGGCGCGTTCCGTGGTCGGCGACGGGCGCCTCATCGCCGTGCACCAACCCCACCTCTACAGCCGCACGCGGATGATGGCCGGCGAGTTCGCCGAGACCTACGAGCGACTCGCGGACCACACCATCGTGCTCGACGTGTACGGCGCGCGCGAGGACCCCGAGCCCGGCGTCACCGGCGCGCTGGTGTCCGAACGCTTCGCCGACCCCGACCGCGTCGACTTCGTGTCCGACTGGCAGGCCGCGGCGGACCGGACGGCCGAGGTCGCTCGAGAGGGCGACTTCGTCATCACGCTCGGCTGTGGCGACGTCTACCGCATCGTGCCGCAACTGCTCGGCTCACTCGACGCGGCCCACGAACCCGTCGTCGCCGTCGCGGAGGACTCCGCGGAGTGACTCGTCACGACAGGTCCGTGGTGTCGGGGGCCCTCCGATGAAGCGGCCCGACGGATTCGACGAACCAGAACCCACCCCGACTCCTCCGGCCGCGCCCAACCGACGCCGTCGGGGACGAGACCCGGAGGCCACCGGGCCCGTCCCCGTCGTCGGTGCCTCGCGGCCTCCCCGAGGTGCTGCCGGTGACTCGCGGGCGGCCGACGCCGACGCATCCGATCCGTCGTCCCCGTCGTCGCTCAGGGACCGCCTCGGGTCGATCACCGGAGCCCCCGCGGCCTGGCCTGACCGCCTGACGAAGCCCTCGACCTCCGACGCGAGGGATCACCCCGGGCGGGTCGCACCTCGGGGCTCGGAGCCTCCGCGCATCGTGGCACCCGACGGCACGGCCGCCGAGGCCAAGGCACGAGCCGTCGCAGCACGTCGGCAGGCGCGTCGGGCGTCGAGCGAACGGAGGCGCGTCGAACGCGTCGAGGTCCGTCGCTTCACGCGTCGCAGCCGACACCGTCGGGCGACCCTGGTGTCGCTCGGGGCCGTCGTGCTCCTCCTCGTCGCGTCCGTCGCGGTCGCCGTGTTCACGCCGCTCCTGTCGTTGCAGACCATCCGTGTCGAGGGGACGGACCGCGTCGACGCCGCGGCCGTGCAGACCGCCCTCGACGGGCAGCTCGGCACGCCCCTCGCCCTCATCGACTTCGACGAGGTCACCCGCGAGCTCGGGGCATTCCCCCTGATCGCCAGCTACGTGACCGAGACCGCTCCGCCCCACACGCTCGTCGTGCGCATCCAGGAGCGGCAGCCCGTCGCCACGGTCGCCGCGGGGGAGGGGTTCGACCTCGTCGACCCGGCCGGCGTCGTCGTCCAGACGCTCGACGCCCGGCAAGAGGGAGTACCCCTGGTCGACGTCGGGGGAGCAGCCCTCGACGGCCCCGCGTACCGTTCGGTGGCCGAGGTGCTGCTGGCCTTGCCAGTCACGTTGCGTTCGACCGTCGACACCCTGACGGCGTCGACGGCCGACGACGTGACCCTGCAACTCACCTCGGGTGAGCGGGTCGTGTGGGGCAGCGCCGACGAGTCGGCGAAGAAGGCCCAGGTGCTCACCGGACTCATCGCCGACCAGGCCCGGCGCGACCCGGGCGCGAGCGTCGAGTACGACGTGTCCGCGCCCGACAACGGGATCATCAGGACGAGATGAGAGGGTGTGTTCGCGACACGCTGGCCACCCTGGCGACAGCGCCTGCGGCGCACCCATACGTTGTGACTGCAGAACTTGCATACCATGTACAACTTTAACCTTCAACTGCAGAGTTAAGGTTCAAGCGGAGGCCCGGACGTGACAACGAACCATAACTACCTAGCCGTGATCAAGGTCGTCGGTGTCGGCGGCGGTGGCGTCAACGCCGTCAACCGCATGATCGAACTCGGGCTCCGCGGGGTGGAGTTCATCGCCATCAACACGGACGCCCAGGCGCTGCTGTTGAGCGATGCCGACGTCAAGCTCGACGTCGGTCGCGAACTTACCCGGGGCCTCGGCGCCGGTGCCGACCCAGAGGTCGGACGCCGCGCGGCGGAGGACCACGCCGAAGAGATCGAGGAAGCCCTCGCGGGTGCCGACATGGTCTTCGTCACGGCCGGCGAGGGCGGCGGCACCGGCACGGGCGGGGCCCCGGTCGTCGCCCGCATCGCGAAGTCGATCGGCGCACTGACCATCGGTGTCGTCACCAAGCCCTTCGGCTTCGAGGGCAAACGCCGTCAGGCCCAGGCCGAAGCCGGCGTGGCCGCCCTGAAGGACGAGGTCGACACCCTCATCGTCGTCCCCAACGACCGCCTGCTTGAGATCAGCGAACGCGGCATCAGCATGGTGGAGGCCTTCGGCACGGCCGACCAGGTGCTCCTCGCCGGTGTCCAGGGCATCACCGATCTGATCACCACGCCCGGTCTCATCAACCTCGACTTCGCCGACGTCAAGTCGGTCATGCAGGGCGCCGGTTCGGCCCTCATGGGCATCGGATCGTCGCGGGGCGCGGACCGCGCCATCAAGGCGGCCGAGCTGGCCGTGGCGTCTCCGCTCCTCGAGGCGAGCATCGACGGCGCACACGGGGTGTTGCTGTCCATCCAGGGCGGTTCCAACCTGGGCATCTTCGAGATCAACGACGCGGCGCGCCTGGTGCAGGAGGCCGTCCACGCCGAGGCCAACATCATCTTCGGTGCCGTGATCGACGACACCCTCGGTGACGAGGTCCGCGTGACGGTCATCGCGGCGGGGTTCGACGGTGGTGAGCCCTCGACGAAGGTGAAAGATCGCCGGTCGAGCTTCGTCGACTCCGACGGCCCCACGGCGACCTCGGTCGCCGGTGTGTCGGCCATCGCCGACAGCGGGGCGACGCACGAGCCCGCCGCGTGGAAGCGGCCCGAAGAGCCCGCGACCCAGGCCGTCGACCCGGCCTTCGACGACGGTGACGACGACCTCGACGTCCCGGACTTCCTCAAGTAACGACGAGTGACCGATCCGACGAGTGTCGACGGCGACCTGGGCGAGCGTCTCGCCCGGGTCGCCGCGGCCGTCGATGACGCATGCACCGCTTTGGGACGCTCTGCGGGCGAGCTCACGACGATCGTCGTCACGAAATTCCATCCGCCCGGCCTCATCAGGGCGTTGTACGCCCTCGGGGTCCGTGACGTCGGCGAGAACCGACACCAAGAGGCCCAGGCGAAGGCCGCCGAGCTGGACGACCTCGACGGACTCCGATGGCACTTCGTGGGCCAGTTGCAGTCGAAGAAGGCGCGGCAGGCCCGGCGCTACGCGGACGCCGTCCACTCGCTCGACCGTGACTCGGTCGTCGACGCGCTCTCGGACGACTCCGGGTCCTTGGTCGACGGATTCGTCCAGGTCAACCTGACCGACGACCCCGGCCGCGGGGGAGTGGCCGAGCACGAGGTCGAGCGGCTCGCCGAGCGGGTGCTCTCGACCCCGGGGCTGCGACTGCGCGGCGTCATGGCCGTCGCCCCCCTGGGTGAGGAGGCGCGTCCGGCCTTCGCGCGCCTCCGTGCGGTCTCCGAGAGGGTGCGGTCCCTCGAGACCACTGCCGACGCGATCTCGGCCGGCATGTCTCCCGACTTCGTCGAGGCCGTCGCCGAGGGCGCGACACACCTACGGATCGGCACGGCAATCACGGGTTCTCGCCCCGATGCTCGTTAATGTCGGTCCTGACGATCCACTGACTCGGAGGAACACCATGGCCAACCCGCTGCGCAAGACGATGGTCTATCTGGGCCTCGCCGACGAAGAGCTCGAGTACGACGAGCAGCCTCACGAACGAGCGCAGCCCCAGCAGTCGCCGCGACCGCAGGCGGCCGCCCAGGCTCCGGCTCCCGTCGCCCCGGTCCACTCGGCTCCCGCCGCCCCCGCGCCCACCCGCGCCCCCGTGACGCCGCTGCGTCGCTCCTCGACCCCGAAGAACACGGTGCCCCACGACATGAACGAGATCCTGACGGTCCACCCCCGCGAGTACAAGGACGCCCAGGCGATCGCCGAGAGCTTCCGTGACGGCATCCCGGTGATCATCAACCTGTCGCAGATGACCGAGGCGGACGCCCGTCGTCTGGTCGACTTCGCCAGCGGTCTCTCGCAGGGGTTGTACGGCAAGATCGAGCGCGTGACCAACAAGGTCTTCCTGTTGTCGCCGGCGCACATCGCGGTGAGCGGTGATCAGGCTGAGGTAGAATCCGACATCGAAGCGTCGTTCTTCGCCCAGTCGTGACGAGTCCGTCGTCGCGGCTCCTCTGCGTCGACGTGACGACCTGCCCGTCCGCGAGTCTCCTCGCGCCGACTCGTGTGAGCTGATGACCCCCCGATGATCACTTACCTGATCGCCACGATCGCGTACTACGCGTTGCTGATCTTCTTCCTGCTCATGTGGGCTCGCTTCGTGCTCGACCTCGCGCAGTCGTTCAGCCGCGGGTGGCGCCCCAAGGGGCCGGTGCTCGTCATCGCCGAAGTGGCCTACACGGTGACCGACCCGCCCATCCGCCGCGTGCGGAAGATCCTGCCCCCCGTGCGCCTCGGATCGGTCGCGCTCGACTTCGGCTGGAGCATCATCATGCTGGCCGTCATCATCCTGATGAGCGTCGCCTCCGGGCTCCGCACCTTCGGCTGACCACGTCGTCCGTGGACGACAGGGTAGGCTCACTGCAGCGCCCGAACGGCACGATCCCGGCCCGACCGGGCCCCGCTCCTCTACGGTGTAGAAGAACGACCCAGACCACGATCACACGATCCAACAGATGCACGAGGTGACGGCAATGGCTTTGACGCCGGAAGACGTAGTCAACAAGCGGTTCCAGCCGACGAAGTTCCGCGAGGGATACGACCAAGACGAGGTCGACGACTTCCTCGACGAGGTCGTCGCCGAGCTGCGACGTCTCAACCAGGAGAACGACGAGCTGCGTCAGCGCCTCTCGTCCGGCGACTCCGCCCCCGTGGCGCAGGCCGCTCCCGTCTCGGCTCCGGTGGCCAGCGCGCCGGCTCCTGCGTCGGCACCGGCTCCCGCGTCGGCCCCCGAGGCCGTCGAGCCCGAGCCGGTCGTCGAGTCCGAGCCCGTCGTCGCGGCCCCCGCCGCCGTCGCGTCCGCTCCGGCCTACTCCGCCCCCGCGGTGTCCGAGGCCGACGAGACCAGCAGCACCAACAGCCTGCTGCAGCTCGCTCGCCGTCTGCACGAAGAACACGTCCGCGAGGGCGTCGAGAAGCGCGACCAGCTCATCGCCGAAGGCCACGCGACCGCGGCTCGTCTGGTGTCCGAGGGCGAGGCCCGCCAGCGTGAGGTCGTCGCCGAGGCCGAGACGAAGTCCCGCGACATCATCGGTGCCGCCGAGACCCAGCAGCGCGAGATCCTCGACCGCCTCAACACCGAGCGGTCGAGCGTCGAGCGTCGCATCGACGACCTGCGCTCGTTCGAGCGTGACTACCGCTCCAAGCTCAAGAGCTACATCGAGGGTCAGCTGCACGAGCTCGACGGCGAGGGCACCGGCGAGGCCGGTCGGCCCACTCCGGCCAGCGCCCAGGGCTTCGGCTCGAACTAAGGACTTGTCGAGCGACAAGCCCGCCACGAAGGCCAGCGTCCGCGTTCTCGCGACGCTGGCCTTCGTCGCTGTCGTGGCCTACGGCCTCGACCAGGGCACCAAACTGCTGGTCACCCGGACTCTCGTCGAAGGAGGTTCCGTCGACGTCGTCGGCGAGTTCTTCCAGTTGCACTTCGTCAAGAACCCCGGTGCCGCCTTCTCGTTCGCGAGCGGGTCGACGTGGATCTTCTCGATCGCCGCCGCCGGCGTCGCCGTCGCGATCCTGGTCGTGGCCCGACGCATCCGATCGCTGGCCTGGTCGATCATGCTGGGCATGCTGCTCGGCGGCACCCTCGGCAACCTGACGGACCGCCTGCTCCGAGAGCCGTCGTTCGGCCAGGGGCACGTGGTCGACTTCATCTACTTCCCCTCCCTGCTGCCGGCCATCTTCAACGTCGCCGACGTCTTCATCGTGTCCAGCATGGGATTGCTCCTCCTGCTCACGCTGCTGGGCATCGGGCTCGACGGCACGCGCACGCCGAGCACAGGCAAGCCGGCTCGACCGGCGGGCGACGGTCGCGACGGCGACCCTCAGGTGGCCGGCTCCACGGCCGTCGGCGACCCGGGCACGTCCGGTGACGAGCCCGGCGGTCCCGTCGACACGACGCCTCCTGCCGATCACCGGAGCGCCTCGTGAGCGAGACCCGCGCCCTCCCGGTCCCCGACGGGCTCGCCGGCGAACGTGTCGACGCCGCCCTGGCCAAGCTTCTCGGCTTCAGCCGAACCTTCGCGGCCGAGGTCGCCGCCTCGGGCGGGGTGACGGTCGACGGGCGCACGGTCGGCAAATCGGACCGGCTCGAGGCCGGTGCGTGGCTCGACGTCACATGGTCACCGCGTGAGGCACCGGCCGTGGTCGCCGTCGAGGTGCCCGGCATGGCGGTCGTCCACGACGACGACGAGATCGTGGTCGTCGACAAGCCGGTCGGAGTCGCAGCACACCCGTCGGTGGGCTGGACGGGACCGACCGTGCTCGGCGGACTCGCCGCCGCGGGCTTCACCGTGTCGACCTCGGGCGCGTCCGAGCGTGCCGGCATCGTGCACCGCCTCGACGTCGGAACGAGCGGCCTCATGGTCGTCGCCAAGACCGAGCGGGCCTACACCCTGCTCAAACAGGCGTTCCGCGAACGCACCGTCGAGAAGATCTACAACGCGGTCGTCCAGGGCCACCCCGACCCGTTGACCGGGACGATCGACGCACCCATCGGGCGGCATCCGTCGTCCGACTGGAAGTTCGCCGTGGTCGTCGACGGCAAGCCGTCGGTCACCCACTACGAGACCGTCGAGGCGTTCCCGTCGGCGTCGTTGCTCGAGATCCACCTCGAGACGGGTCGGACCCACCAGATCCGCGTCCACATGGCCGCCCAGCGACACCCGTGCGTCGGTGACGCGACCTACGGAGCCGACCCGACGCTGTCGGCGACCCTCGGTCTCACGCGGCAGTGGCTGCATGCCGTCCAGCTCGGATTCCGACACCCCGGCACGGGTGAGCCGGTGGTCTACCGCTCGACCTACCCCAGCGACCTGCAGCACGCCCTCGACGTCCTCCGTCACGGTTAGGCTGTTCCCCTAGTCGCCAGATCCACCACCAGACGAGGAGCCCCGTGGCCTCGAGCAAAGACTCATTCGTCCATCTGCACGTGCACAGCGAGTACTCGATGCTCGACGGCGCCGCCCGGGTCAAACCGTTGGTCACCGAGGCCGCCGCCCAGGGCATGCCCGCGGTGGCGGTCACCGACCACGGCAACGTGTTCGGTGCGTACGACTTCTGGAAGACGGCGACCGAGGCGGGCGTCAAACCCATCATCGGCACGGAGGCCTACATCACGCCGGGCACGCACCGGGGCGACAAGACTCGCGTGCGCTGGGGCGACGGTGGACGAGACGACGTGTCGGGCTCCGGTGCCTACACGCACATGACGCTGTTGTCCGAGAACACCACGGGCATGCACAACCTGTTCCGGCTCTCGTCCCGGGCCTCGCTCGAGGGCTACTACTTCAAGCCGCGCATGGACCGCGAGCTGCTCTCCCAGTACTCCGAGGGCCTCATCGCGACGACCGGCTGCCCGAGCGGCGAGGTCCAGACCCGCCTGCGGCTCGGCCAGTACGACGAAGCGCTCAAGGCGGCCTCCGACTTCCGCGACATCTTCGGCCGCGAGAACTACTTCGCCGAGATCATGGACCACGGGCTCGGCATCGAGCGGCAGATCATGGGCGACCTGTTGCGCCTGGCGAAAGACCTCGACCTGCCCCTCGTCGCGACGAACGACCTCCACTACACGCACGAGCACGACGCGACCAGCCACGCTGCTCTCCTCTGCGTCCAGTCCGGCTCGACGCTGAACGACCCCAACCGGTTCAAGTTCGACGCCGACGAGTTCTACCTCAAGTCCGCCCAGCAGATGCGGCACCTCTTCCGCGACCACCCCGAGGCCTGCGACAACACGCTCCTCATCGCCGAGCGCTGCGACGTGCAGTTCAACACCTCGGCCAACTACATGCCGCGTTACCCGGTGCCCGAGGGCGAGACCGAAGAGACCTGGTTCATCAAAGAGGTCGAGAAGGGGCTCGTGTACCGCTATCCCGCGGGCATCCCGGACGACGTGCGCAAGCAGGCCGAATACGAGATCGGCGTCATCACCGGCATGGGCTTCCCCGGCTACTTCCTCGTGGTCGCCGACTTCATCAACTGGTCCAAGGAGAACGGCATCCGGGTCGGTCCGGGCCGTGGTTCGGGGGCCGGCTCGATGGCCGCCTACGCCATGCGCATCACCGATCTCGATCCTCTGCGCCACGGTCTGATCTTCGAGCGGTTCCTCAACCCCGATCGCGTGTCCATGCCCGACTTCGACGTCGACTTCGACGACCGTCGTCGCGGCGAGGTGATCCAGTACGTCACCGAGAAGTACGGAGACGAACGCGTCGCCCAGATCGTCACGTACGGCACCATCAAGGCCAAGCAGGCCTTGAAAGACAGTTCACGGGTGCTCGGGTTCCCCTTCGGCATGGGTGAGAAGCTCACCAAGGCCATGCCCCCCGCCGTGATGGGCAAGGACATCCCGCTCACCGGCATCTTCGACAAGCAGCACGAGCGCTACAAAGAGGCCGGCGACATCAGGACGGTCGTCGAGTCCGACCCCGAGGCCAAGACCGTCTTCGACACGGCGTTGGGGCTCGAGGGCCTGAAACGTCAGTGGGGCGTGCACGCGGCAGGCGTCATCATGTCGAGCGATCCGCTCATCGACATCATCCCGATCATGAAGCGCGAGCAGGACGGGCAGATCGTCACGCAGTTCGACTATCCGGCCTGCGAGTCGCTGGGCCTGATCAAGATGGACTTCCTGGGGCTGCGCAACCTCACGATCATCAACGACGCCCTCGACAACATCAAGACGAACCGCGGTTTCGACCTCGTGCTCGAAGACCTCGAGCTCGACGACCGGGGGGCCTACGAGTTGCTGGGTCGCGGCGACACGCTCGGGGTGTTCCAACTCGACGGCGGGCCCATGCGCGGGCTCCTCCGGCTGATGAAGCCCGACAACTTCGAAGACATCTCGGCCGTCATCGCGCTGTACCGCCCGGGGCCCATGGGCGCGAACTCGCACACGAACTACGCGCTCCGCAAGAACGGCGCGCAAGACATCACCCCGATCCACCCCGAGCTCGAAGAGCCGCTCAAAGAGATCCTGTCGACCAGCTACGGGCTGATCATCTACCAAGAGCAGGTCATGGCCATCGCGCAGAAGGTCGCCGGCTTCTCGCTCGGTCAGGCAGACATTCTCCGGCGGGCCATGGGCAAGAAGAAGAAGTCCGAGCTCGACAAGCAGTACGCCGGGTTCGAGCAGGGCATGTTCGACAACGGCTTCTCGCCCGATGCCGTCAAGATGCTCTGGGACATCCTGCTGCCCTTCTCGGACTACGCCTTCAACAAGGCGCACTCCGCGGCGTACGGCGTCGTCTCGTACTGGACGGCCTACCTCAAGGCCCACTACCCGGCCGAGTACATGGCCGCCCTGCTCACCAGCACGGGGGACTCCCGCGACAAGCTGGGTCTCTACCTCAACGAGTGTCGCCGCATGGGCATCAAGGTGCTGCCGCCCGACGTCAACGAATCAATCGGCTTCTTCGCGGCCGTCGGCGACGACATCCGCTTCGGCATGGGTGCCGTGCGCAACGTCGGCTTCAACGTCGTCGACCATGTCATCGCCGCGCGCAAGAAAGAAGGGGCGTTCACCTCGTTCCACGACTTCCTGCGCAAGGTGCCGCTCCCCGTGGCGAACAAGCGCACCGTCGAGTCGCTCGTCAAGGCCGGCGCATTCGACTCCCTGGGGTCGACACGGCGTGCCCTCGTCGAGATCCACGAGTCCGCCGTCGAGGCGGCGGTCAGCGAGAAGAGGGCCGAGGCGAACGGTCAGGTCGGCTTCGACTTCGACTCCCTGTGGGACGAGCCGCAGGACGTCCAGCACGTGCCCGAACGTCCCGAGTGGTCCAAGCGCGACAAGCTGGCCTTCGAGCGCGACATGCTGGGCCTCTACGTCTCGGACCACCCGCTCGCGGGCCTCGAGCTCCCCTTGGCCAAGCATGCCCAGACGACGGTCACCGACATCCTGGCGAGCGACCCCGCGACCATCGACGGCGAGACGGTCACGATAGCGGGGCTCATCACCAGCGTGCAGCACCGGGTCGCACGCAACTCGGGCAACCCCTACGGGATCATCACCGTCGAGGACTTCGGGGGCGAGATCTCCGCCATGTTCCTCGGCAAGACCTACCAAGAATTCGGGCCGTCGCTCGTCGGGGACTCGATCATCGTCCTGAAGGGTCGGGTCAGCGTCCGCGACGACGGCATGAACATGCACGCCGCGAGCATGTTCATGCCCGATCTCGGTGTCGGCGTGAACCACGGGCCGCTGCTCCTGCAGATGCCCGAGCACCGGGCGACGCACGACACGGTCACCGAGCTGGCAGCGGTGCTCGGGCGTCACGCCGGCGGCACCGAAGTCCGTCTCCGACTCGTCAAGGGCGAAGCCGCACGGGTCTTCGAGATCCCCATGCCGGTCGACGTCACGGCCGACCTGTTCGGCGAACTGAAGAGCCTGCTGGGCCCCGGCTGCCTCGTCTGAGGTGGCCGGTGCTCCGGCGGCTCCTGGTGCCCCGACCGGTTCCGGCGCCCGGCACCCGTTCGGCGTCAGTCCTCGAGGTGGACCGGTCTCAGGTACCGACGGTCGTGGTACAGCAGGGCGTCGTCGTCCTCGCCCACCCCGCCGGTTCCGATGCGCACGACCACGACGGCGTTGCCGTGGACGGGCACCCGCTCGACGATCGTCCCGGTCATCCACGCGGTCACGCCCGCGAGCAGAGGTATCCCGTTCGGACCGTCGGTCCAGTGGTCGCCCGCGAAGCGTGCGGCGGCGGGTCCCGCCATGCGGCGGGCGAGGTCGCGGTTGCGCAGGCCGAGCAGGTGCACGATGACCTGGTCCGTCTCCGAGACGGCGGGCCACGAGCTCGCCGTCCTGGCCATGTTGAACGTCGCGAGGGGCGGCACGGCGGCCAGCGACGCCAGCGACGTCGCCGTGAACCCGACCGGTGTGCCCTCGCCGTCACGCGCCGTGACGATGGCCACGCCCGCGGCGTGTCGTCGGAAGGCCTCCTTGAACACCTCGAGAGAGTCGTCGGGCCGCGGAGCAGCCGCGTTGTCGTCCGTCATGCTCCCGACCCTACTGACTAGGCTGGACGAGCCATGATCCAGACCACAGATCTGCGCGGTCTCGCGCCGACCCACGCCCAGCTGCTCGACCTCGTCCCCCGGTCCCACGCCGACGTGGGCGCCGCGACGGACGCCGCCCGGCGACTCGTCGACGACGTCCGCGAGCGGGGCGCGGCCGCACTGCGGGACCAGGCCGCGCGCTTCGACGGTGTCCGTCCCGATGCCCTGCGCGTCACGACGCAGACCATCGACGAGGCCGTCGCGGCCCTCGACCCGCTGGTCAAGGAGGCGCTGGTCGAGTCGATCGCGCGCGTCACCCAGGCCAGCCGCGCCCAGGTCCCGGCACCGACCACGACCCGCCCGGCGGCGGGGGCGACCATCGAGCAGCGGTGGCAGCCCGTCACGCGGGCCGGCGTGTACGTCCCCGGCGGCAAGGCCGTGTACCCCTCCAGCGTGGTGATGAACGTCGTCCCGGCGCAGGTCGCGGGGGTGTCGTCGATCGCCCTCGTCTCTCCGGCGCAGCGCGAACACGGCGGGGGAGTCCACCCCGTCATCCTCGGTGCCGCCGGCCTGCTCGGCATCGACGAGGTCTACGCGATCGGAGGTGCCGGAGCGATCGGCGCGCTCGCCTACGGCGTTCCCGAGCTCGAGCTCGAGCCGGTCCAGGTCATCACCGGTCCCGGCAACAACTTCGTCGCCGCGGCGAAGCAACTCGTGCGCGGTCGTGTCGGCATCGATTCGGTGGCCGGTGCGACCGAGATCCTCGTCATCGCGGACGACTCGGCCGACGCCACGTTGGTCGCCGTCGACCTCATCAGTCAGGCCGAGCACGACGAGGAGGCCTCGGCCGTCCTCGTGACGGACTCCGCCCCCTTCGCCGAGGCCGTCGTCGCCGAACTGACCAGGCTCGTGCCCCGCACCCTCAGCGCCGCCCGGGTCCGGACGGCCCTCTCCGGTCGGCAGTCGGCGGTGGTCCTCGTCGACGACCTCCGGCAGGCTGCTGCCTTCAGCAACGCCTACGGCCCCGAGCACCTCGAGGTCCAGACCCGTGACGACGACGTGGTCCTGGCCGACATCACCGACGCCGGAGCGATCTTCGTGGGGCCCGACACGCCCGTCAGCCTGGGTGACTACCTCGCCGGGTCGAACCACGTCCTGCCCACCAGTGGTCAGTCGCGCTTCTCGTCGGGGCTCGGGGCGTTCACGTTCCTCCGACCCCAGCAGATCGTCCGATACGACGCCGAGGCCCTGGGTGCCGTGGCCGAGCGGCTCGTGGCGTTGTCGAACGCCGAGCTGTTGCCCGCCCACGGCGAGGCCGTCGCGGCCCGGTTGTCGCGCCCCTGAGCCGGGCGGGGCCTCCGTGATCCGGTGCTCGGGTGGCCCTGGCGTCCGACGGCGCGCCCGCCGTCCGATAATCTGGCCGCACCATGTTCTGCCCCTTCTGCCGCCACCCCGACTCACGAGTCGTCGACTCCCGGACCAGCGACGACGGCACGTCGATCCGACGGCGGAGGCAATGCCCCAACTGCGGTCGTCGGTTCAGCACGACCGAGACCGCGAGCCTCAACGTCGTGAAGCGCAACGGCGTCCTCGAACCGTTCAGTCGCGACAAGATCATCTCGGGTGTCCGCAAGGCCTGCCAAGGGCGTCCGGTGACGGATGGCGATCTCGCCGTGCTGGCACAGAAGGTCGAAGAGGCCGTCCGGGCGAGCGGTGCGTCGCAGATCGAGGCGAACGACATCGGTCTGGCCATCCTCCCTCCGCTCCGCGACCTCGACGAGGTGGCCTACCTCCGGTTCGCGAGCGTCTACCAGGCCTTCGACTCGCTCGAGGACTTCGAGGCCTCGATCGGACAACTGCGCGAAGAGCACGCGTCCCGGCCGCTCTCCACCCGATCGGTCGACGAGTGAAGACCCCGTACCGCGTCCTCTTCGACGTCGTCTTCGCGAAGATGGACCCCGAGGACGCCCACCACCTCGCCTTCCGGGTCATCAAGGCGATCCCCAAGCTGGGCCTCGCCGGCCTCGTCGGGCGCTTCACGGCCCCGGCCCCGTCCCTGGCGGTCGACGCGCTCGGACTCCACTTCCCCTCGCCGTTCGGTGTCGCAGCCGGTTTCGACAAGGACGCCAAGGGCATCGCCGGCCTCGGCGCTCTCGGGTTCGGGCACGTCGAGGTGGGGACGGTGACCGCTCGACCGCAGCCCGGCAACGAACGACCTCGTCTCTTCCGACTCGTTCCCGACCTCGCGGTCGTGAACCGCATGGGGTTCAACAACTCCGGGGCCCACGCGGCGGCCCTCGAACTCAGCCGGGCTCGATCGGCTCCGTCGCGGCCGGTGATCGGCGTCAACATCGGGAAGAGCCGCGTCGTCGACGTCGACGACGCGATCGACGACTACCTGGCCAGCACGCGCCTCCTGGCTCCTCTGGCGGACTACCTCGCCGTGAACGTCAGCTCGCCGAACACCCCGGGGCTCCGCGGGTTGCAAGAGCTCGAGAGGCTCGCTCCACTCCTCGAGGCCGTGCGCGACGCCGCCGGGCACACTCCGGTGTTGGTCAAGATTGCTCCCGACCTCGACGACGACGGCGTTCGTCGGATCGGTGCCCTCGTCACCGAGCTCGGCCTCGCGGGCGTCATCGCGACCAACACGACGGTGTCGAGGGAAGGCCTCGCCACCAAGGGGGCGGTCGTCGAGGCGGCCGGAGCCGGCGGTCTGTCGGGTGCCCCGCTCGCCGTCCGGTCGTTGGAGGTCCTCAAGCTGGTCCGTGCGTCCGTCCCGAGTGGCATGTGCGTCATCTCGGTCGGTGGGGTCTCGAGCGCCGCCGACGTCGACGCGAGGCTCCGGGCCGGAGCCACGCTCGTGCAGGGCTACACGGCGTTCCTCTACCGAGGGCCCCTCTGGGCCCGACAGGTCAACCGGGGGCTCGTCGCCCTGGATCGGCGTCGACGCACCACCTGACGAACCACGCGGTCGGCGAGGTCGAGAACGCGAAACGGCGCCACCCACCGTGGGTGACGCCGTTCGTCGTACGGGGAGCCGCGTCGGCTACGCGGTCGGGTACTCGCCACGCTTGACCTGCGGCTTCGGCAGGCGCATGGGCTTGAGCTGCATCGCTCGCATCGCCGCGTACCAGCGGTTGCCCTTCCGGACGTTCTCCGCGCCGTACTTGGCAGCGAGCTTGCGGTTGACGCTCCGGCCGACGATCAGGCAGTCGACGACGGCGAGGGCGAAGAATCCCCACAGCACGAGCAGGGTGATGGACTGGATGGCCGCAGACTGCACGAGCGTCATCGCGATGACGACGACCATGATGGGGATCATGGCCTCGCCGACGCTGTAGCGGGCGTCGACGTGGTCGCGGATGAAGCGGCGCTGCGGCCCCTTGTCGCGGTCGGGCAGGAAGCGCTCCTCGCCGTTCGCCAAGCCGACGCGGGCGCGGTCACGCTGTTCGGCGAGACGGGCACGCTGGGCCTTCTGGGCTTCTTTGCCCGAGGCCACCAGGGGCCTCTGGTTGGCGGCTTCGCGCTCGCGTCGCGTGGGCGTCGGGCGACCCTTGCCGACCGCGGTCGACTCGGGCTCGGCGACGGTGGTCGTCTCGGTCGTCTTGCTGTCTGGCTTGGCCACGGGAGATCCTCAGGGTTGTCCGAGTTCCTAAGATTACCTGCATGAGCGACTCGCAGCATCCCGTCCGACCGACCGATCCCCGTACTGTCAGCGAACTCGCGGAGGCCGTGCACGCGGGTCTACCCGCGACGATCGCCGACCTGGGTGCCCTCGTGCGCATCCCTTCCGTCTCGTGGGACGCCTTCGACCCCGAGCACGTGAGACGTAGTGCCGAGGCCGTGGCCGCCCTGGTCGAGGGGACGGGCCTCTTCGACGAGGTGACCGTGAGCAGGGCGCCGATCGGCGAGGGCGGCCCCCTCGGCCAGCCCGCCGTACTCGCTCGACGCCCGGCCCGCGAGGGCAAGCCGACCGTCCTCCTGTACGCCCACCACGACGTGCAGCCGCAGGGTGACGACGCCGACTGGGACACCCCTCCGTTCGAACCGACCGTGAAGGGCGACCGGCTGTACGGGCGTGGGGCGTCCGACGACAAGGCCGGCGTGATGACGCACGTCGCGGCGCTGCGCGCGGTGCACGAGGTGCTCGGAGACGACCTCGGTGTCGGCGTCTCGTTGTTCATCGAGGGCGAGGAGGAGTTCGGTTCCCGCTCCTTCGCCGACTTCCTCGTGCAGCACGAAGACGAGCTCCGTGCCGACGTCATCGTCGTGGCCGACTCCGACAACTGGAGCACGACCGTCCCCGCCATCACCGTGGGCCTGCGCGGCAACGTGACCTTCCGCCTGACCGTCCGCACCTTGGCCCACGCCTCCCACTCCGGCATGCTCGGCGGCGCCGTCCCCGACGCCATGCTGGCCATGGTCAAGCTCCTCGCGACCCTGCACGACGACGACGGCAGCGTCGCCGTCGCCGGGCTGACGAGCCGCGAGGCCGACCACCCGGAGCAGAGCGAGCAGCAGCTGCGCGACGAGAGCGGCCTGCTCGAGGGGGTGACCCCCATCGGTCGGGGTCCGATCCTGAGCCGGGTGTGGTCGCAACCGTCGATCACCGTGACGGGCATCGACGCCCCGTCGGTCGCCAACGCGTCGAACACCCTGAGTCCCGAGGTGTCCGTCCGCATCAGCGCCCGCATCGCTCCCGGGCAGACCGCCGAGGACGCCTACGCCGCCCTGGACGCGCACCTGCGTGCGCACGCACCGTTCGGCGCCCACGTCCAGATCGACGACGTCGACCGGGGTGACCCCTTCCTGGTGGACACCACGGGCACGGCGATCGCCGACGCGACCGTCGCGATGACCGAGGGGTGGGGCGAGGCCCCGGTCCAGACGGGCATCGGCGGGTCGATCCCGTTCATCGCCGACCTCGTGCGCACGTTCCCCGAAGCCCAGATCCTCGTGACCGGCGTCGAGGACCCCGACACCCGAGCGCACAGCCCGAATGAGTCCCAGCACCTCGGAGTCCTCCACCGGGCCGTCCTCAGCGAGGCGATCCTGTTGGCGCGCCTCGACGCGAGGGGCTGACCGGTCCGCCCGCGCCTCCCCACCACCGGCGACGCCCCGGGAGGCGCGGGTCCGGAACAAAACGAGGCTTCGGCTGCTTACACTGGTCGACGACGAGTGCCCCGCACTCGACCCGGCCCGAAGGAGGCACCATGACCGACATCGCAACCGCTCCCGTCGACGCGAAGGCGCACGGCGTGACCATCACGTCCACCGCCGCGGACAAGGTGAAGAGCCTGCTCACGCAAGAGGGGCGCGACGACCTCCGCCTTCGCGTTGCCGTCCAGCCCGGTGGCTGCTCGGGGCTCATCTACCAGCTCTACTTCGACGAGCGCATGCTCGACGGGGACGCCACCGTCGACTTCGACGGCGTCGAGGTCATCGTCGACAAGATGAGCGTCCCCTACCTCGATGGCGCAGCCATCGACTTCGAGGACACCATCCAGAAGCAGGGATTCACCATCGACAACCCCAACGCTCAGGGCAGCTGCGCCTGCGGCGACAGCTTCCACTGAACGTCGAGGGGCGGCTCCGGTCGTCGAAGGACGACTCCGGACCGTCCGTCGCGGGGGAGCCGGCGTCACCGAGGGGACCATCCGACAGGGTGGTCCCCTCGGTCGTACCACGACGGTTCTCGCTCGACGTCGAGAGGCTTCCGGCGCGTGCCGTGCGTTGGGGGGGCGAACCTGCGAGTAAGCTAGGCAGGTCCCCGTCAACACTGGGAACACCCCCACTGTCGTGTCATCCGAGAGGTAACAGTGCGTTCTAACCGCCGTCTTCGTTGGGCTGCCGCCCCCATGGCAGTCGTCCTGGCTCTCGTGCTAGCGGGGTGCACCACCGACCAGCTCCAGGGGTGGCTGCCCACCACCGCGGGCACGACCAACCACGTGGACCGTGTGATCGGACTCTGGGTCACCTCGTGGATCGTCCTGCTGATCGTCGGCGTGATCGTGTGGGGCCTGATCATCTGGGTCTGCGTCGCCTACCGACGTCGCAAGGGCCAGACCGGCCTCCCGGTCCAGCTGCGGTACAACATGCCGATCGAGATCTTCTACACCGTCGTCCCCCTGATCCTCGTGCTGGGCTTCTTCGCCTTCACGGCGCGCGACCAGGCCGCCATCGAGGCGCCCACCGCGAGCCCCGACGTCAAGATCGACGTCTACGCCAAGCGCTGGGCGTGGGACTTCAACTACATCGACCAGCAGAACGAAGACGAGAGCGTCTACTACCAGGGCATCCAGGCGCAAGAACTGGGTGACGGCACGATCGACGAGAGCCAACTCCCCGAGCTCTACCTCCCCGTCGGCAAGACGGTGCAGATCGACCTCAAGTCCCGCGACGTGGCTCACTCCTTCTGGATCATCGACTTCCTCTACAAGAAGGACACGATCCCCGGCAAGACCAACTCGATGTACTTCACGCCCGAGAAAGAGGGCACGTTCAGCGGTAAGTGCGCCGAGCTGTGCGGCGAGTACCACTCGTTGATGCTGTTCAACGTCAAGGTCGTGTCGCAGTCCGAGTACGACCAGTACATCCAGACGCTCGATGCCGAGGGAAACACCGGCCTGCTGGGCGACCAGTACAACACCAACACCAACCAGCCCGGCACCGAGGCTCCCGCCAACGCCGCCGGCACCGAAGACTCCGAGAAGTAAGGCACGGTTCGATGAGCTCAGCCACCGCCACCCGTCCCACCACCGGCGGGACCTCGTCCGGTCAGAACTTCGGCGCCACGAAGGTCGGCCGCAAGGGCAACGTCGTCGTCAACTGGATCACGTCGACCGACCACAAGACGATCGGGTACATGTACCTGATCACGTCGTTCCTCTTCTTCTGCCTCGGTGGGGTGATGGCGCTCATCATCCGCGCCCAGCTCTTCGCACCGGGCCTCGAGATCGTGGCCACGAAAGAGCAGTACAACCAGCTCTTCACGATGCACGGCACGATCATGTTGCTCATGTTCGCGACCCCGCTCTTCTCGGGATTCGCCAACGTGCTCATGCCGCTGCAGATCGGTGCACCGGACGTCGCCTTCCCCCGCCTGAACGGCTTCGCGTTCTGGCTCTACTCGTTCGGCTCGATCATCGCCGTCGCCGGCTTCCTCACCCCGCAGGGTGCCGCATCGTTCGGCTGGTTCGCCTACGCGCCGCTGAGTGACACGACGTTCTCTCCAGGGCTCGGCGGCAACCTGTGGGTGTTCGGTCTCGGCCTCACCGGCTTCAGCACGATCCTCGGTTCGGTGAACTTCATCACGACCATCGTCTCGATGCGTGCTCCGGGCATGACCATGTGGCGCATGCCGATCTTCACCTGGAACACCCTCATCACCTCCATCCTGGTGATCATGGCGTTCCCCGTGCTGGCGGCCGCACTGTTCGGCCTCGGGTTCGACCGCGTCTTCGACGCCCAGGTCTTCAACCCCGCGAACGGTGGCGCCATCCTCTGGCAGCACCTGTTCTGGTTCTTCGGTCACCCCGAGGTCTACATCATCGCCTTGCCGTTCTTCGGCATCGTGTCCGAGGTGTTCCCGGTCTTCAGCCGCAAGCCGATCTTCGGGTACAAGACGCTCGTCTACGCCACCATCTCGATCGCCGCCCTGTCCGTCACCGTGTGGGCCCACCACATGTACGTCACCGGCTCGGTCCTGCTGCCCTTCTTCTCGCTGATGACCATGCTCATCGCGGTGCCCACCGGCGTGAAGATCTTCAACTGGATCGGCACCATGTGGCGCGGTTCGGTGACGTTCGAGACTCCCATGCTCTGGGCCATCGGATTCCTCATCACGTTCACCTTCGGTGGCCTCACCGGCGTCATCCTGGCCTCGCCCCCGCTCGACTTCCACGTGTCCGACACGTACTTCGTCGTGGCTCACTTCCACTACGTGGTCTTCGGTACCGTCGTCTTCGCGATGTTCTCCGGGTTCTACTTCTGGTGGCCGAAGTGGACCGGCAAGATGCTCAACGAGCGTCTGGGCAAGATCCACTTCTGGATGCTGTTCGTCGGTTTCCACACCACGTTCCTCGTGCAGCACTGGCTCGGCGTGATGGGCATGCCCCGTCGCTACGCCACCTACCAGCCCGAGGACCACTTCACGTGGATGAACCAGCTCTCGACCATCGGCGCCATGTTGCTCGGTGTTTCGATCCTGCCGTTCCTCTACAACGTCTACATCACGGCTCGGCGTGCGCCCAAGGTCGAGGTCAACGATCCCTGGGGTTACTCTCGCTCGCTCGAGTGGGCCACCTCGTGCCCGCCGCCGCGACACAACTTCACGTCGATCCCGCGCATCCGTTCGGAGTCGCCGGCATTCGACCTCAACCACCCCGAGGCCGGACTGCCCGTGGGCATCGGGCCGGTGAAGGATGCCCCTGACGCCCCCACGTACGACGCGTCCAGCGAGAAAGTGAAGTAGACCTGATGAAGACCAACGCGACGCTGTTCTGGATCCTCGCGATCTTCTTCTTCCTCATGTGTGCGGTCTACGTGCTCTGGAGCCTCCTCGACACCGGTCAGGTCGAATGGGCCGGTACGCTCGGCATCGGTCTGGCCGGCATGCTCGGAGCATTCCTGGCGTTCTACATGGGTCGCTCGCACGCGACCCAGGGAGGCGAGCTTCCCGAGGACCGTCTGGACGCCAACATCGACGACGGTGACCCCGAGATGGGCTTCTTCAGCCCCTGGTCGTGGTGGCCCATCATCTTGGCCGCCGGTTGCAGCCTGATCTTCCTGGCGCTGGCCGTCGGCATGTGGATCATCTACATCGGTGCGGCCCTGACGGCCGTGGCCTTGGTCGGCTGGGTCTACGAGTACTACCGCGGAAACTTCGCACACTGACATCACTGCTCCCTCGAGTGTGAAGGGCGTCGGTCTTCGGGCCGGCGCCCTTCTTCGTGTTCGCCACGGGTGTTGTGGCCAGAGGCGAGGAATGCAGATCTGAACTGATGAGTGGCCACTGGGCCTCTCGTTCCCACGTGCGGGACAGGCCGCCCTGGGCCGGCCCAGACGACCAGTTTGGTGATCGTGTGAGTCATGCGTCAGCCGCTGTCCGCTGTCCGCTGTCCGCTGTCCGCTGTCAGCTGGCCTCCGTCCGATGGCCGCCGCCGCCCGCCGCCCGCTGTCCGCCGTCCGCCGTCCGCTGGCCTCCGCCAGATGGCCGCCGCCCACGAGCCGCTGCCGCTGCCTACGGGCCACGGGTTGCTGCCTCTACGGGCCGCTGGCCGCTGCCTTCGGCCACTGGCCGCTGGTCGGTGCCGAGCGCGGGTGGACAAGCGCTGGTAGCCGTCGCCTTCCCGTGGCAGTGCCTGGGCCTGGCCCGGGCCTGCGCCTGTGCTGTCCACTCTGCCTCCGCATGCGTCCGTCCCGGTGGCGACAGCACCGGCGGTACCGGATTCCTTGCTCCACACGGCTGCTTTGGGTTCGGTCGCAGGGCCGGGTTTTGGTCGTCACGGTGTCCACCGGGGTCGCGGTCGCTCCTGGTGCTGGTCGACGCGCGGTCCTGAGGCGCGGGGATGCGGACAGGAGTGGGAGGTAAGCGCCATGGCCCTGAGGCTCCGGACGACGTGAGTGAGGCTGGGGGAGTGCTGCCCGAACCACGGTTGCCGTTCTCGCCGAGCCGGGTGTCGCTCTGGATCTCGTAAAGCGACCCATGCATCGTCGGCTGTCCGGGCCAGGGAGAGCCGGCTCAGGGACGTATACAGGCTTCCTCGGGGTGCCGTCCGGATGGGGAACGTGGGCCTTGTCGCTGGGGACGACAGCGCGTCTGTGGTCGATCGTGACGGACTCACGCGGTCGCCAGCTGGGGATGGTGAGCACGCCCCTCGACGGAGCTGACTTCGGTCCTCAGCGCCCGGAGCGAGTGGTGGGCGGAGCCAGAGTCATCCTGAGGGCTCGCGTGGAGTGGGCACAGGGAGCACACGAGGTCGAGAATCCGGGCGGTGATCGCCACTGCCGACCGTGACGTGCGCTCAACCGAGGGTGTGACGTCGTGGCTGAGAAGCTGGCCGCAGGCCGCGGTGATGTCCCGATCACCGTGGCCGGGATCACTGTTTCAACTCCGTGCAGGACTGGAGGAGTCATCATAGTCAGGTACCACGCAGCATCCTTCGGAGGAGGCCCGCTCGTGCGGTCGGCCGGGATGTCTCAGCCTCGACGGTTCTGAGGGAGATGCTGTCGCGGCGTCTCGACACTCGATCCGATGACGTCCAGAGGGTTGTCGCCGGAGATCCCATCTCACCCAACGGTTGGACTCGTCGGCTGCGCGAGCGTGGGCCGACTGAACTGCCGTTCGCCACCCCGGGAACGCCGAAGGCCCGGCCGCACACGATGTGCGACCGGGCCCAGGGGCTAACGAAGGTCAGTGTCCTTCGTCGTGGTGCGATGCCTCGATCTCGGAACGCTTCACCGGGGCGATGCGGTCCTCGAAGAAGAACGACGACGCTGATGCTCGGGCCCGCTGCAGAGCGGTGATCTTGCCGTTGGCGTTCGGTCGGACCATGAGGGGCTCGTACTCGTTGAAGTCGAGCAAGCGCCAGCGCTCGTACTCGTCGAGCTGCTCGTGCACCTCGATGTACTCACCACCCGGCAGGCGAACGATGCGTCCCGACTCGTAGCCGTGGAGGGCGATCTCACGGTCCTTCTTCTGAAGGGCGAGGCAGACCCGCTTCGTGACCCAGAAGGCGATGAAGGGCCCGATGATCAGGGCTGCCTGGCACGCGTGGATGACGTAGTTCAACGACAGGTGGAAGTGCGTCGCCATGATGTCGGAGCTCGCCGCTGCCCAGAGGCTGGCGTAGAACACGATGCCGGCGGCGCCGATCGCGGTGCGCGTCGGAGCGTTGCGAGGCCGGTCGAGGATGTGGTGCTCGCGCTTGTCGCCGGTCACCCAGGCCTCGAAGAACGGGTACAGCAGGACGACGACGATGAAGAGACCCAGGACCGTGATCGGCACGAGGATGTTCATGGAGACCGTGTAACCGAAGGCGACGAACTCCCAGCCCGGAGGAACGAGTCGGAGGGCGCCGTCGGCGAAACCGATGTACCAGTCGGGTTGCGTACCTGCCGACACGGGGGAGGGGTCGTACGGGCCGTAGTTCCAGATGGGGTTGATCGTGAACAGCGAGGCGATCAACACGATGACGCCGAAGACGATGAAGAAGAATCCACCGGCCTTCGCCGCGAACACGGGCATGACGGGCACGCCCACGACGTTCTGGTTCGTCTTGCCGGGGCCGGCGAACTGCGTGTGCTTGTTGATGATGAGCAACAGCAGGTGCACGCCCAGGAGGGCGATCAACAGTGCGGGGAGCAGCATGATGTGCAGCGAGTAGAACCGGCCGACCATGTCGGTACCCGGGAACTCTCCACCGAACACGAGGTACGAGATCCAGACGCCGATCACGGGGATGCCCTTGATCATGCCGTCGATGATGCGGGCACCGTTGCCGGAGAGGAGGTCGTCGGGAAGCGAGTACCCGGTGAAGCCCTCGGCCATCGCGAGGATCCAGAGCGTGAAGCCCACGACCCAGTTGATCTCGCGGGGCTTGCGGAACGCGCCGGTGAAGTAGACGCGCAGCATGTGCAGCATGATCGCGGCCACGAACAGCAGTGCGGCCCAGTGGTGGATCTGGCGGAACAGGAGGCCGCCACGGATGTCGAACGAGATGTCGAGCGTCGAGGCCATGGCCGCCGACATGTTGAGGCCCTTGAGCGGAACGTACGAACCGTTGTAGTTGACCTCAGCCATCGAGGGCTGGAAGAAGAACGTGAGGAACGTGCCCGAGAGCAGGATCACGACGAACGAGTAGAGAGCGACCTCGCCCAACATGAACGACCAGTGGTCAGGGAAGATCTTTCGACCCACCTCTTTGACCAAGCCGGACATGCTCGTGCGCTCGTCGATGTAGTTGGCCGTCGCGCCGAGGAATTTGTTCGTCTTCGTCGGTGCGAAGGCAGGGGCCTTGCCGATGTTCTCGGACGTGGCCGGTTCGGCACCGTGTGCCGGGGTGGTGGTGATCACTTTTCGCGCTCCCAGAAGCTCGGGCCCACAGGTTCGTGGAAGTCGCTCTGCGCGACGAGGTACCCGTCGGCGTCGACAGTGATGGGCAGCTGCGGCAGGGGGCGCTTGGCGGGCCCGAAGATGACTTCGCAGTTGTTCGTCACGTCGAACGTGGACTGGTGGCAGGGGCAGAGCAGGTGGTGTGTCTGCTGTTCGTAGAGGGCCACGGGGCACCCGACGTGCGTGCAGATCTTCGAGTAGGCGACGATTCCGTCGTACTGCCAGTCTTCGCGTCCCTCGGCCGGGTTGAGGTCTTCCGGCTTCAGGCGCATGAGAAGGACGGCCGCTTTGGCTTTCTCTTCGAGCAGGTGTTCTGATTCGTTGAGGTTCTCGGGGATGACGTGGAACACGGAACCGAGGGTGACGTCCGACGCCTTGATGCGGGTCCCGGAGGGGTCGGCGGCGAGGTGCATGCCTTCTTCCCACAAGGTGTGGCGGAGGACCGCGTTGGGGTCTTCCGCAGGTGCGAGGTCGCGGAACAGCACCACGGCGGGGAGGGGCGTCGCGACGAGAGCGCCGATCAGGCTGTTGCGGATCAGCGAACGACGACCGAAGCCGCTCTCGTGGTTGCCCAGTGCGAAGACCTCGACGGCCTTCTCACGCGTCGGCTCGGAGCCACGCGTGTCGTGGCGCATCTCGGTGATCTCTCGCGCCGGCATGAGGGTCTTGGACCAGTGCACCGCACCGATTCCGACGGACAACAGACCGAGGGCGATCCCGAGGCCCAGGAACAGGTTGTTCAGGCGGACCGAGCCGGAGTCACCTGACGTGATCGGGAAGGCCACGTACGCGCCGATGGCCGCGATGCTGCCGACGATCGACAGGAAGAAGAACAGGCTGACCTGACGCTCCGCACGCTTCTCGACCTTGGGGTCGATGTCGGTGACGCGGTCGCGGTGGGGCGGTTCACCCGGGTTCTGGAACACGTCGGACGTCACGACCGCCGTGCCGGCCGAGACCTGTCGAGGCTCGCGCTTCTCGACAGCCGAGCCCGCCGTGGGGGCCTCGTCGTCGTGCTCTGCCATTGATTCTGCCTTTCGTGAAGTACGGAGAGAACGCGGGTCAGTTCGACCGGGCGGTCAGCCAGATGGTGATCGCGACGATCGCACCGAGCCCGAAGATCCAGATGAAGAGACCTTCGGCGACGGGGCCGAGGCTCCCGAGCTCGAATCCACCCGGCGACGGGTTGTTCTCGACGTACTTGAGGTACGTGATGATGTCGGCCTTGTCTTGGGGCGACAGGTTGAGGTCGTTGAAGACCGGCATGTTCTGCGGGCCCGTCTGCATGGCCTCGTAGATGTGGTGGGCGGTGACGCCGTCGAGTGCGGGGGCGAACTTGCCCTGGGTGAGCGCGCCACCCGCACCGGCCACGTTGTGGCACATGGCGCAGTTGATGCGGAACAGCTCGGCGCCGTTGGTCGTGTCGCCGTCGGCCTGGAGCAGCGACTCGTCGGGGATGGCCGGACCCGGGGCGAGGGAGGCGACGTAGGCGGCCATGGCGGCGACCTGCTCGTCGGAGAACTGCGTGGGCTTCTGTTCGGCCTGGGGACCGTTCACGGCCATGGGCATGCGACCGGTGCCGACCTGGAAGTCGACCGAGGCCGCCCCGACGCCGATCAGGCTGGGACCGCTGTCGGTGCCGGCGGCGCTCAGACCGTGGCAGGTCGCACAGTTCGAGGCGAAGAGCTTCTGACCCTCGTCGATGCTCTGCTGCGACGTGGCGGTGGCGCTGCTCTCGTCTGCCGAGGCGGTCGAGGAGAAGAGCGCGTAGGCACCGCCCGTGGTGAGCAGACCGACGAGCAGGAGGGAGGCGGTGGCGACGGGGCCGCGACGGCCGGCCTTCTTGGTGCGTCGGGAGGACGAGGTTCTGGAGAACATGCTGTGCAGACGATCCAATGCCTATTTGAGGAGGTAGATGACGATGAAGAGGCCGATCCAGACGACGTCGACGAAGTGCCAGTAGTACGACACGACGATGGCCGTCGTGGCCTCTTTGTGCCCGAAGTTCTTGACTGCGTAGGCACGACCGATGGTGAGCAGGAAGGCGATGAGGCCACCGATGACATGCGCGCCGTGGAAGCCGGTCGTCATGTAGAACGCCGAGCCGTAGGCGCTCGAGCTGAGGGTGACGTGCTCGGAGATCAGCGTCGCGTACTCGAACACCTGGCCGCAGACGAAGACCGCGCCCATGGCGTAGGTGAGGAAGAACCACTCGACCATGCCCCAGCGGCCGACCTGGAACAGGCGGCCGGTACGGTGCGGCTGCATGCGCTCGGCCGCGAACACGCCGAACTGGCAGGCGACCGAGGACAGCACCAGGGTGATGGTGTTGGTCAGCGCGAACGGCACGTTGTGCAGCGCCGTCTGGTCGGCCCACAGGCCCGGAGACGTCGAGCGGAGCGTGAAGTAGATCGCGAAGAGGCCGGCGAAGAACATGACCTCGCTGCCGAGCCACACGATGGTGCCCACGGCAACCGTGCTGGGTCGATTGACGACGGGGCCGCCAGAAGGTCTCGAGAGAGAGGTACTTGTCACGAGGTCCATTATGCCTGGTAAGTCGCTTTGGGTTTGCGCTCGAAACCCCGGGTCGGGAATTTCCCTTGACGCCGAGACATCGGAGCCGCCCGTGCTCCGCCGGTAGCCTGGGCGCATGACCTCCGAGCTCACCTGGCCCCTGATCATCGACGCGCTCCTCGTCGGTCGCGACCTCTCGATCAGCGAGGCGACGTGGTCGATGGAGCAGGTCATGACCGGCGACGTCACCCCGGCCCAGCTCGGGGCGTTCCTCGTGGCCCTGCGGGCCAAGGGGGAGACGGTGGACGAGATCGTGGGATTCCGCGACGCCGTCCTCGCCCACGCCGTGGCCCTGCCGGTCGACAGCATGGCCGTCGACATCGTCGGCACGGGCGGAGACCGTTTCGGGACGGTCAACGTCTCGACCATGGCCTCCGTCGTCGTGGCGGCCACCGGCGTGCCCGTCATCAAGCACGGCAACCGGGCGGCGAGTTCGTCGTCCGGTTCCTCGGACGTCCTGTCGGCCCTCGGCATCGACCTGACCATCGGCGCCGACCGTGTGGCCGAGGTCCTGCGCGAAGCCGGGCTGACCTTCGCCTTCGCGGCCGCCTTCCACCCGGGCTTCGGCAACGCCGCCGCCGTGCGGCGTGAGATCGGCGTCCCGACGGTCTTCAACTTCCTGGGGCCCCTCGTGAACCCGGCACGACCCGAGGCGAGTGCGGTCGGCGTCGCGTCGCTCGACAAGGTGCCGCTGATCGTGGGCGTGTTCCAGACCCGGGGCGCCACGGCGCTCGTGTTCCGCGGCGACGACGGCCTCGACGAGTTGACCACCACCGGTCACAGCCACATCTGGGAGGTCACCGGAGGCTCGGTGACCGAGCACGACCTCGACCCGCTCGAGTTGGGCATCCCGCGGGCGCGCATCTCCGACCTCGTCGGCGGCGACGCGGCGTACAACGCGGCCGTCGCCCGCGAGGTGCTGGCGGGGGAGCGCGGCCCCGTCCGCGACATCGTGCTGCTCAACGCGGCGGCCGGACTGGTCTCGTACGGGCTGGCCGCGGACCCGGGCCAGCGCGAACGGCCGCTCCTCGCCCGCTTCCGGGAGCAGCTGGACGTCGCGGCCCGCGCCGTCGACTCGGGGGCGGCGATCGCGAAACTGGACCAGTGGGTGGCGGCGACCCGCGCCTCCTGAGACGAACCGTGCCTCCTCGTCCTCGGGCGGGCGGACGACGAAGGGCCCGTCCGATCGGACGGGCCCTTCGCGCGGAGGATCAGTTGACGTCGTCGTCGACCCAGTCGAAGGTCTTCGTGACGGCCTTCTTCCAGAGACGCAGCGTGCGGTCACGCTCGTCGGCGTCGATGTTCGGCGTCCAGCGCTTGTCCTCCTGCCAGTTGGCACGGAGGTCGTCGAGGGTCTCCCAGAAGCCGACCGCGAGACCGGCCGCGTAGGCCGCTCCGAGCGCGGTGGTCTCGGCGACCACGGGACGGACGACCGGGACGTCGAGGATGTCGGCCTGGAACTGCATGAGCGCGTCGTTGGCGGTCATGCCACCGTCGACCTTGAGCTCGGTCAGGTCGACACCGGAGTCGGCGTTGACCGCGTCGAGCACCTCGCGGGTCTGGAACGCGGTCGCCTCGAGGGCGGCGCGGGCGATGTGGCCCTTGTTGACGTAGCGGGTGAGGCCGACGAGGGCGCCACGCGCGTCGGACCGCCAGTAGGGCGCGAACAGACCCGAGAAGGCGGGCACGAAGTACACTCCGCCGTTGTCCTCGACGGTCTTGGCGAGCTCCTCGACCTCGGGGGCGGAGCCGATCATGCCCAGGTTGTCGCGCAGCCACTGGATCAGCGAACCCGTGACCGCGATGGACCCCTCGAGGGCGTAGTGGGGTGCGGCGTCGCCGAGCTTGTAACCGAGCGTCGTGAGCAACCCGTTCTTCGAGTGGACGATCTCTTCGCCCGTGTTGAAGATCAGGAAGTTGCCGGTACCGTACGTGTTCTTCGACTCGCCCTGGTCGAAGGCGGCCTGGCCGAAGGTGGCGGCCTGCTGGTCGCCGAGGATGCCGGCGATGGGCACCTCGCGCAGCAGGCTCGAGGCCTCGACCGTGCCGTAGACCTCGGACGAGCTCTTGATCTCGGGGAGCATCGACCTCGGCACGTCGAAGGCCTCGAGGATGTCGTCGCGCCACTCGAGTGTCTCGAGGTCCATGAAGAGGGTGCGCGAGGCGTTCGTCACGTCGGTGACGTGGACGCCGCCGTCGGTGCCGCCGGTGAGGTTCCAGAGGACCCAGGTGTCGGTCGTGCCGAAGAGCAGGTCGCCCGCCTCGGCCTTCTCGCGGGCGCCCTCGACGTTCTCGAGGATCCAGACGACCTTCGTGCCCGAGAAGTAGGTCGCGAGCGGCAGGCCGACGATCGGCTTGAAGCGCTCGACGCCACCGTCGGCGGCCAGGCGGTCGACGATGGACTGCGTGCGGGTGTCCTGCCAGACGATGGCGTTGTAGACGGCCTTGCCGGTGGTCTTGTCCCAGACCACGGCGGTCTCGCGCTGGTTGGTGATGCCGACGGCCTTGATGTTGTGGCGCGTGATGTCGGCCCGGGAAAGGGCCTGACCGATGACCTCGCGGGTGTTCTCCCAGATCTCGGCGGGGTCGTGCTCGACCCAGCCGGCACGGGGGAAGATCTGCTCGTGCTCTTTCTGGCCGGTGGCCACGATCGAGCCCGAGTGGTCGAAGATGATGGCGCGGGTGCTGGTCGTTCCCTGGTCGATGGCCAGGATGTAGTCGGTGTCGCTCACGGGTGGAACTCCTTCGTCGTTGATGGATGCGGCTCGCACGGAGGCCCGGGTCGGTCCAATGGAGCGGACGGGCCCGAGCCTCTGCGGGGAGCGGGTGGATCGATGGGCGTCGGACGGCGCGGGGGAGCCGGCCTCGGCCGATCAGCGGATCGCCGGGTCAGGCGGCCAGGGGGAGGAGCGGGAAGGACAGCAGTGCCGCGAGGGCGCCGCCGACGAGGGGGCCGACGACCGGCACCCAGGCGTAGGACCAGTCGCTGCCGCCCTTGCCCTTGATGGGCAGGAAGGCGTGGGCGATGCGCGGGCCGAGGTCGCGGGCCGGGTTGATGGCGTAGCCCGTGGGACCACCGAGCGAGGCGCCGATGCCGACCACGAGGAGTGCGACGGCCAGGCCGCCGAGCGGGCCGAGGTTCGCGGCGTTCGGGGAGGCGCCGTTGGTGATGGCGATGATCGTGAAGACCAGCACGAAGGTGCCGATGATCTCGGTGACGAGGTTCCAGCCGTAGTTGCGGATGGCCGGGCCGGTCGAGAACACGCCGAGCTTGGTGGCCGGGTCGGGCTCCTCGTCGAAGTGCTGCTTGTAGGCCAGCCAGACGACGACCGCACCGATGATCGCACCGACCATCTGCGCCGCGACGTAGACGAGGAATGCGGCGAACGTGATGTTGCCGAGGATCAGCTGGGCGATGCTGACGGCCGGGTTGAGGTGCGCCCCGGACGAGTACGAGGCCAGGATGCCGACGAAGACCGCGAGGCCCCAGCCGAAGTTGACCATGAGCGTGCCGCCGTTGAAGCCCTTCGTCTTCGTGAGGGCGACGTTGGCGACGACTCCGCCACCGAGGGTGAGCAGCAATGCGGTGCCCACCGTTTCTGAAAGAAAAATCAATCCCAGGTTCACGTCGACCTTCCTTGTCGTACGGCGGGGCGACAGTGCACCCGCGGTGAGCGTGTGTCAACACCTTAGTGCGGTGATCACACGTGATGAGAAGGAAAGATCCGGTGATTGCACATATGTGCATCAGGGGGTGCCGGGAGTAGGTTGAGCGGCAGCCTGGTGCACCAGAGCACCGTTCCCGGCGCCGAGAAAGGGACTTCGATGAAGAAGCTCATCAACGATCCGTCCGACGTCGTCGCCGAGGCCGTGGCCGGCTTCGGCGCGGCTCATGCGGACCTCGTGGTCGTCTCGCACGACCCGACGTTCGTCCGCCGATCGGCGGCTCCCGTGGCCGGCAAGGTCGCGATCGTGAGCGGCGGCGGCAGCGGTCACGAACCGTTGCACGCGGGGTTCGTCGGCTTCGGCATGCTCTCGGCCGCCGTGCCGGGTCCGATGTTCACGTCGCCCACGCCCGATCCGATCGTCGCCGCCACGCAGGCGGTGGACGCCGGAGCGGGCGTCCTCTACATCGTCAAGAACTACACGGGCGACGTCCTCAACTTCGAGACGGCTGCCGACCTCGTGGAGGCCGAGGGCATCCAGGTGCGCTCGGTGGTGGTCGACGACGACGTCGCGGTCAAGGACTCCCTCTACACCGCCGGTCGCCGAGGCGTCGCCGGCACGGTCGTGGTCGAGAAGACCGCCGGTGCCGCGGCCGAGCGGGGCGATTCGCTCGACGCCGTCGCCGAGGTGGCTCGACGCACGAACGCGGCGACCAGGTCGATGGGCGTCGCCCTCACGGCGGGCACCGTCCCCCATGCCGGTGAGCCGAGCTTCACGCTGGCCGACGACGAGGTCGAGATCGGGATCGGCATCCACGGCGAACCGGGGCGGGAGCGCATCCCGCTCGAACCGGTCGACGCCATCGTCGACCGGTTGCTCGACGCCGTCACCGACGATCTGGGACTCGCCTCTGGCGAACGGGTGCTGCTCTTCGTCAACGGCATGGGCGGTACGCCGCTCGTCGAGCTCTACATCGCCTACCGTCGTGCGGCCGAGGCCCTCGAAGCGCGAGGCGTCGAGGTGTACCGCAGCCTCGTCGGCTCGTACGTCACGTCGCTCGAGATGCAGGGCATGTCGATCACGGTGACCCGCCTCGACGACGAGCTGGCCGAGCTCTGGGACGCCCCGGTCGAGACCGCGGCCCTGCGCCGGGGCCGGTAGGCGTCCGCGTGGATGCCGAGAGCAGGGCACGCCGCGCCGCATCACCGAACCACCGCACGATGAGAGGAACGACCACCGCATGACACTCGACGCCACCTGGACCCGGGCCTGGATCGACCGGACGGCCGACGTCGTCGCCGCCCACCACACGGCCCTCAGTGAACTCGACCGCCAGATCGGCGACGGCGACCACGGCGAGAACCTGTCCCGCGGCTTCACCGCCGTGCGCGCCCGGCTCGCCGACCTCCCCGCCGACGCGACGCCCGGAGCAGCCCTCAAACTCGTCGCCACGACGCTCATCTCGACGGTCGGCGGCGCGTCGGGCCCCCTGCTGGGCACGGCGTACCTGAAAGGGTCGGCGGCCCTGGGCGACGCCACGGAGCTGGACGCGGAGGTTCTGGTCGCCTTCCTGACGGCGGCCCGCGACGGTGTCGTGCTGCGGGGCAAGGCCGAGGTCGGCGACAAGACCATGATCGACGCGTGGACCCCGGCCGTCGACGCAGCAGCCGCCGCAGCTGCGGACGGTGCCTCGCCCGCAGGCGTCCTCCGTGCCGCAGCGGACGCCGCGGCGACCGGTGCCGCCTCGACCGAACCCCTCGTCGCCCGCAAGGGCCGAGCCAGCTACCTCGGCGAGCGTGCCGTGGGTCATCGCGATCCCGGCGCGCAGTCGTCATCCCTCATCATCGCCGCCGCGGCCGACGCCGCGGACGGCTCGAGCAAGGAGTCCTGAGCATGCCCACCATCGGAATCGTCGTCGTCTCGCACAGTGTCAAGATCGCCGAGGGCGTGGTCGACCTCGCTCGCCAGATGGCCCCCACGACCACCCTCGTGGCCGCCGGAGGGACGGACGACGGGTCCATCGGCACCAGCTTCGACAAGATCTCCGCCGCCCTGGCCGAGGCCGGGCGGGACGGCGGTGCGGTCGTGCTCTGCGACCTCGGTTCCGCCATCCTGACGAGCGAGACGGCCGTCGACTTCCTCGACGACGCCGACAAGCGGCGGGTGCTCATCGCCGACGCGCCACTGGTCGAGGGAACGGTCGCCGCGGCCGTCTCCGCCGAGACCGGGGGAGACCTCGAGGCCGTGGCGGCGGCCGCTCGGACGGCCACCGGAGTCGCCGACGCGCACGCCGACGAGCGCGACCTCCGAGGTGGCGACGCCGTCGAGCGCTCGGCCGTCCTCGTCAACGCGTCGGGGCTGCACGCCCGTCCTGCCGCCGATCTCGTCACGCACGCGTCGCGGTTCCAGGCCGACGTCACGGTGAACGGTGTCGACGCCAAGAGCCTGCTCCGCATCATGGGGTTGAACGTGGGCGTCGGTTCGACGGTGGCCGTCATGGCGACCGGTCCCGACGCCGCGGCCGCCGTGGACGACCTCATCGCCTTGATCGAAGGCGGTTTCGGCGAGAAGGCGAGCTGATCGCCCGCGGAGCCCGCGCCTCCTGACCTCGCGTCGCGCGGCCGCGACCCAGCGCCGTCGCGACCCAGCGCCGTCGCGACCTAGCGCCGTCGCGACCATTTCGTGAGGAGCATGTCGCCCGACACCAGGACGTGGTCGAGGGCGAGGCCGCGCAGGGCCATCTCGTCGCGGGCCGCGACGATGCGCGGGCCGGCTCCGCCCTCGAGGTTGGGCGACACGGTGAGGCACAGCTCGTCGACGACGTCGGCGGCGACGAGGTCGCCGAGCAACGCCGGGCCTCCTTCGGTGTGGATCTGGGGAAGCCCTCGCTCGACCAGGACCCGGACGAGGAGGCGCGGGTCCACCCGGTCGCGACCGCACGACACGACGTCGGCGACCTCGTCGAGTCGGGCCCGAGCCGCGTGAGGTGCCGCGTCGTGGGTGAGCACCAAGGGGCGGACCGGGGCGTCCGCGAACACGCCGCTCGCCGGGTCGAGGCCGAGTCCGCTCGAGACCACGGCGAAGACGGGATGGTCGGACAGGCCCGCGGCTCGACGCCAGGCGACGGCCTCGTCGTCGAGTCGCATCGGGCCGTAGCCCTCGTCGCGGACCGTGCCCGCCCCGACCACGACCACGTCGCAGAGTCGGCGCAGCAGATCGAAGACGAGCAGGTCGGCCGGCCCGCCCAGGTCGCGCGTCCTGCCGGCCGCCGTCGCCGATCCGTCGACGCTGGCGACGAAGTTCGCCCGCACGGACGGCGTCGTCCGGTCGTGGGGCCGGTGGAGCTCGACGAGGTCGTCGATCGTCAGTGCGCCGCGGCCGACCGGGGGAGCGGGGTGCAGCTGCACGAGGGTGGTCAGGGTCACAGGGCGTCCTCGTCGAGGTTGTGGCGCTCGACGAGGGGGTCCCGCCAGCCGAGGATCGCCTCGATCATCCGGACGGCGTCGACGCTGGCCCGGACGTCGTGCATGCGGACGATGCGTGCGCCCTGCAGCACGCTCACCGTGGCCGCCGCGAGCGAGCCCGCCAGGCGGTCGGGCTTGTCGCGACCGAGCGACTCGCCGACGAAGTCCTTGTTGGACACCGCGGCGAGCGTCGGGTGACCCAGGGCCGCCACCTCGGACAGGCGCCGGGTGAGTTCGAGCGAGTGCCGGGTCGTCTTGTTCAGGTCGTGCCCCGGATCGACGACGAGTCTCTCGTCGGGCACGCCGTGGGCACGGGCGACGTCGACCCGTCGTGCGAGGAACTCGACGACCTCGGCCACGACGTCGCCGTAGTGCGGACGGGGGTGCGGACGCCGTGGTGCCGCCAGGCTGTGGGTGACGACGAGCGTGGCCTCGCTGTCGGCGACCACGTCGGCCAGGCGCGGATCGTGGAGCCCCGTGGTGTCGTTGACGACGTGCGCCCCGGCGCCGATGACGCGTTCGGCGACCTCGGGGCGGAAGGTGTCGACCGAGATGACGACGTCGGACCGGCTCGCGAGCGCCTCGACCACGGGCAGCACCCGGTCGAGTTCGACGGAGGCGGACAGCTCGGGCCCGGGCGCGAAGGGGACGCCCCCGATGTCGACCCAGTCGGCGCCCGCCTCGGCCGCGTCCACGGCGGCCTGCACGGCACGGTCGAGGGCGAAGGTCGCGCCACGGTCGAAGAACGAGTCGGGCGTGCGGTTGACGATCGCCATGACGGCGACCTGGTGCGAGAAGTCGAAGGTCCGCGACCCGATGCGACGGCGGGGGACGAGGAGGGGCGGCACGGCGAATCCGGCGGGGTCGGCCGCGGGGGAGGGAGCGGCCGCCTCAGCCACGGGAGGTGCCGATCAGGGCGACCGCCTCGGCCCGCGCCGACGGCGTGGACAGGACGCCCCGGCTCGCGAGCGTCACCGTCGTGCTGCCCGTCTGACGGGGGCCCCGGGTCGTGACGCATCCGTGCGAGGCGTCGAGCACCACGAGGACGCCGTCGGGGCGGGCGCCGGTCTCCACGGCCTCGGCGATCTCCTCGCCGAGCCGCTCCTGGAGCTGGGGGCGCGAGGCGACCGCGTCGACCACGCGGGGGAGCGCACCCAAGCCGACGATCGTCTCGCCCGGGACGTAGGCCACGTGAGCGACGCCGACGAAGGGCAGCAGGTGGTGCTCGCACACCGACCGGAACGAGATGTCGCGAACGATCACGACCTCGCCCAGCTGGTGCGCTTCGGCCGGGACGGTGGCCTGGCGGACGAGTTCGGCCGCGTCGACCGTGAGCCCCGAGAAGAACTCGGCGTAGGCGTCGGCCACGCGTCGGGGGGTCGACTCGAGCCCGGGCCGGTCGACGTCCTCGCCGATCGCGGCGAGCAGTTCGAGCACGGCGGCCTCGATGCGGGGCCCGTCGATCGGCGGAGGAGTCATCGCACCATCCTCTCAGGCGGAGGGGCCGACCGCGCCGTCCGTGCTGCTCCCGAGGTCGACGGCGGTCTCGCGGGGGAGCGCCTCGTGATGGCGCCGTCCGTGGCTGCGCCGCGCCTCCTTCATCTCGGCCTCGAAGAGGTGCTTCTTGCCGTCCGCCAAGGAATCACGTACGTTCTTCTCATGGTCGCGGAACGCGGCGTAGTAGCCGTCGTCGTAGTCCTCGACGAGTTGGTACGTCCAGCGTCCCTCGACGACGTTGCGACCGACGAGGTCCCGGTCCAGCAGGTCGGCCATCTCGTCGTGCCCGGCTCGGCGCAGGGACTCGACGGCATCGCCGAGGGCGAGGTCGGCCTTGCCGGTCAGTCGGTGGAATCCGTAGAGGAATCCACGGGCCTGCTCGACGATCTCGAGCGCGGCGGAGAGCTCGCCGAGCGCCGCGACGGTGTCGTCGTCGAGCCCGTGGGGTCGGCGATGCGCGTCGTCGGGCGGTGTGGGGGTCGTGTCGGTCGTCATGCGACCAGGAAACTCCGAGGAGGCGCGGCGTGCGTCAGCGGGGAGCGCTTCTGCCGCCCCTCTCGACGTTACTTGACATAATGTGCATTATCAGTCACGCGGTAGTGACGCCGGAAGGGGTGCACGGTGGCTCGGGTGGCGCCCCGCCCTCACGCCCCGGACGACTCGGCCAGCACCCGACGCAGCAGCTCGGCCAGGTCGCCGGGTTCGACCGGCTCGTCGGTGGTCGCCAGCTCGTCGAGGGCGAACCAGCGCGACTCGACGATGTCGACGCGCTCGTCGTCGGTCCAGTCGTCGTCGACGACCTCGAAGTGCGGCAGGCGGACGACGTAGAACTCGGCGTGACCGTGCGTGTGGTCGGCGTCGTCCCAGGACACCTCGAAGTCGTCCACACGCACGACGTCACCGACCTCGGTGACCACCTGGCCGGTCTCTTCGTGCAACTCGCGGATCGCCGCCTCGACATGGGTCTCGCCCGGGTCGACCCCGCCACCCGGCGTGATCCAGCGAGCGGAGCGACTCGTGTCGGGCGCCACCGTCTTCATCAGCAGCACGCGGTCGTCGTCGTCGAGGACGAGGAGGCGCGAGGTCGGTCGGACGATGCGCTCGGTCACGAAGGGGCCCGTCTCAGACGATCGGGGCGAAGTCGCTGGTGTCGCCCACCAGGCGGGTGTGGTCGGCCGGGACGGGGTCGACGGCGGCCGACGCGACCTCGGCGGCGAACTCGGCGACGTTGTACAGCTTGCCCGCGCTCTCTTTCCGCGACGAGATGGCACCGGGGTTCGAGCGTTCGAGCAGGGTCGCCGTGATCGTGCCCTCGATCATGTCCCCCGAGACCACGACGAACTCGACGCCCGCGGTCTCGAGCTGCGGCAGCATCTCGCGCAGGGCGTCCTCGCCGGCACGCTTGCTGAGGGCGACGGGGAGGTACTCGGGCATCGTCTCGGTCGTGCGGATGAAGTGCGCCTGGTGGCTCGTGACGAAGACGACGCGCGACCCCGGGGCGAGCAGCGGCAGGGCCGCCGTCAACAGCGCCACCTGGGCGTCGCGGTTGAGCTTGAGCGCGTAGTCCTCGGCCATGCCCGTCTCCATGCCGCCCGAGGCGTTCATCACGAGGACGTCGAGGCCGCCCCAGGCGTCACGCACCGTGTCGAACATCGCCGCCAGGCTGGCCTCGTCGGTGAGGTCGGCCCCGATGGCGATCGCCTCGCCGCCCGCCTGCTCGATGGTCGAGACGAGCTGCAGTGCGCGCTTCTCCTTGTTGCGGTAGTTCACGACGACCTTGGCTCCGGCCTCGGCGAAGTAGCGCACGGTGTCGGCACCGATACCCCGGGACGATCCGGTGACCAGGACTCGGGCTCCGGCGAGGGACTCTGCGGCGAGGGGGTTGGACAAGGCGTGCTCCAGACTGTGCGGGGATCGATCGGCCCGTGGACCGGACTCGACCCTACCAATCCCCCTCGTCATCGTCAGGGGCGGGTGATAGTTTTCATAACAGGGGAACGAGAGAAGGTCGACGTGGACGTCTTGAACGATTACGCATGGGTCGCGTGGATCGCGCTCATCCTGGTGTTCGTCATCGTCGAGGTGACGACGCTCGAATTCACCTTCCTCATGCTCGCCATCGGCAGCGTCGGCGGTCTGCTCGCCGGCCTCTTCGGTGCCCCGTGGTGGCTGCAGGCGATCATCGCGGCCGTCCTCGCGGTCCTGTTGCTGTTCACCGTGCGGCCGCCGTTGCTGCGGGCGCTCCGCCGCGGGGGCGATCCGACCCCCAGCAACGTCGAGGCGCTGCTCGGGCTGCGCGGCACGGTCGTCGTGCCCATCGGCTCCGACCCCGGCCAGGTCAAGCTGTCGAACGGCGAGACCTGGACGGCCCGCGTGCTGTCCTCCCCCGCGACGTCGGCAGGCGCCGACCTCGCACTCGACACCGGGGCCCCGGTCGTCGTGACCGCCATCGAGGGGTCGACCGCCATCGTCGCCCCCGCAGAGAGGTCCTGAAGCCATGGACACCATCAGTGCCGGAACCGTCGTCACGATCGTGGTCGTCGCGATCGTCGTCGTGCTCGTCCTCGTCATCCTCTTCCGCTCGGTCCGCATCATCCCGCAGGCGAGTGCCGGCGTGGTCGAACGTCTGGGGCGGTACCACAAGACCCTCTCCCCCGGGCTCAACCTGCTGGTGCCGTTCATCGACCGCGTGCGGCCGCTGATCGACATGCGCGAGCAGGTCGTCTCGTTCCCGCCGCAGCCCGTCATCACCGAGGACAACCTGGTCGTCTCGATCGACACGGTCGTGTACTTCCAGGTGACCGACGCCCGGGCGGCCACCTACGAGATCGCCAACTACCTCGGGGCCGTCGAACAGCTCACGACGACCACGCTGCGCAACGTGGTCGGTGGGTTGAACCTCGAGCAGGCCCTCACCAGTCGCGACAACATCAACGGCCAGTTGCGCATCGTGCTCGACGAGGCCACCGGCAAATGGGGCATCCGGGTCGGTCGCGTCGAGCTGAAGGCCATCGATCCGCCCCTGTCGATCCAGGACTCCATGGAGCAGCAGATGCGTGCCGAGCGCAACCGTCGCGCCGCCATCCTCACCGCCGAGGGCACCAAGCAGTCCCAGATCCTCGAGGCCGAGGGGTCGCGACAGTCGTCGATCCTCAAGGCCGAGGGCGACGCCAAGGCCCAGGTGCTGCGGGCACAGGGCGAAGCCGAGGCCATCGCGACGGTCTTCAACGCCATCCACGCCGGCGACCCCGACCCGAAGCTGCTCGCGTACCAGTACCTCCAGACCCTGCCGAAGATCGCGGACGGCTCGGCCAACACGATGTGGATCATCCCGAGCGAGTTGACCGAGGCCCTGAAGGGCATCGGGCAGGGCTTCTTCGCCCCGCGCGACCCGAACGCCCCGGGGTGGACCCCGACCGAGGCCCCCAAGGTCTCCGAGATGGACGTCACCCCCGACCTCGCATCGACCGTCGACCTCGAGGCCGAACCGGACCTCGGCTTCCCGACCGTCACCACGCCCGGTGAGACCGGCTCCGGGGTCGGTTCCGGAGGCGCGGGTGCGCCCGGCGCCGATCGGTCGGCTCCCGGGGCGGGCGCGTCGGACACCGGGCCGACCACTCCTCCGGCGACCTCGTAGTGCCGTCCGCTCCCCCGGTCTCGGCCGGCTGGTTCGCTCCGGCCGGCCCCCGGGTGTTGGCGCACCGGGGCCTGGCCGTCGACGCCCCGGAGAACACGATGCTGGCGTTCGCCCTCGCCGTGTCGGCCGGGGCGACGTACGTCGAGACCGACGTGCACGCCACGCGCGACGGCATCGCGGTGATCAGCCACGATCCCGACCTGACGCGGCTCGCGGGACGCGAGCAGCGCCTCCTCGACCTCGACCTCGCGGAGGTCAAGATGGTCCGGCTCGACGGTGAGCACGAGATCCCCACCCTCGACGAGGCGCTCGACGCCTTCCCCGAGACCCGGTTCAACATCGACCTCAAGTCGGACGAGGCCGTCGCGCCGGCCGTCCGAGCGATCGCCCGCGTCCGGGCGACGGATCGCGTCCTCGTGACCTCGTTCGACCACCGGAGGCGTCTGCGGGCGGTCCGGGCGCTGCCGGGAGTCGCGACGTCGGCCTCGTCCCGGGGCATCGTCGCGGCGGTGGCCGCAGGCCTCGTCCCGCTCCCCCGCCTCCGGCGATCGCTGGTGCGGCGCGCCCTCGTCGGGTGCCGGGCCGTCCAGGTCCCTGAGCGCAAAGGCCCGGTCCGCATCGTCACGACCGCGCGCGTGGCCGAGTGGGCGGCCCTGGGTGTCGAGACGCACGTGTGGACCGTCAACGAGCCTGCCGACATGGTGAGGCTGCTCGACCTGGGCGTGCACGGCATCGTCACCGATCGCACCGACCTGGCGCTCGACGAGGTGCGTCGGCGCGCCGTGTGACCCCGTCCCGAGACTGCCCGGGCACTGTGAAGGGACTGTGAAATCGCACGGCCCGGAACGGCGGAGGGCCAGAACGGGTTACAACGGGTGATTGCAACGCGAGAGGAGACCACACAATGGCAGATCGCAGTTTGCGCGGAATGAGGCTCGGCAGCCAGAGCCTGCAGAGCGAAGAGGGCGTGGAGTTCTCGCCCCGCAAGAAGGCCGTCTACCAGACGACCGACGGTCAGACGTTCGACATGGTGTTCGCTGCGGACGCCGAGATCCCGGACATCTGGCAGTCGCCCAAGAGCGGCCAAGAGGGTCGTCTGCTCTCGGCCGACGGCAAGCCCGTCGAGATCGACGCCGGAGACGTGAAGGTCCCCCGGAGCCACTGGGACATGTTGCTCGAGCGACGCAGCCGTGACGAGCTCGAGGAGCTCCTCCAAGAACGACTCGACTTCCTCAGGGCCCGAAAGGGTCAGCACAAGATCGGCGCCTGACGACCCGTCCGGCAGCGATCCGACGAGAAGGCCCGACCACCTCACGGTGGTCGGGCCTTCTCTCGTCCCGGCGGGGCCGGACCGTCAGTCGACGACCCGCCACCGCGGCAGGATCGGGTCGGGTGCCTCGTCGAGCCGGCGTCGACGAGTGGAACGCCGGGTCCCGATGAAGAGGCGCGACAGCAGCAGCATCGCGAGACCGAAGAACGACACGAGGAGTTCGATCGCCCGGCTCGCCACGACGGCGGGCGTCGTCCCGGTACCGAGGTCGACGACAGCCACCATCGTTCCGGGCTCGTAGTCGGGGATGCTCGCGGTCGTCCTGCCCGAGGCGTCGATGGCCCGCGTCGAGGCGACGGTCGAGACGTTGACGAGGGGACGTGCCGTCTCGATCGCCCGCAGGCGTGCGATGGCGAGCTGTTGCTCGTTCTCGTCGGTCTGCCCGGGACGGGTCCCGAAGTCGGCGTTGTTGGTCTGGCCGATGATGACCTGCGCGCCCTCGTCCATCATGTTGGTGATGAGCTGGTCGTCGACGATGTCGAAGCAGATCGAGATCCCGGCACGGAAGTCACCGAGGTCGAAGACCTCGTCCCGCGTGCCCGGCGTGTAGTCCCGCCCGATGAGGTCGATCAGGTCGGGAGCGAAGGGCCGCCAGAAGGCGCGATCGGGGACGTACTCCCCGAACGGGACCGGGTGCTTCTTGTCGTACTGGTCCGCCACTCCACCGTCCGACCAGAGCAGGGACGAGTTGTGGACGGTCTCACCGTCGTCGCTCTCGGTGATGACGCCCGACACGAGGGGGGCGTCGTAGCCACGGGAGATCGCGTCGAAGACGTACTGGCCGGTGGCGTCGCGGGTGGGATCACGGTCGCTGCCTCCCTCGGGCCAGACGATCATGTCGAGGGAGCGCTGGTCCTCCGGCAGCCGTGCGAGCTGGGCCTGCAGGTCGCTCATCGCGAGGACCTGGGCGTTGGTCAGGTCGCCGTACTGCCGGTCGGCGAAGTAGCCGGCGTCGCCGTCGCCCTGGACGGCGGCGATGGTGGCGGTGCCCGAGGAGTGCGTCGGCCAGTGCGGCACCGCGAGGGCGGCGACCACGACCGTGGCAGCGGCGAGCACGCGGGTCGAACCCCGGACGGTCGTCTGCAGGGCGAGCTGGATCAGTGCGGCGACGATCGCCACCATGAGGAACGACAGCCCCGAGATGCCGAGCCAGGCGACGAGACCGGCGAACGGGCTCTCGGACTGGCTGAGGGCCACGCGACCCCAGGCGAAGCCGCCGTAGGGCCAGTTGCCGGCGACGAACTCACGGAGCGTCCAGAGCCCCCCGACGACGACGGGCAGGAGGACCGTCCGGCCCAGGGTGCCGGGCCAGATGAGCGGGACCCAGCGGTACGCGAGGGTGATGAGCATCGCCCCGGCGGCGAAGAAGAGCGCCTCGAGGGTCGACAACGCGGCCCAGGGCACGACACCGAGGAAGAGCGTCGCCCACGAGATGTGGATCAGGTAGAAGGACAGGCCCGCCACGAGGCCGACCAGGAAGGAACCGCCGAGCGACCGGCCCCGGAGGGCCACCAGCACGAACCCGATGCCGACGAAGGTCAGCGGCCAGACGTCGCCGTCCGGGAAGCCGCCGTCGAGGACGGCGCCGGCACCGAGGGCGACGATCAGGGCGAGCCAGAGGGGCAGTCGGACGTCGGTCGCTCGGGAAGACACCCCGCGATTCTAGGTGGCGGCGTCTGGGAGGCCGGTCGTCCTCGGCGGACGTCCGGCCTCGTCGGGGAGGAGGGTCAGGGGCCGACCGCGGTGTAGGCCACGATGCCGCGACGGACGGCGTCGAGCGCCTGCCGGGCCGTCGGACCGACCGGCAGGTCCCCCACGACCGACAGCTGGTCGAGCAGGTCGATCGTCTGCTTCGTCCAGCGGACGAAGTCGCCGGCGGCGAGGTCGGCGTCGTCGAGCACCGAATCGAGTGCGGCACCGCGGGCCCAACGGTGCATCGCGAGGGCGAGACCCGGTGCCGGGGGCTGGCTGCCCGGAAGGTGGTGCTCGTGCTCGAGGTCGTCGAGTTCCGCCCAGAGCAGCTGCGTGGCGTCGAGCGCGGCACGGAACTCGCCGCGAGGCAGGAATCGCTCGGAGAGCTGGCCTTCGTCCCGACGGGGCTCGTACACGAGGGTGGCCGCCATGGCCGCCATGGACGGCACGTCGAGCATGTTCCACACACCGAGGCGCAGGCTCTCGGCCACGAGCAGGTCGCGATCGCCGTAGATGCGCCGCAACGTGCGACCGGTCGGGGCGACGGTGACCTCGACGTCCCGCGGGACGCGACCCGCCCCTCCTGCGTTCGTGCCCGTGGGGACGAGGTAGCCGCGGTCGAGCAACACGTCGGTGACCCGGTCGAAGACCTTGGCGACGGCGCCGGTCCGACTGCGGATCTGCGCCGACAGTTGGTCGGTCTGCTTCTTCAGCTTGAACCAGCGCTCGGACCAGCGGGCGTGCTGTTCGCGCTCCGGACAGGCATGGCAGGGGTGCGTCCGCACCTGCCGACGCAGTTCGCCGATGCGACGCTGACGCTTGTCGCGCTCGGCCCGCGACTGCGAGTCGGCCCGGGCCGCCCCCTGCTTCTCGAGGTCGCCGACCTCGCGACGCAGCATCGTGTACTCGCCGAAGTCACCCAGGTGGCACGCCATCGACGCGGCGTAGCCGTCGAGTGACTGCTGCTGCGATCGCACCTTGCGGGCCAGGTCGACGACCGAGCGGTCGGCCTGGAACTGTGCGAACGACGTCTCGAGCACCTCGCGGGTGCGGGATCGCCCGAACTGCTCGATGAGGTTGACGGCCATGTTGTACGTCGGCCGGAAGCTGCTGTTCATCGGGTAGGTGCGCCGCGAGGCCAACGAGGCGACGGCCTGCGGGTCGAGACCCTGCTGCCACTGGATGAGCGAGTGGCCCTCGACGTCGATGCCCCGGCGACCGGCACGACCGGTCAACTGGGTGTACTCGCCGGGCGTGATGGGCACCCGAGCCTCGCCGTTGAACTTCTCGAGCTTCTCGAGCACGACCGTGCGGGCCGGCATGTTGATGCCGAGCGCCAGCGTCTCGGTCGCGAACACGACCTTGACGAGCTTCTTCTGGAAGAGCTCTTCGACGACTTCCTTGAAGGCCGGCAACAGGCCGGCGTGGTGGGCCGCCACACCTCGCTCGAGCCCGTCGAGCCACCGCCAGTAGCCGAGGACCGCGAGGTCTTCGTCGCGCAGGGTGCGACAACGGGCCTCGACGATCTCGCGGATCTCACGACGCTGGTCGGCGGTCGTGAGACGGATGCCCGACCTCAGCACCTGGGACACGGCCTGGTCGCAGCCGACCCGGCTGAAGACGAAGAAGATGGCGGGGAGCAGGTTCTGGTCGTCGAGCATCTCGACGATCTTCCAGCGGTCGAGGCGACCGGGACCGCCCTGCGTCGGAGGTACGACGTGGCCCCGGGGGCCGGTCCGACCCACCGAGTGGCCGTCTCGACGACCACCGCTCCGCCCGCCGCGTCGACCGAGCGAGGTCGCGCGCAGGAGCTCGGGGTTGACCCGGTTCGTCGCGGCCTGCCCCGAGGAGTCGAAGAGGTCCAGGAACTTGCCCCCGACCAGGACGTGTTGGTCGAGGGGCACGGGACGGTCCTCGGAGACGATGACCTCGGTGCTCCCCCGGACCGTCTGGAGCCAGTCGCCGAATTCTTCGGCGTTCGACACCGTGGCGCTCAACGAGATGAGCCGCACGTCGAGCGGCAGGTGAATGATGACTTCTTCCCAGACCGCGCCGCGGAACCGGTCGGCCAGGAAGTGGACCTCGTCGAGGACGACGTACCGCAGGTCGGTCAGCATCTCGGACCCGGCGTAGATCATGTTGCGGAGCACCTCGGTCGTCATCACGACGATGCGCGCCCGGGAGTTCACGTTCGTGTCACCGGTGAGCAGCCCGACCTCGGACGCTCCGTACTCGGCCACGAGTTCTTGGAACTTCTGGTTGCTCAGTGCCTTCATGGGTGCGGTGTAGAACACCTTGGCCCGCGGGTCCTGCATGGCGAGGTGGATCGCGTACTCGGCCACCAGGGTCTTGCCGGCGCCGGTCGGTGCCGCGACGAGGACGCTGTCGCCCGCTTCGAGGGCGGCGCACGCGGCGAGCTGGAACGGGTCAAGGGCGAAGCCGAGACGGGACCGGAAGGCCTGGAGCTTGGGGGTCTTGTCTCGCGTCTTCGCCGCGGCGAAGCGTTCCGCGGGACTGAGGTCGGGGCTCACCGGGTCACCCCGCCGCGAGTTCGGCGTCGAGCGCGGCTGCCCGCTTCGCGACCCGGCGGTCGTGCAGCCAGGCGACGCCGGCGGCGAGGAAGAACAGCACGATCATGGGGATGGCCAGGAGGAACATCGAGAAGATGTCGGCCGACGGGGTCGCGATCGCGGTGAACAGGACGATGACGAGGATGGCCACCCGCCAGCCCTTGACGATGGCGGCGGCCGAGACGACGCCCACGAAGTTCAACAGCACCAGGAACACCGGCATGACGAAGGCGATGCCCACGGCGAGCACCAGCTTGAGGACGAAGTCGTAGTAGACCTTCGACTCGATGATCGTCGCGTCCTGGGTGTCGACGAAGCCGGTCATGACCTCGACGATGTGGGGCAGCACGTACCATCCCGCCAGGCAGCCGCCCAGGAAGAGCGGGATGGCGGTGCCGATGAAGCCGACGGCGTAGAGCTTCTCTTTGCGCACGAGGGCGGGAACGATGAAGGCCCAGACCTGGTACAGCCAGACGGGACTCGAGATGACGACGCCGACGGTGACCGCGATCTGGAGCTTGAGGTCGAAGGCGCCCGTGATGTTCGAGTAGTTGAGGGTGGTCTCACCCGTGCGTGCCGCCGCGATCGCCTCGACCGGCGACCTCAGGGCGTCGAGGACGAAGGGCGCGAGGAACCAACCGGCGACAGCAGCCAGGATGAGGGCCAGGGCGGAGATGAAGAGTCGCTTGCGCAACTCGAGCAGGTGTTGCCCGAGGGACATC
Organism: Frigoribacterium sp. ME-P-080; assembly: GCF_030209595.1. NCBI lineage: Bacteria > Bacillati > Actinomycetota > Actinomycetes > Micrococcales > Microbacteriaceae > Frigoribacterium > Frigoribacterium sp. ME-P-080. Next base: position 233,956 of record NZ_JARVRR010000004.1, read on the forward strand.
TTGCCGTCACGGCCTCGGCTGCGGCCCGTGCCCCTCCCCTGGGTGCTGTCGCCACGAGTCGTCGTCGTGGCCACGCGTCAGGACTTCGGCGGGACGTCGCGGTTCGGCGACGGGTACGAGTCGTCGACGCGTCGTGCGGTCGGACCGTCGGTGTACCGGGCGGACGAGTCGTCCGGACGACGGACGGGACGGTCGTCGAGGTCGTCGTCGACGGCCGACTCCTTCTTGTCGCTGTTGACCTCGTTCTTGAAGATGCGCATCGACTGGGCGATGCTCTTCGCGAGGGCCGGGAGCTTCGGCGCACCGAAGAGCAACAGGACGATCGCCAGGATGATGATCAGGTGCCAGCCTGAGAGCGCGTTTCCGAACATGATGGGGTCTCCTTGCGGGGCAGGGTGACGTCCACTCTACCGTGCGGCCTCGTCTGCGGCAGGCACGGCGCAGGCGATGCACAGGGCGTGCCGCAGCCGGACGTTCAGGGAGTGACGGACGGGTCGACGTCGTAACGCTCGATCGCCCGACGCGCCCAGTCGGCGACGGCAGAGCGCGCCGACTCCGGCCCGACGACCTCGGGGTGACCCGGGAGTCCCGCCACGAGCCGACAGAGCGTGCCGAGTCGGTTGACGCGCAACCGGAGGCGCACGCGGTCGTGCGGGAGGGGTTCGGGTTCGTCGGGACCGTAGTCCGCGAGGAGCGGCGCCGCGGCGGCGTCGAGGTCGAGCACCACGACCAGGTCGTCCGGAGACCCCTCGAACAGCGTCTCGGGCAGGGTGACGTCGTCGGCCCGGTGAGCGATCGGAGTCGCGGTGAGCGCCGGGGAGGCGATCCGGTCGAGTCGGAACGTCCGGGGCGCCTCGCGCAGGTGGTCCCAGGCCCTGAGATACCAGTCGGCGTCGACCGACTCGACCCGCAGCGGGTCCACCCGCCGTCGTTCCGCGACCCCCCGGGTGCCGCGATAGTCGAACTCGAGCTGGACGCCCGCCTCGACCGCCCGGCCGACGAGCCCCAGGACCTCGTTCGTCTCGGACTGGTCGACGGCCACCTGGCTCGGTTCGCTGGACGCCCCACGCGACAGCTTGCTCATCAGTGTGGCGATGGCCGCGCGGTCCGCGTTCTCGGGCAGCGACGAGAGGTACTGCAGGCCCGCGATGAGGGCGGCCGCTTCGCGAGCGGAGAACCGTGGCGAGTCGTCGATGGCGACGAGGTTGGTCAGCACGATGACGTCGTTCTGCTCGAAGTCGTCCCACGCGATGTCGAAGAGGTCGCCGTGCTGGTACTGCGTCGTCTCGCCAGGGACGCCCGAGACGGCGATCAGCTCGACCGCACGCCGGATCTCGCCCACGCTCACGCCGAAGTGCGCGGCCGCCTCGGCCACGCTGACTCGCTCGTGGTCCATGAGCCACGGGACGAGCGACAGCAGGAAGGCGAGCTTGTCGGCCGCGTGGAGGGCACCGCGGGGCTCAGCCACGGGCACCCCCGTCGACCGGGCCGGTGGTGTGGGCGGCGAGCACGGCCTCGAGGCGGGTGCGCACCAGGGCACGGAGTCCGTCGGGTTCGACGACGGTGACCTCGGGACCGAAGGAGGCCAGCTCGTCGGCGAGCAGGTTGTCGTCGGTCCAGTGGACGAGGAGCGTGTCGGGATCGAGACGGGTCGTGCCACGGCGCTTGCCGAGTCGGGTCTCGGCGTCGGACAGGGGCTCGACGCGGACGGTCGCGGTGCGATCGCGCCAGACCTGCTCGAGGTCGGCCAGCGCGCGCTCGGCCGTGGCGTCGTCGGGTCTCGTGTACGGGGTGGTGGTCAGCTGGACGGGGCCGACGACACGGGACAGGAGGAAGGTCTTGAGCGCCCCCGTGCCGACCTCGACCGCCGACACCAGCCACCGGCCCTGGTGCTGGACCAGGGCTGCCGGGGCGACCTCGCGCCGGCGGGCGGACTCGTCACCGGGCTTCAGGTAGTCGAACCGGACGACGACGCCCCGGTCGAGCGCCGTCCGCAGTGGCTCGAAGGCCGCGTCGCGGGAACGGAGCCGAGGGGCGTACTCGAGCTCGGGCACGCTCGCCGCGCCGCCGAGCGAGCGCAACTTGAGGAGTGCCCGTCGGGACTCGTGGGAGAGCGACCCCTCGCGCCACACCATCGCCGCCAAGGTGAGGAGGGCGGTCTCCTCGGACGAGAACGAGATGTCCTCGGGCAGTTCGTACGCGCCCCGCGGGATGCGATAGCGGAGGGCCTGGTTGTTGCCTGCCGCCGCGGGATCGTCGATCGTCTCGAGGGGGACGCCCAGTTCGCGGATGTCGTCCTTGTCCCGCTCGAACTGCCGCTCGAGCGCGGCGTTGTCACCCGAGCGCGAGTACCTCTGGCGGTACCCCTGGACGGTCGACAGGATCTCGGTCTTGCTCAACCCGGAGTCCGTCGCGAGCAGGGCCAACACGAGGCTGAACAGTCGCTCTTCGACGGGGACGCGGGGGGTGCGGGCAGTGGGCACGGCGACCGGCTCAGCAGGGCCGGGTCATCGGATCGCCCCGAGCACGTCGAACACGTACACGTAGGCGGAGCCACCGCTGTCGGACGTCGCGGGGAGCACGACCATGACCTGCGAGCCGACCTGCTGGCCCACCAGGGCCGACCGGATGTCGTCGGGGATCTGCTCGTCGCCGAGGTCGACCGGCGTCGCCGAGCCGCCGTTGGTCCAGGTCGACCCCGCGACCGTGGACGGCTGGCTCCAGGTGACGGCCGTGAACTGCACCACGGCGGAGTCGTCGGCGGTCAACGTCGGACCGTGCCCCTTGCGGACGAGGTGCACGACCTCGTCGGTGGGGGCGTCACCCGCGGGGATCGTGATGCCGGGTGCACCGTCGGGGGCGGTGACCACCGCGGGCAGGCCGTCCGCGCCGAGCTGGAGGGCCCCGTCGGCCTTCGCGAGGAACGCCCGCTTGACGTCGACGACGGCGACGTAGGCGGCGTCGGGATCGTCGTTCGGGGTCGTCGCGGCGCCGTTGATCGATGCCGAGAGGTCGCTGGCCTTGACGGCGACCGCGACGCGCGAACCCACCGTGGAGCACTCCAACGCGTCGACGAGCGGGGCGAGCGTCTGCCCGCCCACCGTCAACGGGACGTTCGTCGAGCCGTCGTAGCCGCTGTCCTCGAGTTCCTGGCCCGTGCTGCCGTCGAACAGGGTGTAGTCGATGACGACCGGGGTGCCGTCGACGAGTCGTTGACCGTCGCCCTCGATGAGCGTCGAGACTTCGGTCTTCTTGGTCACGATCGGCGTCGGCACGTCGACGTCGGGCTTCGTGCCGAAGTCGCCGGTCGCGGTGACGACCGAGGCGGCGTCACCCGTGGGAGGGCAGCCGGCGGAGCCGGGGCCGGCCGTGCTCGAGCAGGCCGTCATCGAGGCGAGCAGGCCGACCGTCACGACGAGGGCGGGGATCTTGCGCACGGGGACTCATTTCGTGGAGGCGACCGGGGGGTCGGGTGGGGCGACCGGTCGGGTCGTTCGGATGCGGGGACAGCTTAGCGGGGGTGGTCGGAGCCCTCGACGATGCTCAGGCCGGGGTGGAACCGGTCGACGTGCCGTCGGCGCCGGCTCCGTCGGTGGTGCCGTCGACGGCCTCGGTCGCCGCGATCGCGGCCTCGGCCGCCGTCCGGGCCTGGCGTGCCGTCTTGCGCAGCTTCTTGTCGCTGGCCGACCGCTCGCCGAGTGCGCCGGGCGTCCAGGCCTCGACGTCGGCATCGCTGTAGTCGGACTTGGAGGGGCGTCGTTTGAGCTGCGGGAGCACCGCTCCCGGTGCCAGCCGGCGGGCGGTGAGGAGGAAGCCGGTGTGCCCGATCATGCGGTGGTCGGGGCGGACGGCGAGGCCCTCGACGTGCCAGCCGCGGACGAGCGTCTCGGACGCGTCGGGCTCGGTGAAGGCCTCGGAGGCGCGCAGGGCCTCGGCCGTGCGCGAGAGCTGTGTCGCGGTGGCGACGTAGCAGATCACCAGACCGCCCGGCTTGAGGGCGTCGGCCGTGACGTCGACGTTCTCCCACGGCGCGAGCATGTCGAGCACGACCCGGTCGACCGTCCCGTCGGGCATCGCCGCGGGCAACTCGTCGGCCAGGTCGCCGACCGTGACCGTCCAGTTCTCGGGCTCGGCACCGAAGAAGCTCGCGACGTTGCCCTCGGCGACGTCGGCGAACTCCTGTCGGCGCTCGAAGGACGCCAGGCGACCCTCGGGGCCGACGGCCCGCAGCAGCCAGAGCGACAGCGCACCCGAACCCACGCCCGCCTCGACGACCGTCGCGCCGGGGAAGATGTCGGCGAACGCCACGATCTGGGCGGCGTCCTTCGGGTAGACGATGGCCGCGCCCCGGGGCATGGACATCACGAAGTCGCTCAGCAGCGGACGGAGGGCGAGGTACTCGTCGCCCGTCGTGCTGGGGACGACGGACCCGTCGGGCAACCCGACGACGTCGTCGTGCGCGATCATGCCGCGGTGCGTGTGGAACACGGCGCCCGGGGTCAGCACGATGGTGTTCATCTTGCCCTTGGGGCCCGTGAGCTGGACCTTGTCGCCTTCGACGAAGGGGCCGGACTGGCGGCGGAACGCGGTCATGCGAGGGTGCTGCTTTCGATCGGGTCGCACCCCGAGGGGTGCAGGAGGCGCGGCGTGCGCACCGGGGTCAGGAGTCGGAGGTCGCCCGGTCGCGGACGGCACGGCCGGCCCGGTGCAACGCGCGGAGGTCGTCGACCGTGGTGCCGACGAGGGTGTCGCGGCGGATGTAGGGGCCGTCGTCGGCGAGCGGTGCGTGGTGCTCGACGCCGATCGCGACGGTGCCGGCGGCGACGGCCGAGGCCAGGCCGGGCGTGCTGTCCTCGATGGCGATGCAGTCGGCGGGGTCGACGCCCAGCAGGGCGGCGCCCCGGAGGTAGGCCTCGGGGTGCGGCTTGGCGTGCTCGACGTCGTCGCCGGCGACGATCGCGTCGAAGGCCTCGAACTCGATGGCGTCGACCATGAACTGGGCCATGCGGCGGATGGACATGGTGACCAGGGCGGTCGGGACGCCTTCTCGGCGGAGCTCGGCGAGGAGTTCCTTCGCCCCGGGACGCCACGGGATCTCGACCGCGGCGCGCTCGAGGACCGCGGTGGTCAGGCGGTCGATGATCTCGTCCTCGGTCAGGTCGACCCCGTGGGACTGCAGGACCCGGGCGGACTGCCACAGGCCGCTCCCGATCATGGCGTCGCCGTCCTCGCGGCTCCAGGTGCCGCCGAACGACTCGACCAGTTCGACCTGGCAGAGGAACCAGTACGGTTCGGTGTCGACGAGGGTTCCGTCCATGTCCCACAGGACGGCGGCAGGCAGGGTTTCGGTCACGGCGGACGAGTCTACCGGGCCTGGTCGACGTGGCCTCCCGGCCCGCGCCTCCTGGTGGCGGTCACGGTCTATCGTGGAGGGTCAAGCGCCGGACGCCCTTCCGGCACGGTGAGGACTCAGGTTGACGAACACGTCGGATTTCGCTGCGGGACGCCTGCTGGTGGTCGCCTTCGAGGGCTGGAACGACGCCGGCGAGGCCGCCAGCGGCGTCGCGCGCAGCCTGGTCGAGACCCTCTCGCTCGAACCGGTGGCCGAACTCGACGGCGAACGGTACATCGACTACCAGTTCAACCGCCCGCAGGTGGGGCTCGACGACGACGGGGTGCGAACCCTCGTGTGGCCGCGCATCCAGCTGCACGCGGCCGCCGACGCCGCGACGGTCCTCCCCCGCGACCCGTCGTCGCCCACCACCGAGGTGCTCGTGCTGCTCGGTGCCGAACCGTCGCGGAGCTGGCGCGGTTTCGCCGCCGAGATCGTCGACCTGATCGACGTGCACGACGTCACGGGCGTGGTGTTCCTCGGAGCCATGCTCGCCGACGTCCCCCACACGCGGCCCATCTCGGTCTTCGTCAGCAGCGAGAACGAGGCCGTCCGCGACGAGTACACCCTCGAGCGCAGCACCTACGAGGGGCCGGTGGGCATCTTGTCGGTCCTCGCCGACGCCGTCGAGGCCGCGGGCGTGCCGACCCTGTCGATCTGGGCCTCCGTCCCCCACTACGTCCACAACGCCCCGTCGCCCAAGGCGACGCTCGCGCTCATCGAGAAGCTCGACGAGCTCTCGGGCGTGACGATCCCCCGCGGCGAGCTCGCCGCCGAGTCGACGGCCTGGGAGTCCGGCATCGACGCCCTCGCCGCCGACGACGAGGACATGGCGGGTTACATCGAGCAGCTCGAGCAGGCCCGCGACACGGTGGACAGCCCCGAGGCGAGCGGTGAGGCCATCGCGCAGGAGTTCGAACGGTACCTCCGTCGGCGCGACGGCAAGGGCGGAGACGGACGACCGGACGACCCGCGGTACCCCCCGGTCCCTTGACCGGTCCGCCGGTGCCCGTCAGGAGGGGCGGGGTGGGGCCCGGTACGACGGCCCCGGTCAGGTGGCGGGCCCGCCCGGGACCGCGACGCCGTTCTCGTAGGCGAACACCACGGCCGCCGTCCGGTCGCGGAGGCCGAGCTTGCCGAGCACGTTGGAGACGTGCGTCTTGACCGTGGCCTCGCCCAGGAACAGCCGGCGGGCGATCTCGGCGTTGGAGGCCCCCGAGGCCAACCGGTCGAGCACCTCGCGTTCGCGTTCGGTGAGGGTCGCCAGTGCGGGGCTGGGGACGACGACGCGCGTCGTCGCGGGGTCGCCCACGGCGCGTTCGACCACGGCACGGGTGAGTTGGGGCGAGAGCAGGGCGTCTCCGCGGTGGACGACGGCGATCGCGTCGATCAGGTCCTCGGGCGTGGCCGTCTTGAGCAGGAAGCCGCTCGCCCCCGCCTGCAGGGCCCGGAAGACGTAGTCGTCCCGGCCGAAGGTCGTCAGGACGAGGACCGCCGGGCCGCCCCCGGGTGACTGCGCGAGGATGCGACGCGTGGCCTCGAGCCCGTCGAGGACGGGCATCTCGATGTCCATGACGACGACGTCGGGGCGGAGCCGCCGGACGAGGTCGACGGCCTCGAGCCCGTCGCAGGCCTCGCCGACGACGCGGACGTCGGGTGCGGTGTCGAGGATGATGCGGAAACCCGTGCGGACGAGGTCCTGGTCGTCGACGAGCAGGACGGAGACGGGGGCGGTCGTGTCGGTCATGGTCTCTCGGTGGGGTCGGCGGCGGTGACGTGGTCGAGGGGGCGGGCGTCGGTGCAGGCGTTCACGGGCAGGACCGCGCACACCCGGTAGCCCCCGCGCGGGCGGGGGCCGAGCTGGAGCTCGCCCCCGTGCAGGTCGACCCTCTCGCGCATGCCCCGCTGGCCCAGTCCGGGGCCGGTCACCGTCGATCCCTGCGGGATTCCCGCGCCGGGATAGGGCGTGGGGCCGGGACGACCGTCGTCGACGACCTCGACCTCGATCGTCCGGTCGCCGTAGCGGAGGTGCACCTCGGCGAGGGAGGCGTTGCCGTGCTTGAGGGTGTTGGTCAGGGCCTCCTGGGTGATGCGGTACAGGGTGACCCCGATGCTCTCGGGGACGTCGCGGGCGTCGCCGTGCACCGAGAACCGGACCTCGAGGCCCAGGGCTCGCGTGTCGGCCATCAGTTCGGGCAGGGCGCCGAGGCCCGAGGGGCCGGACCCGGCCTCGCCGTCTCGCGACCGCAGGACGGACAGCAGGCGGTCGAGCTCGTCGATGGTCGTCCGCGCCGTGCCCTCGACGGCCGAGAGGGCGCCTCGTGCGATGTCGGGCCGGTCGAGCGTCCGCCGGGCGGCGCCCGCCTGGATGCCGATGACGGCGACGTGGTGGGCGACCACGTCGTGCAGCTCACGGGCGAGGCGGGTGCGTTCTTCGTTGATGGCCCGATCGGCGACGAGCTCGTGGGCGGCGCGAAGCTCGACCCCCGTGCGTTCGAGGGCGTGGAGCCGGGTGGCCGACACGCGGGCCGCCCGGCCGAACGCGATGGCCGTGACGAGGACGATGCCGTTCGACACGAGCGTGTAGGCGATCGTGGCGAGGGTCACGGGGTCGGGTGCCTCGGCGTCGGACACGTAGACGGAGTGCAGCCACACGCCGAGCCAGACGAACATGACCGCGGTCACGACGACGCTGACGACGAGCGCACGGCCGCGCCGGGCGGCCCAGGCGTTCGCGGTGAAGATGACCACGAACTCGACGATCGACGGGGTGAGGGTGTCGGGGTAGCCCCTCAGTTGGGCGGCCAGGAACACGGCCGACACGACGACGAGGACGGCCACGGGACGCTGCCGTCGGAAGGCGAGCGGGGCGCAGAGGCCCAGGAGCCACAGCACGCTCTCGAGGGTCGAGGGCGAACCCGCCCCGTCGGCGTCCTCGACGATGACGGCGCTGAGCCAGAGCGTGACGAGGCCGAGCGCCGCGGTGAGGGCGGTGATCCAGAGGTCGACGCGGGTGTCGCGTCGGGTGAGCGGCCGGCGGGCGTCGCCCGGCGTCGCGGCCGGGGTCGGGGCGGTCGTCGACGTCTCCACGCCGACCATCGTAGGGCAGACGGGCGTGCTGATTGAGGAAGACTCATGCATGCGCATGGAGAACGGGATGGACGACCCGTTTCGTCCGGGTGTCGGGGCGGACCGATCGCCTCGGCGCCCTCGGCGCCGTTCAGGCGCGCAGGTCGATGCCCAACAGCGCCTGCACGGCGTCGACGTCGACCTCGGACGGGGCCGTTCCTCGGGCCACGACGGCGTCGACGGCGTCGAGGGCCGAGGGCGTGTCGAGGTCGTCCGCCAGCGACGAGCGCAGGCCGACGACCAACGGGGTGGGGGCCGGGACCGGCACCGCGCCTCCTGCTCTCGTGGCGGCCCAGGCGAGCCAGCGCTCGAGCCGTCGTTCGGCGGTGACGAGGTCGGCGTCGAACCACTCCCAGTCGGAGCGGTAGTGGTGCGCCAGGAGGGCGAGCCGGACGGCGCGGGGGTCGCGGCCCGCGGCGACGAGCTCGCTGACCTTCACGAGGTTGCCGAGCGACTTGCTCATCTTCTCGCCCTGGTAGCCGACCATCCCGGTGTGCGTGTGGTGGACGGCGTAGGGGCGGCCGGTGAGGGCCGTGCCGTGCGCCGTGCTCATCTCGTGGTGCGGGAACACCAGGTCGCTCCCGCCGCCGTTGACGGTGACGGGCACGTCGAGGTGCTGCTGGGCGATGACGGTGCACTCGATGTGCCAACCGGGTCGGCCGGCGCCCACGGTGGTGGGCCACGACGGCTCGTCGTCGCGGGCCGCGCGCCAGAGCAGCGGGTCGAGGGGGTCGCGCTTGCCGGCGCGATCGGGGTCGCCGCCGCGCTCGGCGAAGAACCGGGCCATCGTCTCGGCGTCGTAGTGACTCTCGAGCCCCAGGTGCCAGTCGGTGTCGCGTTCGGCGGCCCGGACGTCGAAGTACAGGTCGTCGCCGGCGGTCGAGGCATCGGTGGGCACGGGGTACGCGAGACCCCGGTCGAGGAGGCGCGCCACGGCGTCGGCGACGTCGGTCACCACCTCGGTCACCGCGACGTAGTGCGTCGGCGGCACCACGGCCAGGTGCTGCATGTCGCTGCGGAAGAGGTCGGTCTGGCCGTCCGCGAGCTCTCGCCAGTCGACGCCGGTGGCCGTCGCCCGCTCGAGCAGCGGGTCGTCGACGTCGGTCGTGTTCTGCGCGTAGACCACCTCGACCCCGGCGTCGCGCCAGACGCGCAGCAGGGTGTCGAAGGCCAGGTAGGTCGACGCGTGACCCAGGTGGGTGGCGTCGTACGGCGTGATGCCGCACACGTAGAGACCGGCCCGCGACCCGTCGACCTCGGTCGGGTGCACCGTGCCGGTCGACGTGTCGTGGAGCGCCGGGAGGTCTCCCAGGCCCGGGAGGCGCGGGACGTCGGGTTCTGCCCAGGACCTCATGCGGCCACCACGCCCGTGCCGAGCAGGACGAGCAGGACGACGCCGAGCACGATGCGGTAGGCCACGAACGGGGCGAAGCTGCGGCGCGAGATGTAGTTCATGAAGAACGCGATGACGACGAAGCCGACGACGAACGCGACGACCGTGGCGGCCAGGGTCTCGCCCAGCGAGTAGGGCCCGGGGTCGCTGAAGCTCTGGACGAGTTCGTAGAGACCGCTGCCGAAGACGGCGGGCACGGCGAGCAGGAACGAGAACCGGGCGGCGGCGGGGCGCGTGTAGCCGAGTGCGAGTGCCGTGGTCGTCGTGGCACCCGACCGCGAGACGCCGGGGAAGAGCGCCAGCACCTGGGCGACGCCGACGGCGATGCCGTGGCCGTAGCGCATGTCCTCGAAGCGCTCGGTCTTCTTGCCGAGACGATCGGCCAGTCCGAGAAGGACGCCGAACACGATCAGGACGATCGCCACGATCCAGAGCGAGCGGAACACCGTGCGGATGTACTCCTGCGCGACGTACCCCACGAGCACGATCGGGACGGTGCCGATGATGACGAGCCAGCCCATGCGGACGTCGGGGTCGGTGCGGGGGATCTTGCCGGTCACGCCCGCGAACCAGCGCGAGACGATGCGGGTGATGTCGCGCCGGAAGTAGATGACGACCGCGAGCTCGGTGCCGAGCTGCGTGATCGCCGTGAAGGTGGCGCCCGGGTCGAACTCGGCCACCGCCCCGGGATCGCTGAAGAACAGGCCGACGAGCCGCAGGTGGGCGCTCGACGAGACGGGGAGGAACTCCGTGAGGCCCTGGACGAGGCCGAGCAGGAGTGCCTGGAGGAGATGCTCCACGCGGGTGACCCTTCTGGTGCGGGGGTTGCTAGTACGTCGACAACAAGTCCCGCAGGACGCGACTGCCAAAGGATAGTGCGTCGAGCGGGACCCGTTCGTCGACGCCGTGGAACATGGCCGGGAAGTCCATGCCCTCGTCGAGCCGGAGCGGGGCGAAGCCGTACCCGGCGATGCCGAGCAGGCTGAGGGCCTTGTTGTCGGTGCCGCCCGAGAGCAGGTAGGGCAGGACGGGTGCCCCCGGGTCGTGCCGGTCGAGGGTGGCGGTGATGGCGTCCACCAGGGGCCCCGAGAAGGGCGTCTCGAGCCCTATGTCGGTGTGCATCGTCTCGATCTCGACGTCGTCGCCGATCAGGGCCTGGACCTCGGCGAGCACCGCCGCCTCCTGCCCCGGCATGCACCGGATGTCGACCAGGGCCTCGGCCGTGTCGGGCACGACGTTGTGCTTGTAGCCCGCCGTCAGCATCGTGGGGTTGGTCGTCGTGCGCAGCGAGCCGCGGATGAAGCCCTTGGCGGTGCCGGTGCGCAGGACCAGTTCGTCGGGTGCGACCTCGTGCACGTCGACGTCGAGGATGCGGGCCACCTCGCCCAGCAGGGCGGTCGTCGTGTCCGTCAGCACGATCGGCCACTGCTGGCGGCCGAGGACGGCCACCGCCTCGGCCAGGCGCGTCACGGCGTTCGCCTCGATCATCTGCGAGCCGTGGCCGGCGGTGCCCCGAGCCCTGAGCTTGATCCAGATCAGGGCCTTCTCGCCCGTCTGCAGCAGGTACGAGCGTCGACCGTCGATGAAGGTCGAGTAGCCACCGACCTCGCTGATCGCCTCGGTGGCGCCGTCGAACAACCCGGGGTGTTCCTTCACCAGGAAGTGCGAGCCGAGGACTCCCCCGGCCTCCTCGTCGGCGAGGAAGCCCAGCACGAGGTCGCGGGCCGGTCGTTCGCCCGCCCGCAGGATGTCGCCGACGGCCGTCAGCATCATGGCGTCCATGTTCTTCATGTCGACGGCGCCGCGCCCCCAGAGCATGCCGTCGCGGACGACGCCGCCGAACGGGTCGACCGACCAGTTCGCGGGGTCGGCGGGCACGACGTCGAGGTGGCCGTGCACCACCAGTCCGGGCTTCGCCGGCTCGGCACCCTCGACCCGGGCGATCACGCTGACCCGGCCGGGTTCGGACTCGAACAGCTGCGGCTCGAGGCCGAGGTCGCGGAGGGCCGCCTCGACGTACTCGGCGGCTTCCGCCTCGCCGTTCGACCGCCCACCGCCGTAGTTCGACGTGTCGAACCGGATGAGGTCGCGGGCGATGCGGGCCGTCTCGTCGAGCTCGGGCTCGGTCGGGCCGGTGCTCGTGGGGGTCGTCGTCATGCGCCCCACGCTACCTGCCGCGCCGCTCACGCCGACGGACGTGGCCGTGGTCACGAGGGCCCTCCGAGCCGTGCTAATCTTTCGTGTCGGCTTCGGTCGGCACCATCCAGTCCGGGTGGCGGAAATGGCAGACGCGCTAGCTTGAGGTGCTAGTGCCCGTATAGGGCGTGGGGGTTCAAGTCCCCCCTCGGACACTCGAAACAGTCTCTCTCGAGAGGCGTTTCGCCAGATCTGTGTTGAGACAGATGCTTGTTCGCAAGCGACGGAAGGCCCGCACACCCCGGTGTGCGGGCCTTCCTTGGTTCTCCGGCCTTCGTCGGTCGTCAGACCGCGCTGCCGGGGTTGCCGCTGGCGACGATCGAGCCGTTGATGCCCTGCGGGAAGAACCCGCCCTTGTCGATCTGGTTCGGCGTCAGGTACACGACGTTGAGCACGCGCTCGGCGGTCCGTCCGTAGACGATGGCGTTGGCGTCGGTCGGCACGAGGTTCTGGACGCCACCGAGGGTCAGGCCCTGGTCGTCGTCCGTCGACCCGTCGAGGGAGTCGCGGGCGTCCGAGATCTTCGTCGCGGGCACCTGCAGTCCCTTGGCGTTCAGCGTGGTGCGGATGATGCCCGCGTGGTACGCCTCGACCGCGAGGATGCCGGCGGCCGCGCCGAGGTAGGTCTTGTTGTAGATCAGGGGCGCGGCGCCCTTGTAGGCGGTCACGCCGACGTCCTCGAAGATGAACGCCCCGAGCAGGAAGTTCTCCTCCGAGGCGAACGGGTCGAAGATCTGGCCCGGTGTGATGACCCCCGCCGCGAGGGCCGCCGCCGTGAAGCTGCTCTGCAGGTCGATCGCCGGTCGCGACACCTTCGCGCCGCCGAGTGCCGACCGCAAGAAGGAGACGTGCGCCTTCTCGTCCGCCGCGATCTCCTGCGCGATGCGCTTGACGATCGTGGTCTTGAACGGCACGGGTGCGCCGCCGACGACGCCGCCCTGGGGGTCGATGCCCGTGATCTGGTCGGCGGGCAGCCCCGAGCCGGTGACGGCCCGGAGGTAGAACTCCGCCTCGAGGTACTCGAGGTTGAGTGCGAAGTTGAGGATCGTCGCATCACTGATCACCTCGTCGGAGGGCGACACGGCGGCCGCGGACTGGGCGGGCAGCGTCGCGGCGACCGCGGCGAGCCCCGTGCCGAGGCCGGTGACGCCGGCGGCGGCGAGCAGCCGTCGTCGATCGATCGGGGTCTCGGCGCTCCGGGAGATGGCACTGCTGATGAAGCGTGTGTCGAACATCGTCGTTCCTTCGGGTGTGTTCGTGCAGCGAGGTGTGCCGTCGGTGCGCGCTCCCAGATGACGGCACCGGCGACGTCGGGGTCGGGTGACCCGTTCGGGGGACAAGCTAGCCCCCTCGCCTCCCGTCCGGTAGCCCCCGCCTCCCCTGGTCGTCCCCGGCGCCCGTAGGGTCGGGTCATGTCGCTCTCGATGGCCGCCACGCGTGCTCTTCTGCGCCTCCGGCTCCGCCTCCGCCCCCGCTCGACCGAGTCCGAGGACTCGCTCGTCCGCTCGGTCGCCCGTCAGGGCTCCGCCGCGCCGGTCACGCGAGCGGTGCACCGCGTCGCGACCGTCGAGGAGGCGCGGGTCGGTGGTGAGCGCGTCGTCACGCTCCGTCCGCGTCGAGCCCCGAGCGGCGTCCACGTGGTCTACCTGCACGGCGGTGCCTACGTGCACCCCGTCCTGGCCACGCACTGGAACCTGCTCGCGGGTCTCGTCCGCGCCTCCGGGGCCGTCGTCACGGTGCCCCTCTACGGTCTCGCCCCGGCCCACGACGTGGACGACGCGCTGCCGCTGCTGGACGCCGTCCTCGCGGACGTGCGCCGCGCCTCCCCGTCCCGCGTCGTCGTGGCCGGCGACTCGGCGGGCGGGGCGCTCGCCCTCGTCGCGGCCATGCGGGGACGCGACGCCGGCCGACCGGCACCCGACGCGCTCGTGCTCTTCTCGCCGTGGGTGGACGCCCTGCTCGACTCCCCCGCGATCGACGAGGTCGCACCGCTCGACCCGATGCTCGCCCGCGACGGTCTCGTCGCCGCGGGTCGGTGGTGGGCCGGCGACCGTGATCCGGCCGACCCCGTCGTCAGCCCGGTGCGCGGCGACCTCTCGGGTCTCCCGCCCGTGTTCGCCTACGCCGGCGATCGCGACCTGCTGACGCCCGACGTGAAGCGGCTGGCCGCGGGCGTGACCGCGGCGGGTGGACGCGTCGAGCTGCGGCTGTACCGCGGTGCCTTCCACGACTTCGTCGGCGCGCCCTGGACCCCGGAGGCGCGGAGGGCGCTCCGACACGCCGCCTCGGTGATCCGTGGGGACGCGTCGATCGCGGGCCGGACCGCGCCGCCCCGCGCGTAGGCTCGCAGTCGGCGCGGGCGTCGGTGCCCCGCCTCCACGACGAGAGGTGCCACACATGGAGTACGCACGACTGGGCACGAGCGGCCTGACCGTCTCGGCGGTGACCCTGGGGTGCATGAGCTACGGCGTGCCCGACCGCGGGACGCACGAGTGGAGCCTGCCCGAGGACGAGAGCCGCCCGTTCATCTCGCGGGCGCTCGAGCTCGGCATCACGACCTTCGACACCGCCGACGTCTACTCGGACGGCACCAGCGAGGAGATCGTCGGACGGGCACTGCGGGACTTCGCGACCCGCGAGGAGGTCGTCCTGGCGACCAAGGTGCACGGCCGGATGCGTCCCGGTCCGAACGGGGCCGGGCTCAGCCGGGGGCACGTCATGAGCGCGATCGACGACAGCCTGCGCCGGCTCGGCACCGACTACGTCGACCTGTACCAGATCCACCGCTTCGACCCCGAGGTGCCCGTGGAGGAGACGATGGAGGCGCTCCACGACGTCGTCAAGGCCGGCAAGGCCCGCTACATCGGCGCCTCGAGCATGTGGGCCTGGCAGTTCGCCTCGATGCAGCACGCGGCCGACCTCGGGGGCTGGACGCGTTTCGTCTCGATGCAGGACCAGTACAGCCTGATCCAACGCGAGGAAGAACGCGAGATGCTCCCCTATTGCCTGGACCAGGGGGTCGGCGTGCTGCCCTGGTCGCCCCTGGCCCGCGGGAAGCTGACCCGGGACTGGGACGCCACCACGGCCCGGACCGAGACCGACCGCTTCGGTCAGACGCTCTACAAGCAGCGCGAGGACGGTGACCGCCTCGTGGCACAGGCCGTCGCCGACGTCGCGGAGGCGCGGGGCGTGCCTCGCGCACAGGTCGCGTTGGCCTGGGTGCGGCAGCAGGACGCGGTCACGTCCCCCATCGTCGGCGCCACGAAGATGCAGCACCTCGACGACGCCGTGGCCTCGGTCGACCTGTGGCTCACCGACGACGAGCTCGACGCGCTGGAGTCGCCCTACGTGACCCGCGAGAACGAGGGGTTCTGACGACACGGTCCCGCCCGGTCGACCGGCACCACGTCGGTCTAGGGTGAGCCGCACGGGCGGCGACGACGCCGACCGACCTCGACGAAGGGCAGCACCCATGGGCAGCGACGCCAACCACCACGAGCACGACCGGCCGAGCACCGGCGGACCCACCTCGGGCGAGGACGGCTCGTACGTCGACGACGACCTCGACGGCGGCGCCCGCACGCGCGGGCCGCACGACGGCGAGGCCGACGGCACCTACACCGAAGAGGCCGGCACGAGCGAGGGCGACGGGTCGTACGTCGACGCGCAGGTCCCGGACGAGCCGGCCGCCGACGGCGGTCCCCACGACGGCGAACCGGACGGGTCGTTCACGCAGAGCGACCTCGACGGCGGTCGCTGACCCCACCGGCCGACGCGTGGCCGTGCCCGGCCCGGCCCCCGAGGGGTGCCGGGCCGTTCGGCGTGTGGCGTTCCGGCAGGCTGCCCCGGGGGTACGGTCGTCTGAGGGAGGAACACATACATGACCAAGCGAATCGTAATTCTCGGCGGCGGTTCCGCCGGGCTCACCACTGCACTCGAACTGCAGAAGCGACACCCACCCCAGGCGGCGAGCATCACCCTCGTCGACCAGGCCCCGTACTTCACCTACCAGCCGTTCTTGCCCGAGGTCGCCGGTGGCCACATCGCCGCGCGCGACGTCACCGTGCCGCTGCGCAAGACGCTCAAGCGCACGAAGGTCGTCGAGGCGTCGGTCACCGGGCTCGACAGCGAGGCCAAGAAGGTCACCGTCACGAGTGCGGACGGCGAGTCCAGCGACATCGCCTACGACCAGTTGGTCGTCGCCCTCGGCGCCGTCACCCGGACCTTCCCGACCCCGGGCCTGGCCGAGAACGGCGTGGGCTTCAAGAGCGTCGAAGAGGCTCAGTACGTCCGTGACCGCATCCTCGGCAACATCGCCGAGGCGGCGAGCGTCAAGGACCCGGCCGTCCGCCGCAAGCTCCTCACCGTCGTCTTCGTCGGTGGCGGCTACACCGGCGTCGAGGCCCTCGCCGAACTGTCCGACGCCGCGAACTCCGCCGTCGACACGTTCCCGAACCTGTCGCGCGACGAACTGCGCTTCGTGCTCGTCGAGGCCCTGGACCGCGTCGCCCCCGAGGTCGGTCCCGAGCTCTCGAAGTGGACCCTGGGCCAGTTGCGCGGTCGAGGCATCGACATCCGCCTCAAGACGACGATGCCCTCGTGCGTCGACGGCGACGTCGTGCTGAGCGACGGCGAGACCATCCCCGCCGGCACGATCGTCTGGACGGCCGGCGTCAAGCCGAACCCGGTGCTGGGCGACATGGGCCTCCCCCTCGGCCCGAAGGGGCACGTGAACGTCAGCGCGACCCTGCAGGTCCAGACCGAGGACGGCCAGAAGCTCGACGGCGTCTGGGCCCTCGGCGACGGCGCGCAGGTCCCCGACCTGCTGGCCGAGAAGCAGCCGGCGTACTACCCGCCGAACGCGCAGAACGCCGTGCGCCAGGCGGTCACCGTGGCCGACAACGTCATCGCGACCCTGTCGGGCGAGCCCGTCAAGGAGTACCGCCACGAGTCGCTCGGCACCGTGGCGAGCTACGGCATCGGCAAGGGCGCGGCCAGCATGTTCGGCCTCCAGCTGAAGAACGTGCCGGCCTGGATGGCCCACCGCGGCTACCACCTGTACGCGATGCCGACGCTGAACCGGAAGTTCCGCATCCTGTCGGGATGGGTGACGAACTTCGTCGGCGGCCGCGACACGACCCCGCTGGTGGGTCTCGGCGACCCGCGCGCGGGATTCCTCAAGGTGACGCCGAAGGTCGACGCGAAGAAGTAGTCGCGACCGACCTCGAGAAGGAGGCGCGTCCCGGGTGACCGGGGCGCGCCTCCTTCGTCGTCGGTGCGGTGGAACGGCCCGGGGCCCGGCTCAGGCCGTGGTGAGGCGCCGCACGGCCTCGCGCACGATCTCGCGTTGCAGGGCGGGGTCGAGCACCACGCCCGGATGCGCCTCGCCGAGACCGGGCAGGTTCTGCCAGGCGCAGGCGAGCGACATGACGAGGGCGAAGATGTCGTCGCTGCTCCAGGACACCGTCACGGCGGGGTCGCCGCGAAGGCGGTCGAGCTGCGACAGGGCGGCGTCCTGGACCGAGCGCAGGGTGGGCACCGAGGCCTCCCAGTCGTGCTCGCCCTCGAGCCGGGCCCAGGCGAGCAGCCGGTTGTGGTCGGGGTGGGCCTGCATGTGGTCGAAGACGGCGAGGGCGAACTCCTCGACGCTCGCGGCCGGGCGGGACGCGGCCTCGCCCATGGTCTCGAAGGTGCCGTTCAGGACGGTCGTGAAGAGCGACCTCTTGTCACCGAAGTTCGCGTAGAGGCGCTCCTTGCTGCAGCCGGCCTCGGCTGCGATGCGGTCGACGCGCGCCCCGGCCAACCCGTGTCGCGAGAACTCGGCGGTCGCGGCCTCGAGGATGGCTCGACGGGTCTCGGCGGCACCGGTTCGCATCGGATCACCGTAGCCGACTTATGAACCAACCAACTAGTAGGTAGGGTAGTTCGTCGTCCCCCAGAGAAACAGGTACCGCAGTGACCACCGTCGCCCCCGCCCCCACCGAGACGCGTTCGTCGCGCCGTTGGTGGGTGCTCGTCATCGTCGCCCTCGCGCAACTCGTCGTCGTCCTCGACGGCACCATCGTCAACATCGCCCTGCCCGACGCCCAGGCCGACCTCGGCCTCAGCGACGAGAACCGCCAGTGGGTCGTGACGGCCTACGCGCTCGCCTTCGGCGCGCTGCTGCTGCTCGGCGGTCGGATCGCCGACTTCTGGGGCCGCAAGCGCACCTTCATCGTCGGGATGGTCGGCTTCGGAGCCGCCTCCGCGTTCGGCGGGCTCGTGCAGACCGGTGGTGAGCTGATCCTCGCCCGCGGCCTGCAGGGCGTGTTCGCGGCCCTGCTCGCCCCCGCGGCCCTGGCCGTGCTCACCACCACCTTCGCGTCGGGTCGCGACCGGAACACCGCCTTCGCCGTCTTCGGCGCCATCTCGGGCGCCGGCGCGGCCGTCGGGCTCGTGCTCGGCGGCGTGCTGACCGAGTTCGTCAGCTGGCGCTGGTGCCTGCTCGTCAACGTGCCGATCGTGCTCGTCGCCATCGTCGCCGCCGCCTTCGTCGTGAGCGAGAGCCGGGCCGAGGGGCGGAACCGCCTCGACGTCGTCGGCACGATCGTCGTCGCGGCCGGCCTCGCCAGCCTCGTCTACGGCTTCACCCGGGCCGAGGACGGCTGGGACTCGGCCGTCGTCATCGGCTTCATCGCCCTGGGGGCCGGTCTGCTCGCCCTGTTCGTCGTCGTCGAGCGACGGAGCGACCACCCGCTGCTGCCGATGCGCGTGCTCGCCGACCGCGTCCGTGGCGGAGCATTCCTGGTGCAGTTGATCGTCGGGAGCGTCATGATCGGCGCCCTGCTCTACCTGACCTTCCACCTGCAGATCGTTCTGGGCTTCGGCCCGCTCGAGGCGGGGCTCGCCAGCCTGCCGATGACGCTGGTCATCATGGTCTGCGCCCCCCTGCTGACGAAGGCGCTGCCGATCGTCGGCCCTCGCCCGATGATGATCGTCGGGCCGCTCGTCGCGGGGGCAGGGCTGCTCTGGCTCGCCACGCAGATCACGGCCGACGGCTCGTACGCCGTCCAGGTGCTGCCGGCCCTGCTCGTCATGGGCGTCGGCCTCGCCGGCGTCTTCGTGCCCATGCAGAACCTGGCGCTCAGCCGGGTCGCCCCGCACGACGCCGGTGCCGCCAGCGCGACCTCGAACGCCATGATGCAGATCGGCGGATCGATCGGTCTCGCCGTCTTCACGAACCTCTACGCCGGGGCCGTCGCGTCCTCGACGTCGACGGTGGGCGGGCCGCTCGGCCCGCTGGTCGACGGCTACTCGGTGGCCTTCCTCGCCGCCGCGGTCGCCATGCTGCTCGCCGCGCCGATCTCGTTCTTCCTCATCCGCGGCCGCAAGGAGGACCTGCTGCCCACCGAGGCGCCCGTGCACCTCGGCTGATCAGGCCGGGGTCGGCGTGCCGGTGGCGGTCCGGGGCAGGCGGATCGCCGCCCCGGCCGCCACGGCCAGCAGGACGGCCGCGACGCCGAACGCCGCGGGGTACGAGACCGTGTCGACGAGCAGGCCCGCGACGAGCGGCCCGGCGATCGCCCCCACGTCCGAGCACATCGAGAAGATCGCGACGGGACGACCACCGCGGGCGCCCGCGGCGTCGCCGACGAGTGCCGCGGGCGCGGTGCCCATGAACGCCGTCGCCACGCCGTAGACGCAGAGCAGGGCGCCGAGGGTCCAGACGTCCGGGGCGAGGGACACCGCGAACAGGGTCACGGCCGCCACCGCGAACGCGCCGATCACGGCCGGTCGACGGCCGACCGTGTCGACGAAGCGCGCAGCCGGTGCCAGCGCGAGGGTCTGGGCCACCGCCGACACGGCGAAGAGCAACCCCGTCCAGGCCGTCGGTCCGCGCAGGACCTCCACCACCAGGACGGGGACGAGGGCGCTGCGCACCCCCAGCGACGACCAACCTTGTGCGAAGTTGGCCACGCACGCGGTCCGGAACCGCACGTCGCGCAGCACGACCCCGAGGGGCACCGGAGGCGCGGTGACGGTCGTCGAGGAGTGCTGCGGGGCCCGGCGCAGGAGCACGACGCCGACCAGGCCGGCCACGGCGAGCGTGCCCGCGTAGAAGAAGAACGGCGCCGTCAACGAGATGGTCGCGAGCAGCCCGCCGAGGGCAGGACCCGCCATGCCGCCGACGAGGAACCCGCCCTGGTAGAAGCCGACGGCCCGGGCCCGGAGCGACGGGTCGGTCGCGCCGAGCAGCAACGTCATCGCCGCGATGCTGAACATGGCCGAGCCGATGCCACCCGCCCCCCGGAGCAGGAGGAGCTGCGGATAGGTCTGGGCGAGCCCGGCGAGTCCGCTCGACAGCGCCACGATGCCGATGCCCACCGAGAGCACGACCCGCTCGCCCATCAGGTCGATGAGTCGACCCACGAACGGGCTCGCCACGAGGCGCATGAGGGCGAAGGCCGAGAGGACGGCACCCACCAGGGCGTGGTCGACGCCGAAGCTGCGGGCGTAGACCGGCAGGACCGGGACGACCACCCCGAAGCCGACCATGACGAAGAAGGCGATCACGCCGAGGACGTAGACGTCGCGGGTGAGACGGGGGCGGTCGACGTCGGTGACGTGGCTGCGGAACGGGAGCACCGACACAGGCTACGGGGCGCGGAGTGTGACCTCGTGTGTCGGCGAGGACGACAGCACGGGCCCGGGTCGTGATGATGGCCTCATGACTCGACGAATCCGGTTCAACGCCTTCGACATGAACTGCGTGGGGCACCAGTCCCCCGGTCTCTGGCGGCACCCCGACGACCGCTCGGCCGACTACACGAAGCTGAGCTACTGGACCTCCCTCGCGCGCCTCCTCGAGAAGGGCGTCTTCGACGGGCTCTTCATCGCCGACGTGCTCGGCACGTACGACGTCTACGGCGGCAACCACGACGCGGCGTTGCGCAACGGCACCCAGACCCCGGTCGGCGACCCGGTGCTGCTCGTCTCGGCCATGGCCGCCGCGACCGAGCACCTGGGCTTCGGCATCACCGCCGGCACGGCCTACGAGCACCCCTACCCGTTCGCCCGGCGCATGTCGACGCTCGACCACCTGACGGAGGGGCGGATCGGCTGGAACGTCGTCACCGGCTACCTGCCGAGCGCCGCCCGCAACATGGGGGCCGACGACCAGCTCGACCACGACACCCGGTACGACCAGGCCGACGAGTACCTCGAGGTCCTGTACAAGCTGTGGGAGGGGTCGTGGGAGGACGACGCGGTCGTCCGCGACCGTGAGTCCGGCGTCTTCACCGACCCGGCGAAGGTGCACGAGGTCGGGCACGACGGCACCTACTACAAGGTGCCCGGCATCCACATCGCCGAGCCCAGCCCTCAGCGCACCCCCGTGATCTACCAGGCGGGTGCCTCGCCGCGGGGCATCCGCTTCGCCGCCGGCAACGCCGAGTCGATCTTCGTGGCGGCCCCGACCAAGGAACGCCTGGCCGCGACGGTCGGCAAGATCCGGGACGCGCTCGAGGCCGCGGGCCGCGACCGCTACTCGGCGCGCATCTACACGTTGCTGACCATCATCACCGACGCCACCCCCGAGGCCGCCCGGGCCAAGCACGACGAGTACCGGCGATACGCCTCGCACGAGGGCGCCCTGACGCTCATGTCGGGGTGGATGGGCGTCGACCTCTCGACCTACTCGCTCGACGACCCCGTGGGTGACGTCGAGAGCAACGCCATCCAGTCGGCCCTCGCGAACTTCCAGGCGCAGGCGGGTGACACGGGCGCGGAGTGGACGATCCGCGACATCGCCGAGGCGGCCGGGATCGGCGGTCTCGGGCCCCGCATCGTCGGGTCCGGCGAGGAGATCGCCGACCAGCTCCAGGAGTGGGTCGACGAGACCGACGTCGACGGGTTCAACCTCGCCTACGCCATCACTCCGGGCACGTTCGAGGACGTCGTCGAGCACGTGATCCCCGTGCTCCAGGCCCGGGGCGTCTATCCCACCGAGTACGAACCGGGCACGCTGCGGCAGAAGCTGTTCGGGCGCGGAGACCGGTTGCCGGACGAGCACCACGGGGCGCGGTACAAGATCTCGACCGGAGCCCGCGTCGGCTGACGGAGGCCCTGCGGGGCGAGGATCTGAGGATCGTTACAACGGCGTGTCGACGAAAGCCGACACGCCGTTCCCATCGGGGATTTCGTTCGTCGGATTTGATAACGGCAGGCGACTCTAAGGCTCCCGGACGGGTGGTCGGCGACATGACGCGGCGTGGGGGCCGTGGTTAGTGTGGACGCCGGTCGCCTCTCGGGGAAGCGACGATTCGGACTGATGGTCGTTGCTCAGAGGAGATGGTCTGCTTGGCGTGGGATTTCGTGGTGGACCGGTGGAGCCAGATCTGGTTCGCCTCATGGCAGCACTTCTCCCTCGTGGTGCAGTGCCTCGTCCTGGCGGTCGTCGTCTCGGTCGGCCTCGCCGCCCTGGTGCACCGCAACCCGACTCTCTACGCGCTGGCCAACGGGGTGTCGGCCGTGGGGCTGACCCTTCCGTCGTTCGCGCTGGTCGGCCTGCTCATCCCCTTCGCGGGGTTCGGCGTGGCGCCGTCGGTCATCGTCGTCACGTTCTTCGCCGCACTGCCGATCCTGCGGAACGCCGTCGTCGGCCTGCACGAGGTCGACGGTTCGCTCGTCGAGTCGGCTCGCGGCATCGGCATGGGGCGCTTCCGGACCCTGGCGACCGTCCAGATGCCCCTCGCCTGGCCGATCATCCTCACCGGCGTGCGCGTCAGCGCGCAGATGGTGATGGGCATCGCCGCGGTCGCGGCGTACGCGCTCGGCCCGGGCCTCGGCGGCTTCATCTTCTCGGGCCTGTCCCGACTGGGCGGCGCGAACGCGCTCGCCTCCGTGGTCACGGGCGTGGTGGGCGTGGTCCTCCTCGCCCTCGTCCTCGACCTCATCCTCGTCGGCCTCGGCCGCCTGACCATTTCGAGAGGCATCCGTGTCCAGAACTGACCCCACCCGCGCCTCCTCGTCCCCCTCGGACGAGGTCTCGGGCCGCAGCATCACCCTCGACCAGGTCACCAAGCGGTACCCCGGCCAGGCCGAGCCGGCCGTCGACGGCATCACGCTCGAGATCCCGGCCGGCAAGATCGTCATGCTCGTCGGACCGTCGGGGTGCGGCAAGACCACGACCCTGAAGATGATCAACCGGCTGATCGAGCCCACCGAGGGGCGGATCGTCCTGGACGGCGACGACGTCACCTCGATCGACGGCGACGAGTTGCGCCGCCGCATCGGCTACGTGATCCAGGCCGGTGGATTGTTCCCGCACATGACCGTCGGGGCGAACATCGCCATCGTGCCGAAGATGCTCGGTTGGTCGAAGGAGCGCATCGCCGCCCGCGTCGACGAGCTGCTCGAACTCGTGTCGCTCGATCCGGCCACGTACCGCGACCGCTACCCGCGTGAGCTCTCGGGTGGTCAGCAGCAGCGCGTCGGCGTCGCGCGGGCACTGGCGGCGGACCCGCCCGTGTTGCTCATGGACGAGCCCTTCGGGGCCGTCGACCCCATCACCCGCCAGCGCCTGCAGGACGAGCTGATCAACATCCAGCACGAGCTGCAGAAGACCATCGTCATCGTCACCCACGACTTCGACGAGGCCGTGAAGCTCGGCGACTGGATCGTCATCTTCTCCGAGGGCGCGCACATCGTGCAGTACGACACCCCGGAGCGCATCCTCGCCGAGCCGGCGAACGAGTTCGTCGAGAACTTCATCGGGTCGGGGGCCGGCCTCAAGCAGCTGACGCTGACGCGCGTCCGTGACGTCGACCTCGCCGAGGCCATCGTCGCCCGAGCGGGCGAATCGGCCGCCGACGTCCTCGCCCGGGTCGAGGCGGCCGGCCACGGCCACGCGGTCGTCGTCGACGACCGGGAACGCCCCGTCTCGTGGCCCTCGCGCCGCCAGCTCGGCCGTCTCGACGTGCTGGGCTCGTCACCCGACGCCGACCTGCCGGTCATCGGCAGCGGCGCCACCCTCAACGACGCCCTGGACACGATGCTCGTCTCGAGTGCGGGTGCGGCCCTGGTCACCGGTCGACGCGACGCCTTCATCGGCGTCATCACGGTCGAGGTCGTCATGGAGGCCATCACGCGGGCGCGCGCGTCGGCCGCCGAGGCCCACCACGACGCTCCGGTGGGCACCAACACGGGCTCGTTCGACGTCGTGCCGGGAGCCCCCGTCGACGAGAAGGACGCGGCGTGACCGCCTCGGTCGCCCCGGCCTCGGTCGACGGACGCTCGTCCGGCCGGCGGGGGCCCCGCCCGGCGTGGCTCGGACTGCTCGTGCAACCCGTGGCCGTGTTCGCCGTGTTCGCGGCATTCGTCGTGTGGCTGACCACGGCCGACCTGACGACGGCCGAACGGACCACCCTCAACCCCTCCGACCTGCTGGCCTACACGGGCGAGCACCTGGCGTTGACCTTCGTCTCCGCGGCGATCGTCCTCGTCCTCGCCATCCCCCTCGGCGTGCTGCTCACCCGGCGGCCGTTCGTGCGCATCAGCGGTCCCGTCCTGCTCCTCGCGAACTTCGGCCAGGCCGCGCCGGCCATCGGACTCATCGTGCTGCTCGCGTTCTGGCTCGGCTTCACGTTCTGGGCTGCTGTCGTCGCCCTCGTGCTCTACGCGGCGCTTCCGGTGCTGCGCAACACCATGATCGGACTGCAGAGCGTCGACGCCCGCCTCGTCGAGGCCGGTCGGGGCATGGGGATGAGTGCGTCGTCCGTCCTGCTGAAGGTCGAGCTGCCGCTGGCCGTCCCCGTGATGCTCTCCGGCATCCGTACGGCCCTCGTGCTGCTCGTGGGGTCGGCGGCCCTCGCCACGTTCATCGGTGCCGGCGGCCTGGGGCTGCTGATCACCACCGGGGTCAACCTGTTCCTGCCGCGGGTCCTCGTCTCCGGGGCCCTGCTCATCGCCCTGCTCGCCCTCTTGATCGACTGGCTGGGCCGTGTGGTCGAGTACGTCGCCCGTCCGAAGGGACTCCGCGCATGACCGTCTCCCGCCTCCCCCGACGACTGCGTCGCGCCTCCTCGTCCCTCGCCGTGGTCGGCGCCGCGACGCTCGCCCTGACCGGGTGCGGCCTGCAGCCGGCGACGGCGTTCGTGCCCGCCGTGGCGCCCGGCTCGATCCGAGCCGTCGAGGGGTTGCCCGACGACGCGGCGATCACCGTGACGGCGAAGAACTTCACCGAGCAGTTGATCCTCGGGAAGATCGCCGTGCTCGCCGCGCAGGCCGCGGGCTTCGAGGTCACCGACATGACGAACGTGCCGGGGTCGGTGGCGGTGCGACAGCTGATGCTCGACGGGACGGCCGACATGACCTACGAGTACACCGGCACCGCCTGGCTGACCTACCTCGCCGAGGCGGAGGGCATCCCCGACCAGCAGGAGCAGTACGAGGCCGTCCGCGACGCGGACGCCGACAACGGCCTGACCTGGCTCGAGCCCGCGCCCCTCAACAACACCTACGCCATGGCGGTCCGGGCCGAGGCCGTTCCCGAGCTCGGCGACATCACGTCGCTCTCCCAGATCGCCGACCTGCCGGTCGAGCAGCGCACCTTCTGCGTCGAGGCCGAGTTCAACTCGAGGGCCGACGGGTTCGCCCCCATGCTCGCGGCGTACGGGCTCGAACTCGGCGCCGCCGACGGTGTGCCGACGAGCAACGTGAGCATCCTGGACACGGGCACGGTCTACACCGCGACCGACCGGGGCAGCTGCAACTTCGGCGAGGTCTTCACGACGGACGGCCGGATCGACTCGCTCGACCTCGCCGTGCTGGAGGACGACCAGGGCTTCTTCCCCGCCTACAACGCGGCACCCGTCCTCTCGACGGCCACCCTCGAGGAGTACCCGCAGCTGGCCGAGGTGTACGACGAGATCTCGCCGGCCCTCACGGACACCGAGATGCGACGACTCAACCTGGCGGTCGACGTCGAGGGCGAAGAGCCCGCCGACGTGGCCTTCGACTGGATGGTCGAGCAAGGATTCGTCACCCGTCCGTGACACGCGGACGAGGGTGATTGTGACGGGTGATGCGCCCCCCGGCCGAAGGGCCGGGGGGCGCTGTCCGTCTGTACCCCACCTGCGCTGCAGACACCAGGGGCGACGAGAGATGAACGACACCTGTCGGGGTGATGAACGGCACGGACGGCGGCGTGTCGACCCTCGGTCCGGACGTCGTGTCACCGGCCTGAACAGGCCTTTTGCGTGTCTCACGCCGCAGGCCACCCTCCGCCTGGAACGGGACGCGCCGTGGCCGCGCTTTTCACGGCTTCTTGTCACCCCCGCACGGGTGACATCGCGGGGTCCGAGGGTCACCCGTTCGGGTGTCGGCAACAGGGGGGACACGATCGCCCCCGAACGGGGGGTCTTGTTAGACTCCTATGGCGGGTGCCCCCCGAACTAGAGTCACAGCATCCTCCTGGTCGACCCGAAATCGCCAGGAACCGAGAAACCCGACCCTCTCCACCGGGAGCATCTGCTCCCGTCACCGCACCGACCCGAATCGTGCGTCGAGCAGACCCGCTGCCCGGCGCGCCCGTCGCCGCCCGGCCGACGTCGCGCACCATCGTGACGTCCGTGCTCCGGCGCGACGCCTGGGCGGTCGATCGAACCCGAACCTCGATCGACCGCCCGCCACCGCCCCCGTCGTCACCACGGACGTGGGCGTGCCGTCGCCTACCCGAACCCGAGACCCGATGTCCAGCACGCAGAGCGAACTCCGCTCACTCCTGGTCGGACCGTCGTCACCCCGACGGATCGATCCCCCGTTCGACCTGACCGAGTCGGACGGCCCCCTCGCGGCGCCCGCCGCGACGCACGACGCCGAGTCCGGCGCCGCCTGGGCTCGCCGCTACCGGCGCCGGCTCCGCCTCGTCGACACGGCCGTCCTGACCCTGAGCATCGTCGGTGCCGTCGTGGTGGACGCCGCGAGGGCCATCGCCGCCGGTCGGGGCTCGGACGCGTCCACCCTGATCGAGTCGGTGGGTTCTCCCGTGCTCCCCGTCGTCGTCGGGCTGGTCTGGACCTTCTGCCTCACGCTGCACCGCACCCGCGACCTCGCGGTCGTCGGCAGCGGCGTCGTCGAGTACAAGCGCCTCCTCACGGCGAGCGTCTGGGCCTTCGCCGTCGTGGCGATCGGGTTCGCCTCGGTCGGCCACATCGGCGGCGAGGGCTACTTCCTGGTGGCGCTGCCCGTCGGCGGTGCCGGCCTGGTCGTCGGCCGGTGGACCATGCGGCGCTGGCTCGAACGCCAGCGGGCCAAGGGCCACTACCTGTCGAGAGCCGTCATCGTGGGATCGCGCGACGACATCGCCGACGTCGTCCGTCGCATCGACAAGACGAGCGGTGCCGTGTACGACGTCGTCGGGGCGGCCGTCCCGGACGCCGACCCGAGGGGCATCGTGGTCGGAGGCCGCACCGTCCCCGTGGTGGCGGACCTCGACGGCGTCCCGCGTGCGGTCTGGCGCCTGGGCGCCGAGAGCGTGATCGTCGCCGGCGAACCGGGTCGTGGCCGGGAGTACCTGCGCGACCTCGGATGGTCGCTCGAAGGACGAGCGACGGAGCTCGTCATCGCCTCGCGACTGACGAACGTCGCCGGGCCCCGCATCCACTACCGCCCGGTCGAGGGTCTCCCCCTCATGCACGTCGAGCTGCCGCAGTTCGACGGCCCGCGACACGCCCTCAAGCGTCTGTCCGACCTCGCACTGGCGTCCGCCGCGCTCGTCGTCCTCGCGCCGGTGTTCGCCGTCGTCGCCCTCGCGGTGCGGCTCGACGGTCCCGGCCCGGTGCTGTTCCGTCAGCGCAGGGTCGGCCGTGACGGGCGCACCTTCGAGATGCTGAAGTTCCGCTCCATGGTCGTCGACGCCGAGAGTCGGCTCGCCGGCCTCGCGCAGGCGGACGAGGGAGCCGGCCTGCTCTTCAAGATGAAGTCCGACCCGCGGGTCACCCGCGTGGGTGCCGTCCTCCGTCGGTGGTCGCTCGACGAGCTGCCCCAACTGTGGAACATCGTCCGAGGCGACATGAGCGTCGTCGGGCCCCGGCCGCCCCTCCCTCGCGAGGTCGAGGGGTACGAGGACCACGTCCACCGACGCCTGTACATCAAGCCCGGACTCACGGGCATGTGGCAGGTGAACGGACGCAGCGACCTCAGCTGGGAGGAGAGCGTCCGCCTCGACCTCTACTACGTCGAGAACTGGTCGCTGACGGTCGACTTCGTCATCATGTGGCGCACCGTCCGGGTCCTCTTCGAGCACCGGGGAGCGTATTGACCCCCACCAGCAGCATCCGAGACCACCGCGGGCCGTTCACGGGCCCGGACCACGCTCACGACGACAGGGGAGAGAGCATGTCCGTCGACATCAGGCACTACCGGGACCGCGAGTCCGCACCGGCGACGACCACCGCACCGATCCTGCGGGAGGACGCCCGGACGGGCGTCGACCTGCCCGAACTCCCCCGCCGCCGGAGGGGATCGCGGCGCAGCCGGGTGCTGCTGGTGCACTCGTCCGACGAGATGTACGGCTCGGACCGGATCGTCCTCGAGGTGGTCGGTGAGCTCGCCGCCCGCGACGACCTCGACGTGACGGTCTGGCTGCCCTCCGACGTGTCCGTCGGGCCCCTGGGGCCGAGGCTGCGCGAGCTCGGGGCGCGCGTCGAGCGCACGCCCCTCCCGATCCTGCGCCGGACCCGGCTCGGACCGCTCGGACTCGTCCGCCTGGCCCGCGACGCGGCGCGCACGGCGCTGAGACTGTCCGGGCGCCACTTCGACCTCGTCTACTGCGCCACGAGCGCCTGCCTGATCGTCGCGCCCGTCGCCCGGGCCATGGGCGTCCGCCGCGTCGTGGGGCACCTGCAGGAGCCCTGGAGCGACGGGGACCGTCGAGGCCTCCGTCCCCTGGCCCGCGCCTGCACCTCGTTGGTCGCCGTGTCGCGGTCGGTGCTCGACTCGTCCGGCCTCTCGGAGGACTCGCGCGCCGTCGTGGTCCACAACGGCGTGTCGGACCGCTCGATCGCCGTCACCGACCGTGCCGAGGGTCGCGCGCCCCAGTACGTGGTCGCGAGTCGCTGGAACGGCCACAAGGGCCACGCGACGCTCCTGACGGCCTGGAACGCGGCAGGCTGCCCCGGGCAGCTCGTCATCCTGGGCGGCCCGCCGGCCGTCGGCTCCTCCGTCGACGTGCCCGGTCTGGTCGCGGCGATCGTCTCGCGACCCGAGACGGTCACCGTCGTGGGAGAGGTCGACGACGCGTCGCCCTACCTCCGCGACGCCGACGCGGTCATCCTGCCGACCGACACCCTCGAGGGCTTCGGACTCGTCACGCTCGAGGCGTTCAGCCAGGGGCGTCCCGTCATCGCCAGCCGCTCCGGCGGCCCGGAAGAAGTCGTCGACGAGGGGCACACGGGCTGGCTCTTCGACCGTCGCGACGTCGACGGCCTGACCGAGATCCTGGCGTCGATGGACGTCTCCACCCTGGCCGTCGCCGGGCGCCACGCCCGCGAGGCCTACCTCCAGCGGTTCACACCGGAACGCATGCGTCGCCGGATCGGCGCGGTGGTCACCCGCGAGCTGCACACGGCCGACGTCGACTCCCTGGCGGTGGCCTCGTGACCGACGCCCCCACGACCACCGAGGCGACCTCGGCCCGGCCCGCCGTGCCCCGCGCCGTGCGTCCCGCCCTCGCCGCGCTCGCGTCCGCCCAGAAGCCGTCCACGGGTGCGCCCGCCTATTCGCGCTTCGTCAACCGCCGACTCGGTCGATGGGCCGCCGCGGTGGCCTACACCGTGGGTGCCACTCCGAACCAGGTCACGGCGCTCAGCGCCGCGTGCACCTTCGCCGGCATCGCGGTCCTCGCCTTCGCGCCGTCCGGCATCGGGACGGCCCTGGCCGTCGTCCTGCTGCTCGTCGTGGGTTACGCCCTCGACTCGGCCGACGGACAGGTCGCGCGCCTCCGGGGCGGCGGCAGCCCCGCGGGCGAGTGGCTCGACCACGTCATCGACGCGACCAAGATCGCGGTGCTGCACCTGGCGGTCTTCGCGTCGTGGCTCCGTGAACCGGAGGGTCGCGAAGCCCTGCTGGCCGCGCCGCTCGTCTACCAGGTCGTGGCGACGGTGGCGTTCTTCGCCATCGTCCTGACCGATCAGCTCCGCCGGGCGGAGGCGGCCCGGACCGGCGTCGCCGCGCCCGTCGGACGTCGCACGGGACTGCTCTACTCGCTGGCGGTAGTCCCGACGGACTACGGCCTGATGTGCCTCGCGTTCGTCCTGCTGGCCTGGCCGCCGGCGTTCACGGTGGTCTACCTGGCGCTCCTCGTCGCGAACGCCGGCTACCTCGTCCTCGCCCTGCCGAAGTGGTTCCGCGAGCTGAGGTCCCTGACTCCCCCGTCGATCGGTTCGAGGTCGTGAGCCACGAGGTCGCCCCGGTCCGTCGGGCCGTCTCGGGGGGTCTCGGTCGGGCCGTCTCGCGCCATGCCGCGCTCATCGGCGTGGCGGCGCTCCTCGGGGTGGCCGCGGGCGTCGGCGCATCGCAGCTCGCTCCGGCCGACTGGCGCGCCGAGGCGACGCTCCTCGTCCGGGTCGAGTCCCCGGGCTCGGGCCTCGCGGCCCGCGGTCAGTTCGCCCAGCAGCGCGTGGCGTCCTACGCCGAGCTCGGCACGAGCCCGGAAGTCCTCGGACCGGTCGCGGCCGACCTCGGCCTGCCCGTCGACGAGCTCGCCGAGCGGGTCTCGGTGGTCAACCCGGACGGCACTGCGGTCCTCCGCGTGCAGACGACGGCCGGAACGCCCGACGGGGCCGCCTCGCTCGCCGACGACGTCGCCGAGAGCCTGTCGGCGGTCGTGGATCGCGCCGAATCGGACGCCGGGTCGGACGGTCAGACCGTCGCGCTCGACCTCACCTCCCCCGCGGCCGTCCCGACGACGCCCGACGAGCCGGGCCTCGCGCTGACGGTCCTCTCGGGTCTCCTCGCCGGCCTGGCGGTCGGTCTCGCCGGCGCGCTCGTCCTGGCCCGTGCCCGGCCCACGGTCGACACGGTCGACGACGTGCGCCGCATCACGGGGCTGCCGGTCGTGGGACAGCTCCCGGGGGCCCTCCGGCAGGGCGACGACCCGGTGACCGGAGCCTCGTCCGCCCGGACCCGCACGGCCCTGCGCGAGGTCGTGCAGAACACGAGGGCCCTCCGGGGTGGCTCGCTGCCCGCCACGCTCCTGCTGGCCCGGACGGACTCGGTCCGCGAGGCGGTCGGCGTCGACGGCGGCCTCGCGCGCGCCGTCGTCGAGCTCGGCGCCACGTGCGCCCTGGTCCAGTCCGACTTCGACACCCGCACGCTGTCCCGTCCCTCGACGGTGCCCGTGGGCGCCGTGCCCGAGGAGGTCGAGGCCGATCGGCACGGCTACGACCGCGTGCCGGTGTCCGACGGGGTCGTCGCGTCGTCCCGTCACCTGGTCCGTTCGGGAACCCACGCCTTCTTCGCCGCCCTGCGCGAGGACTACGACGTCTCCGTCGTCCAGGCCTCCAGCGACTCGCACCCGCTCGCGCTGCGCAGCGTGACCGACGAGGTGGACGGCGTGCTGCTGGTCGTCCGGTCCGGGGTCACGACTGTCGAGTCCCTCCGGAGCCTGAGCGCCGAGCTCGTCAGCCTGGACGTGCAACCCGTGGGCGTCGTGCTGACCGGGGTGCCCCCGTGGCGCCGGGTCCTGGTGCGTGCCACCTGGCTCGACGACGACGTCCGTCACCCCGTCGAGGAACCCGCGCCCTCGTTCAGCATCGCCGACCTCGTGGACCACGCGGGCGCCGCCCGCCCGCTGCAGGATCTCCCCCGCCTCCGACGCCGGCCCGGTGCCCTGTCGTGAGCACCTCCGAGCACCACCCCGACGAGAGGACCACACCCGTGGACGTCATCCCCACCCCCGCCACCGGCCTCGCCCTCGACCCCGTCGACGGCGGGAGCGGACGAGGAGGCGCGGGCCGGGTCGGCTACGCGGCCGGCGCCTTCGACCTGTTCCACATCGGCCACCTGAACCTGCTGCGGCACGCGTCCGCGCAGTGCGACCACCTCATCGCCGGCGTCGTGTCCGACGAGATGTTGCAGGTGACCAAGGGCATCTCCCCCGTCGTCCCGCTCGCCGAACGGCTCGAGATCGTCCGCCACATCGACGTCGTGGACGGCGTCCACGCCGAGACCGTGCCCGACAAGATGGACGTCTGGCGCGAGCTCCGCTTCGACGTCTTCTTCAAGGGCGACGACTGGCGGGGCACCGAGAAGGGCCTCCGGCTCGAGCGAGAGTTCGGGGCGGTCGGGGTCGAGGTCGTCTACTTCCCGTACACCATGAGCACGTCCAGCACGGTGCTCCGCAGGGCGCTCCGGGCACTGTCCGGGGCGCCGGGCCAGGGCGGCGAGACGGTCGCCGTCGGCGACTCCGTGCGACTCCAGGGCTGATCGGTCCTCCCCAGCCCCGCGTCGATCCTCGTCGATCGATGCGGCTGGGGAGAACCGTCCGGGAGCGGTGGCGGCCCGAGATGCTCGACCCATGACACTCACCTCGGTCCTCGACACCACCCTCGACCGCCCTCCCGCCGACCCGGTCGCAGCCTTCGCCACGTCCGATCCCGGATGCGTCCCCGATCCGCACGCCCCCGTCCAGGACGTCGACGACCTCGTCCGCCACGTCGAGGCCATCGTCCCGTCGGCGGTGCGTCGCCAGCTCTGGACGTTGTTCTTCGACGACGACGACGTCCCCCTCCCCCTCATGGTGCCCCTCGAGGGCATCCCCGAGGTGCCCGACACCGCCGCCCTCGACCACTACGGCGATGCCCTGGCCGCCGTCGCCACCGAGTTCGGCGCCACGACCGTGGCGTTCGTCCTCGAGAGGGTCGGCGCCGCGTCGCCCCGTCCCTCGGACCGCCGGTGGGGTGACGGCCTCCGGGCGCTCGGGCGAGGACGGCCCTTCGAAGTCCGACCGGTGCTGCTGTGCGGCGACGAGGGTGTCTCGGCGCTCGTCCCGAGCGGGGGCACCAGGGTGCGCCCGGCCCCGAACGGCCTCCCTCAGGCGTCCTCGAGGCCCGTCCGCCTGGTCGACATCGTCCGCCTGCCCTGACCCCGCTCGCGGTCGACGAGTCTCCACCAGGCGGTCTCGGCGAGCTCGGGGGACGTGTAGACGCCCAGGCGGGCCGGCTCGGCGTCGGTCGGGCTCCACCGGCTCAGTCGGTAGCCGCCGCCGAAGCGCTCGACGACCGCCTCGGGTGCCCCCTCGGGGTCGGCGCGCACGGTCCACCGGTCGGGGACGTTCTCGTCGAGCATCGGTCGATCGTACCCGGGTCAGGCGCGCTGGCCGAGGCGGCCGCGCAACACGTCGATTCGCTTCTGGATCTGTTCGGTGCTGGCCTGAGCGACGGACGGGCCCCCGCTGATGCGCCTGAGGTCTGCGTGGATCAGCCCGTGCGGTTCGTTCGAGTGCCGCGACCAGATCGACACGAGCCGGCTGAGCTCTTGCCGCTGCTCTTTGATGGTCTGGTAGAGGGGTCGGGCCTCGTCGACCGGAGCGGTCGTGGGCAACCCGGTCTTCGGAGCCCGTCGTGCCTGGGTGGCCTGCCGCTGCCGCAGCAGGTCGCGGACCTGGTCGGGCTCGAGCAGACCGGGGATGCCGATGAAGTCGAGTTCTTCGAGGCTGCCGATCTCGCCTCCGGTGCCGAACTCGCCGCCGTCGTAGAGCACCCGGTCGAACGAGGCCTGCGAGTCCAGGGCCTCGAACGGTTGCTGCTCGAGGAGGCTCGACGCCTTCTCGTCGCGGTTGGCCGCGGCCATCATGTCTTCTTCGGGGGCGAACAGGCCGTCGTCGGCGTCGGTGGGTCGGTCGAGCGCGTGGTCGCGCTGCAGTTCGAGCTGGTTGGCCAGGGCCATCAGGCTGGGCACGCTCGGCAGGAAGATCGACGCGGTCTCGCCCCGTCGGCGGGCTCGGACGAACCGTCCCACGACCTGGGCGAAGAAGAGCGGCGTCGAAGCCGAGGTGGCGTACACGCCGACGGCGAGACGCGGGACGTCGACGCCCTCGGAGACCATCCGGACCGCGACCATCCAGCGGCTGTCGCCGTCGGAGAAGGCCTGGATGCGGTCGGAGGCGGCCTTCTCGTCGCTCAGGACGACGGTGGGGCGTTCACCCGTTAGCTTCTGCAACACGGCTGCGTACTGCCGAGCCGCGGTGTGGTCGGTGGCGATGACGAGACCCCCCGCGTCGGGCACGCCCCGGCGCACCTCGGTGAGGCGCTTTTCGGCCGCCGAGAGCACGGCCGGAATCCAGTCGCCCTGCGGCGACAGCGCCGTACGCCAGGCCTGGGCCGTGATGTCTTTCGTCACGGCTTCGCCGAGGGACGCGCTCATCTCGTCGCCCATCCGGGTGCGCCAGCGCATCTGGCCGGCGTACGCCATGAAGAGGACGGGTCGCACCACCCCGTCGGCGAGGGCACGGCCGTAGCCGTAGGAGTAGTCGGCCCTCGAGGTGCGGATGCCGTGCTCGTCCGGGGCGTACTGCACGAACGGGATCGGAGCCGTGTCGGACCGGAACGGGGTGCCCGTCAGCGAGAGACGGCGGGTGGCCCCGGTGTAGGCCTCCCGGATGCCGTCGCCCCAACTGAGCGCGTCGCCGCCGTGGTGCACCTCGTCGAGGATCACGAGGGTGCGACCGGCCGTCGTGATGGCCTTGTGCACCTCGGGTTTCATGCCGACCTGGGCGTAGGTGACGGCGATGCCGTGGTAGTGCCGTCCGAAGGTGCCGTCGGCGTTCTTGAACATCGGATCGAGGCGGAGGTTGACCCGGTCGGCGGCGTCGGCCCACTGGCGCTTCAGGTGCTCGGTGGGGGCGACGACCACGACGCGGTCGACCTCGCCGCGGGACAGGAGTTCGGTGGCGAGGCGGAGGGCGAACGTCGTCTTGCCGGCGCCCGGTGTGGCCGCCGCGAGGAAGTCCCTCGGCATCGTCGAGAAGTAGAGCTCGAGGGCGTCGGCCTGCCACGCGCGCAACTTGCTGGCGGTGCCCCAGGCGGCCCGCTCGGGGAACGCGGGCGAGAGGTGTTCGGCGGCCGAGTTGCCTGCCGAGACGCCGACGTCGAGAGGGTCGGACGAGAGGCCGTCGAGGTGCTGCTCACCCCCGGCGGGGTCGGATGCGTTGGCGGTGCTCACTCGAACCGAGTTTACCCTCGACCGGCGTCGTCGACGGACGCGGCACCCGCATCTCGACCGGAGGTGCCGGGTCGACGCCGCGAGGTGCCGAGCAGCGAGGCCGGCGTCAGCATGGCCGAGCCGAACTTGGCCCGGAGGGCGTCCATGGTCGACTCCGCCTCGCGCCAGTCGGCGTCGTCGTCCCACAGGCCGAGCGAGTCACCGCCCGTCCCCTCGCTGAGCTGCTCGACGCGCACGCCGACGAGCCGGATTCGTTCGTGCTGCTTGCCCGTGGTCTCGTAGAGGGACACGACCTCGTCGTAGATTCGTCGCCCGAGGTCGGTCGGGTCGGCGAGCGTCCGGGACCGCGTGATCGTCACGAAGTCGGTCGTCCGCAACTTGAGCACGACGGTGCGACCGCTCACGCCCGCGGCCCGCAGACGGGTGCCGACCTTGTCGCTCAGGCGGAGGAGTTCACGTCGGACGACGACGGGGTCGACGACGTCGGTGCCGAACGTGTTCTCGTTGCCGACGCTCTTCTCGGCCGTCTCGGTGTGGACGCTGCGGGGATCGCGACCCCACGCCAGGTCGTGCAGCTTCGCGCCCGCGGCTGGCCCGACCGCATGGACGAGCATGTCGAGAGGGGCCGAGGCGACGTCGCCGACCGTTCGGAGGCCGCGGTCGAGCAGCACCTGTTCGGTCTTGCCGCCCACGCCCCAGAGCGCGCTGATCGGCCGCGGGTGCAAGAAGGCCAGGGTGTGGCGGTGCGGTACGAGCAGGAGCCCGTCGGGCTTGGCGACGCTCGACGCGAGTTTGGCGACGAACTTGGTCGACGCGGCCCCGATGCTGCAGTGCAGCCCGGTCTCGGCATGGACCCGACGACGCAGTGCCGTGGCGATCTCGAACGGCGAACCCATCAGGCGGATCGACCCGCTGACGTCGAGGAACGCCTCGTCGATGCCGAGGCGTTCGACCAGCGGCGTGACGTCGTCGAACATCGACATGACTCGTGAGGACCAGTGCTGGTACTTCTCGAAGTGCGGTTCGAGCACGACGGCCTGCGGGCAGCGACGCAACGCGATCGCCATGGGCATCGCCGAGTTGACGCCGTACTTGCGGGCCTCGTAGGTGGCGGCCGTGACGACCGACCGGTCGGAGCGGTGCCCGATGACCACGGGTCGGCCCCGGAGCTCGGGGTGGTCGAGCAACTCGACGGACGCGAAGAAGGCGTCCATGTCGACGTGGAAGATCGGCGCGGTCGCGTCGTCGGTCGGCACCGTCGTGACGATCCGCCCGCTGCCGTCTTGTTTGCTCACCGGAGCATCCTCACACGCGCCACCGACATCGTCGTCGCCCGGGGCGCGGCCCCCGATGCGGCCGCGTGCGTCGACCCGTCAGGAACCCGGCCCGAGGAGCGCCGCCGCGATCGTCGCGTGCGCCGAGTCGGTGTTCGACGGGTGGAAGCGTCCGGCGAGGACGTCCCGTTGCAGACGCCCGAGCTCCGAGGACGACCGGTACGAGGACCCCCCGGCCACCGTGACCGCCTGCTCGACCACGGCGCGGGCCGTCCCGGTGGCGCGCGTCTTGAGCCCGACGACGAGCCGCGGCCAGTCGGCCCCGTGGTCGACGAGTTCGTCGACGTCGCGGGCCACCCGGTCGACCTGCGGCTCGAGTCCGTCGACCGCCAGTCCGGCGTCGGCGACGCGCCAGCGGACGACGGGGTCGAGCGCCCTCGCCGCTCCCCCGGCACGCCGCGAGGTCGTCCCGAGTGCCGACTCGACGGCGAGCTCGAGGGCCCGGCGGGCGATGCCCCGGTACACGGCGGCCACGGTCGTCTCGAAGACGGCGAAGACCGCGAAGACGAACGGGTCGGCGCTCGGGCCGACGGGCAGTCGACGGACGATGCGTGAGGCGGGCACCTCGACCCCGGTCAGCCGGGTCGTGTGGCTCTGCGTCGCGCGCATGCCGATGGTGTCCCAGTCCTCGAGCGAGGCGTGGCCCGGCTGCTCGCGGTGGACGAACCCGTGGACGAGGGCCGGCGCCTCCGGGTCGGAGTCGTCCCGGCCGAAGACGCCGAGGCGCGTCCAGACCGGCGAGAGCGACGTGGAGACCTTGGTGCCGGTGAACCGGTAGCCGCCGTCGCCCGTGGGGCCGGCCGAGGTCACCGAGTCGGACAGGACGAGGTCGTTGCCGGGCTCGCTCACCCCGAAGGCGAAGACCTCGTCGTGCGCGGCGTCCTCGAGGACGAGGTCGAGCGAGTCGTCGCCCCGGGCGTGCAGCACGGCCGCGCACCCGGTCCAGACCAGGTGCATGTTGACCGCCAGCGCGGTGGCCGGGGCCGCCGCCGCGAGGCGTGACTGCAGGGACGCGACCTGCTCGAGTCCGAGACCCGCGCCTCCTCGGTGCTCCGGGACGAACGCCCTCAGGTAGCCGCGCTCGCGCAGTTCGGCGAGGTCCTCGTGGGGGAACGTGTTCTCGCGGTCGTGGTCGGCGGCCCGCCCCCGGAAGCGCTCGAGCAGCTCGTCGGGCAGCAGCTCGCCGGGCGACCAGGAGGCGCGGGTCGGGTCGGACGGAGGGGCGGGCTTCGGTGCGGGCACGCGTCGAGAGTAGTTTGGTGGCATGAGTCAGCAACACCCGTGGTCCCGTTACGTCGCCCTCGGCGACTCGTTCACCGAGGGGATCGGCGACCCCGAGGAGCGCTCCCCCGGGGGGCACCGGGGCTGGGCCGACCGCGTCGCCGAGGTGCTGGGCTCCTCGACCGAGGACTTCGCCTACGCCAACCTCGCCGTCCGGGGCCGCCTGCTGAAGCAGATCATCGACGAGCAGTCCGAGGCCGCGCTCGCCCTGCGGCCCGACCTCATCTCGGTCTCGGCCGGGGGCAACGACATCATCCGTCCCGGCACCGACCCCGACGAGGTCGCCGCGGGCTTCGAGGGACTGGTCGCACGACTGCGGTCCGACGGTGCCACGGTCGTGGTCTTCACCGGGCCCGACATCGGCCTCACCCCGGTCCTCGGTCGTCTCCGCGGAAAGGTCGCGATCTACAACGAGCACGTCCACGCCATCGCGCTGCGACACGACGCGGTGGTCGCGGACATGTGGGCGTTGCGTCAGCTCGTCGACCCACGGATGTGGGCGCCCGACCGGTTGCACTTCAGTCCCCTCGGCCACCACACGATCGCGCGGATGGTCCTGCAGGCCCTCGCGGTCGAGAACGACCTCGCGCCCTACGAGCCCGAGCCGCTCGAGCGTCGCCCCTGGCGCAACGCACGGGCCGACGACATGGGCTGGGCCCGCGAGTACCTCGTGCCCTGGGTGGTACGGCGCATCCGGCACCAGTCGTCGGGCGACCTGGTCCGGGCCAAGCGACCGGACGCCGTCACCGTGGTCCACCGCACCGACGACTGACGCTCGGGTCAGAACACCTCGTCGGGATGCGTCAAGCGCCACCAGGCGCCCGGCTCGCCGATGCCCGCGTCGAGTTCGAGGGGCACGACGTGCCGTTCTCCGTCGACGGTGAAGGTGACGTCGCCCACGCGCGTCCCGACCGGGGCCGCGCCCACGTCGTCGGTCTCGACCGACGCCTGCACGGTCTCGTCGCCCCAGACGAGGACGGTGGCGTCCTCCGCGGCCACCGCTCGGGCCTCGTCGCCCCAGGGCAGTTCGTAGTCGGCGAAGGCGTCGCCGCGGCTGGTCAGCGTGATGGTCCGGAAGCCCTCCGCGACGCTCGCGAGCAGGGCCTGCACGTCGCGGTC
This sequence comes from Frigoribacterium sp. ME-P-080, assembly GCF_030209595.1. Classification (NCBI taxonomy): domain Bacteria; kingdom Bacillati; phylum Actinomycetota; class Actinomycetes; order Micrococcales; family Microbacteriaceae; genus Frigoribacterium; species Frigoribacterium sp. ME-P-080. The sequence continues at coordinate 273,002 of NZ_JARVRR010000004.1, forward strand.
CAGCTGGTCGTGGTCGACGCCGCCGAGCATGGCGCCCACGACCGTGACCCGTCGCCCGCCGATCGTGTAGTCCGCCGCGAACAGCAGGCAGGCGCCGGCCTCGTCGAGCGTCCCCGTCTTGATGCCGACGACGCCGTCCAGCCCGAGCAGTTCGTTGCTGTTGCTGATCTCGCCGATGCCGGGCACGGACGTCGTCGCCGTGCCGACCGTGCGGGCGACGTCGGGGTCGGCCAGGGCCAGTCGGCCGAGTGCGATCAGGTCGGTCGAGGTGCTCGTGTTCTGCGGCGACAACCCGGTGGGTTCGACGAGCGTGGTCGACGAGAGGCCGTGGCCGTCGAGCCAGGACCGCGCCGCGTCGACGAAGGCCTGGTCGCTGCCGAACGCCCACCGGGCCAGCACCTCGGCGTAGTTGTTGGCGGACTCGATCAGCATGACCTCGAGCACCTGCCGCTCGGTGAGGACCTGCCCGGCCGCCATCGGTGCCACCTTGCCGTTCCGTGCGCGGTACGCGTCGACCAGGGCCGCCTCGGCCGGGCCGAAGGTGAGGGACGGGCCGTCACCGCCGTCGAGGGGTTTCTCGTCGAGGACGACGAGGGCCGTGACCACCTTGCTGATGCTCGCGATCGGACGGGGTCGTTCGTCGCCGCTCGTCGTCAGGCTGTCGTCCCAGCCGATCGCCTCGACCGCCGTCGCGCCGTAGGCGGGGAAGGTCAGGTCGGGAGCCTCCTCGGCCGGTGCGGCGTACGAGGCGACGTCCGCCGCGGCGGGCGCCAGCGGGCTGAGCAGTGCCAGGGGGACGTAGCCGCCGACCGCGACGACCAGGGCGAGCAGCGCGACCACGCCCACGCGCCTCCGGACCACGCCGGGTCGACGACGCCCGTCGACTCCGGTCACGCGACCGGTCACGCGACCGCCGCCGACCCGTCCGCCGGCAGACGCAGGGCCCAGAGGGCCACGGCCGAGGCGGCGGCCACGTTGAGGCTGTCGACGCCGTGCAGCATCGGGATGGTCACCACCGTGTCGGCGGCCCGCAGGGCGGCCCGGCTGAGCCCGTCGCCCTCGGTGCCGAGCAGCAGGGCGACGCGGTCCGGAGGCGCGGCCGCGTAGGCGTCGAGGGTCACCGCGTCGTCGCTCAGCGCCAGGGCGGCCACCTCGAACCCCGCCTCGCGGAGCAGCCCGGCACCGGCCGGCCACTCGGGGAGGCGCGTCCACGGGACCTGCAGCACGGTGCCCATGCTGACGCGGACGCTGCGCCGGTAGAGCGGGTCGGCGCAGCGCGGGGTGATCAGGACGGCGTCCGCCCCCAGACCGGCGACGGCCCGGAAGATCGCGCCCACGTTCGTGTGGTCGACGATGTCCTCGAGCACGACGACGCGCCGCGCGCCGTCGAGCACCGACTCGACCGTCGGCAGCTCGGGACGGTGCATGGCGGCGAGGGCCCCCCGATGCAGGTGGTAGCCGGTCAGCGTCTCGAGCAGGGCCGCGTCGCCGACGAAGATCTCGCCCTCGTGGTCGGCCACGAGGGGTTCGATGTCGGGCAACCACCGATCGGTCATCAGCACCGACCGGGGCACGTGGCCCGCCCGCAGCGCCCGCTCGATGACCTTGGTCGACTCGGCGATGTAGAGGCCGCCCTCCGGCTCGGACACGCGCCGCAGGGCGACGTCGGTGAGCCGGTTGTAGTCGGCGAGTGCCTCGTGGTCGAGGTCGGTGATGCGGGTGACGTGCACGGTGCTCCACGGGGGACGGCCCCGGCGGACGGGCGACCGCTGGAATCGAATCGGAGGGGGACGCGTTTAGGCTAGCGTCACCGCACCCGAAGGAGCCCCACCCGTGTCGAACGCCCCCGCGGCCCCCACCGACGAGCAGGCCCTCGAGGCCGCGGTCGAGGCCCTCCGCGGGCGCCGCGTGGCCGTGCTCACCGGGGCGGGGGTCAGCACCGACTCGGGCATCCCCGACTACCGGGGCGAGGGCGCTCCGCCCCGCAACCCCATGACCTTCCAGCAGTTCCTCTCGAGCGAGAGCTACCGCAAGCGCTACTGGGCCGGCAGCCACCTCGGCTGGAAGTCCTTCCGTGCCGCCGGGCCCAACGAGGGGCACCGGGCGCTGGCCCGGCTCGAGGCCGCCGGCGTCACGAACGGCGTCATCACCCAGAACGTCGACAACCTGCACGTCCGCGCCGGGTCGCGCCGGGTCGTCGACCTGCACGGCACCGTCGACCGCGTCGTCTGCCTCACCTGCGGGCAGGCGTTCGCCCGCGACATGGTGGCGGCCCGCCTCGCCGCCGAGAACCCCTGGATCGACGAGCCCGACCAGGTGCGGCTCGCCCCGGACGGCGACGTCGAGGTGCACGACATCGACGCGTTCGTCGTGCCGACCTGCACGGTGTGCGGCGGCCTGCTCAAACCCGACGTCGTGTTCTTCGGCGAGTTCGTGCCCACCGAGCGGTTCGCCGAGGCGCGCTCGATGGTCGTCGGCGCCGAGGCGCTGCTCGTCGCCGGCTCCTCGCTCGTCGTCAACAGCGGCATCCGCCTGCTCGACCAAGCGACGCGCCGGAAGCTGCCCGTGGTCGTCCTGAACCGCGGCGTCACCAAGGGCGACTCGCGGGCCACGGTTAAGCTGGACGCCGGCACGTCGGAGACCCTGGCGGCCCTGGCCGAGCACCTGGGCGCCTGACCCCCGGGCCGTGCCCACCGGAGGAACGATGACGCTCTTGTACCTGGTCCGCCACGGCGAGACCGACTGGAACCGCGCCCGACGCATCCAGGGCTCCACCGACATCCCCCTGAACGACCTCGGTCGGTCGCAGGCCCGAGAGACCGGCGACCTGCTCGCCCGGCGTCGGTTCGACGCCGTCGTCGCCAGCCCTCTGTCGCGCGCGGCCGAGACCGGGTCCATCATCGCCGAGCGCCTGGGCCTGGGCGCGCCCGAGCTCGTCCCCGAGGTCGCCGAGCGTCGCTACGGCGACGCCGAGGGGCTGACCGGCGAGCAGGTCGAGGCACGGTTCCCCCACGGCACCCCGGTGCCCGGTCGTGAGAGCCGCGGGGCCCTCGTCGCACGGGTGCTGCCCGCCCTCGCCGCGATCGCGGCGAGGCACGGCGCCGGCTCGTCCGTGGTCGTCGCGACGCACGGCGCGGTCATCAGGGCGGTCGTGAACCACGTCTCCCCCGACACCGACGCGCACCTGGGAGTGCCCATCCGCAACGGGTCCGTCCACTCGTTCGAGTTCACGGGCGACGCCCTGACGCTGCGGGAGTTCGACGACCCGATCGAGGTCGAGTCCGAACGTGCCGGCACCTACTCGTTCGAGTACCAGAACCCGCTCGAGCGCGACGCGGCCGAACCGGCCTGAGCCGCCGGCCCCGGCCGCCGACGGGTCAGCGTCCCGGGCGCCGGTGGGTCAGCGTCCCGGGCGTCGACGCCGGTGACCGCCCGCTGCGGCGACGTCGGCCAGCAGGCGCAGCAGCACGTCGGCCGAGTCACGCCAGCTGAACCGGGCGGCCTGCTCGACCGACGCGGCCGAGCGCGCCTCCCACTCGCCCTCGAGTCGTCGGACGGCGGCGGCGATCGACGCGGGCGACGACGGGTCGAAGTAGAGCGCCGCGTCTCCGCCGATCTCGCGGAAGATCGGGATGTCGCTGACCACGGCCGGCGTGCCGAGGGCCATGCCCTCGACGAGCGGGATGCCGAAGCCCTCGGCGCGCGAGGCCGTCACGACGGCCGTCGCCCCCAGCAGGGTCTCGCGGTACTCGTCGTCGCTCGCCCCGTCGTGGAAGACCAACGACCCGGCGGGTGCCAGGGCCGTCAAGGAGGCGCGCTCGGCCCCGGACACCCGGCTCATCAGGTGCAGTCGGTACCCGTCGAGCAACGGCAGTGCCCTGGCCAGCGCGGCCACGTTCTTGTACGGCATGAACGACCCCATGTAGACGAGGTCGCGGCTCGCCGGCGCGGTGCGGGGCTCGACGGGGTCGACCGGGTCGGCCGCGTTGTACACCACCGTCACGGGACGCCGGGTCAGGCGGTGGCGACGCATCTCGTCCCGCGTCGTGCGGCTCACGGTGACGACGGCGTCGGCCCGGTTCAGGAGCACCCGCTGCGGCCACCAGGCCAGGTGGTACAGCCGCCAGAGCAGCTTGATCGGCCAGGCGAACTCGGGTGGCGGCGTGCGGTTCGTGTAGTAGATCAGGTCGTGCAGGGTCAGGACGAGCGGGTACCGGCGTCCGGCGGAACCCATGGTCTGCATGGGCGACCAGACGACGTCGGGGCGCAGCGCGTTCACCTGCCGGGCCACGAGCGGCTCGAGGACGCTCGTGGGCGCGCTGACGAGCAGGTGTGGTGCGTCGGGCAACGCGTGGAGCTGGCGGGGGTCGCTGACCAGCATCGTCACCTCGTGGCGCTCGGCCAGCGCCGACACCACGCCGGCGCTGAAGCGGCTGATGCCGTCGTGGCGTCCGACGCGGACGTAGCGGCAGTCGACGACGATCTTCATCGGACGAAGGCCTCGATCGCGGCGGCGGCCTGGCGCGGCTTCTCGTAGTGGATCAGGTGGCCCACGCCCTCGATCACGTCGAGCGTGGCGTCGGGGAAGAGCGCCTGCAGTCGGTGCTGGGCGGGCAGGGCGGTGATGTCGTCGCGGTCGGCGGCGACGAGCAGGGTGGGCACGCTGATGCGGGCGGCGTACGTGCTCACGTCGCTCGAGACCGATGCGCGGAACGCGTCGAGCACCACGCGACGGTCCGAGAACCGCGAGAAGAAGCTGTCGTGCTGGTCGTGGATCCACCGGCGCAGGGCCCGGTCGTGGGTCTTGACCATGGCGAGGCTGGTGAACCTCGTCACGGCCGCGTTCTGCAGCACCTGCTGGCCGGCACGTTCGGGCAGGGCCGCGCCGGCCCAGTAGTAGAAGACGGCCAGACGCGTGACCACGCCGCGAGGGCCCTGCAGGGCGGGGGCGGCGATCGGGTTGACCAGGATCAACCGGGAGGCGCGGAGCCCGTCGGCCACCGCGGCCGACGTGACGATCGAGCCGAACGAGTGCCCCAGCACCACGACGTCGTCACCGAGCGAGAGGGTCGCCACGAACGCGGTCAGCCAGCGCGCGTACGCCGCGACGCTGTGCTCGCCGTCGAGCGGGGTCGACTCGCCGAAGCCCGGCAGGTCGGGCATGACCACCCTCACGTGGTCGAGGTGCGCCACGACCGGTTCGAGACCGTGGTGGTCGCCCCGGAAGCCGTGCACCGCGACGACGGTGACCCGCGCCTCCTGCCCCTCGGGCGGCTCGTACGTCCAGTAGCGGGTGAGGCTGCCGGCGACCTCGACGGCGTCGTCGCGCACCGGTCGGGCGTCGAGGCGGGCACGGTAGGGCGACTTCACGCGCGGGGGTCGGACGATCACGAGCCCGAGTCTACGAGCGACGCGCTGGTCGGAGTGCGCGTCCCGGGGCGCGCGCCCGTAGGGTGGGCGGGTGAGCTTCACTGCCCCGATCCAGCAGCCCGGACTGACCCTCGACCCCAACTGGCACCGCCGTGCGGTGTTCTACGAGGTGATGGTGCGGTCGTTCGTCGACAGCAACGGGGACGGGGCGGGCGACCTCCAGGGTCTGCTCACCCGCCTCGACTACCTGCAGTGGCTCGGCGTCGACGCCCTCTGGCTGCCGCCGTTCTTCCAGTCGCCCCTGCGCGACGGCGGGTACGACATCCAGGACTACAAGGCGATCCTGCCCGAGTTCGGCACACTCGACGAGTTCCGCGACCTGGTCACGAAGTCGCACGAGCGCAACATGCGCATCGTCATCGACATGGTGCTGAACCACACCAGCGACCAGCACGAGTGGTTCCAGCAGAGCCGCGAAGACCCCGAGGGCCCCTACGGCGACTTCTACGTCTGGCGCGACACCGACGACGAGTACTCGAACATCCGCGTCATCTTCGTCGACACCGAAGAGTCGAACTGGACGTTCGACCCGGTGCGTCGTCAGTTCTTCTTCCACCGCTTCTTCTCGCACCAGCCCGACCTCAACTTCGAGAACCCCGCCGTCCAGGAAGCGGTCTTCGACGTCGTCCGTCACTGGCTGGCGATGGGCGTCGACGGGCTCCGCCTCGACGCGATCCCGTACCTGTTCGAGACCGAAGAGGGCAACGGCGAGGGCGAACCGGCCACGCACGAGTTCATCAAGCGTCTGCGCGCCATGGTCGACGAGGAGTTCCCGGGTCGCGTGCTCATCGCCGAGGCGAACCAGTGGCCCGCCGAGACGGCGGCGTTCTTCGGCACCGAGGACGAGCCGGAGTGCCACATGGCCTTCGACTTCCCGGTCATGCCCCGCATCTTCTACTCGCTGCGCGCCCAGAGCGCCGACGAGCTCAAGCGCATCCTCTCCGAGACGACCGAGGTGCCCCCGGGCGCGGCCTGGGCCGTCTTCCTCCGCAACCACGACGAGCTCACCCTCGAGATGGTCAGCGAGGAGTACCGGCAGGCGATGTACGGCTGGTACGCGTACGACCCCCGCATGCGCTCGAACATCGGCATCCGTCGTCGCCTCGCTCCTCTGCTCGACAACTCGCGCGCCGAACTCGAACTCGTCCACGCGCTGCTCTTCTCGCTGCCCGGCAGTCCGTTCCTGTACTACGGCGACGAGATCGGCATGGGCGACAACATCTGGCTGCCGGACCGCGACTCGTCCCGCACGCCGATGCAGTGGACGCCCGACCGCAACGCCGGCTTCTCGACCGCCGACCCGGGCAAGCTCTTCCTGCCCGTCGTCCAGTCGCTCGTCTACAACTACAACCTGGTCAACGTCGAGAGCCAGCTGGCGCAGTCGCGGTCGCTGCTGCACTGGGTCCGCAACGTCATCCACGTGCGCAAGGCCCACCCGACCTTCGGCCTCGGCACCCTCGAGGTGCTCGAGACGAACCAGGAGTCCGTCCTGTCGTTCGTCCGGTCCTACGAGGGGGCCGGCACGCAGTTCGGCGACTCGGCCGAGGACATCCTCTGCGTCTTCTCGTTCGGTCACAACCCGACCTCGGTCGACATCGTGGCCCCGCAGTTCGCCGGGCGCACGTTGGTCGACCTCTTCGGCGGAGCGCAGTTCCCCTCATTCGACGACGAGGGCAAGGTCACCCTGACCCTCGGCACGCAGGCGTTCTTCTGGCTGCACGTCGGCGACGTGCCCGTGGCGGCGGCACCCGCTGTCGGTGGCGCCTCCTAAGCTCACAGGGTGACTGACACCGACACGACCGGCACCGCCCCCGACCTCGCGGCCGTGGGCGAGCCGCCGGCCGCCTGGTGGCAGGCCCTCGGCGTCTTCGACCTCGAGACGACGGGCATCGACGTCGAGACGGCCCGGATCGTCACCGCGCACGTCGGCCTGATCGACGCCACCGGTGCGACGGTCGCACACGGCGAGTGGTTGGCCGATCCGGGCGTCGAGATCCCCGAGCAGGCCAGCGCCGTCCACGGCATCTCGACCGAGCGGGCCCGAGCCGAGGGGCGACCGGCCGCCGAGGTCGTGGCCGAGATCGTCGCGGCCATCCGTGCCGTCTTCGCCCGCGGCGTGCCGTTGGTCGTCTACAACGCGCCCTACGACCTCACGCTGCTCGATCGTGAGGCCCGCCGCCACGGTGTCGAACCTCTCGGCGAGGTGGGCGAGATCGGCTGCGTCGTCGATCCGCTCGTCATCGACAAGGCCGTCGACACCTACCGCAAGGGCAAACGCACCCTCGAGGCCGCCGCGGCCGTCTACGGCGTCTCGCTCGACGACGCCCACGACGCCGGGGCCGACGCGATCGCCGCCGGCCGTGTCGCCCAGGCGATGGCCAAGCGGTATCCCGATCGCCTCGACGTGCCCGTGACCGAGTTGCACGACCTCCAGGTCGGGTGGTGCTCGACCCAGGCCGAGAGCTTCCAGCAGTACATGCGCCGTGCGAAAGACCCCACCTTCACCGCTCACGGTGACTGGCCGCACCGCCCACTGCCGTTCGCCTGAGTACAAACGCTCCACTGCGCCTCCTGGGCTCGCCCGCTCCTCCGTCTCCTGGGCTCGCCCGCGCCTCCTGCGCCGCGGTGTCACACGACGTGCACCTTCTCGGTCGGGCACCCTCACCCGGGCGCACGAGAAAGGCGGCCCACCGAAGTGGGCCGCCTCTTTCGGGCGTGTGGGCTGTGGCCTACTTGCCGAAGTTCTTGTAGCGCGAGTTGAACTTCTCGACGCGACCGGCCGAGTCGAGGATGCGCTGCTTGCCCGTGTAGAACGGGTGCGACTCGGACGAGATCTCGACGTCGATGACCGGGTAGGTCTCACCGTCGAGCTCGATGGTCTTGTCGCTGGTCGTCGTGGAGCGCGTGAGGAACGTGGCGCCCGACGCGAGGTCCCGGAAGACGATCTGCTTGTACTCGGGGTGGATGTCGGTCTTCATGATTGTCCTAGGTCTAGCGAACGAGTGATGATGGTGAGTTCAGGAGGCGCGTGCAGCATCGCTGCGGGCCAGCTGTCAACGATACCAGACCGACGGCCCGGATCGTAGGAGGCGCGGTTCAGCCCGCGGCGCGGGCCGAGTACCGGCCCCCGTCGGACTCGACCCGCAGTTCGACGCCGAACGTGGCGCCGAGGGTCTCGGCCGTGATGACCTCGTCGAGGGGGCCGGCGGCCACGACGGAGCCGTGGTCGAGCAGCAGGGCGTGCGTGAATCCCTTGGGGATCTCCTCGACGTGGTGGGTCACCATGACGATGGCCGGAGCGCCCTCGGACGAGGCGTAGCCCGAGAGCATCTGAAGCAGCTCTTCGCGGGCGCCGAGGTCGAGGCTCGCGGCCGGCTCGTCGAGCAGCAGCAACTCGGGGTCGGTCATGACCGAGCGGGCGATCTGGACGCGCTTCTGCTCGCCGTCGCTCAGCTCGCCGAAGGTACGGTCCGAGAGGTGGTCGAGCTTCCACTCGTCGAGAACGCGGTGCGCCCGACGGACGTCGACGCCCTCGTACTCTTCGTTCCAGCGCCCGGTGACCGAGTAGGCGGCCGTCAGGACGACGTCGACGACCTTCTCCTTCGCCGGGATGCGCCGGGCGATGGCCGTCGAGGCGAAGCCGATGCGTGGCCGCAGGTCGAACAGGTCGACGGAGCCGAGGTCGGAGCCGAGGATGCTGGCCTCGCCCGAGGACGGGTGGCTCTGCGCGGCGGCGACCTGCAGCAGGCTCGTCTTGCCGGCACCGTTCGGGCCGAGCACGACCCAGCGCTCGTCGGAGTCGACCGTCCAGGTCAGTTTGTCGACGACGGCTGTGCCGCCTCGGACGATCGAGACATCGGTGAGCTGCAGGACGGTAGGCATGGTCCTCAGCCTAGTTGAGCAGGCCCTCGTAGATCCCCAGCGTCTGCTCGGCGATGCGCGCCCACGAGAACTCTTCTTCGGCCCTCATGCGGCCGGCTCGTCCCATGAGGCGGGCGAGTGCCGGGTCGGAGACGACCTCGGTGAGGGTGGCCGCCAGGTCGGCCACGAAGCGGTCGGGGTCGACCGGGGTGCCGGTGCCGTCCTGCACCTGGTCGAGGGGCACGATCCGGCCCGTCAGACCGTCCGCGACGACCTCGGGGATGCCGCCCGTGTCGGACCCGACGACGGGGACGCCACAGGCCATCGCCTCGAGGTTGACGATGCCGAGGGGTTCGTACACCGAGGGGCAGACGAAGGTGGTGGCGGCGCTCAGCACCGCACTGAGCTGGTGACGGGGCAGCACGGTGTCGATCCACACGACACCGGTGCGCTCCTCTTGCAACTCTCGGACGAGACCCGTGACCTCGGCCATGATCTCGGGGGTGTCCGGCGCGCCGGCGCAGAGCACGAGCTGCACGTCGGCCGGCAGCAGCTTGGCCGCGCGCAGCAGGTACGGCAGGCCCTTCTGGCGGGTGATGCGACCGACGAAGACGACGGAGGGGCGGTCGGGATCGATGCCCAGGCTGCGGACCAGCTCGGCGTCGTCGACGCGCTTCCAGCCCTCGAGGTCGATCCCGTTGTACACGACCTGGACCTTCGACTCGTCGATCGACGGGTAGGAGCGCAGGATGTCGCGGCGCATCCCGTCGCTGACCGCGATGACGCGGTCGGCGGTCTCGTAGGCCTGACGCTCGATCCAGCTCGAGACGCGGTAACCGCCTCCGAGCTGTTCGGCCTTCCAGGGTCGGAGCGGTTCGAGGCTGTGGGCCGTCAGGACGTGCGGGACCCCGTGCAGCATCTGGGCCAACTGGCCGGCCGCGTTCGCGTACCAGGTGTGGCTATGGACGACGTCGGCTCCGGCCACGTCCTGGGCCATGCTGACGTCCACGCCGAGGGTGCGCAGCGTGGCGTTGGCCTGGTCGAGCTGGGGCAGGTCGGGGTACCCGGTCGTGTCGGGTTCGGGGTCGACCTCGCCGAAGGCACGGACCTGCACCTCGACGCCCTGACGCAGGGCCTTGACGAGTTCGACGACGTGGACGCCCGCTCCCCCGTAGACGTTGGGCGGGTATTCCTTGGTGATGACATCGACTCGCACGTGGTTCACCGTAGTCGTGCGACCGCGAATCGTGCCATTCTGGCCCCATGGCATCAAAGAAGATCTTCGGCATCGTCCTGGCTGGTGGCGAGGGCAAACGCCTGATGCCGCTGACCGCCGACCGCGCGAAACCCGCTGTCCCGTTCGGTGGCAACTACCGTCTCATCGACTTCGCCCTGTCGAACCTGATCAACTCGGGTCTCCGGCAGATCGTCGTCCTGACCCAGTACAAGTCGCACAGCCTCGACCGCCACGTGTCGCAGACCTGGAGCATCGAGGGCCTGCTGGGTGCCTACGTCGCCTCGGTCCCGGCCCAGCAGCGGCTCGGCAAGCGATGGTTCGCCGGCAGCGCAGACGCGATCCTGCAGAGCCTGAACCTCCTGCGTGACGAGAAGCCCGACATCGTCGTCGTGGTGGGTGCCGACCACGTCTACCGCATGGACTTCTCGCAGATGATCGAGGCGCACATCGCCTCGGGCGCCGGGGTCACCGTCGCCGCCATCCGTCAGCCCATCTCGCTGGCCGACCAGTTCGGCGTGATCGAGGTCGACTCGGACGACCCGACCCGCATCGGCCGGTTCCTCGAGAAGCCGACCGACGCCACGGGCCTGCCGGACTCCCCCGACGAGATCCTCGCGTCGATGGGCAACTACGTCTTCGATGCGGACGTCCTGATCGACGCCGTGCTGCGCGACGGTGAGAAGCCCGACTCCAACCACGACATGGGCGGGGACATCGTCCCCGACTTCGTCTCCCGGGGCGACGCGGCGGTGTACGACCTCAACCGCAACGAGGTGCCCGGGTCGACCGAGCGCGACCGCTACTACTGGCGCGACGTCGGCACCATCGACTCGTTCTACGACGCGCACCGCGACCTGATCTCGGCCCTGCCGATCTTCAACCTCTACAACACCGACTGGCCGATCTTCAGCCAGCAGCTCAACTCGCCCCCCGCGAAGTTCGTCCGCGACGGCCACGGCAACCTCGGCACGACGATCGACTCGATCGTGTCGCTCGGTTCGTTGCTCTCGGGAGCGCACGTGGAGCGCAGCGTCCTGGGGCCATGGTGCACCCTCGACAGCGGCTCGCGGGTCGTCGACTCGGTGGTCTTCGAGCGGGCCCACGTCGGCCCGAACGCCGTCGTCAACCGGGCGATCCTCGACAAGGACGTCGTCATCGCGGCCGGCGCCTCCGTCGGCGTCGATCCCGAGGCCGACCGGGCCCGCGGGTTCACCGTCACGCCCTCCGGCATCACGGTGGTCGGCAAGGGCGTCCGGGTCGACCAGTAGACGCCCGGAGTCACACGAGCGGCGCGGTGCGTCGGCGGCCCTAGGCTGTCGGCGTGCCGCGTTTCCTCATCGTCCTCGACGTCGACTCCACCCTCATCGAGGACGAGGTCATCGAACTCCTCGCCGACGCCGCCGGCACCCGGGCACACGTCGAGGACGTGACCTCCCGGGCCATGGCCGGCGAGCTGGACTTCGCCGCGAGTCTCGCCGAGCGCGTCGCGACCCTCGAGGGTCTGCCCGAGTCGGTCCTCGCCGAGGTCCGAGCGCACCTCACGCCGACCCGCGGCGTCCGTGAACTCGTCGACGGCGTCCATGCCGCCGACGGTCTGGTGGGCGTCGTGTCCGGTGGGTTCCACGAGACCCTCGACCCGCTCGCGGACGACCTGGGGCTCGACTTCCGCCGGGCCAACCGCCTCGAGCTCCGAGGGGGCAGGCTGACCGGACGGGTCTCCGGTCCCGTGATCGACGCGCACGCCAAGGCCGCCGCTCTTCGCGGATGGGCCGAGGAGGCGCGGGTCGACCTCGCGCACACCGTCGCGGTCGGCGACGGGGCCAACGACCTCGAGATGATGGCCGTGGCAGGGCTCTCGGTGGCGTTCAACGCCAAGCCGCGGGTCCGGGAGCGCGCCGACGTGGTCGTCGGGACGAACGACCTGTCCCAGGTGCTGCCCCTGCTCGGGCTCCGGGGCTGAGCCACCGGACGAGGCGGGCGCCCGTCGGTGGTCGACCCGCGCCTCCTGCCCGGTGGGCCTAGTGGCCCATGCCGAGGCCGCCGTCGACGGGGATCACGGCACCCGAGATGTAGGCGGCGTCGTCGCCCGCGAGCCACGTGATCGTCTTCGCGACCTCGGCCGTCGTGCCGTACCGGCCGGCGGGGATGCTCTTCTTGTACTCGGCCTGCTGTGCCTCGGGGAGGACGGCGGTCATGTCGGTCTCGACGAAGCCGGGGGCCACCACGTTGGCGGTGATGCCGCGGGCACCGAGCTCGCGGGTCAGGGAGCGGGCGAAGCCGACGAGGCCCGCCTTCGAGGCCGCGTAGTTGGCCTGGCCCGGTCCGCCGTAGAGGCCGACCACGCTCGACACGAGGACGATGCGCCCGAACCGGGCCTTGAGCATGCCCTTGGACGCCCGCTTCACGACGCGGAAGGCCCCGCCGAGGTTGGTGTCGACGACCGAGGTGAAGTCGTCCTCGGTCATGCGCATGAGCAGACCGTCCTTCGTGATGCCGGCGTTGGCCACGACGACCTCGACCGGGCCGAGCTCGGCCTCGACGGTGCTGAAGGCCGCGTCGATCGAGGCGGCGTCGGTGACGTCGGCGACGACGGTCAGCGTGCCCTCGGGGCCCTGACCGCTCCGGGCGGTGACGGCGACGCGGTGTCCCTGGGCGACGAACTCCTCCGCGATGGCGAAGCCGATGCCTCGGTTGCCGCCGGTGACGAGGACGGTGCGGGGCGTGGTCATGGGTGGTCTCCTCGGGGGCGATCTCGACGGCCACCGCTCGGTGCGGCGGACTCACGGCGAACCTGTGATCGGCAGGCCGCCGACCAGCCTACTGTCGGACCCGGGTCTTAGGATCGAGGCGGTCCCCCGGACGTCTGGTCCCCGAGATCGATCCGGCACCCGTCCGTGGTGCGTCCACCCTCCTCCCGACATCGAGGTGTGCCCCGTGAAGGCCTCGAACACGATCACGTCCCTGCCCCCCTCCCCCACCGACGACCGGCACTCCCGCATGGTCAAGTACCTGGTGGCGATGGGCATCAGGTTGGTCTGCATCGCCCTCTGCTTCGTCTTCCCCCTCGGGTGGTGGACGTTGTTGCCCGTCATCGGTGCCGTCGTCATCCCGTACATCGCCGTGGTGTTCGCCAACGTCGGTCACGAGTCCGGCGACGCGGTCGAGAGCCCCGGCGGCATCGAGCTGTACCGCGAGCCCCAGGCGCCGTTCCGACCGACGGTGGTCGACGGCGACGCCGGTCCTGCGGGCCCCGCAGCCCCGTCCGACGACGATCCCGGCGAGCCCGACCACGATCGGCCCACCGTCTGATGCTCGGTCTCGATCCCGTCGGCGTCCAGTGCTCTCGCGCCTCCTGTCGAGCCGAGGCACGGCATAATGTCCACTGGCGCAACCCCAAGATCCACGGCATCGACCGGGTCAAGGTGTGGTCGGCATGCGACGAGCACGTCGACTTCCTGCGCGAGTTCCTCGCGGCACGTGACTTCCCGGTCGTCGTGACGGGGGTGTCAGAGGTCGTCGAACAGGTCGGAACGGAGGCGCGGTGACGAACATCCGCTTCGCCCTCTCACGCAGATGGCTGGGCTACCTCGCCGTCGCCGTCGCGTTCGCGATCATCTGCGTGTTCCTCGCGCACTGGCAGTGGTCCCGACACGACGAGAAGCTCGCGGTCGTGCACCAGCTCGAGCAGACCTACGACGCCGACCCGGTCCCCCTCCACCAGGCCCTGCCCGAACTGTCGTCCTACGACGCGGCCCAGGAGTGGCAACCGGTCGAGATGACGGGGCGCTACCTCACCGACGACGAGTTGCTGGTCCGCAACCGTCCGCTCAACGGCCAACCCGGCTTCGAGGTCCTCGTCCCGTTCCGCACCACCCAGGGCGACGTCTTCGTGGTGGACCGCGGTTGGGTACCCACCGGCAACGCCCAGGACTCCCCCGACGTCGTGCCCGCGCCTCCTCCGGGCGACGTCACCGTGGTCGCACGCCTGAAGCCGGGCGAGCCGGCACTGGGCGACCGCACGGGCGTCCCCGGGACGAACCAGATCGCGACCATCCAACTCAGCGAGGTCGAATCGCGAGTCGGGCAGCCCGTCTACTCGAGCGCCTACGGTCTGGTCGTCAGCGAGAGCCCCGCGCCGGCCACGGCACCCGTGCCGTCCACGAAGCCCGAGATCGACACCGGTCTGAACCTGTCGTACTTCGTCCAGTGGCTCATGTTCGCGGTCGGTGCCTTCGGGTTCCTGTTCTACGTGTTCCGCCAGGAGTACCGCAACCAGAACGCGGACGACGACGAACTCGTCGAACGCGAGGCAGAACGCCAGCGCCGTCGTGACGCCCGACCCCGCCACGACAACGACGTCGAGGACGAGATCCTGGACGGCGCTCACCGCTGACCGGACCGCCGGCCGGGACCGGGTGGACCGGGGCCCCACGGCACCCAGGGCCGGGAGCCTGGGGCCTGGGGCTTGGGCCGGTGCCCGGGTCAGGCCAGGTTGATCAGGTCGGAGTAGTCCGGGGTCCAGTGGTCCTCGGTGCCTTCGGGCATGATCAGCACGCGCTCGGGGTTCAGGGCCTCGACGGCGCCCTCGTCGTGGCTCACGAGGACAACGGCACCCTCGTAGTTGCTCAGGGCGTCGAGGATCTCGAGTCGGCTCGCGGGGTCGAGGTTGTTGGTGGGCTCGTCGAGCAGCAGGACGTTCGCCCCCGAGACGACGATCATGGCCAGCGCCAGGCGGGTCTTCTCGCCCCCGGACAGCACGCCGGCCGGCTTCGCCGAGTCGTCGCCCGTGAAGAGGAACGAGCCCAACACGCGTCGCGCCTCCATCTCGGTGATGTTCGGAGAGGAGGACACCATGTTCTCGAGGACGCTGCGCTTGACGTCGATCGTCTCGTGCTCCTGGGCGTAGTAGCCGACCCGCAGCCCGTGGCCCGGCTCGAGCTGCCCGGTGTCGGGAGCGTCGACCCCGGCGAGGATGCGGAGCAGGGTCGTCTTGCCTGCACCGTTCAGGCCCAGGATGACGACCTTCGAGCCGCGGTCGATGGCGAGGTCCACGGCCGTGAAGATCTCGAGGGAACCGTAGCTCTTCGAGAGGTTCGAGGCCATCAGCGGCGTCTTGCCACACGCGACCGGCGTCGGGAAGCGCAGCTTCGCCACGCGGTCGACCGCGCGGACCTCGTCCAGTCCCGAGAGGAGCTTCTCGGCCCGAGCCACCATCTGGTGGGCCGCAGCGGCCTTCGACGCCTTGGCGCCGAACCGGGCCGCCTGCTTCTGCAGGGCCGAGGCCTGCTTCTCGGCGTTCGAGCGCTCTTTCTTGCGGCGCTCCTCGTCGGCGGCGCGCTGTCGCTGGTAGTTCCGCCAACCCATGTTGTAGACGTCGATCGCCTGTCGATTGGCGTCCAGGTAGAAGACGCGGTTGACGACCTCCTCGACGAGTTCGATGTCGTGGCTGATCACGATGACGCCGCCCTGGTAGGTCTTCAGGTACTCGCGCAGCCAGACGACCGAATCGGCGTCGAGGTGGTTCGTCGGCTCGTCGAGGATCATCGTGTCGGCGGCCGAGAAGAGGATGCGGGCCAGTTCGATGCGCCGGCGCTGGCCACCCGACAACGTCGACAGGGGCTGGTCGAGGATGCGGTCGGGCAGGCTGAGGTTGCTCGCGATGGAGGCCGCCTCGGCCTCGGCCGCGTACCCGCCGAGCGCGTTGAACTGGTCGTCGAGGTCGCCGTAGCGCTTCATGGCGCGGGCGGCGACGGCGGGGTCGGGGTCGCCCATGGCCAGGGTCGCTTCCTGGATGCCGAGCAGCAACTGGCCTAGACCTCGGGCGTCGAGGATGCGCGTCCGGGCGAGGTCCTCGGGGTTGCCGCTGCGGGGGTCCTGCGGCAGGTAGCCGATCTCGCCGGAGCGTTCGATCTTGCCGCCCGTCGGGAGGGTCTCGCCGGCCAGCGTCTTGGTCATGGTCGTCTTGCCGGCGCCGTTGCGGCCGACGAGGCCGATCTTGTCGCCCCGGTCGACCCGGAACGAGACGTCGGCCATGAGGAGGCGCGCGCCGACGCGGATCTCGAGATCGTGCACGGAGAGCACAGCAGATGTCCAATCGATTGGTGAGGAGTCCACAACGGGGCCCGGAAGGGGGCCGCCCATAAGATGGGGACGTCGTGTGGAGAGGGTCGCAGCACTGCGCTGCCGACCAGCCGCTCGGCCGATCAACCTACCCATTCTAGGAGTCCCCATGACGAACACTGCCGCATCGACCTCTCGGCCGGTCCTCGCCGACCGTCTGGTGGCCCGGGGCGCCGCCGCCGACGTGGCCCTCGTCCTCGGTGGAGTCGCCGTCGTCTCGGCGCTCGCGCAGGTCCAGGTGCCGCTCTGGCCGGTGCCCGTCACGGGACAGACGCTCGGCGTCATGCTCGTCGGCGCCTCCCTCGGGGCCCGTCGAGGGGCGCTGTCGTTGGCCACCTACCTCGTGCTGGGAGTCGCCGGCCTGCCGATCTTCGCCGAGTTCTCGGGCGGTCCCCTCAGCGTCCTCAAGCCGAGCTTCGGCTTCGTCATCGGATTCGTCGTGGCGGCTGCCGTCATCGGCTGGCTCTCCGAGCGCGAGTGGGACAAGAAATGGTGGCGTTCTGCCGCCGCGTTCTTCCTCGCGAGCCTGATCCCCTTCGCCGTGGGCCTCCCCTACCTGGCCGTCGTGCTCGGATCGCTGGGCCTGCCGAACGACCTGCCGAGCGTCCTCGCCGCCGGTCTGTACCCGTTCATCGTGGGCGGGATCGCCAAGTGGCTGATCGCGGCGGCGGCCCTGCCCCTCGCCTGGCGTGCTCTGAAGCGCATCGGCGACTAGCCGCCTCCCGCTCCCTCGGCGTGCTCGGCGAGGGACGCGACGACGAAGCCCCGCCCCTCTCGGAGGGGCGGGGCTTCGTCGTGTCGTCGTCGGGCGACTCTCAGATGGAGAACCCGATGGCTCGCATCATGTCGCGTCCGTCGTCCGTGATGCGGTCGGGGCCCCACGGCGGCATCCACACCCAGTTGATGCGGAACGCGTCCACGACCCCGTCGAGGGCGTTGGCCGTGTCACCCTCGATGACGTCCGTCAACGGGCAGCCTGCACTCGTGAGCGTCATGCTGATGATGAGGGCGTTCTCGTGCTCTTCGTCCATCGCCAGGTCGTAGATGAGACCGAGGTCGACGATGTTGACGCCCAGCTCGGGGTCGACGACCTCTTTCAGGGCCTCGATGGTCTGGTCGAACTTCTCGGGGCTGAGTGCGACGGCCATGGTCAGACCGCCGAGGTCGCGGCGGCCTCGGCGGCGGCGGCCGTCACGTACCGGTCGTAGCCCTCGTTCTCGAGACGGTCGGCCAGCTCGGGGCCGCCCTCGTCGGCGACGTGGCCGTCGACGAAGACGTGGACGAAGTCGGGCTTGATGTAACGGAGGATGCGCGTGTAGTGCGTGATGAGCAACAGACCGAGGCCGGTGTTGGCCTTCGCGCGGTTGACACCCTCGGACACGATCTTGAGGGCGTCGACGTCCAGACCGGAGTCGGTCTCGTCGAGGACGGCGAACTTCGGCTTAAGCAGTTCGAGTTGCATGATCTCGTGGCGCTTCTTCTCGCCACCCGAGAAACCCTCGTTGACGTTGCGCTCGGCGAAGGCCGAGTCCATCTTGAGGGCGGTCATCGACTCGCGGAGGTCCTTGATCCAGCCGCGGATCGCGGGGGCCTCTCCGTCCAGGGCCGTCTTGGCCGTCCGGAGGAAGTTCGAGACCGTGACTCCGGGGATCTCGACGGGGTACTGCATGGCGAGGAAGAGGCCCGCCTTGGCACGCTCGTCGACGCTCATCTCGAGCACCTCGCGACCGTCGAGCAGGATCGATCCGCCGTCGACGTTGTAGCGGGGGTGGCCGGCGATCGTGTAGGCGAGCGTCGACTTGCCCGAGCCGTTGGGGCCCATGACGGCGTGGATCTCGCCCTCGTTGATGGTGAGGTCGACGCCCTTGAGGATGGGCTTGGGGCCGGCGTCGGTGTCGATGCTGACCTTGAGGTCACGGATCTCGAGAGTGGACATGCGTTCTGTTCCTTTACTGTGCGGCGCCGGTGGAGGTCGAGGTGGTGTCGACGTACACCTCGCCGTCGATGACGGAGACCGAGAAGACCGGTACGGGTTCGTAGGCGGGCAGCGTGAGCGGCTTGCCGGTGGTGAGCTCGAACTTCGAGCCGTGGGCCCAGCATTCGAGGGTGTCGTCCTCGACGAAGCCCTCGGAGAGCGAGATGTCGCCGTGGGTGCAGGTGTCGCCGATGGCGTGGATCGTACCGGCGCTGTCCTTCACGACGGCGATCGCGACGCCGTCGACGACGACGCGGTGGGCCTGGGAGGGGCTGACGTCGTCGACGCCGCAGACCTTCGTCGCCATCAGGCGATCGTCTCGGTCGAGGTCGCCTCGCCCGCGGCCAGTTCGACCTCGATGGCGTCCACGAGGCGGGCCTGCAGGTCGGCGTCCCCGATCTTCTGGATGACCTCGACGAGGAATCCGAGGACGACGAGGCGACGCGCCTCGTGCTCGGAGATGCCGCGCGACTGGAGGTAGAAGAGGTGCTCGTCGTCGAAGCGACCCGTCGCGCTGGCGTGACCGGCGCCTTCGATGTCGCCGGTCTCGATCTCGAGGTTCGGGATCGAGTCGGCGCGCGTGCCTTCGCTCAGCACCAGGTTGCGGTTCTGCTCGTAGCTGTCGGTGCCGGGAGCCGTCCGACCGATCAGGACGTCGCCGATCCACACCGTGCGGGCACCGGCGCCCTGCAGGGCGCCCTTGTAGTTCACCCGGCTCCGCGTCTTGGGGGCGTCGTGGTTCACGTACACCTGCTGTTCGAGGTGCTGACCGGCGTCCGCGAAGTACACGCCGTAGAGCTCGGCGTCCGCGCCCTGCTCGGCCAGGTGGGCCGACGGGTTGACCCGGACGACCGAGCCGCCCAGGCTGACGACGAAGTGCTTCAGCTGGGCGTCGCGCCCGATCCGGGCGTGGTGGCTCGCGAGGTGCACGGCGTCGTCGTCCCACTCCTGGAGGGTGACGACGGTGAGGTGCGCGCCCTCGTCCACGACGATCTCGACGTTCTCGACCAGCTGGGCCGATCCGGTGTTGCGGAGGACGACCATGGACTGGCTGTTGGCCTTGGCGTGGATCAGCGTGTGACCCGCCCGTGGTGCACGGTCGAGTCCCGAGCGGCCGATGGTGATGGCCGACGGTTCGTCGCCGTCGAGGGACACGACGAGCACCTTCTCGACGCTCGACCACGCGTTGGCGGCGGCCTTGTCCTCGGGAGTGCCCGCCATGCCGACACGGGAGTCGGACCGGTCGACCCATTCGACGGTCGCGCCGGGCGTCTCGCGGGCCAGGTAGGCGTAGGGCGAGCCGTCGAGGTCTCCGTCGATCAACGGACGGAGGCGCGACACCGGACTGAGCTTCCAGTCCACCTCGCGACCGGTCACGTCGGGGAACGCCGTGGGATCGACCGAGGTGAACCGCTCGGAACGCGTCTGGACGGGCACGAGGCCCCAGCCGCCGTCACTGTGGGCACCCGCGCCGTGCTGGACGCCCGGCGTGGTGGTGGACTCTGGTGTGGTGGTGGGTGCTGCGGCGGACATCTAGCCGACTGATCCTTCCATGCTCATCTCGATGAGCTTGTTGAGTTCGAGCGCGTACTCCATCGGGAGTTCGCGGGCGATGGGCTCGATGAAGCCACGGACGATCATGGCCATGGCCTCGTCTTCGGCCATGCCGCGTGACATGAGGTAGAAGAGCTGCTCTTCGCTGACCCGCGACACCGTCGCCTCGTGACCGAGCTGGACGTCGTCGACGCGGATGTCGATCGCGGGGTAGGTGTCGGAACGAGAGATCGTGTCGACGAGCAGGGCGTCACAGCGGACCGTGTTGGCCGCGTGGTGGGCGGCCTCGTCGACTCGCACCTCGCCACGGTAACCCGCGCGACCGCCGCCTCGCGCGATCGACTTCGACACGATGGACGACGTCGTGTAAGGCGCCATGTGGATCATCTTCGCGCCGGCGTCCTGGTGCTGACCGGGGCCCGCGAAGGCCACGGACAGGGTCTCGCCCTTGGCGTGCTCACCGACCAGGTAGATGGACGGGTACTTCATCGTCACCTTCGAGCCGATGTTGCCGTCGATCCACTCCATGGTGGCGCCCTCGTGCGCGATCGCCCGCTTGGTGACCAGGTTGTACACGTTGTTCGACCAGTTCTGGATCGTCGTGTACCGCACTCGGGCGTTCTTCTTCACGATGATCTCGACCACGGCCGAGTGCAGGGAGTCCGACTTGTAGATCGGGGCCGTGCAGCCCTCGATGTAGTGGACGTAGCTGCCCTCGTCGGCGATGATCAGCGTCCGCTCGAACTGACCCATGTTCTCGGTGTTGATGCGGAAGTACGCCTGGAGCGGGATCTCGACGTGGACGCCCTTGGGCACGTACACGAACGAGCCGCCCGACCACACGGCGGTGTTCAGCGCCGCGAACTTGTTGTCACCGGCCGGGATGACCGTGCCGAAGTACTCCTGGAAGAGTTCGGGGTGCTCGCGCAGCGCGGTGTCGGTGTCCATGAAGATGACACCCTGCTGCTCGAGGTCCTCACGGATCTGGTGGTAGACCACCTCGGACTCGTACTGGGCGGCGACGCCGGCGACGAGGCGGTTGCGCTCGGCCTCGGGGATGCCGAGCTTCTCGTAGGTGTTCTTGATGTCGTCGGGCAGCTCGTCCCAGGTCGTCGCCTGCTTCTCGGTCGACCGGACGAAGTACTTGATGTTGTCGAAGTCGATGCCCGACAGGTCGGCACCCCACGTCGGCATGGGCTTGCGCTCGAAGAGCGTCAGGCCCTTGAGCCTGTTCTTGAGCATCCACTCGGGTTCGCTCTTCAAGTTCGAGATGTCGGTGACGACCTCGGGTGACACCCCACGGCGCGCCGAGGCGCCCGCGGTGTCGGAGTCGGACCAGCCGAACTCGTACTGCCCCAGGCTCTCGAGCTCGGGTCGATCGATCAACACGTCTGACATGACTACCTCTTTCTCTGCCGGACCGAACACGGGTCGGCCGAACGGCATTCCCCGGGTGGTGGAGCGGCCCAGCTGCTCGCCCTGCGAGTCGAACACGTCGGCTGCCGCCGCTCCGTCCGCCGACGCTCGACATGATCGAGACGTCAGGTGGCGTTGCTTAGACTGTTGATGAAGGCCGCGTCCCGCTTCTGCGGATCTCACGTCCTTCGGATGTCTCCGTCGACACCCTGCCGGGTCGTGTTCCTGAACCCGTTGATTCTACAGGGCCGACCGCCGAAAGTGACGAAAGGCAGCAAGTCGTGAGCAACGCACAGGTGGGCGCCACCGGAGTCCTGACCCGAGCCTGGTCGTGGCTCCCCACGACCGTCGATCGCCGGGTCCGTTTCGTCGCGTGGGCGTCGTTCGTCTGCCAGGTGCTGCTGATCGGCACGGGAGGTGCGGTGCGGCTCACGGGATCGGGGCTCGGCTGCCCCACCTGGCCACGCTGCACCGCCGACTCCTTCGTCAGCACGCCCGAGATGGGCATCCACGGGGTCATCGAGTTCGGCAACCGCCTCCTGACCTTCGTGCTCACGCTCGTCGTCATCCTCGCCTTCCTCTTCGTGCTGCGGATGCGGAAGGTCCGCCGCGACTTCTTCTGGCTCACCCTCGTCCAGGGCCTGAGCATCCCCTTCCAGGCCGTGCTCGGGGGGATCACCGTCCTCACCGGTCTGAACCCGTACATCGTCGGGGCACACTTCGTCGTCTCGATCGTCCTCGTCGCCCTCACCACCACCCTGCTCTGGCGCGTGTACCGCGGGCCCCGTGGGCACCACGCCGCCACTCCGCGTGGTTATGCGCGACTCGTCCACGTGACGGCCGCCGTGGTCGGCGTCACCGTGATCGTCGGCGTCCTGACGACCGGCTCCGGCCCGCACGCCGGCGATGCGGCGACCCCCCGCAACGGCCTCGACCCGGCGATCATGGACCACGTCCACAGCTGGCCGGCCTACGCGACCCTCGCTCTCACCCTGGCGGTCCTCGCCTGGACCCTCCAGGCGGGCCTCCCCCGTCGGTTCCCCGTGGCCCTGCTGGGCGTCGAACTCGTCCAGATCGCCGTCGGCATCACCCAGGCGCGCTCCGGACTGCCGCCCCTGCTCGTGGGGAGTCACATGGTCCTGGCCGCGCTGCTGGTGGCCGCGACGACCGCCGTGGTGCTGTCGCTGCGCAACGACCAGGCTCCCGACGAGGTCGAGCCGATCGTCGAGGCGGCCGCCGCCCGCGTCTGACCCGGGCGACCGGGGGTCTAGCCCCGGCGCATGACGGTGTCGACGTCGTCCTGCTCGACGACGACGAAGCCCGTCCGCTCGTAGAGCGACACGGCTCGGCTTCCCGTGAGCACGTCGAGGGTGACCGACCCCGTGGTGACCGAGTCGATCGCCTGCGAGAGGAGGGTCGTCCCGATCCCGTGACCCCGCGCCTCCTCGACCAGGTAGAAGTGACGGAGCCAGGTCGTGTCGCCGTCCGGGTGAAGCGCGATGCAGCCGAGGAGGCGCTGGTCGCCTTCGACGACTCGTGTCTCGTCGGCCACGTACTCGCGGACGAATCGAGCCCGGTGGCGGGCCGGGTTCCAGATGCCGAGCCTCTCGAACTCGGGTCGCAGCACCACGAGCTTGAGAGCGGTCAGCTGTTCGAGGTCGTCCGGGCGCGCCGGACGGACGGTCCAGTCGGACGGCCTCACGGGATCAGAACGGCAGCAGGGGGTCGACCCCGACGGCGACGAACAGGAGCGTGAGGTACGTGATGGAGCTGTGGAAGACGCGCATCGGACGGACCTCGGCGACGTGCTGGATGGCCCGGCTGTAGAGCCGATGCGACTCCCAGACGAACCAGGCCCCGCTCGCGAGTGCCACGACGGTGTAGAGCACGCCCATGCCGGCGACGGGGACGAGGATCAGGGAGCAGACCACGGTGGCCCAGGCGTAGAGGATCACCTGCAGGCCGACGATCGACCGGCCGCGCACCACGGCGAGCATGGGGACGTCGGCCGCGGCGTAGTCGTCGCGGTACTTCATCGACAGTGGCCAGTAGTGCGGCGGCGTCCAGAGGAAGATGACCATGAAGAGAATGACGGCCGACCAGGACAGGTCGTTCGTGACGGCGGCCCAGCCGATGAGCACCGGCATGCACCCGGCGATGCCGCCCCACACGATGTTCTGCGGCGTGCGGCGCTTCAGCCAGAGCGTGTACACGACGACGTAGAAGAGGATCGCCCCGAGCGACAGCGCCGCCGAGAGCAGGTTGACCGTCAGGCCGAGCCAGACGATCGACGCGACGCCGACCACGTACGAGAAGATCAACGCCTCGCGGTCGCTGACCTCGCCGGTCACGAGCGGTCGACCCTGCGTCCGCTTCATGATGCGGTCGATGTCGCGGTCGATGTAGCAGTTGAAGGCCGAGGCCGAGCCGGCGCTCAGCGCCCCACCGATCAGCGTCGCGGCGACGAGCCACAGGTTGGGGATGCCCCCCTGGGCCAGGAACATCGTCGGCGCCGTGGTGACGAGCAGGAGCTCCATCACGCGGGGCTTCGTGAGGGCGACGTACGCCCGAGCCTTGCGACGGAAGCCCCGGGGTGACGTGTCGGGGCGGATGTCAACGGCTGCGGTCATGAGTCCTCTAACGAGACGAACGGTTTGCCCAAGGAGTCTAGGCGATGAACGTCGACGCTGACGGCGAACCCTCGGCCGATGCGGACGGGCGAAGGGGGTTCGTCCCTATACTTACAGGTGCTTGCCAGTCGTACGCCCTCTCGGTCCCGAATCACCGGACGAACCGTCCCGATCTCCGCCCCGGCGTGTGTGCGACCCAGCCGACGACGTCTCGGCAGGCGCACGTCAGCGCGGGAGCGAATCGACCCCGCGCAGTTCGCATCAAGAAGGGTCAACTTCCAGTGGCAGATCTGCAATGGGAATCCATTGACAACAAAGCAGTAGACACGGTCCGCGTCCTCGCGGCCGACGCGGTCGAGAAGGTCGGCAACGGTCACCCCGGCACCGCGATGAGCCTGGCGCCCGCCGCGTACCTGCTCTTCCAGAAGGTCATGCGTCGTGACCCGAGCGACAGCACCTGGATCGGTCGCGACCGGTTCATCCTGTCCGTCGGCCACAGCTCGCTGACGCAGTACATCCAGTTCTACCTGGGCGGCTACGGTCTCGAGCTCGACGACCTCGAGGCCCTGCGCACCTGGGGCTCGAAGACCCCCGGCCACCCCGAGTACGGCCACACGGACGGCATCGAGATCACCACCGGTCCGCTGGGCCAGGGCTTCGCCAGCTCGGTGGGCTTCGCCTACGCCGCCCGTTTCGAGCGCGGCCTGTTCGACCCCGACGCCGCCCCCGGCACGAGCCCCTTCGACCACTTCGTGTACGTCATCGCCGGTGACGGCGACATGCAAGAGGGCGTCACGAGCGAGGCCGCGTCGCTGGCCGGGCACCAGAAGCTCGGCAACCTCGTCGCCATCTACGACTCGAACCAGATCTCGATCGAGGACGACACCAACATCGCCTTCACCGAGGACGTCCACAAGCGCTTCGAGTCCTACGACTGGGACGTCCAGGTCGTCGACTGGAAGAAGACCGGCGAGTACGTCGAGGACGTCGCCGAGCTGCACGACGCCATCGAGAAGGCCAAGGCCGTCACCGACAAGCCCTCCCTGATCATCCTCAAGACGATCATCGGCTGGCCCTCGCCCAAGAAGCAGAACTCCGGCAAGATCCACGGTTCGGCCCTCGGCGCCGACGAGGTCGCCGGCCTCAAGTCGGTCCTCGGGTTCGACCCCGAGAAGTCCTTCGACGTCGACCCCGCCGTCCTCGAGCACACCCGCAAGGCCGTCGAGCGCGGTCAGGCCCAGCACGCCGAGTGGGACGAGAAGCTCGCCGCCTGGGCGTCGGCCAACCCCGACAAGAAGGTCATGCTCGACCGCATCCTCGCGAACGAGCTGCCCGAGGGCGTCGAAGAAGCGCTCCCCGTCTTCGAGGCCGGCAAGGACGTCTCCACCCGCGCCGCCTCCGGCAAGGTCATCAACGCCCTCGCCGGCGTGGTCCCCGAGCTCTGGGGCGGGTCGGCCGACCTGGCCGAGTCGAACCTGACGACGATCACGGGCTCGAAGTCGTTCGTCCCCACCGAGTGGTCGACCGACGAATGGAGCGGAGACCCCTACGGTCGCGTTCTGCACTTCGGCATCCGCGAGCACGCGATGGGCGCCATCCTCAACGGCATCACGCTGCACGGCAACACGCGCCCGTTCGGTGGCACGTTCCTGATCTTCAGCGACTACATGCGCCCGGCGGTCCGCCTCGCGGCACTGATGAAGTCCCCGGCGATCTACGTCTGGACCCACGACTCCGTGGCCCTGGGCGAGGACGGTCCGACGCACCAGCCGATCGAGCAGCTCGCGTCGCTCCGCGCGATCCCCGACCTCGACGTCGTGCGTCCCGCCGACGCCAACGAGACGGCCTGGGCCTGGGCGACGATCCTCGAGCGCCACCACGGCCCCGCCGGCATCGCGCTCAGCCGTCAGAACCTGCCCGTCTTCGAGCGCGGCACCGGTGACGCCGAGGGTGACACCTTCGCGTCGGCGAAGAACGTGGCGAAGGGCGCCTACGTCCTGGCCGAGGCACCGGGCGGAACGCCCGACGTGATCTTCGTCGCCACGGGTTCCGAGGTGCAGATCGCCGTCGACGCCCGTGAGGTCCTGCGCGGCGAGGGCATCAACGCCCGCGTCGTCTCGGCACCGAGCATCGAGTGGTTCGACGAGCAGAGCGACGAGTACAAGGAGGCGGTCCTCCCGGCCGCCGTCAAGGCCCGCGTCTCGATCGAGGCCGGTGTGGCCATGCCGTGGCGCGGCATCGTCGGTGACGCCGGTCGCAGCGTGTCGATCGAGCACTTCGGTGCTTCGGCCGACTACAAGACGCTGTTCAAGCAGTTCGGCATGACGACCGAAGCCGCCGTCGCCGCCGCCAAGGACTCGATCGCCGCTCTCTGAGCGACGACGAAGGAAAGAGAAGAACACCATGACCGATTCCAACACCGCACAGCTGTCCGCCGCAGGCGTCAGCATCTGGCTCGACGACCTCTCGCGTGAGCGCATCAACGCGGGCGGCCTCCAGAAGCTGATCGCCGAGCGCAACGTCGTCGGCGTCACCACCAACCCCACGATCTTCGCGTCGGCTCTCGCCAAGGGCGAGGCCTACGACGACCAGGTCGCCCTGCTCGCGAAGACCGGTGTCAGCGTCACGGACGCCGTCTTCGAGATCACGACCGACGACGTCACCCGCGCCTGCGACATCTTCCGCGAGCTCTACGACACGACGGACGGCTTCGACGGCCGCGTGTCGATCGAGGTCGAGCCCGGTCTCGCGCACGACGCGCAGGGCACCATCGACCAGGCGGTCAAGCTCGCCGCCAAGGTCGGTCGCCCCAACGCCCTGATCAAGATCCCCGCGACCGTCGAGGGCCTCGAGGCCATCACCGCCGTCATCGCCCAGGGCATCAGCGTCAACGTGACCCTGATCTTCAGCCTCGAGCGCTACCGCGCCGTCATCAACGCGTACCTCACGGGTCTCGAGCAGGCCAAGGCCGCCGGCATCGACATCACCGAGATCCACTCCGTCGCCTCGTTCTTCGTGTCGCGCGTCGACACCGAGATCGACAAGCGTCTCGACGCGGTCGGGACCGACGAGGCCAAGGCCCTGAAGGGCAAGGCCGGCGTGGCCAACGCCCAGCTCGCCTACGAGGTCTACCAGCAGGCCTTCGACACCGAGCGGGCCAAGGGCCTCCTCGCCGCCGGTGCCAACAAGCAGCGTCCCCTCTGGGCTTCCACCGGTGTCAAGGACCCCGCCGTCCTCGACACCACGTACGTGGTCGAGCTCGTCGCCCAGGACGTCGTCAACACGATGCCCGAGAAGACGCTCGAGGCGACCTTCGACCACGGTGACGTCCGTGGCGACACGATCAGCGCCTCCTACGCCTCGGCCAACGAGACCATGGACGCGATCGCGGCGCAGGGCGTCTCGTACGACGACGTGACCGAGGCCCTCGAGAAAGAGGGCGTCGAGAAGTTCGTCGTCTCGTGGAACGAACTGCTCGACACGGTCACCGCTGCCCTCGAGGCCGCCAAGCCCGCCGGGGAGTCCAAGTGACCATCACCATCGCTGCCAGCGGCGACGCCGCACAGGCGGTCGAGACGGTCGTCCCGCAGCTCGTGAGTGACCTCGTCGCCTCGGGCATTACGGCTCAGAACCCCACCCTGTGGGGCCCTGACGCCGAGGACGAGTCCGCCAAGCGTCTCGGCTGGACCGAGGCCGTCGTGGTCTCGACTCCGCTGCTCGACGAGATCGACTCGCTCCGGGACGAGCTCGCCGCCAAGGGTGTCGACCACGTCGTCCTCGCGGGCATGGGTGGATCGTCGCTCGCGCCCGAGGTCATCACCCGCACCTACGGCGTCGAGCTCACCGTGCTCGACGCCACGGAGCCCGGTCAGGTCCTCACGGCCCTCGCCGACCGTCTCGAGCGCACCGTGCTCGTGGTCTCGTCGAAGTCGGGTTCCACCGTCGAGACCGCCAGCCAGCGCAAGACCTTCGAGAAGGCGTTCACCGACGCCGGCATCGACCCCGTCGAGCGCATCGTCGTGGTCACCGATCCCGGATCGCCCCTCGACGGGCAGGCCCGTGAGGCCGGTTACCGCGTCTTCAACGCCGACCCCAACATCGGCGGGCGCTACTCGGCCCTGTCGGCGTTCGGCCTCGTGCCGTCCGGCCTGGCCGGCGCCGACATCCGCGAGCTGCTCGCCGAGGCCGACGCCGTCACGGTCGAGCTGGCCCAGGACCGCGCCGACAACCCGGGTCTCGTGTTGGGTGCCGTCCTGGCAGGCACCTCGCCCCTGCGCGACAAGATCGCCATCGTCGCCGACGGCACCCACATCGTGGGGTTCCCGGACTGGGCCGAACAGCTCATCGCCGAGTCGACCGGCAAGCAGGGTCGCGGCCTGCTCCCCGTCGTCATCGGCACCTCCGCCCCCGAGATCACGGCGGGGCTGCACGACGTGCAGGTCGTCCGTCTCGTGGCGAACGCCGACGAGACCCGTGAGGTCGCGCCCGGCGAGGTCGAGATCTCGGGTTCGCTCGGTGGCCAGATCATGGTCTGGGAGTACGCCGTCGCCGTGGCCGGGCGTCTGCTCGACATCAACCCGTTCGACCAGCCCGACGTCGAGTCGGCCAAGGTCGCGACGCGGGCGTTGCTCGACGACCGTCCCGAGCCCACTCCCCCGGCCTTCACGGCCGAGGGTGTCGAGGTCCGCGAGGTCGGGGGAATCGAGCTGGGCGACTCTCTCGAGTCCGCCGTGGCCGCGCTCCTCTCGCACCTGAGCGATGACGGCTACGTCTCGATCCAGGCCTACGTCGACCGCGTGGCGAACCCGCAGCTCGAAGAGGTCCGCGACCTCCTCGCGATGCGCACGCAGCGTCCCGTCACCTTCGGATGGGGTCCGCGCTTCTTGCACTCGACGGGTCAATACCACAAGGGTGGGCCGGCCAACGGGGTGTTCCTGCAGATCACGCAGGTCCCCGCGACCGACCTCGAGATCCCGGACAGCCCGTTCACGTTCGGGCAGCTCGTGCAGGCCCAGGCCGCCGGTGACGCCAAGGTCCTGGCCGAGCACGGTCGTCCCGTGCTCACGCTGACGGTGACCGACGTGGCGGCCGCGCTGCCGGTCATCACCGCCGCACTCCGCTGAGCCGAATGGGCCGGCGTCCCCAGGGGCGCCGGCCCTTTCGCCTTGCCACCGGTGTTCCCGGCCGTCTCCGCCCGTCCCGACCGGAACACCTTCGAACCACAGAACGGAACATCATGTCACCGGTGCCGATCACGCCGGAGTCCAACCCGCTCCGGTTGCCCTCCGACCGACGTCTCAACCGCATCGCGGGGCCCAGCGGTCTCATCATCTTCGGTGTGACGGGTGATCTCTCCCGCAAGAAGCTCATGCCTGCCGTGTACGACCTGGCCAACCGTGGTCTGTTGCCCCCCGGGTTCGCGCTCGTCGGCTTCGCCCGTCGTGAATTCGAGGGCCAGGACTTCGAACAGGTCGTGTACCAGGCCGTCAAGGAGCACGCTCGCACGCCGTTCGACGAAGACGTCTGGCGTCAACTCAAAGAAGGCTTCCGTTTCGTCCAGGGGGTCTTCGACGACGCCGACGCGTTCGCTCGACTCAAGGACACCATCGAAGAGCTCGACCGTGAGCGCGGCACGATGGGCAACCACGCCTTCTACCTCTCGATCCCGCCCAAGGCGTTCCCCATGGTCACCGAGCAGCTGCGCAACTCCGGCCTCGCCGAGGAGAAGGACGGTGCGTGGAGACGCGTCGTCATCGAGAAGCCCTTCGGCAGCGACCTCACCACGGCCCGCGAGCTCAACGCCGTCGTCGAGACCGTCTTCGAGCCCGACAGCGTGTTCCGAATCGACCACTACCTCGGCAAAGAGACGGTGCAGAACCTCCTCACGCTGCGGTTCGCCAACCAGATGTACGAACCCCTCTGGAACTCCAACTACGTCGACCACGTGCAGATCACCATGGCCGAGGACATCGGCGTCGGCGGCCGCGCCGGTTACTACGACGGCATCGGCGCCGCTCGTGACGTCATCCAGAACCACCTCCTCCAGCTCCTCGCCCTGACGGCGATGGAAGAGCCGGTCACCTTCGCCGCCCGCGACCTCAGGGCCGAGAAGGAGAAGATCCTCTCGGCCGTCCGCCTCCCCACCGACCTCGCCGCGGGAACCGCGCGGGGTCAGTACGCCGGGGGGTGGCAGGGCGGAGAGAAGGTGCTCGGCTTCCTGGACGAAGAAGGCATGAATCCCGAGAGCACGACGGAGACGTTCGCCGCCATCAAGCTCGAGATCGCGACCCGGCGGTGGGCGGGAGTCCCCTTCTACCTCCGGGCCGGAAAGCGTCTCGGCCGTCGCGTGACCGAGATCGCCGTCGTCTTCAAGCAGGTGCCCGAGAACATCTTCGGCACGCAGACGTCGCTGGGGCAGAACGCCCTCGTGATCCGGGTCCAGCCCGACGAGGGAGTGACCCTGCGCTTCGGGTCCAAGGTGCCCGGGATCGGCACGCAGGTCCGTGACGTCACGATGGACTTCGGATACGGGCACGCCTTCACCGAGGCGAGCCCGGAGGCCTACGAGCGTCTCATCCTCGACGTTCTCCTGGGCGACCCGCCCCTGTTCCCCCGGCACGAGGAGGTCGAGCTCTCCTGGAAGATCCTCGACCCGATCGAGGAGTTCTGGGCGACTCAGGGTCAGCCCGAACAGTACCGACCCGGCACGTGGGGACCCGCCTCTGCCGACGAACTCATGGCCCGTGACGGCCGTACCTGGAGGCGTCCGTGATCGTCGACCTGCCCGACAGCACCATCAGCCGCGTCCAGAAGACGCTGGTCAAGATCAGGGAAGAAGGAGGCGCGGTCGCGCTGGGCCGAGTCCTCACCCTGATCATCTCCACCCGTCTCGGTGACGAGGAGGAAGCCATCGAGGCCGCGAACGACGCCTCGCGAGAGCACCCCATGAGGGTCATCGTCGTCTCCACGTCGACCGACCTCGATCTCGACGAGGTCGACGGGCGACTGGACGCGCAGATCCGGGTCGGCGGCGACGCCGGTGCCAGCGAGGTCATCCTGCTCCGGGCCTACGGAGAGACCGCGAGCGACGAGGAGGGGCTCGTGACCGGGCTCCTGCTGCCCGACGCTCCCGTCGTCGCCTGGTGGCCGAAGACCGCTCCCGCCGTCGTCTCCGAGTCTCCCCTGGGGCGCATCGCGCAACGGCGGATCACGGACGCGGCGAGCCAGTCCAATCCACGCCAGTCGATCATCGACCTCGCCCGGAGCTACGCTCCCGGCGACACCGACTTCGCCTGGACCCGGCTCACCCTCTGGCGGGCGCAACTGGCTGCCGTGCTCGACCAGCCGCCTTACGAATCCGTCACCGAGGTCGCTGTCTCCGGCGCACCCGATTCTCCGTCGACGTTGCTCCTGGCCGCCTGGTTGCGTCTGCAGCTCCAGGTACCCGTCGACGGTGAGCTGACGACCCGGGCGACGGGATCGAGCGGCATCCACGGTGTCCAACTGGTCCGCGCCTCCGGGGCCATCGTCCTCGAACGCTCCCTGGACGACGTGGCGACGCTCACCCAACCGGGTCAACCCACGCACGACCTCGCGCTGCCACGCCGCTCGCTGCGCGACTGCCTGGCCGAGGAACTCCGTAGACTCGACCCCGACGACCTGTTCGGGAACGTCGTGAGACACGGGGTCGGCCAACTGAGCGAACCCGTCCAGAGCAACTAGAGCAGATAGAGAACCGTGACGAACGAACGCCGGGTGCTGGTCCACCCCGACAAAGAATCGCTGGGTGCCTCCGTGGCCGCCCGCTTCATCACCAAGATCATCGACGTGCTCGAAGAGCAGAACTACGCGTCGGTCGTCGTCAGCGGCGGCTCGGTGAGCACGCTCGTGCTGGCGGCCATCAACGCGTCGCCGGCTCGTGACAGCGTCGACTGGTCGAAGGTCTCGATCTGGTGGGCCGACGAGCGCTGGGTCCCCGCAGGGGACGCGGACCGAAACGACACCCAGGCCGGCATCGACCTGCTCGACCACATCGGGTTGCTGCCCGAGAACGTCCACCGATTCGGTGCGGTCGGCGACTTCGACGACGTCGAGGCGGCCGCCGACGCTTACCGGAACGAGTTGCTGCAGCACGCACAGGCCGACGACGCGGCCCCCCGCTTCGACATCACGCTCCTCGGGGTCGGTCCCGACGGTCACGTCGCCTCGTTGTTCCCGGACAAGGCACAGATCCGTCAGCTCGAGCCGACCGTGCTCACGATCGACGACTCCCCCAAGCCCCCGCCCGTACGCCTCACGTTGAGCCTGCCGGTCATCAACAACTCCCAGCGCGTCTGGATGATCCTCGCCGGAGCCGAGAAGGCTTCGTCGCTGGGGCTCGCCCTGGCGGGTGCCGGCGCAGACCAGGTGCCGGTGGCAGGGGTCAAGGGACGCAAGCGGACGGTCTTCTTCGTCGACCAGGACGCGGCGGCTGAGGTCCCCGAGAACTTGATCGCCTCCACCTACTGAGTCCCGCCGCGGGCGCACCGACGCCGGCATGACGAAGGGCCCCGCAGCTCACGGCTGCGGGGCCCTTCTTCATGATTGGTGTGGAGACACCGGGAGGCGCGATCGGCTGGGTCAGGCCTTGCCGCGTCGGACTCGCAGCTGCTGAAGAGCCTCTTCGAGCAACTGCTCGGCTTCTTCTTCGGTCCGTCGCTCTTTGACGTACGCGAGGTGCGTCTTGTACGGCTCGAGCTTCGCGACCGTCGGCGGGTTCGCCTTGTCGCGCCCTGCCGGCAATCCACTCGAGGGTGAGTCGACGGTCTCGGGGATCTCTTCGTCGGGCACGTTGGCCGCGAAGTGACGGACGACCTCGTTGCCGAGGGCATCCCAGTACGAGATGGTGATCCGCTCGGCGTGGAAGCCGCGATCTTGCTCACCCATGGGACCTGCGCCGACGCGCGAGCCGCGAATTGCGCTACCGCCAGAGGCCATCAGCTGACCGCCGCGAACTTGGTGATGAGGCCCAGGACCACGATGCAGGTGATCCAGACGAGACCCAGGAAGACCGTGATGCGGTTGAGGTTGCGCTCGGCGACGCCGGACGCCCCGAGGTTGCTCGTGACGCCACCGCCGAACATGTCGGAGAGACCGCCACCACGGCCGCGGTGGAGCAGGATGAGGAGGGTCAACAGGAGGCTCGTGATGCCGAGCAACACCTGCAGGATGACCTGGAGAATTTCCACGTAGGACCTTTCGATGCGGTGAGACCGCTGAACAGTATAACCGCGAGAGGCCGTCGCCCCGGCAGGCCGAGTCGGAGGGGCGCCGACGGGCGACGCACCCGGCCCGTCAGACGCCGACGTGCGCCTGGAAGCGGACGATGTTGGCGAACTCGGACACGTCGAGGCTCGCCCCACCGACGAGGGCTCCGTCGACGTTGGGCTCTCGCATGAACGATGCGATGTTCGTGGACTTGACCGAGCCGCCGTAGAGGACGCGGGTGGTGGCCGCGGCGTCCGGACCGACGATCTCGACCAGGGCCGCCCGCAGGGCCGCGCAGACCTGCTCGGCCTGCTCGGCCGTGGCAGCCTGCCCGGAACCGATGGCCCAGACGGGCTCGTAAGCCACGACGATCTCGGCGGAGGTCGGCACCTGGGCGAGCGCCGCGCGGAGCTGGGCGACCGGCACCGCGCTGGGGCCGTGCTGCTCGAGATCGTCGGCCGTCTCACCGACGCAGACGACGGGGACGAGGCCCGAGCGGTGCGCGGCGG
The DNA here is from genome assembly GCF_030209595.1 of Frigoribacterium sp. ME-P-080. Taxonomy (NCBI): domain Bacteria; kingdom Bacillati; phylum Actinomycetota; class Actinomycetes; order Micrococcales; family Microbacteriaceae; genus Frigoribacterium; species Frigoribacterium sp. ME-P-080. The sequence continues at coordinate 306,980 of NZ_JARVRR010000004.1, forward strand.
CGACCTTCGTCGCCACGACCTCGTCGTCCTCGGCGTGGAGCGTCCGACGCTCCGAGTGACCGACCAGGACGTAGCGCACGTCGAGCTTGGCGAGGAACTGCCCCGAGATCTCGCCCGTGTAGGCACCCGAGTCGTGAGCGGACAGGTCTTGGGCACCGAGAGCCAACTCGAGCTTGTCGGCGTCGAGCAGCGTCTGCACGCTTCGGAGGTCGGTGAACGGCGGGAACACCGCGGTCTCGACCGCGTCGAAGTCGTGCTTGGCGTCCTTGAGCGACCATGCGAGCTTCTGGACGAACGCGATCGCCTGCAGGTGATCGAGGTTCATCTTCCAGTTGCCGGCGATGAGGGGCGTGCGTGTGGTCACCATCCGAGGACCTCCAGTCCGGGGAGTCGTTTGCCCTCGAGGAACTCGAGGCTGGCTCCACCGCCGGTGGAGATGTGGCCGAACTGGTCGTCGGAGAACCCCAGGGCACGAACGGCCGCGGCCGAGTCGCCGCCGCCCACGACCCCGAGACCGGAGACCCGGGTCAACGCGTCGGCGACCTTCTGGGTGCCGTGTGCGAAGGCGGGGAACTCGAAGACTCCCATCGGACCGTTCCAGAAGACCGTGGACGACGTCTGGACGGTCTCCGCGAAGCGCGCGGCCGTCTCGGGGCCGATGTCCAGGCCCAGGGCCTCGGAGCCCAGAGTAGAGGATTCGATGCCGTCCGAGGCGACCACCGTGTGCTCGGCGTCGGCGCTGAAGGACGAGGCGACCACCACGTCGACGGGGAGCACGAGGTTGACGCCCCGGCGCGCGGCCTCGTCGACGTAGCCGCGGACCCGGTCGAGCTGGTCCTTCTCGAGCAGGCTCTTGCCGACGGGGAGTCCCTGGGCGGCGAGGAACGTGAAGAGCATCCCTCCACCGATGAGCAGGTTGTCGACCCGGGGAAGGAGGTGCTCGATGACGCCGAGCTTGTCGGAGACCTTCGAGCCGCCGAGGACGACGCTGTAGGGGCGCGTGGGGTTCTCGGTCAGCTTGTCGAGGACCTCGAGTTCGCGCGAGATGAGCGTCCCGGCCGCACTCGGGAGGAGCGCGGGCAATTCGTACACACTCGCCTGCTTGCGGTGCACGACCCCGAAGCCGTCGGAGACGAAGACATCACCGAGCTCGGCCAGGCGTGCGGCGAACTCCCGACGCTCGGACTCGTCCTTCGACGTCTCGGCAGCGTTGAAGCGGAGGTTCTCGAGGACGACGATCTGGCCGTCGGTGAGGTCGTCCACTGCTGCGGCGGTCTCGTCACCCACGGTGTGCGCGGCGAAGCCGACGCTCTTCCCGAGGAGTTCGCTGAGGCGTTGGGCGACCGGTCGGAGGCTGTACTCGGGCTTGGCCTCGCCGTCAGGGCGGCCGAGGTGCGAGATGACGACGACCCTGGCCCCCTGGTTGATCAGCAGGTCGAGGGTCTCGAGGGAGGCACGGATGCGTCCGTCGTCGGTGATCTCGCCGTCCTTCAGAGGGACGTTGAGGTCGCATCTGACGATGACGCGTCTGCCCGACAGGGGACCGAGGGAATAGAGGGTGCGCAGGCTCATGGGTTCGTTTCGGGTTCGGAGGACGGTGCCCCGGCCCGTGAGGGCCGGGGCACCGAGGTCGGACTAGAGGCGGTCGGCCACGTACTTCGTCAGGTCGACGAGACGGTTCGAGTAGCCCCACTCGTTGTCGTACCACGAGGTGATCTTGACGAGGTTGCCGATGACCTTGGTCAGGCCCGAGTCGTAGATCGACGAGTGCGGGTCGGTCGTGATGTCGGTCGACACCAGAGGGTCTTCGGAGTAGGCCAGGATGCCCTTGAGCTCACCCTCGGCGGCGGCCTTGTAGGCGGCGTTGATCTGCTCGACCGTCACCGGCGTGCTGGTCTCGAGGGTCACGTCGGTGATCGAGCCGGTGGGCACGGGCACTCGCAGGGCGTAACCGTCGAGCTTGCCGGCGAGCTCGGGGATCACGAGGCCGATGGCCTTGGCGGCGCCGGTCGACGTCGGGACGATGTTGAGCGCGGCGGCACGGGCACGGCGGGGGTCCTTGTGCGGACCGTCCTGCAGGTTCTGGTCGGCCGTGTACGCGTGGACCGTCGTCATGAGACCGCGTTCGACGCCGAAGTTGTCCAGGAACACCTTCATCAGGGGGGCCAGGCTGTTCGTCGTGCAGGACGCGTTCGAGATGATGTGGTGGTTGGCGGGGTCGTAGATGCCCTCGTTCACACCCAGCACGATGGTGGCGTCGTCACCGGTGGCCGGAGCCGAGATGAGGACCTTCTTCGCGCCGGCGGTGATGTGCTTGCGTGCGTCCTCGGCCTTCGTGAAGAAACCGGTCGACTCGACGACGATGTCGACGCCCAGCTCGCCCCAGGGCAGGTTGGCGGGGTCGCGCTCGGCCAGGACCTTGATCGGCTTGCCGTCGACGACGATCGAGTCGCCGTCCAGCTCGACGGTCGCGTCGAGACGTCCCGTGATCGAGTCGAACTTGAGGAGGTGCGCGAGGGCGGCGTTGTCGGTCAGGTCGTTGACGGCGACGATCTCGATGTCGGTTCCCTTGGCGAGCGCCGCGCGGAAGTAGTTACGGCCGATGCGACCGAAGCCGTTGATGCCGATCTTGACGGTCAATGAAACTCCTGATGATCAGGCGTCGTGGGGACGCGTGGAGGGTGTGGGCGACCAGGCCCGTGGCGACGCCCGAACTCTCGATGACCTCGGGTCGGACACCGCTTACGACAGTAGCAGCAGCCCTCCGGACTTCGTCCTCCGGTGACGTCGTGAGAACCCTCCGCCGCCCCTCAGTCGAGGTCGAGGTCGTGCGGCAGGTTGGCGTCCGTACCCGGCAACCCCAGGTCGCCGGCCTTCTTGTCGGCCATGGCGAGCAGGCGACGGATCCGACCCGCGACGGCGTCCTTGGTCATCGGGGGGTCGGCGTGGTGGCCGAGTTCGTCCAGGCTGGCGTCGCGATGGGCAAGTCGCAGCTCGCCCGCGTACTTGAGGTGCTCGGGGATGTCGTCGCCGAGCAGTTCCATCGCCCGGTCGACGCGGGCGCACGCGGCCACGGCGGCCTGGGCCGACCGTCGCAGGTTGGCGTCGTCGAAGTTGACGAGTCGGTTCGCCGTCGCGCGCACCTCGCGGCGCTGGCGCATCTCTTCCCAGTCGGTGACGCTCTTCTCGGCGCCCATCACCTTGAGCATGGTGCCGATGGCCTCGCCGTCGCGGATGATGACCCGGTGCACTCCGCGGACCTCTCGGGCCTTCGCCGCGACGCCCAGTCGGCCGGCGGCCCCGACGAGCGCCATGGCGGTCTCGTTGCCGGGGCACACGACCTCGAGCGAGGCGGACCGACCGGGATCGGTCAACGAGCCCTGCGCGAGGAACGCCCCTCGCCAAATGGCGGCGAGATCGTCGCGCGAGCCGGTCGTGAGCCGGTTCGGCAGGCCACGGACGGGTCGTCGGCGGGCGTCCATGAGCCCGGTCTGACGGGCCAGCGTCTCACCGGCCTCGTGGACCCGGACGAGGAACCCGGGGGTGCGGCGTGAGCCGGAAGGAGCCGTCATCGCGACGTCGCTCCTGGCTCCGTACAGCTCGGCCAGGTCCTTCCGGACCCGTCGGGCGATGAGCGCGGAATCGAGTTCCGCCTCGACGGCGATCCGACCGGAGATGAGGTGCAGTCCCCCGGCGAAACGGAGGACGGTGGCGAGCTCAGCGGCCCGGATCGTCGTCCTGCTCACCTCGACGCGGGCGAGTTCTTCTTTGACGTCGGCAGTCTGGGCCACTCCGGTTGTTCCTTTTCGTCAGGTCGAGGTGTCGTCGGTACACGGGCGTGCTGAAGCACCTCGGTGGGTCATTCTCGGCCGAGGTCGCGGTGTTTCACGCTGACGGCCACGCCGGGGAGTCCACGCAGACGCGCCGCCAGTTCACCCACGAGGGTGACCGATCGATGTTTGCCCCCGGTGCAGCCAATGGCGATCGTAGCGTGTCTCTTGTTCTCACGCTGATAGCCCGACAAGACGGGGACGAGCGAAGCGGCGAAGGCGTCGACGAACTCCCGGGCCCCGTCCTGCTGCATGACGTACGACGTGACCGGCTCGTCGAGCCCGGACTGCTTCCGGAGCGCGGGCACCCAGAACGGGTTGGGGAGGAACCTCGCGTCGCCCACCATGTCGGCGTCGGTGGGCAGGCCGTACTTGAACCCGAAACTGAGGACAGTCACCTGGACCCCGGCGCGGTCGGACTCGGCGAACTTCTCGGAGATCGTCGTGGCCAACTGGTGGATGTTGAGTTCCGACGTGTCGATGATCACGTCGCTCGTCTCGCGGAGCTCTTCCATGCGCGCACGCTCGGCGAGGATGCCGTCGAGCAAGGTGCCGTCACCCTGCAACGGGTGCGGTCGCCGGACCTGCTCGAAACGCCGGACCAGCGCCGCGTCGGTCGCGTCGAGGAACAGCACCCGCACCTTGCTGGGCATGCTCGCCCGCAAGGTACGCACGGCCTCTTGGGCCTCACTGAAGAGGCGTCCCCCGCGGACGTCGACCACGGCAGCGATCTTGGGGAGCGAGTCCCCCGCACGTTCGGCCAGGTCGAGCAGCGGTCGCAACATCTGCGCCGGCAGGTTGTCGACCACGTACCAGTCGAGGTCCTCCAGGGCGTTGCCGACGGTCGACCGCCCGGCGCCGGACATCCCCGTCACGATCAGGACCTCTTGCTGTTCGCTGACGTCGCTCATGTCGGTGGTGTCCTCCGGGTCGGCGTGCGGTGCATCGAGTCTAGGCGGGGCTCGTGGGGGGCACGACGTCGGCGGCCGCCACGTCGTCGGCCGCCACGTCCTCGGCCCCGCGCAGCCGCTCGACGACTGCGGCGGCGAGCGTCGGGCCGATGCCGCGGATGGCCGAGATGTCCGCTGCCTCGGCGTCCTTCAAACGCTTGACCGAGCCGAAGTGCTTCAGGAGCACGGCCACCCGGGAGGGCCCCAACCCCGGGATCTCCGCGAGCTGCGTCGAGATGTCGCGCTTGCGACGCTGCCGCTGGTGCGTGATCGCGAAACGGTGGGCCTCGTCGCGGATGCGTTGGATGAGGAACAGCGCGTCGCTGTTGCGAGGGAGGATGACCGGGAAGTCGTCGTCGGGCAGCCAGATCTCCTCGAGCCGTTTCGCGATCCCGCAGAGCGCGATGTCCGTGACGCCGGCGTCGTCGAGTGCTCGTCGGGCCGCCGCCACCTGGGGTTGTCCGCCGTCGACGATGAGGAGGTTGGGGCGGTAGGCGAACCGTTTGCGTTGCTCACCCACCTCCTCGACGGGAGCGAGTTCGTCGTCGAGGCGAGAGAGACGGCGGCTGAGCGTCTGGTAGATCGACTCGGTGTCGTCGGTCGACCGGGGGATGTTGAAACGCCGGTACTGGTCCTTCCGCGGCAGGCCGTCCTCGAAGACCACCATCGAGGCGACGATGTTCGTGCCCGAGAGGTGGGACACGTCGTAGCACTCCATGCGCAAGGGCGCGTCGCTCATGCCGAGGGCCTCCTGGATGTCGGCCAGGGCGGTCGACCGGGTGGCGAAGTCGGCGCTGCGACGGGTCTTGTAGAGCATGAGCGACTGCTGCGCGTTGAGGGTCGCCGTCTGCATCAGGTTGGCCTTCTCGCCGCGCTGTGCCGTGTGGATCTGGACCCGTCCCCGACCGCGGAGGGTGCTGAGCACGCTCTCGAGGGCGTCGTTGTCGTCCGGCGTCTCGGTCACGACGATCTCGCGGGGAAGCTCGGCGCCGGCGGTGTAGATGCCCTGCAGGACCTGCTCGACGAGGTCGCCGGTCGAGATGTCGATCTCTTTGTCGACGACCCAGCCGCGGGAGCCACGGATGCGACCGCCCCTCACCGTGAAGAGCTGGACGGCGGCCGCCAGCTCGTCCTCGGCGAGGGCGTAGAGGTCGAGATCGACGTTGTCGCGGAGGACGACCGCCGACTTGTCGAGCACGGCCTCGAGGGCCTGGACCTGGTCGCGGTACGTGGCCGCGTCCTCGAAGCGCTGCTCCATGGCGGCCGTCTTCATGGAGCGCTGCAGGTCGGCGATCACCCTCTTGTCGTAGCTGCCCATGAACTTGACGAACTCGTCGACGATCGCCCGGTGCTCGTCGATCGACACCTTGTGCGAACACGGCCCCCCACAACGACCGATCTGCCCCGGGAAGCAGGGCTTGCCCGTCTGCATGGCCTTCTTGTAGCTGCTGTCGGAACAGGTCCTGATCGGGAAGACCTTGATCATCAGGTCGATGGTGTCGTGGACGGCCCAGATCTTCGGGTACGGCCCGAAGTACTTGGCCCCCTTGATGCGCGGGTTGCGCGTGACCATCACCCGAGGTGCCTCGTCGGCCAGGGTGACGGCCATGAACGGATAGGTCTTGTCGTCGCGGAACTTGACGTTGAAGGGCGGGTCGAACTCTTTGATCCACGTGTACTCGAGCTGGAGGGCCTCGATGTCGCTGCCCACCACGGTCCATTCGACGGATCGAGCGGTGAGGACCATTCGTCGGGTGCGTTCGTGCAGCGACGGAAGCGGTGCGAAGTAGTTGCTCAGCCGGGCCCGGAGGTTCTTGGCCTTGCCGACGTACAGCACCCTCCCCCGCTCGTCACGCCAGCGGTAGACGCCGGGGTCGGTGGGGATCTCGCCCGCTTTCGGACGCCAGGAGACGGTGTTGCTCATCGTGCTTCGACGGCCTCCCGGCGTCGCGTCGACGTGGCCTTCTTCTTCTGCACCCGGGGCACGGTGTGACCCGACTCGAGGATCTCCTTCAGGAAGACGCCCGTGTGGCTCTCGGGCACGGTCGCGAGGTGCTCGGGGGTTCCGGTGGCGATGACGGTGCCGCCACCCGCACCTCCTTCCGGGCCCATGTCGATCAGCCAGTCGGCGGACTTGATGACGTCGAGGTTGTGTTCGATCGTGATGACGGTGTTGCCCTTCTCGACCAGACCGTTCAGCACGAGGAGGAGCTTGCGGACGTCCTCGAAGTGCAGGCCGGTCGTCGGTTCGTCGAGCACGTAGACGCTGCGCCCGTTGGAGCGCTTCTGCAGCTCGGTCGCGAGCTTGACGCGCTGGGCTTCGCCCCCGCTCAGCGTGGTGGCACTCTGGCCGAGTCGCACGTAGCCCAGGCCGACGTCGACCAGCGTCGACATGAACCGGGAGATCGCCGAGATGGGGGCGAAGAACTCGGCGGCCTCGCTGATCGGCATCTCGAGGACCTCGGAGATGTTCTTGCCCTTGTACCGCACCGCCAGGGTGTCGCGGTTGTACCGCGCACCACCGCACACCTCGCAGGCGACGTAGACGTCGGGAAGGAAGTTCATCTCGATCTTGATCGTGCCGTCACCTGCGCAGTTCTCGCAGCGGCCGCCCTTGACGTTGAAGCTGAACCGGCCAGGCAGGTAGCCGCGGGCCTTCGCGTCGGTCGTCTCGGCGAAGAGGGTGCGGATGCGATCGAAGACACCCGTGTAGGTCGCCGGGTTCGAGCGCGGGGTGCGACCGATCGGCGCCTGGTCGACGTGGACGACCTTGTCCAGGGCGTCGAGGCCCGTGACCCTCGTGTGCTTGCCGGGGATCTGACGGGCTCCGTTGAGCTGGTTGGCCAGGACCTTGTACAGGATGTCGTTGACGAGCGAGGATTTGCCCGAGCCGCTGACGCCCGTCACCGCGACGAAGGTGCCCAACGGGAAGTCGACGGTGACGTCGCGCAGGTTGTTGGCCTTGGCGCCCACGACCGAGATCATGCGCTTCTTGTCGACGGGGCGACGGCTGGTCGGGGTCTCGATGGAGCGCCGCCCGGCGAGGTAGTCGCCGGTGTACGAGTCGGTGTTGGCGACGAGGTCCTCGTAACTGCCCGAGTGAACGACCGTGCCGCCGTTGACGCCGGCACCCGGGCCGATGTCGACGACCCAGTCGGCCGTCTTGATGGTGTCTTCATCGTGTTCGACGACGATCAACGTGTTGCCGAGGTTCTTGAGTTTGACCAGCGTGTCGATGAGTCGGCGGTTGTCACGCTGGTGGAGGCCGATGCTCGGCTCGTCGAGGACGTAGAGGACTCCGGTGAGACCCGACCCGATCTGGGTCGCGAGGCGGATGCGCTGGGCTTCTCCACCGGAGAGGGACCCCGCGGCGCGGGCCAGGGAGAGGTACGTGAGACCCACTTCGAGCAGGAACTCGAGTCTGACGCGGATCTCACGCAGCACCTGGGCCGCGATGCGCGCCTCACGGGTCGTGAGGGTGAGGCTGTTCATGAACCCGAACGCGTCGGCGAGGCTGAGTTCGGACACGCTCGCGATGTCGTGCCCGTCGACCAGGACGGCGAGGACCTCGGGCTTGAGCCGCTTGCCCTTGCAGACGACGCACGGGATCTCGCGGAGGTAGGACGCGTAGCGCTGGCGTTGCGTGTCGGTCTCGGCCTCGGCGTACTTGCGCTCGATGTAGGGCATGACGCCCTCGAAGCCCGTCGAGTAGGTCATCTCTCGGCCGAAGCGGTTGCGCCACTTCACGGTGACCTCGAAGTCGTTGCCCTGCAGGACGGCCTGTCGGACCTTCTCGGGCAGCTCGTGCCAGGGCGTCTTGAGGCTGAAGCCCAGATCGCCGGCCAGGCCCTCGAGGAGCTTCTGGAAGTAGTTGTAGAGCCCCTTGCCGGATTGGGTCCAAGGAAGGATGACGCCGTCGGCGAGGCTGAGCTCGGGGTCGCCGAGCAGCAGGTCGGAATCGACCGACATCTTCGTGCCGAGACCGGAGCACTCGGGGCAGGCGCCGAAGGGGGCGTTGAACGAGAACGTGCGGGGTTCGATCTCGGTGAGCTGGACCGGGTGGTTGTTCGGGCACGAGAGCTTCTCGGAGAACGTCCGGTACTTGCCGGCCTCGCCCTCGTCGGTGTCGACGAAGTCGATCGTGACCAGGCCGTCCGTCAGGCGCAGGGCGGTCTCGAGCGAGTCGGTCAGTCGGGTCAGCGCCTGGTCGGAGGCGACGAGGCGATCGACCACGACCGAGATGTCGTGCTTGATCTGCTTCTTCAGCTTGGGCGGCGAACTGAGCTGGATCTGCTCACCGTCGACGATGGCCCGGGAGTACCCCGTGGACGCGAGCTCGGCGAACAGGTCGACGAACTCGCCCTTCTTCTGCGAGACCACGGGGCTCAGCACCTGGTACCGGACGCCCGACTCGAGGGTCATGAGCTGGTCGGCGATCTGCTGCACGCTCTGCTTGCTGATCTTCTCGCCGCAGACGGCGCAGTGCGGAACGCCGATGCGTGCCCAGAGGAGCCGCATGTAGTCGTAGATCTCGGTGATCGTGCCGACCGTGGACCGCGGGTTGCGGTTCGTGGACTTCTGGTCGATGGAGACGGCCGGGCTCAGGCCCTCGATGAAATCGACGTCGGGACGGTCGACCTGACCCAGGAACTGCCGCGCGTAGGCCGACAGGGACTCGACGTACCGACGTTGCCCCTCGGCGAAGATCGTGTCGAACGCCAGGGACGATTTGCCCGAGCCGGACAACCCGGTGAAGACGACCAACGAGTCACGTGGGATCTCGAGGTCGACGTTGTTCAGGTTGTGCACTCGGGCACCCCGGACGCTCAGCGTGGAGGAACCTTCTACAGGTGAGATGGACACTCTTACCATTCTGTCGATGTGGACGACACTCGTCGTCGTGGCGGGCGGGCCCGCGGGAGGTGCAGCCGGCGGCGCGGGGTCAGGGGGCCGGGGACGAGACGGTCGGTTGGACGCCCGTCAGGCCGGCGGACACCTGCCACAGACGCGATGCCACCGACTCGTCACGGCTGTGACGTTTCGCGGGCACGCGGGCCGGAGCGCCGGTCAACTGGAACCATCCGGCCGGACCCCAGTATTCCCCGCCGTGGACGTCTTCGCCCACGAGGGCGTGGACGAGAGGCTCTGCTCCGACCTCCTTGCCCTGGGAGAAGACGTGCATCATCGAGGTGAGGACGGCGGGAGGGCGGCGGGGCTCGACGACGGGCGGGCGCGGGTCGCTGAGCGAGTCCCACGAGAACCCCGGGTGGGCGACGACGCTGGAGACCGAGGATCCGGCGGCCCGGAGGCGACGGTCGAGGTCGAAGCCGAAGGTCATGACCGCGAGCTTGGAACGTGCGTAGGCGACCGCGCCGGAGTAGCTCGAGACCATCATGGGATCGTCCAGGTCGAGTCGCACCCACCGATGGCTGATGCTTCCGAGGTGCACGACTCGAGCCCGCCCTGCCGACTCGAGGGCCGGCATGAGGTGCGAGACCAGGGCGAAGTGGCCGAGATGATTGGTGCCGAACTGGAGCTCGAACCCGTCGGTCGTCGTCTGACGCCGACGGGAGCCGACGACGCCGGCGTTGGCCAGGAGGCCGTCGACCGGTCCGCCGGCGGCGATGGCGGATGCACCCGTGCGGACCGACGCGAGGTCGGCCAGGTCGAGGGCGACCGTGTCGACGTCCGCCCCGGGCACGCGGCTGCGGAGGAGATCGGCGGCCCGCACGGCCCTCTCGGCGTCGCGGGCCGCGAGGACGACCTGGTGACCGGCCGCGACGAGCCGCTCGGCGGAGTAATAGCCGAGCCCTGCGGTCGCACCCGTGACGACGACGCGTCGACGATCACCGGGCATGACCGGCCGCCTCCATCTGTCGCAGATCTTTCTTCAGGTCGGCGACCTCGTCGCGGAGCCGACCGGCCAACTCGAACTTGAGCTCGGCCGAGGCCTGCAGCATCTGCTCGTTGAGGTCGGCGATGATCGCTTCGAGGCCGTTCGCGGCGCTGGCGGCCTTGCCCTCGCGGCGGAGGTTCGGCGTGGGGGCGCGCTTGCCACCCTGGCGATCCGCGAGGAGGCGTGCGGTGTCGGCACCTTCTCGGGCCAGGACCTCGGTGATGTCGGCGATCTTCTTGCGGAGCGGTTGGGGGTCGATGCCTCGCTCGAGGTTGTAGGCGACCTGCTTCTCTCGACGACGATCGGTCTCTTCGAGCGCCTGTTTCATCGAGTCGGTCATCACGTCGGCGTACATGTGGACCTGACCCGAGACGTTTCGTGCCGCACGGCCGATTGTCTGGATGAGTGACGTGGACGAACGGAGGAAGCCCTCTTTGTCGGCGTCGAGGATCGCGACGAGCGACACCTCGGGGAGGTCGAGGCCCTCACGGAGCAAGTTGATGCCGACGAGCACGTCGTAGACGCCCTGCCGCAGTTCGGTGAGCAGTTCGACCCGCCGGAGCGTGTCGACGTCGGAGTGCAGGTAGCGGACTCGCACTCCGGCCTCGGTGAGGAAGTCGGTGAGTTCTTCGGCCATCTTCTTGGTCAGGGTGGTGACCAGGACACGTTCATCGATCTCGACCCGTGTGCGGATCTCTTCGAGCAGGTCGTCGATCTGGCCCGCGGACGGCTTGACCACGATCTCGGGATCGATGAGCCCGGTGGGTCGGATGATCTGCTCGACGACGCTGTCGGTGATGCCCAGCTCGTACTTGCCGGGCGTCGCCGAGAGGTAGACCTTCTGGCCGACCCGGTCGAGGAACTCCTCGAACTTGAGGGGTCTGTTGTCGAGGGCGCTGGGAAGCCGGAAGCCGTGGTCGACGAGGGTGCGCTTGCGCGAGGCGTCGCCTTCGTACATGGCGCCGATCTGGGGCACGGTGACGTGCGACTCGTCGATCACCACGAGCAGGTCGTCCGGGAAGTAGTCGAGCAGGCAGTGGGGTGCCTCGCCGGGCGACCGACCGTCGATGTGCGCGGAGTAGTTCTCGATGCCGTTGCAGAAGCCGATCTGTTCCATCATCTCGAGGTCGAAGGTCGTGCGCATGCGCAGGCGCTGGGACTCGAGGAGCTTTCCCTGCTTGTCGAGCTCGTCGAGGCGGGTGGCGAGTTCGTCCTTGATGGTGCCGATGGCGCGGTGCATGACATCTGTGCCCGCGACGTAGTGCGAACCGGGGAAGACCGAGACGGCGTCCATCGTCTTGACGACGTCGCCCGTAAGCGGATGGAGGGCGTACAGCGCCTCCACCTCGTCGCCGAACATCTCGATGCGGATGGCCAGTTCTTCGTACATCGGGATGATCTCGATCGTGTCTCCCCTCACGCGGAAGTTGCCACGGGAGAAGTCGATGTCGTTCCGCTGGTACTGCATCGAGACGAACCGCCGGATGAGCGTCTCGCGATCGATCCGCATGCCGACCTGGAGGGCGATCATGGCCTCCATGTAGCCCTCGGGGGTGCCGAGCCCGTAGATGCAGGAGACCGTCGAGACGACGATGACGTCGCGTCGGCTCAGCAGCGAGTTCGTCGTCGAGTGCCGCAACCGCTCGACCTCGGCGTTCACCGAGCTGTCCTTCTCGATGAAGGTGTCGGTCTGCGGGACGTAGGCCTCGGGCTGGTAGTAGTCGTAGTACGAGACGAAGTACTCGACGGCGTTGTTCGGGAAGAGCGATCGGAACTCGTTCGCCAACTGGGCCGCGAGCGTCTTGTTGTGGGCGAGCACGAGCGTGGGCCGTTGCACCTGCTCGACGAGCCAGGCGGTGGTCGCCGACTTGCCCGTTCCGGTGGCGCCGAGCAGGACGACGTCGGTCTCGCCGGCGTTGATGCGCCCCGCCAGTTCGGCGATGGCGGCCGGCTGGTCGCCACTGGGTTCGAATTCGCTGATGACTTCGAACGGGCGCACACTGCGGGTCGGTTCCATGGATTCCAGCTTAGGAGGGACCACCGACACTCGTGTCGTGGGAGGCCGCCTGCTTCGCCGCTGACAGCGAACGCAGACGGTCGTAGAGGTCGTCCGCCTGTTCCAGCGTGCTCTCGAGCGAACCGGAGGAGTCGACGACGAGGTCCGCCACGGCGAGCCGCGTCCGGTCGTCCGCCTGCGCGTCCACGCGACGCCGCGCCTCCTCGTCGTCCATCCCGCGGAGCTCGACGAGTCGCCTCAGGCGGACCTCGCGCGGGGCGTGCACGACGACGACCACGTCGAAGCCGTCGGTCCCCCGCGATTCGACGAGCAAGGGCACGTCGTAGACGACGACGCGACCCGCGTCGTCCGCGACGGCGTCGGACATGCGCCGGACCGAGAGCTCGTGCACGGCCGGGTGGGTGATCCCTTCGAGGTCACGGCGTGCAGCGGCATCGGCGAAGACGATCGCCCCCAGGGCGGCTCGGTCGAGGGAACCGTCGGGCTGCAGGACGTCGGACCCGAAGCGGGCGACGACGGCCTCGAGTCCGGCGGATCCGGGCTCGACCACCTCGCGGGCGAGGGCGTCGGCGTCGATGTGCGCCGCGCCTCGTTCGGCGAGTCGACGGGCCACGACCGATTTGCCGGCAGCGATGCCACCGGTCAATCCACAGACGAACACGACGTCGAGACTACGCCGGAAACGCCGGAAGGCGGCTCCCCCGAGGGGGAACCGCCTTCTGGTCGAGACCGGAGGGACTCAGTTGTTGTTCGACAGCTTCTCGCGCAGAGCGGCGAGCGACTCGTCGTCGGCGAGGGTGCCGGCGCCCGAAGCGGACTCGGCCGAGAAGGACGAACCCGTGGGAGCGTCGAACGTCGTCTCTTCGACGAGCGAGGCAGCGACCTGCTTCTTGTGGGCTTCCCAGCGCGCCTGGGCGGCAGCGTAGTCCTGCTCCCACTTCTCGCGCTGCGAGTCGAAGCCCTCGCGCCACTCGTTCGTCTCGGGGTCGAAGCCCTCGGGGTACTTGTAGTTGCCCTGGTCGTCGTACTCGGTGAGCATGCCGTAGAGCGCCGGGTCGAACTCGGTGCCCTCGGGGTCGACGCCCTCGTTGGCCTGCTTGAGGCTCAGCGAGATGCGACGGCGGTCGAGGTCGATGTCGATGACCTTGACGAACACCTCGTCGCCGACGGCGACGACCTGCTCGGCCAGCTCGACGTGCTTCGCCGACAGCTCGGAGATGTGCACGAGGCCCTCGATGCCGTCGGCCACGCGGACGAACGCACCGAAGGGGACGAGCTTGGTGACCTTGCCCGGAGCGACCTGACCGATCGCGTGCGTGCGGGCGAACACCTGCCACGGGTCTTCCTGGGTGGCCTTGAGCGAGAGCGACACGCGCTCACGGTCGAGGTCGACCTCGAGGATCTCGACGGTGACCTCCTGGCCCACCTCGACGACCTCGCTGGCGTGCTCGATGTGCTTCCAGCTGAGCTCCGAGACGTGCACGAGGCCGTCCACGCCGCCCAGGTCGACGAACGCACCGAAGTTGACGATCGACGAGACGACGCCCTTGCGGACCTGGCCCTTGTGGAGGTTGTTGAGGAAGGTCGTGCGGCTCTCGGACTGCGTCTGCTCGAGCAGGGCACGGCGCGACAGGACCACGTTGTTGCGGTTCTTGTCGAGCTCGAGGATCTTGGCCTCGATCTCCTGGCCCAGGTAGGGGGTGAGGTCGCGGACGCGGCGCAGCTCGATGAGCGATGCGGGGAGGAAGCCACGGAGGCCGATGTCGACGATGAGGCCACCCTTGACGACCTCGATGACCGTACCGGTGACGACGCCGTCGGCGTCCTTGATCTTCTCCACGTCGCCCCAGGCACGCTCGTACTGAGCGCGCTTCTTGGACAGGATCAGACGGCCTTCTTTGTCTTCCTTCTGGAGGACGAGGGCCTCGACCGTGTCGCCGACCTCGACGACCTCGGTGGGGTCGACGTCGTGCTTGATCGAGAGTTCGCGCGAGGGGATGACGCCCTCGGTCTTGTAGCCGACGTCGAGGAGGACCTCGTCGCGGTCGATCTTCACGACGGTGCCCTCGATGAGGTCGCCGTCGTTGAAGAACTTCAGGGTCTTCTCGACCGCGGCCAGGAAGTCATCAGCGGATCCGATGTCGTTGATGGCGACCTGCTTGGGTGCCTTGGTCGTTACGGTTGTCATGTAGTTAGTGCTCCAGTACGGGCATGAATCGGGCCGTGCTCGTCCCTCGAACGGTGTTCGGGAGGGTGTGTCGAACGCGGCGTGCGGAAATGTCGACGCAGATAGCGCTCGGTAATCTTAGCGCGGCGCCGCAGGTGTGGGCAACGGCGTGTCGCGGGTCGCGCCGACTCACGCGAGCAGTGCCCGCCTGAGCGTGTCGAGCCCGACCCCGCCCAGCTGAAGGGCGTCGCGGTGGAAGGCCTTGATGTCGAAGGTGGCGCCGTCTCGACGGGCGCGTTCGGCACGGAGGTCTTCCCAGATGCGCTGACCGACCTTGTACGACGGCGCCTGCCCCGGCCAGCCGAGGTACCGGTCGACCTCGAAGCGCACGAACTCGGTGTCCATGTTGACGTTGTCCGACATGAAGGCGAAGGCATTCGTCGCGTCCCACCGCCCGCCACCGCCGGGGAACGGCTTGCCGAGGTGGACCCCGATGTCGAGCACCACACGCGCGGCACGCATGCGCTGACCGTCGAGCATGCCCAGCCGGTCGCCCGGGTCGCCGAGCCAACCGAGCTCGTCCATCAGCCGTTCCGCGTACAGGGCCCAGCCCTCGGCGTGCCCCGAGGTGCCGGCCAGCTGGCGACGCCACGTGTTGAGCGTGGCCCGGTTGTGGACGGCCTGACCGAGCTGGAGGTGGTGGCCGGGGACCCCCTCGTGGAAGACCGTCGTCGTCTCGCGCCACGTGCCGAAACGGGTGACCCCCTCGGGCACGGACCACCACATGCGGCCCGGACGCGAGAAGTCGTCGCTGGGGCTCGTGTAGTAGATGCCGCCGTCCTTGGTCGGTGCGATGCGGCACTCGAGCCGGCGGACCGGCTCGGGGATGTCGAACTGGTCCCGACCCAGCTCGGCGACCGCGCGGTCGCTGAGCTCCTGCATCCAGGCGCGGAGTGCGTCGGTGCCGTCGAGCTGGCGTGCGGGATCGGCATCGAGCAGCTCGATGGCCCGGGAGACCGACGCCCCGGGTTCGATCCACCGGGCGACCTCTTCTTGTTCGGCCGTCATCCTGGCGAGCTCGTCGATCCCCCACTCGTAGGTCTCGTCGAGGTCGACCGTCGCTCCGAGGAACCGTCGCGAGTGCAGGGCGTAGGCGTCGCGCCCGACGGCGTCGTCGGCCGTCGCCGCGGGGAGCAACTCGTCGAGCAGGAAGCGTCGGAGGTCGACGTAGGCCTCCGCCGCCGACGAGGCGCCCGACGAGAGGTCCCGGCCGAGCGCCGTTCCGGGTTCGGTGCCGTCACCGAGCCGGGCGTCCCGCACGAACTCGGCGAAGAAGCCGTCGTCGGCACCGATGCGGGCACACTGCTCGGCCACCTTCTCGACCTGGCGCCGGGCGGGGGTGACTCCCCCGGCGATGCCCGCGCGCAACGTCTCGACGTACTGGTCGACGGCGGTCCGTACCCGGCCGAGGCGGGTCGCGACGTCGACCCAGTCGCGCTCGGAGGCGGTGGGCATGAGGTCGAACACGTCGCGGATGCCCTGGGCGGGTGACGCGATCACGTTGAGGTCGCGCAACTCGAGGCGCTGTTCGGCGTAGAGCAGCTCGAGCTCGAGCTCGCTCGTCAGGTCGTCCCGGGTGACCCGGTCGACGTCGTCCACGGGGGTGGTGGCCCGCAGTTCGGCCAGCGTGGCCCGGACGGCCTCGACGCGTCGGGCATGACCGTCGGGCGAGTAGTCGCCGTACTCGCCCGTCCGGCCCTCACGGCCGATCCAGGTCGCGGTCGTGGGGTCGAGCTCGCAGAGGGTGTCCACCCAGCGTTCGGCGACCCCGTCGACGGGGGTGGGCGTGCGAGGGGTCGGCGTCGTCGCGGCATCGGTCATGCCGACGAGCCTAGTGACGCAGGAGGCGCGGTGCAGGGGGCCCGCACCGCGCCTCCTCGGCTCCCACGACGAACGGGACGCCCGCCGACTCTCGTCGGCGGGCGTCCCGTTCTGGTGTCGGTGCCTACTCTTTGTCGAGGTCGGTCGCCAGGAGCGCGACGAGTTCGTCGAGGGCGGCCTCGGCGTTGTCGCCCTCGGTCGCGACGACGACCTCTTCACCGTGGCCGATGCCCAGCGAGAGCACGCCGAGGATGCTGGCGGCGTTGACGCTCTTGCCGGCCGCGGAGGTCAGCGTGACCTTGGCGCCGGTCTTGCCGGCGGCCTGGCTGAACAACGAGGCGGGGCGGGCGTGCAGCCCGACGCTCGAGGCGATGGTGACGGAACGTTCTGGCATGTCTTCTCCTCTGGAGGGGGTGGGGATCAGTCGTCGTCGTCGGTCGACGCGAGCAACTCGTAGACCTCGGCGGTCGTGGTCGACCCGCGCAGGGCGGCGGCCTTGTCGGGGTCCATCAGGATGCTGGCGAGCTGGCTGAGGATGGCGATGTGGCCGTTGCCCTTGGCGGCGATGCCGACCGTGACCGAGACCTCGTTGCCGTCCCAGTCGACCGGGGTCGGGAACCGCAGCACGACGAGGGCGTCCTCTTTGACCGAGTCCTTGCCGGCGAGGGTGCCGTGCGGGATCGCCACACCCTCGCCGACGTAGGTGGACACCGAGTTCTCGCGCTCGAACATGGCGTCGACGTACGACTCGTCGATCGCACCCGCGTCGATCAGGGCACGACCCGTCTTGCGGATGGCCTCGTCACGCGAGGCGGCGACCTCGTCGAGTCGGATGGACGACTCCGCGAGGAGCGCCGAGAGCTCGGGTGCCTGCTGGTCGGTCATCGTCAGACCTCGACCGTCGAGCCGTCCTGGATCGCCTTGACGACCTTGGCGACGTTGGGGTCTCCCATGAACAGCTGGAACGGCACGACGGGCACGTTCGGCACGACGCCGCGGGCGCGCTCGGCGAGGTTGTTCTGGGTGACGACGACGTCGGCGTCCGACGGGATCGACGCGACGGGCGAGTGCTCGACGGTGACACCGCTCTTCTTCAGCTGCTTCTTGAGCGTGGACGCCAGCATGACGCTGCTGCCCATGCCCGCGTCGCACGCGACGATGAGTTTCTTGATGCTGGAACCGTCGAGGGTTGCCATGACCTTCTCCTTGTGTGGTGGTGGTGCTGACTGGTGGTGCGGGCGGGCTAGGCGGTGGGTGCCGCGGTGCCCTTGCTGGTGGCCTTGTTGGCCGCGGTGGCGGCCTGGGCGTCGGCGAGAGCCTGCTCCTGTGCGGCGGAGTCCTCGGCACGGGCCTCGCGGTTCTCCTTGCGACCGAAGCCCATGAGGAGGGACGAGACGACGAACGAGACGGCCGCCGAGAGCAGGATACCCAGGTAGATCGGGAGAAGGTCCCCGCGGGCGGCGACGAGCGTGTAGGCGATGATGCTGCCGGGCGAGGCAGGGCCGACGAGGCCGACGTTGAACAGGGCGAAGGTCGCGATGCCGGTCGCTCCACCGAGGACGGCGGCGACGAGCAGGATCGGCTTCATCAGCACGTACGGGAAGTAGATCTCGTGGATGCCACCGAAGAAGTGCACGATGATCGCGGCCGGGGCCGAGGGGCGGATGGCGCGCGGACCGAAGAAGAGGTACGCGAGGAGGATGCCGAGACCCGGGCCGGGGTTCGACTCGAGCATGAAGAGGATCGACTTGCCGGCCTCCTGCACCTGCGTGCCACCGAGGGGGGTGAGGATGCCCTGGTTGATGGCGTTGTTGAGGAACAGGACCTTGGCCGGCTCGATGATGATCGACGCCAGGGGCAGCAGGCCACGATCGACGAGGAAGCCGACGGCGCCGCCGAAGACGTTCGTGATCGCGGTGGTGACCGGGGCCAGGCCGAAGAAGGCGAGCACGCCCATGGCGCCACCGATGATGCCGAGCGAGAAGTTGTTGACGAGCATCTCGAAGCCGGACTTGATGCGGCCGTCGACGAGCTTGTCGAACTGCTTGAGGACCCAGGCGGCCAGCGGGCCGACGATCATCGCGCCGAGGAACTGCGGCACGTCGGTCGCGACGATGACGCCCATGACGGCGACGGCGCCGATGACGGCACCGCGCTGACCGTGGACCATGCGACCACCCGTGTAGGCGATCAGGATCGGCAGCAGGTACTTGATGATGGGACCGACGAGGCCGGGCCACGGGGTGCCGTCGGACATCTCGCCGAAGCCGCCGAGCTGGGGCACCGGCGTCCAACCGGTCTGGATGAACAGGGCCGTGATGAGGCCCCAGGCGATGAAGGCGCCGATGTTCGGCATGATCATGCCGGCCAGGAAGCCACCGAAGCGCTGGACGCGCGCTCGGGCTCCCGTACCGGTGACGGTGGGGGTGAATTCGGACATGGTGACGACTTCTCCTTGTTTCTCTCAGCGACGAGAGGGGTGTGGGGTGATGGAGGTGGTGCGAGGTGCTGCGGTGCGTCGGGAGGGAACGAGGGGGGCCGGTCGGGGTCGCGTCATGCGATCACGACCCGGGGTCCGGCCTGTTCGACGTCGTCGGCCAGCTCGGCGTCCACGCCGGAGTCGGTGATGACGGTGTCGACGTCGGTGAGCGGCGCGACCTTGGCGAAGTCCTCGCGACCGAACTTGGTGTGGTCCGCGAGGACGACGGTGCGTCGTGACGCGGCGATGAGCGCGCGCTTGACCCGCGCCTCCGCCAGGTCGGGGGTGCTGATGCCGCGCTCCACCGAGACGCCGTTCGTCCCGATGAAGGCGACGTCGGCGAAGACGTCGGCGATCTGGGCCCGCGTCCAGTCCCCCACCGCGGAGTACGTGCGGGTGCGGATGAGGCCGCCGAGCAGGTGGAGGGTGACGTTCGGTCGGCTGATCAGGATGGTGGCGACGGCGAGCGAGTGGGTGACCACGGTCAGCTCGCGGTCGAGGGGCAGGAGTTCGGCCAGACGGATGGTCGAGGTGCCGGCGTCGACGATGATCGAGCCGCCGTCGGGCAGCTCGTCGAGGGCGGCCCGGGCGATGCGCTCCTTCTCGGACGCGGCCGTTCCCTCCCGGTCGACCACGGGAGGCTCGATGCCGAGGCGCTCGACGGCGATGGCGCCTCCGTGGACGCGGCGGAGGACGCCCCGGCGCTCGAGGGCGGTCAGGTCGCGGCGCACGGTCTCGGGCGCGACCGAGAGCTCTCGTGCGAGACCGGCCACCTCGACTCGGCCCCGGGACAGGGCCGTGTCGAGGATCTGCTGGTGACGCTCCGGTGCGTACATGGGAGACCTCGTCGTCGGACTGCACGGCCGCCTCGGGGGCTGACCGGTGGTGCGGAAGTGCGGAAGGAGTTCAACTGTTGTTGATCTGCGCTTATATAAGTCCGTTTGTGTGGCCCGGTCAAGTCTGTACCGCGTGTCGTGTCCGTTTGTGCCCGAGTGGGGCGTCGATTGGCTGCCCGATGGGCAACCGATGCCCGATGAACGGGCAGCACGTGCCCGAGCGGGGCCGCTCGGGCCGGTCGTAGGACCCCGGGGGCAGGAGGCGCGCGCAGAAGGGCAGGACGGACCGTCTCGGCGACGTACGACGTGCTACGTGCTACGTGCTACGTGCTACGTGCTACGTGCGACGTCGCCGAGACGGACCTCGGGTCCGTGGCCGTTCGGCGCCGCGGCGCCCGGGGCTCAGTGGGCCGCTGCGTCCCAACTCTCGCCGAGGCCGACGCTGACGTCGAGCGGCACGCGCAGGTCGGCCGCCCCGCTCATGCGCCGACGCACGATCTCGCGCACGTCGTCGACCTCGCCCGGTGCGACCTCGACGATGAGTTCGTCGTGCACCTGCAGCAGCACGCGCGACCCCATCTCTCGCTCGTCGAGTTCGGATCGGACACCGAGCATCGCGATCTTCATGATGTCGGCGGCCGAGCCCTGGATCGGGGCGTTCAGGGCGGCCCGCTCGGCGTTCTCGCGCAGGACGCGGTTCGGGGACTTGAGGTCGGCGAAGGGGCGGCGCCGACCGTAGATGGTCTCGGTGTAGCCGTCTTCGCGCGCCTGCTCGACGACGTTGCGGAGGTACTCCCGTACGGCACCGAACCGGGCGAAGTAGTCGGTCATGAGCTGGCGTGCCTCGGCGGTCTCGATGCGCAGCTGCTTCGACAGGCCGAAGGCGCTGAGCCCGTAGGCGAGGCCGTAGGACATGGCCTTGACCTTCGTGCGCATGGCCGGGCTGACGTCGGCGGGTTCGACCCCGAAGATGCGGGCACCGACGAACCGGTGCAGGTCTTCGCCCTCGTTGAACGCCTGGATCAGCCCCTCGTCGCCCGAGAGGTGCGCCATGATGCGCATCTCGATCTGCGAGTAGTCGGCCGTGAGGAGCGTCTCGTAATCGGGACCGTGCACGAACGCGGCGCGGATCTCGCGACCGACGGCGGCCTTGACCGGGATGTTCTGGAGGTTGGGGTCGACGGACGAGATGCGCCCGGTCGTCGTGCCCGTCTGGTCGTACGTCGTGTGGATGCGCGCGTCGTCGGCGATCGACTTCTCGAGGGTCTCGATGATCTGGCGCAGCTTCGTCGCGTCACGGTGCTTCAGGAGCAGGTCGAGGAAGGGGTGCGGGTGCTTCTCCTGCAGATCGGCCAGGGAGGCGGCGTCGGTCGAGAAGCCCGTCTTGGTCGCTCGGGTCTTGGGCATCTGGAGTTGCTCGAACAGCACCTCTTGCAGCTGCTTGGGTGAGCCGAGGTTGACCTCGCGTCCGATCTCGGCGAACGCCGCCGCGGCCAGTTCGCCGGCCTGTTCACCCAGACGGAGCGAGAGCGCCTTGAGCGTGTCGCGGTCGGCGGCGACACCGGTGAGTTCCATGTCTCCGAGCACCGGCACCAGGGGCAGCTCGATCTCGGTGAGCACCCGACGGGAGCCCTCGTCGAGGGCGGCAACCAACGACTCGGACAATCGGAGGACGTACCAGGCCTCGGAGGCCACGTTGACGTCGTCGTCCGCCGACACGAGCTGGTTGGGATCGCCGACGGGCAGCGTTTCTCCCAGTTGCTCGTAGACGAGGTCGGACAGGGCGAACGAGGTGCGGCCCGGGCGCAGCAGCCAGGCGGCGATCCGCGGGTCGCCGGCGATGCCCGTCAGCGTGAGGCCGGCCCGCGACAGCGCCTTGTAGGCGCGCTTCGCGTCGTGGACCACCTTGGGCGTGGCGTCGTCGAGCCAGGCTTCGAGGGCCACGTAGTCGCCGCGACCCGCGGCCCAGGGCACGTACGCCGACTCGTCGAGGGACGAGATGCCGAGCCCGACGATGCCGTCCGTGCCGTACTCGACCGTGAGGCCGACGGGCTTCTCGGGGTCGGACGCGTGCTTCTTCAGCCAGAAGGCCAGTTCTTCGTCGATGAGGGTCCGGACGACGGGGAGGCCTTCGGGGGCCGCCGTCACCGCTGTCTCACCCGCGTTCGCGGCGGAGGGTTCGGTCGATCCCGACAGGGCCAGGACGCGCTCGAGCAGGGTGCGGAACTGCAGTTTGTCGAAGAGCTCTCGGACGGCCGCCTCGTCGATCGCCCGGCGCTCGAGGTCACCCGGCCCCACCGGGAGCTCGACGTCGGTCACCAGCCGGTTGAGCCGGCGGTTGCGGATGGCGTTCTCTTTCTGCTCGCGGAGCTTCTGCCCGACGACGCCCTTGATCTCGTCCGCGCGAGCGATGATCTCGTCGAGACCCCCGTAGAGGTTGATCCACTTGACGGCGGTCTTCTCCCCCACCTTGTCGATGCCGATGAGGTTGTCGCTCGTCTCGCCGACGAGAGCGGCGACCTCGGGGTACTGGTGGGGTTCGATGCCGTATCGCTCGAAGACCTTGTCGCGGTCGTACCGGGTGAGTTCGCTCACGCCGCGGGCCGAGGGATAGAGGAGGGTGACGTCGTCGTTGACCATCTGGATGGCGTCGCGATCGCCGGAGACCACCAGGACCCGGTACCCGTCGTCACGACCGCGGCTCGCCAGGGTCGCGAGGATGTCGTCGGCCTCGAAGTCCTCTTTGGTGATCGTGGTGATGCCCATGGCGTGCAACGCCTCTTGGAGAAGCGGTATCTGGCCCACGAACTCGGGCGGGGTCTCGGACCGCGTGCCCTTGTACTCGGGGTACTCGCGGGTGCGGAAGGAGAAGCGAGAGATGTCGAAGGCGACGGCCAGGTGCGTCGGTTTCTCGGCCTTGAGCAGGCTGAGCAGCATCGAGATGAAGCCGTGGATGGCGTTGGTGTGCTGACCTTCGCGGTTCACGAAACTGTCGACCGGGAGGGCGTAGAAGGCCCGGAACGCCAGGGAATGGCCGTCGATGACCAGGAGGGTAGGCTTCGTGTCGTCCGTCACCACGTCAGCCTAGCGGGCACCCCCGACACCGTCGCCGGGCGCCCCGGTCCGATCCACCGGAGAACCATGAGCACTCCGTCCGCCGTCCCGAACGACGCCGAGAGGACCGTCTCGTCGGACGCGTCCCTGAGCGACGCCGCCGCCGAGTTGTTCCGCCGACGGGGTGTCGGTGCCCTGGCCGAGAAGATGGGCATCGTGATCGACGAGATGAGCGCCGAGCGTGCCGTGGGTCGGATGCCCGTCGACGGAAACACCCAGCCCGTCGGCATCCTGCACGGCGGCGCACACGTCGTCCTGGCCGAGACCCTCGGGTCGGTGGCGGCCAACGTGCACGCGGGAGCCGGACGCGTCGCGATGGGCATCGAACTGAACGCGAGCCACAGCCGGTCGGCGGCGACCGGATGGGTGACGGGCACCTGCACGGCCCTTCATCTCGGTTCCACCCTCACGACGCATCAGGTCGTCATGACCGACGATCGCGGTCGTCTGTTGTCGACGGTCCGCATCACGAACTTCCTCACGGACGCCCGCGACCGGTAGGCCGACGAAAGAAGGCCCACCCCGATCGTCGGGGTGGGCCTTCTCTCGTCGCGGACGACTACTTCTTGGCGCTCAACTGTTCGATGATCGCCTGGGCCACGTCGTGCATCGTCAGGCGGCGGTCCATGGACGCCTTCTGGATCCATCGGAAGGCCTCGGGTTCGGTGAGCCCCATCTTCTCGTTGAGGAGCCCCTTCGCCCGGTCGACGAGCTTGCGGGTCTCGAAGCGCTCGACCAGGTCGGCGACCTCGGCCTCGAGGGTGATGATCTGTGCGTACCGCGAGAGGGCGATCTCGATCGCGGGCAGCAGGTCGTTGGGGGTGAAGGGTTTCACGACGTAGGCGAGGGCGCCTGCCTCGCTCGCCCGCTCGACGAGCTCCTTCTGGCTGAACGCGGTCAGGAGGACGACCGGCGCGATGTGCGCCTTCGAGAGCCGCTCGGCGGCGGAGATGCCGTCCAGTTGGGGCATCTTGACGTCCATGATGACGAGGTCGGGGCGCAACTCGGTGGCGAGGGCGACGGCGGTCTCGCCGTCCCCGGCCTCTCCCACCACCTCGAAACCGTTGTCGCGGAGGATCTCGACGATGTCGAGGCGGATGAGGGACTCATCTTCGGCCACGACGACGCGACGGGGTGCTGCTGGGGTTGCTTCCTGGTCACTCACGACGTGAAGCCTACGGTATTGTCGACCTGGTTGTTGTGCGCCGGATTGGCGGAATGGCAGACGCGGAGCACTCAAAATGCTCTGTCCGTGAGGGCGTGTGGGTTCGAGTCCCACATCCGGCACCAGCCCCGGCGCGAAGCCGACCGACGAGATGTGGCTCTCCTTGCCTCGTCCGGTCATCGGGCCGACACGCCGACACGAGTTCTGCTCAGAGGGTGTGTTCGTGGGCATCCGTGCACTACGCTGATGGAACTGGTTGTTGTGTTACGCATTTGTATCTCGCGACGTGCCGAAGGCCTCCTCTCACCGAGAGGGGTTCCGACGGTGGCGTCGTTCTCAGAGGGAGCGGACAAAAAGGCACCGCGACGAGCGATCTCGAAATCGAGATCGACAACTCTGATTGAAGGAACAAGAAAAATGGCAACAGGCACCGTTAAGTGGTTCAACTCCGAAAAGGGCTTCGGCTTCATCACCCCCGACGACGGAACCACTGACGTCTTCGCGCACTTCTCCGCGATCGCCGGCGACGGCTACCGCAACCTGGAAGAGAACCAGAAGGTCGAGTTCGACACGGCTCAGGGCAACAAGGGCCTCCAGGCCGAGAACATCCGCGTCATCTGACTCGGTGGCGTCCTCGTGACGCCGTCAGTCGGCGGGCTCGCCCGCCACTGAACCGAAAGCCCCGATCCGCTCCGGCGGGTCGGGGCTTTCTCCGTTCCCGTCTCGGGTGGGAGGGTCGGCCATCTCACGGCAGGGGAAAGCCGAGGAGGCGCGCCACCGGCTCGTAGTCCCGGCTCGCAGTCCGGTAGGCGCTCTCCCATTCGGCGATCCGTGCTCCGGCCTGCCTCGGGTCGGTGAACCGGTCGTCTTCGCCGCCACCGGCGACGAGTGCTTCCCGCGCCTCGCGGTATCGGCTGGTCAAGGTCGCCCAGAGGACCAGTTCGTCCCCGGTGGAGTCCTCGGGCGCCGCCCGGGCGACGTCCCACGGCACCTCGACGGCAGGCAGAGGTCCTTCCGGTGGACTCGGCGCCGCGGTCCCACGAGCCTGGTCACCCGCACCCTCCTGGAAGATCGTCCGGGTGCCGATCGCCAGCACGGCCCCGACCGCAGCGCCGAGGACGAAGATCAGCGAGAGGGCCCAGAGGCCGTCGACCCGCCACACCGTCGCCGCCACTCCCCCGAGGAACGAGCCGCCCACGAGGGCACCGAGAGTTGCCCACCGGCCCACCCCCGCGCCTCCTCGGCTGGTCTCTCGGATCTCGGGGCCGAGGCTGCGACGAGTCTCGACCACACCGTGACCGCTCCAGGACGGCACCACGTACAAGCGGGCCTCGAACTCGAAGCACGAGGGATGACGGGCGTCCACGGACATGCCGTGAGCGTACGCCCCGCCGACACGACGAAGCCGGGACGATCCGAGGGGATCGCCCCGGCTTCGCCAGGGGTGTCGCGGTGCGTCAGGGCTGCGACGCGTAGGCCGGAGCGGCCTCCCCGTGGGCGTCACCCACGCGGTGCACCCGGAGATCGTTCGTCGAGCCCGCGATCCCGGGAGGGGACCCGGCGATCACGATGACCTTGTCGCCCGATTCGGCGAGGTCGTTGCCGAGCAGGATGTCGTCCACCTGCGCGAACATGGCGTCGGTGTGCGTGACGGTCTCGACCAGGTAGGACTGGACGCCCCAGCTGATCGCCATGCGGCGTCGGATCGCCTCGTTGGGTGTGAAGGCCAGGATGGGGATCGAGTGACGCAGGCGCGACATGCGACGCACCGAGTCACCCGATTCGGTGAAGACGCAGAGGAACTTCGCCTGGACGAAGTCGGCGACGTCGGCCGCTGCCAGGGTGATGGCGCCGCCCTGCGTGCGCGGACGCGTGCCGAGCGGAGGGATGCGCTCGAGCCCGTGCTCTTCGGTGGAGGCCACGATGCGCGCCATGGTCTGCACCGTGATGACCGGGTACTCGCCGACGCTCGTCTCGCCCGAGAGCATGACCGCGTCGGTGCCGTCGAGGACGGCGTTGGCGACGTCCGAGGTCTCGGCGCGGGTCGGGATCGGGCTCGAGATCATGGACTCGAGCATCTGGGTGGCGACGATGACCGGCTTCGCCATGCGACGCGAGAGCTCGACCGCGTGCTTCTGCACGATGGGCACGGCCTCGAGGGGCAACTCGACGCCCAGGTCGCCACGGGCGACCATGATGCCGTCGAACGCGTCGATGATGGCCTCGAGGTTGTCGACGGCCTGGGGCTTCTCGATCTTCGCGTAGACGGGGACCTTGCGGCCCTCTTCGGCCATGATCTCGTGCACGCGCACGACGTCGTCCGCGTCGCGCACGAACGACAGGGCGATCAGGTCGGCGCCGAGTCGGAGACCCCAGCGGAGGTCGGCCTCGTCCTTGTCGGAGAGGGCGGGCACGTTGACCGCCACGCCGGGGAGGTTGATGCCCTTGTTGTTCGACACCGTGCCGGCGACGACGACCTCGGTCGTGACGACGGTGCCGTCGGTCTCGAGGACGCGGAGCTTGACGCGGCCGTCGTCGATCAGGAGCGGGTCTCCCGCCGTGACGTCGTCGGGGAGGCCCTTGAACGTTGTGCCGCAGATCTCCTTGGAACCCAGGATGTCGTCCGTGGTGATCTTGAACACGTCGCCGACCTCGAGGTCGTGCGGACCGTCGGCGAACTTGCCGAGGCGGATCTTGGGGCCCTGCAGGTCGACGAGGACCGCGACGGCGCGGCCCGAGTCGGCCGACGCCTGGCGGACGTTCGCATAGACGCCTTCGTGGACGTCGTAGCTGCCGTGGCTGAGGTTCATGCGGGCGACGTCGACGCCGGCGTCGATGATCGCCCGGATGTCGTCGTAGCTCGACGTCGCCGGCCCGAGGGTGGCGACGATCTTTGCGCGTCTCATGTGTTCCGTTCGTGTGGGGGGAAAGGGGGTGGGACGACTACAGCCCGACTCCCACCCTATTCCCGTCGGATGGCCGGATCAGACCGAGATGGACCGATCGGTGGGCTTCACCGGGAAGGGCAGCACGGTCTGGCCCTCGAGGTAGGCGTCGACGGCGGAGGCCGTGGCGCGGCCCTCGGCGATCGCCCAGACGATGAGCGACTGCCCGCGCCCGGCGTCACCGGTCACGAAGACGCCTGGTTCGCCCGTCTCGTAGGTGGCACCGCGCTCGAGGGAGCCGCCACCGTCGAAGGTGAGCCGCAGCTGCTCCTCGATGGTGTCGCGCTCGGGTCCGGTGAAGCCGAGCGCGAGCAGGACGAGGTCGGCGGGGACCTCGCGCTCGGTGCCCGCCTTGGGGACCCGTCGACCGTCGACGTACTCGGTCTCGGCGACGCGGATGGCCCGCACCTCGCCGACCTCGTTGGTCAGGAACTCGACCGTCGACGCGAGGTAGACCCGCTCGCCGCCTTCTTCGTGGGCGCTCGACACCTCGAACAGCGTGGGGAACATCGGCCACGGCTGTGCCTCGGGGCGTTCTTCCGGGGGCTGCTGGCCGATCGCGAGGTTGGTCACCGAGAGGGCACCCTGCCGGTGGGCGGTACCGATGCAGTCCGCACCGGTGTCGCCGCCGCCCAGCACGACGACGTGCTTGCCCTCGGCCGTGATCTGGTCGGCCACCGTGTCGCCCGCTCCGGCCCTGTTCTGCTGCACGAGGTAGTCCATGGCGAAGTGGATGCCGGACAGGTCGCGTCCCGGGATCGGCAGATCACGGGGAACCGTCGCGCCCGTCGCGACGACCACGGCGTCGTAGCGGGCCCGGAGGTCGTCCCAGGCGATGTCCCGACCGATCTCGACCCGGGCGCGGAAACGCGTGCCCTCGGCCTGCATCTGGGCGATGCGCTGCTCGATCTGCTTCTTCTCCATCTTGAAGTCGGGGATGCCGTAACGCAGCAGGCCACCGATGCGGTCCTCGCGCTCGTAGACGGCGACCGTGTGGCCGGCACGCGTGAGCTGCTGGGCGGCGGCCAGCCCGGCGGGGCCGGAACCGACGACGGCGACCGTCTTGCCCGTCAGGCGCTCGGGCGGGTGCGGGGTGACCCATCCGTTGGCGAACGCCTGGTCGATGATCGAGACCTCGACCTGCTTGATCGTCACCGGGGGCTGGTTGATGCCCAGGACGCAGGAGGACTCGCACGGCGCGGGGCAGAGACGACCGGTGAACTCCGGGAAGTTGTTGGTCGCGTGCAGGCGCTCGACGGCCTGACGGCCCTCTCCACGCCACATGAGGTCGTTCCACTCGGGGATCAGGTTGCCGAGCGGGCAGCCCTGGTGGCAGAACGGGACGCCGCAGTCCATGCAACGGCCCGCCTGACGTCGGAGCTCGCCGCTCTCCTGCTGCTCGTAGACCTCTTTCCAGTCCATGAGCCGGACCGACACGGGTCGGCGCTTGGGCAGCTCGCG
Organism: Frigoribacterium sp. ME-P-080; assembly: GCF_030209595.1. Lineage (NCBI taxonomy): Bacteria > Bacillati > Actinomycetota > Actinomycetes > Micrococcales > Microbacteriaceae > Frigoribacterium > Frigoribacterium sp. ME-P-080. The sequence goes on from NZ_JARVRR010000004.1 coordinate 335,721, forward strand.
GGTCTGCGTCTTCAGGAAGCCTTTGGGGTCAGCCACCGGTCACCTCCAGGATTCTCTTCCATGCTTCGTCGCCATCGGGGTCGAGACCCTCGTCGACGGCCGTCTGCCGGGTGGCGAGGACGGCGGCGTAGTCGCGGGGCAGCACCTTCACGAACTCGGCCACCGTGGCGTCGAGGTCGTCGAGCATGTGCTCCGCCACGGGTGACCCGGTCTCGGCGAGGTGCCGGCGCAACAGGTCGGTCAGGATCTCGACGTCGGCGCTGCCGAGGGGGTGGAGTTCGAGTTCACCCGAAGCGAGCGCCTCGGCGTTGACCCGTTCGGGCTTGAGCCGGTGCACGTAGGCCGTCCCTCCGGACATGCCTGCTCCGAGGTTGCGGCCCGTGTCGCCGAGGATGACGGCGAGACCGCCCGTCATGTACTCGAGCGCGTGGTCGCCCACGCCCTCCGCGACCGCGCTGGCCCCCGAGTTGCGGACCAGGAAGCGCTCCCCCACGATGCCCCGCAGGAACATGCTGCCCTGGGTCGCGCCGTAGCCGATGACGTTGCCGGCGATGACGTTCTCCTCGGCGGCGAAGGCGCTGCCGCGGGGCGGACGCACCACGACGTTGCCGCCGGAGAGGCCCTTGCCCACGTAGTCGTTGCTGTCGCCCTCGAGGCGCAGGGTGATGCCGGCGGGCAGGAACGCACCGAGCGACTGACCGGCCGAACCACTGAGGTTGATCTCGATGCTGCCGTCGGGCAGGCCGTGCTCACCGTGTCGCAGGGTGACCTCGTGCCCGAGCATGGTGCCGACCGCCCGCTCGGTGTTGCGGATCGGGAGCGTGATCTCGACGTGCCCACCGTTCTCGAGCACGTCGGCACTGCGCTCGATCAGCTGCACGTCGAAGTGCTCGTCGAGGCCGTGGTCCTGCGAGGTGCGGTTGCGTCGGGGCTCGTCGTCGGAGAACGTCGGACCGACCAGCACCGGGGCGAGGTCGAGACCCGAGGCCTTCCAGTGGTCGACGGCGCGGTCGACGTCGAGGACGTCCGTCCGGCCGATGGCCTCGTCGAGACTGCGGAAGCCCAGCGCGGCGAGGTACTCGCGCACCTCCTGCGCCAGGAACTCGAAGAAGTTGACGACGAACTCCGGCTTGCCGGAGAAGCGGGCACGGAGCTCGGGGTTCTGGGTAGCGACACCGACCGGGCAGGTGTCGAGGTGGCAGACCCTCATCATGATGCAGCCCTCGACGATCAACGGCGCCGTGGCGAAGCCGAACTCCTCGCCGCCGAGCAGGGCGGCGATGAGGACGTCGCGGCCGGTCTTCATCTGACCGTCGACCTGGACGACGACACGCTCGCGCATCCCGTTCAGCATGAGGGTCTGCTGGGTCTCGGCCAGGCCGATCTCCCAGGGCGTGCCCGCGTGCTTGAGCGAGTTCAACGGGCTCGCGCCGGTGCCCCCGTCGTGGCCGGACACGAGCACGACGTCGGCCAGGGCCTTCGTGACCCCTGCCGCGACCGCGCCGATGCCGGACTGGCTCACGAGCTTGACGTGGACGCGGGCCTTGGGGTTGGCGCGCTTGACGTCGAAGATCAGCTGCTTGAGGTCCTCGATCGAGTAGATGTCGTGGTGCGGCGGCGGCGAGATGAGACCGACGCCGGCCGTCGCGTGACGCGTTCGTGCCACCCAGGGGTAGACCTTCGTCGGCGGGAGCTGACCGCCCTCGCCCGGCTTGGCGCCCTGGGCCATCTTGAGCTGGATGTCGGTGGCGTGCGTGAGGTACATGCTGGTGACCCCGAAGCGCCCGGAGGCCACCTGTTTCACGGCGCTGCGGCGCTCGGGGTCGAGGAGGCGGTCGACGTCCTCTCCGCCCTCGCCGGTGTTGGATTTGCCGCCGAGGCGGTTCATCGCGATGGCGAGGGTCTCGTGCGCCTCCTGCGAGATCGAGCCGTAGCTCATCGCCCCCGTCGAGAACCGCTTCACGATCGACTCGATGGGCTCGACCTCGTCGAGCGGGACGGCCGGGCGGACGCCGTGCTTGAGCCGGAACAGCCCGCGCAGCGTCATCAGCTGCTCGGCCTGGTCGTCGACGAGCTTGGTGTACTCGCGGAAGATGTCGTAGCGGCGGGTGCGCGTGGCGTGCTGCAGCCGGAACACGGTGTCGGGGTTGAAGAGGTGCCGGGGACCCTCGCGGCGCCACTGGTACTCGCCGCCCGTGGCCAGCCGCTCGTGCGCGATGACGGAGCCGTCGCTGGGGTAAGCGCTCGTGTGTCGCTGCTTGTTCTCGGCCGCGATGACGTCGATCCCCACGCCTCCGAGCATCGACGAGGTACCGGTGAAGTACGTGTCGACGAACTCCTGGCTGAGGCCCACGGCCTCGAACGCCTGCGCCGCGGCGTAGCTCGACACCGTCGAGATGCCCATCTTCGACATGATCTTGAGCACGCCCTTGCCGAGAGCCTTGATCAGGTTGTGCACGGCGTCCTCGGGGCTCAGCCCGGTGATCATCCCGGCCCTCACGAGGTTCTCGCAGGTCTCCATCGCGAGGTACGGGTTGACCGCGGACGCGCCGTAGCCGATCAGCGTGGCCACGTGGTGCACCTCGCGCACGTCACCGGCCTCGACGATCAGGCCGACCTTCATGCGGTTCTCGGTGCGGATCAGGTGGTGGTGCACCGCGGCGATCATGAGCAGCGACGGCACCGGGGCGAAGTCGGCGTTCGAGTCGCGGTCGGAGAGGACGATGAACTCCGCACCGGCCTCGATCGCGTCGTCCACCTCGTTGCACATGGCGGCGATGCGCTTCTCGAGTGCCCGCGGGCCCTTGTCGGCGCGGTACAGCCCGCGGATGGTCGACGTCTTGCGGGAGCCGGGGCTCGGGTCGATGTGCTGGATCTTGGCGAGCTCGTCGTTGTCGATGACGGGGAAGTCCAGGATCACCTGGCGGGCGTGCTCGGGGGTCGCGGCGAGCAGGTTGCGCTCGGGACCGAGACCCAGCTTGAGCGACGTGACCACCGACTCGCGGATGGAGTCGAGCGGAGGGTTCGTCACCTGGGCGAACTGCTGCGTGAAGTAGTCGAACAGGAGGCGCGGGCGCTCGGACAGGACGGCGATCGGCGTGTCGCTTCCCATGGCGCCCAGGGGCTCCGCCCCGGTCTTCGCCATGGGCGTCAACAGGATGCGGACCTCTTCTTCGGTGTACCCGAAGGTGCGCTGACGGCGGGTGACCGACGCCGGGGTGTGCACGATGTGCTCGCGTTCGGGCAGCTCCGAGAGGTGGATGCGCCCCTCGGCGAGCCACTCGCCGTAGGGCGCGGCCGTGGCGAGGTCGCGTTTGATCTCGTCGTCCTCGATGATGCGGCCGGCCTCGGTGTCGACCAGGAACATCTTGCCGGGGCGGAGCCGTCCCTTGCGGACCACCTTGGCGGGGTCGACGTCGATGACGCCGATCTCGCTCGCGAGGACCACGAGGCCGTCGTCGGTGACGAGGTAGCGGCCCGGCCGCAGGCCGTTGCGGTCGAGGGTGGCGCCGACGTGCGTGCCGTCGGTGAACGTGATGGCCGCGGGGCCGTCCCACGCCTCCATGAGCATCGAGTGGTACTCGTAGAAGTCGCGCAGGGTGGGGTCGATGTCGACCTGGTTCTCCCACGCCTCGGGGACCATCATCATGACCGCGTGCGGCAGGGACCGGCCGGTCAGGCTGAGCAACTCGACGACCTCGTCGAACGACGCCGAGTCGCTCGCCCCGGGGCTGACGATGGGGAGGATGGGCTTCAGGTCGCCGATGAGCTCGTTCTCGAGCTGGGACTGCCGGGCACGCATCCAGTTGCGGTTGCCCCGGACCGTGTTGATCTCGCCGTTGTGGGCGATCATGCGGAACGGCTGTGCCAGCGGCCACGACGGGAACGTGTTCGTCGAGTAGCGCGAGTGCACGATCGCGAGTTTCGAGGCGAAGCGCTCGTCGCTCAGGTCGGGGTAGAACGGCTCGAGCTGAAGTGTGGTGACCATGCCCTTGTAGACCATGGTCCGGCTGCCCAGAGAGGTGAAGTAGGCCGAGAGTTTGCGCTCGGCACGCTTGCGCAGCCGGAACGCCTGGCGGTCGAGCGCGACGCCGGCGAGCGGGACGCCGTCGGCGTCGTGGTGCCTGCTGGCGACGAAGAGCTGCTCGAAGGCGGGCATCGCGTTGCGCGCCAACGTGCCGAGTTCTTCGGGGCGCACGGGGACCTCGCGCCAGCCGAGGACGTCGAAGTGCTCGAGGTCGGCGATGCGCTCGATGCCCGTCTTCAGCTCGGAGCGCTCCTGCTCGTCGAGGGGCAGGTAGGCGATGCCCACCGCGTACTGGCCGGCCGGCGGCAGGTCGAAGTCGACCTCGTGGCGCAGGAACTCGTCGGGCACCTGGCAGAGGATGCCCGCACCGTCCCCGGTGCCGGCGTCGGAACCCACGGCACCTCGGTGCTCGAGGTTCCGGAGGGCCCGCAGGGCGGTGTCGACGATGTCGTGACCGGGGGTTCCACGGAGGGTCGCCACCATGGCGAGGCCACAGGCGTCCTTCTCGTTGCGCGGGTCGTAGAGGCCGCTGGCCTCGGGGACCGTGCTGAACTGCTGGTGTGCTGGCGTGAGAGCCATGGAATCCGTCCTCACGAAGAGATCCGACAGGGGGCGGGACGACGTCGGCCCGAGGTGCCTGACGGGGCCGGCTTCTGTGGGCGGCCCCGACTCGGCGGGAGAGGTCGGCTCGTGGCGACCGTGGGCGTGCACGCCGGCGGGAGGGGCCGACTGCGCTCGATCTTACGAGGCGCGGGTGCGTGCACGGGACCGTGTCGCGGGCGGATCGTTCGCACCGGGATGGGGTGGAGGGGATCGGGCGCCACGACGGTGGGGCGCCGGGCCCGCGGTCGTCGTGGAGTGGACGACCTAGGGACGCGGTGAGCGATCGGTGTTGTCGTCCGATGCTCCGACGGTGACCAACTCGGGTTCGTCGTTCTCCGTGTACGTGCCGTCAGAGTCTACAGCAGCCGCCCGCTCGCTCGGCGCACGGCCGGGCACGTAGGGGCCGGGGACCGTGCCGGTGTGGCGGCGGGAGGCGAGGACGAAGAGGACGATCCCGAGGACGATGGCGAAGAAGCTCATCCAGACGTTGGTGCGGATGCCGAAGAAGAGCAGGCTGGGATCGGTGCGGATCGACTCGAACCAGGCCCGTCCGATGCCGTACCAGACCAGGTAGAAGGCCAACGACCGACCCCACTGCATGGGGGCCTTCTTCTCGAGGAGCACGAGGATCGCGACGCCGGCGAGCATCCAGACGATCTCGTAGAGGAAGGTCGGGTGGAAGAGCGTGCCCTCGGGCAGGCCGGTGGGGTAGGCGGCGTTCGTGGACTCGATCTCGAGGCCCCAGGGCAGGTCGGTCGGCATGCCGAAGAGCTCGTGGTTGAACCAGTTGCCGAGGCGTCCGAAGGCCTGCGCGACGAGCAGGCCGGGGGCGAGGGCGTCGGCGAAGACCGTGAACCGGAGACCGGTGAAGCGGCAACCGAGCCAGACGCCGACGGCACCCAACAGCAGGGCGCCGTAGATGGCGAGGCCGCCCTCCCACACGAAGAGGACGTGGATGTACTGGTCGGGCGAGGAGAAGTAGTCCGCCGGGTGGGTGATGACGTGGAACAGGCGTCCCCCCGCGATGCCGAACACCACGGCCCAGATGGCCACGTCGATGACGATGCCCTTCTCCGCCCCCTGCCGGTTCAGACGGTGGTTCGTGATGACCACCGCTGCGACGATGCCGACGAGGATGCAGATCGCGTAGGCGTGGATCCGCAGCGAGCCGGGCAACGACGCCCCGAAGGTCGAGTTCAACCAGGCGGTGACGTCGAAGTACTGCCAGGCGGCCGACGGGCTCGGGATGCTCAAGGGAACGAACACGGGCGTGATGCCTTTCGGAGGGGGTGCGGAGCGTCGGTCACCCGACGGGTGACGACTCTAGCGCGAGGGCGTCGGACCCGAGGGGGTCAGGAGGCGGAGGGGGCCGCGCCGGACGACAGGTCGGCGGAGACCTCGGCGAGGCGTTCGACCCCGCCGTCGGCGAGGGCACGGACGAAGGCCGAACCGATGATGGCACCGTCGGCGTAGTCGAGCACCTCGCGGACCTGCTGGGCCGTAGAGATGCCGAGACCGACGCAGGCGTTCTCGACGCCCACCTCGCGGAGTCGGGCGACGAGGGTGCTCGCCGCCGCGTCGACGTCGGTTCGGGCTCCTGTGATGCCCATCGTCGAGACGGTGTAGACGAAGCCGCGACTACTGGCCACGGCCTGCCGGAGGCGCGAGTCGCTGGACGACGGAGCGGCCAGGAACACCCGGTCGAGGTCGGCGGCCTCGGCCGCGGACATCCACGCGTCGGCCTCGTCGGGGATGAGGTCGGGGGTGATGAGCCCGGCACCGCCCGCGGCCGCGAGGTCGTCGGCGAACCGCTGGACGCCGTACTGCTCGACCGGGTTCCAGTAGGTCATCGGGATGACCGGGGCGTCGACGCGGGAGGTGATCTCACGGATCGCCGTGAAGACGTCGCGCACGCGGAACCCCTCGGCCAGGGACCGCTGTGTGGCTGCCTGGATGACCGGGCCGTCCATCACGGGGTCGGAGTACGGGATGCCGAGTTCGATGACGTCGATGCCGTTCTCGGCCATCGCCACCGCGGCCTCGATGCTGGTGTCGAGATCGGGGAACCCGACCGGCAGGTATCCGACGACGGCGCCGCTCCCGGCGTCTCGCCGGGCCCGGATCGCGTCGCCGACCTTGCTCGTCCCGGCGGGGACTGCGGCGGTCACAGCTGCTGTGCCTTCTCGTCGAGGACGCCGAAGTACCGGCTCGCGGTCGAGACGTCCTTGTCGCCACGGCCGCTGAGCGAGACCAGGATCGTCCAGTCGGGGTGCTCCAGACCGAGCTTGATCGTGCCCGCCAGGGCGTGTGCCGACTCGATCGCGGGCATGATGCCCTCGGTCTGCGAGAGCAGTCGGAAGGCCTGCATCGCCTCGTCGTCGGTGATCGGCTGGTACTCGGCCCGGCCCGACTCGGACAACCAGGCGTGCTCCGGGCCGACGCTCGGGTAGTCGAGGCCCGCGGAGATGGAGTGGCTCTCGAGCGTCTGACCGTCTTCGTCCTGCATGAGGTACGACTTGGTGCCCTGGAGGTTGCCGATGCGGCCGAGGGTGATCGACGCCGCGTGACGGCCCGTCTCGACGCCGTCCCCGCCGGCCTCGAAGCCGAACAACCACACCGAGGGGTCGTCGAGGAACGCGTGGAAGATGCCCATGGCGTTCGAGCCGCCGCCGACGCAGGCCGTCACGGCGTCGGGCAGTGCTCCGGTCAGGTCGAGGACCTGCTGGCGGGCCTCTTCGCCGATGATCTTGTGGAAGTCGCGCACCATGGCCGGGAACGGGTGCGGACCGGCGACCGTGCCCAGCACGTAGTGCGTGGTGTCGACGCTGGAGACCCAGTCGCGCATGGCGTCGTTGATGGCGTCCTTGAGGGTGCGGGAGCCCGTCGTGACCGAGACGACTTCGGCTCCGAGCAGGCGCATCCGCGCGACGTTGAGCGCCTGGCGCTCGGTGTCGACCTGCCCCATGTACACGACGCACTCCATGCCGAAGAGGGCGGCGGCGGTGGCCGTCGCGACGCCGTGCTGACCGGCTCCGGTCTCGGCGATCAGGCGAGTCTTGCCGAGCTTTCGGGCCAGCAGCGCCTGTCCGAGCACGTTGTTGATCTTGTGGGACCCCGTGTGGTTGAGGTCTTCACGCTTGAGGATGATGCGGGCACCACCGGCGTGCTGGGCGAACCTCGGAACCTCGGTGATGATCGACGGCCGGCCCGTGTAGGTGGCGTGGAGAGCCGTCAGCTCGGCGGCGAACTCGGGGTCGACGGCCGCGGCCTTGTAGGCCGCGTCGAGCTCGTCGAGGGCGGCCACCAGGGACTCGGGGACGAAGCGACCCCCGAACGAACCGAAATACGGACCTGTCTCGTCGCGCAGTGCCATGGTCAGACCTCCAGGAAGCGGGTGATGGCGTCGGCGGGGTCGCCGTGGGTCACGAGGGCTTCGCCCACGAGCACGACGTCGGCACCGGAGCGACGGTAGTGGGCGACGTCGTCGGGCGACGAGACCGCCGACTCGGCGACGCGGGTGACGCCCGTCGGGATCGAGTGCGACAGGCGACCGAAGAGGTCCCTGTCGAGTTCGAAGGTCGTGAGGTCGCGGGCGTTGACGCCGAGGACGGTGGCACCGGCGTCGAGGCCGCGCGACACCTCGTCGGCGGAGTGCGCCTCGATGAGTGCGGTCATGCCCAGTTGCCTCACGAGGTCGTGCAATTCGAGGAGGCGAGGCTGTTCGAGCCCGGCGACGATCAGCAGCACGAGATCGGCACCGGCCGCCCGGGCCTCGAACACCTGGTACGGGTCGGCGATGAAGTCCTTGCGGAGGACGGGCACGTCGACTGCGGTGCGAACGGCCTCGAGGTCGGCGAGGGAGCCCTTGAACTTCCGGCCCTCGGTGAGGACGCTGATCGCGCTCGCTCCCCCGGCCGCGTAGGAGCGGGCCAGAGACGCCGGGTCGGCGATGGTCGAGAGGTGGCCCCGTGACGGGCTGGCGCGCTTCACCTCGGCGATGACCTTGACACGGTCGCCGGGGGCGAGGGCGGTGCGGGCGTCGAGTGCGGGCTCACGAGAGAGCGCCGCTGCCTCGACGGCGGCGAACGGGAGGGACTCGCGGCGTGCTGCGGCGTCGGCCACGGCACCCGCGTAGAGGTCGTCGAGCACCTAGTTGTGGGCCTTCGGCACGTAGCGGTGACCACCGACGCCGTAACCGGCCTTCTTGAGCACGAGACCGACGATCAGTCCGACGACGACCAGGCCGGCCGACGCCCAGACGATCCACGGGACGTCGAGGAAGAAGGCCAGCGTGCCGATGGCGAAGCCGACCAGCATGATGACGACGGCGGTCCAGGCGGCGGGCGAGTTGCCGTGCCCGAGGTCGTCGGCCGTCTCGGTGTCGCGGCCCTTCGAGCCGGAGTCGACCTTCGCGGGGGCGTTCGCGAGGGGCGCGTCGCCACCGGACGGGGTGCTCGTCGTGTTCGTGCTCACAGTGCTCCTTGGATCAGGTCGGTACGAGGGCTGAGTCTACCGGGTACGACCCGGCTCGGTGGGGCCCGACCCGCCCCCGTCGAGGTGCGCCGGGTCGTCGGTGGGATCGTCGCCGCCCGACAGCGCGTCCCAGGCGGCCGCCGGATCGGCCGAGGGATCCGTGGCGACCAGTCGCGTGGCGGAGTACTTGCGGGTGGCCTGGGGCCAGGCGCCCGCGAGGAGCACGGTGGCGACTCCGAGGAGCGCGGCGAGGACGCCGGCCACGAGCCCGAGCCAGGGCCAGGCCGTGGGCTCGACCGAGGAGACGATGGCCCGGATCGAGTCGGTGCCGTCGACGCCCGTGGCGGTCGTCACGGCGCTCCCCGAGGCGCGCACGGGGTCGGCCAGGGCGGTCGACGTCGTGACGACCACGCTGACGCCCAGTGCCACCTGGAGAACCCCCAGGACGACGCGGAAGACGCGGCCGGCGATCGTGAGCGCCCCGAAGAGCGCCAGGCTGGCCAGCGACAGGGCGGACAACGGCGCACCGGCGACGTCACCGGCGACGTCGAGCGGGAGGTCTCCGCCCTGGGGGGAGGCGACGACGACGTGGAACCAGTCCTGCGTCCAGGACAGCAGGGCGAGTCCCGCGAGCAGGATGCCCCCGAGGATCGTCGTGAGCTTCAGGCGACGAGCGGGCATCAGCGGAGCCGTGCCATGGCGTTCGCGACCGCGACGGCACGCAAGGGGGCCGCGGCCTTGTTGCGTGCCTCCTGGTTCTCGGCGACCGGGTCGCTGTCGGCGACGAGACCGGCACCCGCCTGCACGCGGGCCACGCCGTCCTGCAACAGGACGGTGCGGATCGCGATCGCGACGTCGGCCGAGCCGGCGAAGTCGAAGTAGCCGACCACTCCCCCGTAGACGCCCCGCTGGGCGGGCTCGAGCTCGTCGATGATCTCGAGGGCCCGGGGCTTGGGAGCACCCGACAACGTGCCGGCCGGGAAGGTGGCACGGAACGCGTCGATGGCGTCCTTGCCGGGAGCGAGGTCGCCCTCGACGCTCGAGACGAGGTGCATGATGTGGCTGAACCGTTCGACCTGCATGAACTCGGTGACCTCGACGGTTCCCGGCGTGCACACCTTGAGCAGGTCGTTGCGGGCGAGGTCGACCAGCATGAGGTGCTCGGCGCGTTCTTTCTCGTCCGAGGCGAGTTCGTCGGCGAAGCGCTGGTCCTCGTCGGGCGAGGCTCCGCGGGGCTTCGACCCGGCGATGGGATGCGTGTAGGCCCGCCGGCCGTCGACCTTGACCAGCGCCTCGGGCGACGAGCCCACGATCGTGTACGGCCGGCCCTGCACGTCGTCGAGGGTCACCAGGTACATGTACGGGCTCGGGTTGAGCGTCCGCAGCACCCGGTAGACGTCGAGCGGCTCGGCCGTGACCTCGTGGTCGAAGCGCTGGGAGACGACGACCTGGAAGACGTCGCCGTCGTGGATGAACTGCTTCGACCGCCGGATCGCATGCGCGTACTCGTCGTCGGTCGAACGCCGGGTCGGCGTGGCCTCGATCGTCAGGTCGACGTCGGACAGGAACGCCTCGCTCGGGGCTGCGAGTCGGGATTGGAGGTCGTCGAGTCGGGACTGAGCGTCGGCCCACAGGACGTCGGGCTCGTCGGTTCCGTCGTTCAACGCGGTGGCGACGAGCAGGACGGCACCCGTGCGGTGGTCGAGGGCCACGAGCTCGGACACGAAGCTGAGCGCCTGGGAGGGCACCGTGAACTCGGCCGGCGGCGCGTCGGGAAGGTGTTCGAGCTCGCGCACGGCCTCCCAGCCGATGAACCCGACGAGGCCACCGGTGAGGGGCGGCATGCCGTCGATGCGCGGGGTCGCCCACCGGTGGTGCAGGGCGGAGAGCACCTCGAGGGGACGGCCGACGGCATCGCCCAGCGCCCGATCGCGGTCGATGCCGTAGTCGATCCAGCGGGCCTCGCCGTCGTCGGTCGTGAGCACGCCGAACGACGAGACGCCGACGAAGGACCACCGGGACCAGATGCCGCCCTGGGCAGCCGACTCGAGGAGGAAGCTGCCGGGCCTGCCGTCGGCGAGCTTGCGGTACACCCCCACGGGCGTCTCGCCGTCGGCGAACAAGTCGCGGACGACCGGAACGACCCGGTGCCCGGCCAGCCGCTCGTCGAACTGGGCCCGGGTCGTCGAGGTGCGGATCGGGGCGTCAGCCACGGAGGCCTCCGGTGGGGTCGGTGTCGCCGGACGGCAGGGACGAGGAGGCGGTGGCCGGCTCGAGCGGGTCGACCTCGAAACAGGAGTGCGAGCCCGTGTGGCAGGCGGCGCCGATCTGTTCGACCGTGACGAGCAGCACGTCGTCGTCGCAGTCGAGGGCGGCGGCGCGGACGAACTGCGCGTGACCGGACGTGTCGCCCTTCCGCCAGTACTCCTGTCGAGAGCGGGACCAGAAGGTGACGCGCCCCTCGGTGAGGGTGCGGCGGAGCGCCTCGGCGTCCATCCACCCCATCATGAGCACGTCTTTCGTGCCCTCTTGTTGGATGATGGCGGGCAGCAGGCCCGACGCGTCGAACCGGGCACGGGCGACGACGGGCTCGACCGTCTCACGCGTCAGCTGGTCGGTCATGGTGTGCTCCTCGATGCGATGCGATGCGATGTCGGCTGGTCGGCTGCGGACCGGTGCGGTGACGGCCCGCCTCAGCGGACGACGGCCCCCGACCGGGCCAGCTCGTCCTTGACCTGGCCGATGGTGAGTTCGCCGTTGTGGAAGACCGACGCCGCGAGCACGGCGTCGGCACCCGCCTCGATGGCCGGGGCGAAGTGCTCGAGCCGACCCGCCCCTCCGGACGCGACGACCGGCACCCGGCTGAGCTCGCGCATGGCGCGGACGAGTTCGAGGTCGAAGCCCTGCTTGGTGCCGTCGGCGTCGATCGAGTTGACGAGCAGCTCGCCCGCCCCGCGTTCGATGGCCTCACGCGCCCAGGCGAGCGCGTCGAGGGTCGTCTCGGTGCGACCGCCGTGGGTCGTGACGACGAAGCCGGAGGGAGTGCCGCTCGAACGCTTGACGTCGAGCGAGAGGACGACCGCCTGGGCTCCGAACCGGTCGGCGATCTCGCCGATCAGGTCGGGCCGCGCGATGGCGGCGCTGTTCACGCCGATCTTGTCGGCCCCCGCCGCCTGCAGCCGGGCGACGTCGTCGGTGGTGCGCACGCCGCCCCCGACCGTCAGCGGGATGAAGACCTGCTCGGCCGTCGCCCGGACGACGTCGTAGGTCGTCGACCGCTCGTCGACCGTGGCGGTGACGTCGAGGAAGGTGATCTCGTCGGCACCCTGCTCGTAGTACGTGCGGGCCAGCTCGACCGGATCGCCCGCGTCGCGCAGGTCGAGGAAGTTGACGCCCTTCACCACGCGGCCGGCGGCCACGTCGAGGCACGGGATGACCCGGACGGCGAGGGAGGCGTCGGCGGCGACCGCGCCGGGGACGACCGCGTCGTCGGCGGTCACGGCTACAGCCTCGCGGCGTGGATCGGGCTGACCAGGATCGCCCGGGCGCCGAGGTCGTAGAGGGCGTCCATGACCTGGTTGGTGTCGGGCCGAGGGACCATCACGCGGACGGCGGCCCAGTCGCGGTCGTGCAGCGGGGAGACGGTGGGCGACTCCATGCCGCCGGCGACGGCGGTCGCGGCGTCCAGCTTGTCGACCGGGACGTCGTAGTCCATGAGGACGTACTGCCGGGCCACGAGGACGCCCTGCAGGCGACGGTGGAGGACCGCCAGACCGTCCACCTCGGCGTCGGACGAGATGAGGACGGCCGTCGACTCGAGGATGACCGGCCCGAAGATCTCGAGCCCGGCCGCACGCAGGGTCGCACCGGTCGACACGACGTCGGCCACGGCGTCCGCGACGCCCAGCTGCACGGCGCTCTCGACCGCTCCGTCGAGCGGCACGAGGGTCGCGGTCACGCCGTGGCTCTCGAGGAACGAGCCGACGAGGCCGGCGTAGCTCGTCGCGACCCGGGTGCCCTGCAGCTGACGGAGGTCGGCGAAACGGCCGGGAGGGCCCGCGAAACGGAAGGTCGAGCCGCCGAAGTCGAGGGGTGCGACCTCGTGTGCCGGCGAGTGCGAGTCGAGCAGCAGGTCGCGACCCGTGATGCCCACGTCGAGGGCGCCCGACCCCACGTAGGTCGCGATGTCGCGCGGGCGGAGGTAGAAGAACTCGACGCCGTTGCGCGGGTCCTCGACGTGGAGGGTCTTGGGGTCTCGGCGACCGGTGTAGCCGGCCTCGGCGAGCATGGCGGAGGCGGTCTCGCTGAGCGATCCCTTGTTGGGCACTGCGACGCGGAGCATGGGGTTCTCTGTCTGCTGGGGTGCCGCGCGAGCGGCGTGACGAACGGGGGTGACGGAGGCCGACTCAGAGATGTCGGTAGACGTCGGCCGGGGTGATGCCCTTGGCGATCATCATGACCTGCAGGTGGTAGAGCAGCTGGGAGATCTCTTCGGCGGTCGCGACGTCGCCCTCGTACTCGGCGGCCATCCAGACCTCGGCGGCCTCTTCGACGATCTTCTTGCCGATCTGGTGCACGCCGGCGTCGAGTTCGGCCACGGTGCCCGACCCCTCGGGCCGGTCGCGGGCCTTGTCGCTGAGCTCGAGGTACAGGTCGTCGAAGGATTTCACGACGTCAAGGCTACCGTCGCGGCGGCGGCCCGGAGTGCAGCGATGTTGTCGACGGGCGACCCACCGTAGACGGCGGACCCGGCGACCACCGTGTCGGCACCGTTCTCGACGGCCGTGACGATGGTCTCGGTCGTGATGCCGCCGTCGACCTCGAGCCACACGTCGAGCCCGGAGGCGCGCACGGCCTCACGGGCACGGGCCAGCTTGGCCATCGTCTCGGGCATGAAGGACTGCCCGCCGAAGCCCGGCTCGACCGTCATGACGAGGATCATGTCGTACGAGTCGAGGGTCTGGAGGTAGGGCTCGAGGTCGGTGCCCGGCTTCACGGCGACGGAGGCGCGGGAGCCGTTGCTGCGGATGGCCTGCGCCGTCGAGACGGGATCGGACGCCGCCTCGGCGGAGAAGGTCACCGAGAAGGCGCCCGTCTCGGCGTAGCGGGGTGCCCAGCGGTCGGCGTCGTCGATCATCAGGTGCAGGTCGAGCGGTACGGGGCTGACCTCGCCGAGACGCTGCACGACGGGGAGTCCGAGGGTGAGGTTGGGCACGAAGTGGCCGTCCATCACGTCGACGTGCACGAGGTCGGCGGTCGAGATGCGCTCGAGGTCGCGCTCGAGGTTCGCGAAGTCGGCCGAGAGGATGCTGGGGCTGATGCGGATCGACACGGGACGAGCCTACCGTCCGGCACGTTTCTCGATCAGGGCGACGAACATGGCGTCGGTGCCGTGACGGTGCGGCCAGAGCTGGACGAACGGTGCCGACGCCAGGTCGACGGCGCGGCCGGCGATGCGCTCGACGCCGGCCGTCGCGTCGAGCAGGACGAGATCGTCGTCGCGGCCTCGGAGGCCCGCCTCGACGACTCCGCGCGTCTCGGCCGTGTGCGGGGAGCAGGTCACGTAGGCCAGGACTCCCCCGGGCGCCAGCGCGTCCAGGGCGCTGGCGAACAGGCGCGACTGGAGGGCCGTGAGCTGACCGACGTCGGCCGGCTGCTTGCGCCACCGGGCCTCGGGTCGCCGCCGCAGGGCCCCGAGACCGGTGCAGGGGGCGTCGAGCAGGATGCGGTCGAAACCTCCGGGCCGTTCCGCCCCGAAGCGGGTGGCGTCACCCTCGAGGACCTCGACGTCGCCCGGGACGGCCTCGAGCGCCTGTCGGACGAGCCCCGCCCGTGCCGGGACGAGCTCGTTGGCGACGAGGTGGGCACCCGCCCGAGCGGCCTCGGCACCGAGCAGGGCGGCCTTGCCGCCGGGCCCGGCGCACATGTCGAGCCACCGTTCTCCGGGTGTGGCGGGGCGGTGGCGGCTGAGGAGGAGTGCGGCGAGCTGCGACCCTTCGTCCTGCACGCGGGCACGCCCCTCGCGGACGGCCGTCTGCTGGGCCGGATCACCCCCACCGCTCGTCGCCGCCAGCGGCGACAGGCGCCCGCTCGGGGCGCCGAGCTCGGACACCTCGGCGAGGCCCGGCAGGGCGACGAGGCTGACCTTCGGGGCGTCGTTGTCGGCCGACAGCAGATCGACGAGCTCGCCCTCCCGCCCCTCGGCGGCCAGCGAACGACGGAACGCCCGCACCACCCAGGCGGGGTGCGACCACTCCGCGGCCAGACGGTCGTCGTCCCCGGTCGTGCCGGCCAGGACCCGCTCGCGCCACTCGTCGGGCGTCGACCGCGAGATGGTGCGCAGGACGCCGTTGACGAATCCGGTCCCCGATCGGCTGCCCACCTGACGCGCGAGCTCGACGCTCTCGTCGACGGCGGCGTGGACGGCCACGCGCGTCGAGAGGAGCTGGTGCGCGCCGAGGCGGAGGACGTCCAGGAGTGCCGGGTCGATCGCATCGGTGCCCCGACGGGCGGCCAGCGCGATGACGCGGTCGTAGTAGCCCCGGAGGCGCAGGGTGCCGTAGGTCAGTTCGGTCGCGAGCCCCGCGTCCTGGGCCCCAAGACGGGCCCGGACGATGCGCTGCGGCAGCAGGAGGTTGGCGTAGGCGTCGTCCTGCTCGACGGCCCGGAGGACGTCGAGGGCGACCTGGCGGGCGGGCTGGACTCGGCTCATGAGGTGCTCTTCGGGTCGGTGTCGGTGTCGGTGTCGGCCGGGACGGGCGGGGTGGGCGGGGTCACGCGACGGTCGACCCCGCGGGGCAGCCCCCGCCACCAGTCGGCCGCCGACATCTCTTTCTTGCCCGCCGGTTGCACCCGGACCAGCTCGACGGGCGAGGAGGCGGTGCCCAACAGCACACGGCGGCCCCGGGACTCGAGGCGACCGGCCTCGAGAGGTGCCTCGTCGTTCGACGTCGTCCGCGCCTCCGTGATCTTGAGGCCCGAGCCGTCGAGGTCGACGCGGGCGCCGGGCTCCGGCGTGACGCCTCGGAAACGGGCGATCACCTCGGTCGCCGGTCGCGAGGCGTCGAGGACGCCGTCGGCGAGGGTCAGCTTGGGGGCGAGCGTGACCGCGCCGGTCTGGGGCGTCGCCGTGGCCGTGCCGTCGGCGAGGCGGTCGACGACGTCGACCAGCAGGCCGGCACCGGAACGCGCGAGCTCGGCGAGGAGCTGGCCTGCGGTCTCGGTGCCGTCGAGGAGGCGCTCGAGGGTGCCGTAGACGTCCCCCGCGTCGAGCTCGGGGACGAGCTGGAACACCGCGGCGCCCGACACGGCGTCGCCCGCCATGAGCGACCGCTGGACGGGGGCGGCGCCGCGCCAGGCGGGAAGGAGGGAGAAGTGCAGGTTGACCCAGCCGAGCCGGGGGGCGCCGAGGAGGGGCTCGCGGAGCAGGGCACCGTAGGCCACGACGACGCCGAGGTCGGGATCGAGCCCCGTGAGCTCGGCCGTGACCTCAGGCGTGATGCGGCGGGCCTTGACGACGCGGAGACCGAGGCGGTCGGCCTCGACGGCGACGGGGGTGGGGGTCAGGACACGTCTGCGTCCCTGCGGGGTGTCGTCGCGGGTCAGCACGGCGACGATCTCGTGAGGACCGTCGGCGAGGGCGGTGAGCGAGGGAACGGCAGCGGCGGGGCTGCCGGCGAAGACGAGGCGCATGGGGTTCCTGGCGGGTCAGTCGGCGAACGGCTCGACGTCGTCGAACCGCACTCTGAGTGTAGGGACGGCCCGCGCACGCTTCTGACCGAGCGCCTTGCGTCGGTCCGTGGCCGCCCGGATGACCTGGGAGCGGAGGGCCAGCGCCACGTCGTGACCGCGCGAGTAGTCGAAGCGGACGATGGCGCGGACGCCGGCGGACTCGACGTCCACCGGGCCGAGGGTCTCGGCACGGACTTCGTCGGGAAGGTCGTCGAGCGCACGCGCGACGGTGTCGACCGTGCCGGTCACGGTCGCCACTCGGACGGCCGGGGGGAAGCGCAGGACGCGACGGTCGGCGAGCTCCGAGGAGACGAAGCGGGCGAGCTCCCACGTCGCGAGGGCAGAGGCGATGGCGCCACCCACCCCGACCAGCACGACCGGGGCGCGACGTGCGGCCAGGGCCGTGGCGTTGGCCCACCAGCGGAGGCAGTCCTCCGCGACGCGGAGGCTCTCTCGGGCGAGCATGCGCTCACCGTCGAGCAGCAGCACGGCTCGGTAACCGCCGGCGGCGATCGGCTCGGCCCCGCGGGTCGCGACGACGATCGCCGGGTCGGCGTCGACGTGGGTCAGGGCCCTCGCGCCGTCCGAGACGATGACGCGCACCCCGGGGAACGCCTTGCCGAGTTCGTCGGCCGTCCGCGACGCGCCGGTGCCGACGGCCCGCATGCGCGTTCCCTCGCAGGTGCGGCAGTGCCACGAGACGGCCAGGGCGCCACACCAGGCGCAAGCCGGGGTCACCCCTCGCTCGCGTTGCTGGAGTGGGCCGTTGCAGCGCAGGCAGCGTGCCGTGTCGCCACAGTCGACGCAGGCCAGGCGTGGCGAGTAGCCGGGCGAGGCCACCTGGATCAGGACCGGTCCGTGCTCGACCGCGGCCCGCGCCTCGGCGTAGGCCGAGGAGGGGATGCGGGCCTGCGCGGCGAATCCGTCCGTGGCGGCCTGACGGACGGTCGGCACGACCCGGGGCTGGTAGCGCGGATCGGGACGCACCTCGGCCAGGAAGCCGATCTCGACCAGGCGCTGGACGTCGGTGCTGCGGGAGTGGCCGAGGAACACCAGGGCGCTGTCTTGTTGGGCCTGCCGGAGCAGCGCGGTGTCGCGGGCGTGCACGTACGGGGCGAGCGGCTCGCCGAAGGACGGGTCACCGTCGTCGAACACCACGACGACCCCGAGCCTGGCCGAGGGGGCGAGCAGGACGGACCGGTTGCCGACGACGACCACGGGCTCGTCGCCTCGGGCACGGAGGAGCGCTCGGTAGCGGTCGGCGTTCGACTGTCGGGAGTCGAGCCGGACGACGCGGTCGGGCGGGAGGACGGCGGCGAGGGCCTGGAGGACGTGCTCTTCGTCGCGGTAGTCGGGGACGGCGACCACGGCGTTGTCGCCTGCTCCGACGGCGACCGCGGCGAGCTGGGCGGCCGTGAGGGCCCAGTGACCCACCCATGCCCCGTCGGGCAGTTCGACCAGCAGCGGAACGGCGTCGACCGCCGCGCGACCGCGGGCCGCAACGAGCCCGGCGAGGTCGGTCGACCGATAGCCGACGACGACCGGGACGGGTTCGGGGTGGGCGTCGGCGTCGTGGTCGGGAGTCGAGGGTGCCACGGGAGCCACGGTCGGGGCAGTGAGGCCGGTGGGGCCGGAGGCCGGTGAGGACGAGTTGTCGGCGGCGGCCAGGTGGGCCTTCTCGACCCGGACCTGACGCGGTGGGATCGCGAGCCGCACGACGTCGCTGGCCGATCCGCCGGCCCGGTCGGCCACGGCGCGCGCGAGGCGCCACACCTCGGGTGCCAGGACCGACACGGTCGACACGACGTCTTCGATCTCGGACAGGTCGCCGCCGTGCTCGGACGACGACGCGACCTCGACGACGAAGCCGTCGGCGATGCGCCCGGCGGAGCGGAGCGGAACCTTGACGCGGATGCCCGGGGCGATCTGGTCGCGCAGCCGCTCGGGCACGGCGTAGTCGAACAACCGGTCGAGTTGCGGCAGCGGCGATTCGACCATCACCCGGACGACGCGCGGCACGCTGTCGACGGGGACGTCGGCGACCGCCGCCACGGTCAGAGCCCGGCGGCGGCCCGGAGGGCGTCGACGCGGTCGAGCGCCTCCCAGGTGAAGTCGGGCAGGTCGCGACCGAAGTGGCCGTAGGTCGACGTCGCCGCGTAGATCGGCCTCAGCAGGTCGAGGTCGCGGATGATCGCCGCCGGGCGGAGGTCGAACACGCTTTCGATGGCGGCCGTGATGACGTCGTCGCCGACGTGCCCGGTGCCGAAGGTCTCGACGTAGAGGCCGACGGGTGCGGCCCGCCCGATCGCGTAGGCCACCTGGAGTTCGAGCCGGTCTGCGAGGCCCGCGGCGACGGCGTTCTTGGCCACCCACCGCATGGCGTACGCGGCGGACCGGTCGACCTTCGAGGGGTCCTTGCCCGAGAACGCGCCCCCACCGTGACGGCTCGCCCCGCCGTAGGTGTCGACGATGATCTTGCGGCCGGTGAGTCCGGCGTCGCCCTGCGGGCCGCCGATCTCGAACCTGCCGGTCGGGTTGATGATGAACCGGGTGTCCGTGGACGAGAACCCTGCCTCGTCGAGGACGGGGCGGATGACGTGCTCGATGACGTCGGACTCGAGCTGAGCGCTCGAGACCGCAGGCGAGTGCTGGGTCGACAGGACGACGGTGTCGACGGTCGTGGGCACGACCCCGTCGTAGCCGACCGTCACCTGCGTCTTGCCGTCGGGCCGGAGGTAGTCGAGGGTGCCCGACTTGCGCACGGCCGCCAGTCGCTCGGCGAGCCGGTGGGCCAGCCACACGGGGAGCGGCATGAACTGGGGGGTCTCGTTGGTGGCGTAGCCGAACATGATGCCCTGGTCGCCGGCACCCTGGCGGTTGAGCAGGTCGTCGTCGCCGCCACGCGCCTCGAGGGCGGTGTCGACGCCCTGGGCGATGTCGGGCGACTGGGACCCGATCGACACCTCGACGCCGCAGGTACGGCCGTCGAAGCTCACGGCCGACGAGTCGTAGCCGATGCCCACGATGAGGTCGCGCACGATCGTGGGGATGTCGACGTAGCCCTTGGTGGTGACCTCGCCGGCCACGTGCACGAGTCCCGTGGTGACCATGGTCTCGACCGCGACCCGGCTGGCGGGGTCGACAGCCAGCAGCGCGTCGAGGATGCCGTCCGAGATCTGGTCGCAGATCTTGTCGGGGTGGCCCTCGGTGACCGACTCGGAGGTGAAGAGTCGAAGGGAGGTCGATGCCGTCGGGGCGGGGGCGGTCGTCGTGTCGGTCGGGGTCACGGTGTTCCTCTGGGTGTCGTTCTGGGTGGGGACGCGATGAGGCCCCGCGGGATGGACTCCCGGGGGCCTCGTCAGATGATAGGACCGACCACCGTCAGAGGGGCTGGTCGTGTCGCCCCGCTACTCGGAGGGGACGGCGAGCGGCTTCACCTCGAGCTTGTCCTCGTTGATCTCGTGCATCGCGACCGACAGGGGCTTGTCGTCGATGGAGCTGTCGACCAGGGGGCCGACGTTGTCGAAGAGGCTGCCCTCGTGCAGGTCGGCGTAGTAGTCGTTGATCTGACGCGCGCGCTTGGAGGCGAAGATGACGAGTGCGTACTTCGACTCGACCTTCGACAGCAGCTCGTCGATGGGGGGATCGATGATGCCCTGGTTCTTGTCGGCCATTGGTTGCTCCTCGTGTCGATGGGGGACGGTGCCGGCTCCGCTCGGGACGAGCGTGGGCACCAAGATGGGGGCGCGGGTCACGCGCGGGTGCGGCCCGGTTCGGGCGCAGTCATCAATTCTACGACCTCCCGGGCCGCTTCGGCCACGTCGTGGTTGACGACACGCGCGTCGAACTCGTCCTGGGCGGCCAGTTCGACCTTCGCGGTCTCGAGTCGGCGTTGCTGTTCGGCGGCGTCCTCGGTACCCCGACCGATGAGTCGACGGACGAGTTCGTCCCAGGTCGGGGGCAGCAGGAACACGAGCACGGCCTCGGGCATGGCGGCCCGGACGAGTCGAGCCCCCTGCAGGTCGATCTCGAGCAGCACGCTGCGCCCCTCGTTCAACGCGGCGTCCAACGGAGGGCGGGGCGTGCCGTAGCGGTACGAGTTGTGCACCGTGGCGTACTCGAGCAGTTCGCGGTCGCGGATCATGCGGTCGAACTCCGCGTCGTCCACGAAGTAGTAGTGGACCCCGTCGACCTCGCCGGGTCGCGGGGCACGGGTCGTCGCCGACACGCTGAGGTGCACGTCGGGGTAGTTCTCGCGGATGTAGGTCGAGACCGTGCCCTTGCCCACGGCCGTGGGGCCCGCCAGGACGACCAGCCGGGACCGGAGGCGTCCCTTCGACTCGCGGACGGCCAACCAGTCGCCGAGGATGCGGCGTTGCCTCACCCCGAGGCCGCCGACGCGCTTCGACTCGGCGATGCCGAGCTCGGTCATGATGCGGGCGACGCGGGTCGGACCGATGCCCGGGATGCTGGTGAGCAGTTCGCGGACCCTGAGCGACCCCTCGGGGCTCGTGGGTTCACCGGCCCAGGCGGACTCGGCGACGTCGAGGGCGCTGCGGGTCCGGGAGGCGACGGCGTTCTTGACGGCGGCACGACCGCGACGCGCGGCCACGGCGGCTCGGGCCGCCGCGGCACGGTCGACGGGAGGCGGGGTCAGACGAGGCACGAACGCACCTCGTCGGCATCACGACGGACCGCGTCGGCGAAGCCTTGCGGACCCGCCGAGAGGAGGGCTCGGGAGGCGGAGACGAGCACGGCACCGGCCGCGGGGCCGAAGAGCCGCGGCAGGTCGGCATAGGTCGCGCCCTGGTGGCCGAACCCCGGGGCGAGCACCGGCGTCGTCGTCAGTCGGGCGGCGTCGATGCCGTAGTCGTCGAGGTCGACGGTCGCGCCGAGCACGAGGCCGACGCTGCCGAACGGAGCGTCGCCCGCCGTCTGGTTGTCATGGAGCACGTCGTCGACGATACCGCTCGCGACGGTGCCCTCCGCGCCGTGGTCGTCCGTCCGGACGGCCGTCTGGGTGGCGAGGGCCTCGACGTTGGACGTCGCGGCCAGCACGAAGACGCCGGCGCCGACGGCCCGTGCCCGGGTGACCAGTCCGGTCATGGAGTCGAAGCCGAGATAGGGCGAGACCGTCAGCGCGTCGACCCGCAGCGGTGACGACGCGTCGAACCAGGCCTCGCCGTAGGCGTCCATCGTCGAGCCGATGTCGCCCCGCTTCGCGTCGCCGATCTGCACCAGGCCCCGCTCGCGACCGGCCTCGAGGACGTCTTCGAGGGCTGCGAACCCCGCGGAGCCCCACCGTTCGAAGAACGCGACCTGCGGTTTCACGATCGTCGCCGAGCCGACCAGACCGTCGAGGACGCGCAGGCCGAACTCACGGACACCCGAGGCGTCGGACGGCAGGCCCCACTGGTCGAGGAGGTAGGGATGCGGATCGATGCCGACGCAGAGCGGACCGGTCGCGGCGAAGGCCGCCGCGAGCCGGTCGCCGAACGACGAGCTCACCGTCGGGCCGCCCGGGCGAGGCCGTAGTCCTGCAGGCTCGTCACCTCGAGGTCGCTCTGGACGGCCTCGATGGAGGCGACGGCCGCACCGAGCTGGGCGATGGTCGTGAAGAGCGCCTTGTCCGCTGCGACCGTCGCCGCACGGATCTCGTAGCCGTCGGCCCGGGCGCTCGAGCCGCTCGGGGTGTTGATCACGATGTCGACCTCGTCGGCGTTGATCAGGTCGACGACCGAGTGGCCTCCGGCGCTGAACTTGTCGACGGTGTCGGCGTGGATGCCGTTGCGGACGAGGACGGTGGCCGTCCCCTCGGTCGCCAGGATGCGGAAGCCGAGCTGCTGGAGGCGCAGCACCGGCAACACGATGGCCCGCTTGTCACGATCGGCGACGCTGACGAAGACGGTGCCCGAGGTGGGGAGGCCGCCGTACGCCGCCGTCTGGCTCTTCGCGAACGCCCGGGGGAAGTCGCGGTCGATGCCCATGACCTCGCCCGTGGAACGCATCTCGGGGCTGAGGACGCTGTCGACGACCTGGCCCTCCTTCGTGCGGAACCGCTTGAAGGGGAGCACGGCTTCCTTCACCGAGATCGGCGAGTCGAGGGGGACGTCCGAGCCGTCCTGCTCCGGCAGCAGGCCGGTCTCCACGAGGTCGCGCACGCTGTGGCCGACCATGATGAGCGAGGCCGCCTTAGCCAACGGGATGCCGAGGGCCTTCGAGACGAAGGGCACCGTGCGGCTCGCCCGGGGGTTGGCCTCGATGACGTAGAGCACGCCGGCCGCGATCGCGAACTGCACGTTCAGCAGACCGGACACGCCGATGCCCTTCGCGATGGCGAGGGTCGCGTCGCGGACGCGGTCGATCTCGCCCTTCCCGAGCGTGACGGGCGGAAGGGTGCAGCTCGAGTCACCGGAGTGGATGCCAGCTTCCTCGATGTGCTCCATGATGCCGCCGACGTAGAGCTCGGTGCCGTCGTAGAGCGCGTCGACGTCGATCTCGACGGCGTCGTCCAGGAACCGGTCGACCAGCAGGGGTGCCTCCGGTCCGATGATGGCCTGGTCGGCGACCCGCTCGAAGTAGTCGGCGAGCGAGGGGCTGTCGTAGACGATCTCCATGCCGCGGCCACCGAGCACGTACGACGGGCGCACCAGCACCGGGTAGCCGATCTCTTCGGCGACGGCGACGGCGCTGTCGTAGTCGGTCGCCGTGCCGTTGCGCGGCGCGAGCAGGCCGGCGGCGTCGAGGATGCCCTGGAAGAGGCCTCGTTCTTCGGCCGAGTCGATCGCGTCGGGCGTCGTGCCGAGGATGGGCACGCCCGCGGCCTCCAGGCCCTTCGACAGGCCGAGGGCCGTCTGGCCGCCGAGCTGCACGACGACGCCGACGAGCTCGCCGCTGGCGCTCTCGGCGTGGACCACCTCGAGGACGTCCTCGAGGGTGAGCGGCTCGAAGTACAACCGGTCGCTCGTGTCGTAGTCGGTCGACACCGTCTCGGGGTTGCAGTTGATCATGATCGTCTCGAACCCGGCGTCGCTCAGGGCGAAGCTCGCGTGGACGCACGAGTAGTCGAACTCGACGCCCTGCCCGATGCGGTTCGGCCCGGAGCCGAGGATGATCACCTTGCGGCGATCGCTGGCCACGACCTCGGTCTCGGCGTCGTAGCTCGAGTAGTGGTACGGCGTCAGCGCGGGGAACTCCCCCGCGCAGGTGTCGACGGTCTTGAAGACGGGACGCACGTCGAGGGCGTGCCGGTGATCGCGGACCTGCTGCTCGGAGAGACCGCGCAACTGGCCGATCTGGTCGTCGCTGAAGCCGTGGTCCTTCGCGAGCACGAGCACGTCCGCGTCGAGCTCGGCCGCCGCGGCGACCTGCTCGGCGACCTCGTTGATCAACACGACCTGGTCGATGAACCAGGGGTCGATCTTCGTGGCGTCGAAGACCTGCTCGGCGGTGGCGCCGGCCCGCAGGGCCTGCTGGACGGTGACGATGCGGCCGTCCGTGGGCGTCGACGACAACGCGAGCAGCGCCTCCTCGTCTCCGGGCTCGCCCTGCCAGTGGAAGCTCGAGCCACGCTTCTCGAGCGACCGGAGCGCCTTCTGCAGCGCCTGCGTGAAGTTGCGGCCGAGGGCCATGGCCTCGCCCACGCTCTTCATCGTCGTGGTCAGCGTCGTGTCGGCCGCCGGGAACTTCTCGAAGGCGAACCGGGGCACCTTGACGACGACGTAGTCGAGCGTCGGCTCGAAGGAGGCGGGGGTCACCTTCGTGATGTCGTTCGGGATCTCGTCGAGACGGTACCCGAGGGCGAGCTTCGCCGCGATCTTGGCGATCGGGAAGCCGGTCGCCTTCGACGCCAGGGCGCTCGAGCGCGACACGCGGGGGTTCATCTCGATGACGATGACGCGGCCGTCCGCGGGGTCCACCGCGAACTGGATGTTGCAGCCGCCCGTGTCGACGCCCACGCGACGGATGATGTCGATGCTGATGTCGCGCAGGTTCTGGTACTCGCGGTCGGTGAGGGTGAGCGCCGGGGCGACGGTGATCGAGTCGCCGGTGTGGACGCCGACGGGGTCGACGTTCTCGATCGAGCAGACCACGACCGTGTTGTCGGCCGTGTCCCGCATCATCTCGAGCTCGTACTCCTTCCAGCCGAGGATGCTCTCCTCGAGGAGCACCTCGGTGGTCGGGCTCTGGTGCAGGCCGTCCGTGACCATGCGGACGAGCTCGTCACGGGTGTAGGCGAAGCCCGATCCGAGCCCGCCCATGGTGAACGAGGGCCGGATGACCAGCGGGTACCCGAGGTCTTCGGCGTACTCGACGGCCTGGTCGACCGTCGTGGCGATGTACGACTTGGCGACGTCGGCACCGGACTCCAGCACGAGCTTCTTGAAGAGCTGGCGGTCCTCGCCCTTCTGGATGGCCTCGACCTTGGCGCCGATCAACTCGACGCCGTGCTTGGCGAGGATGCCTTCTTCGTCGAGGGCGATGGCGGCGTTCAGGGCCGTCTGCCCGCCGAGGGTGGGCAGGATCGCGTCGGGGCGCTCCTTCACGATGATCGCCTCGAGCACCTCGGACGTGATGGGCTCGATGTACGTCGCGTCGGCGAAGTCGGGGTCGGTCATGATCGTGGCCGGGTTCGGGTTGACGAGGATGACCCGGACCCCTTCTTCACGCAGCACGCGGCACGCCTGGGTGCCCGAGTAGTCGAACTCGGCCGCCTGGCCGATGACGATCGGCCCGGAGCCGATCACGAGGACGGAGTTGATGTCGTCACGCTTGGGCATCAGTTGCTGCTTTCGATGTCGGAGCCGAAGTCGACGGCCTGGCCGTTCGTGCGGGCGACGACCGCCTCGCGGAAGCGGTCGAAGAGGTGGTTGCTGTCGTGGGGGCCCGCGGCGGCCTCGGGGTGGTACTGCACCGAGAACGCGGGGATGTCGAGGGCACGGAGGCCCTCGACGACCTGGTCGTTCAGGCTGTAGTGGCTGACCTCGACCCGGCCGAAGCCGGCCGGGGAGTCGAGGACGCCGTCGATGGGTGCGTCGACCGCGAAGCCGTGGTTCTGGCTGGTGATCTCGACCTTGTTCGTCGTCTTGTCGAGCACGGGTTGGTTGATGCCGCGGTGGCCGAAGGGCAGCTTGTACGTGCCGAATCCCAGGGCCCGGCCGAAGAGCTGGTTGCCGAAGCAGATGCCGAAGTAGGGCAGCCCGTCCCGCAGGGCACCCTGCAGCAGTTCGACCTGGGAGTCGCTCGCCGCGGGGTCGCCCGGGCCGTTCGAGTAGAAGAGGGCGTCGGGGGCGAGGGCACGGAGCTCGTCCAGGGTCGTGGACTGCGGCAGCACGTGCACCTCGAAGCCGCGCTGCGCGAGGTAGCGGAGCGTCGAGGTCTTCACGCCCAGGTCGAGCACCGCGACGGAGCCGATGCGGTCGCCCTCGGCGTGCAGGACGTACGGCTCGACCGTCGACACCTGGCTCGAGAGGTTGAGGCCGCGCATGTCCGCCCCGGCGGTGACGAGGGACAGCTGCTCGTCGGGGTCGAGCTCCGCGTCGGGCCCGCTGAAGACCCCGCCCTTCATCGAGCCGACTTCGCGCAGCCGGCGCGTGACGGCGCGGGTGTCGATGCCGCGGATGCCGACGATGCCGTCGGCGACGAGCTGGTCGTCGAGGCTGCCCTGCGCCCGGTGGTTCGAGACCACCCGGCTCGCGTCCCGCACGACGTACCCGGCGACCCAGATGCGGCGTGACTCGGGGTCCGTGTCGTTGACCCCCGTGTTGCCGATGTGCGGTGCCGTCATGACGACGATCTGCCCGGCGTACGACGGGTCGGTGAGGGTCTCCTGGTAGCCGGTCATGCCGGTCGCGAAGACGACCTCGCCGAGGGTGCGTCCGACGGCGCCGTAGGCACGACCCGTGTAGCGGGTGCCGTCGGCGAGGACCAGCACGGCCCTCTCGGTGGTGGAGGCGTCAGTCAATGGTCTTCTCCTTGGTGGTGCCGGCCCCGGGGGCCGTGGGGACGAGGGGGCGGATCGCGGCGACGACGGGTGCCGGGTCGTCGGTGATGCGCAGGTAGGTGTCGAGGTCGACGTCGCCGAGGCGCCAGCCGACGAGGACGAGGCCGTCCCGCTCGACGACGCGGTCGATTGTCCAGGTCGCACGGTCGACCCCCCGCAACGAGGAGGCGCGGATCAGCACGGCCGGTTCGCCCGCGATCTCGAGGCGCACGCCCTCGGCGTGGACGGACACGATCGCCCGACCGCGGAACCCGAGGCCGTGCACGACGACGCGGTCGAGCGGGTCACCGCCCCGTGACGTGGCGACGTAGAGGGCGTCGACGGCGAGGACGGGGGCCGAGAGGTCGTCGGGCGCCCGGTCGGGCGCGGGGATGTCGGACTGACGCCGCCCCCTGGCGCGCCAGGAGCGGGCCATCAGACCGATCAGCAGTCCGACGCCGACGAGGATGAGCGCGGCGATGATCCACTGGCTCATCGGGCGGGCGTCCCCTCGGAGGCGGCGAGGGCGGCGGCGCTGTCGACGAGTCGAGCCGCGTGGGCGACGACCTCGCTCTCGACGACGTTCCCGTCGACCACCGTCGCGTAGCCCTGGTGGAAGGTCGCCCGCACCTGTCCGGGCAGGACGCGACCGAGGTAGGGCGAGTTGCGGCTCTTGCCCGCGAGGTGCTCGGTCGAGAACGTGCGGGTCACCCCACGATCGTAGAGCGTGAGCTCGGCGGGCTCGCCCACGGCGAGGGGACGGCCGTGGCCGGCGACCTGCCCGATCTCGGCCGGGGCGATCGACATGACGCGGGCGACGTCGGCCCAGCCGACGAGCCCGGTGTCGACCATCGTGTGGTGGACGACCGACAGGGCCGACTCGAGGCCGACCATGCCGTTCGCGGCCGCATCCCACTCGCAGCACTTGGCCTCGGACGTGTGCGGGGCGTGGTCGGTGGCCACGATGTCGATCGTGCCGTCGGCCAGGGCGGCACGCAACGCCTCGACGTCTTCGGAGCGACGCAGCGGCGGATTGACCTTGAACCGTGAGTCGTAACCCGACACGAGGTCCTCCGTCAGCAGGAGGTGGTGCGGCGTCACCTCGGCCGTGACCTCGATGCCGCGCGACTTGGCCCAGCGGATGACCTCGACGCTGCCCGCCGTCGACACGTGGCAGACGTGCAGTCGGGCGCCGACGTGGTCGGCGAGCAGGACGTCGCGGGCGATGATCGCCTCTTCGGCGACCGCGGGCCAGCCTCCCAGGCCCAGTTCGGCCGACAGTGCGCCCTCGTTCATCTGGGCGCCCTCCGTGAGCCTCGGCTCCTGGGCGTGCTGGGCGAGGACTCCCCCGAACCCCTTGATGTACTCGAGGGCCCGACGCATCAGCAACGGGTCGGCGACGCAGGAACCGTCGTCGGAGAAGACCCGGACGGCGGCCCGCGAGCGGGCCATGGCACCGATCTCGGAGAGGTGGGTCCCCTTCAGCCCCTGGCTCACGGCACCGATCGGGCGGACGGTCACGAAGCCGGCCCGCTCCCCCAGCGCCTGCACCTGTTCGACGACCCCCGCGGTGTCGGCCACCGGCGACGAGTTCGCCATGGCGTTGACCGCGGTGTACCCGCCGGCGGCCGCTGCGCGCGATCCGGTCAGGACGGTCTCGCTGCCCTCGCCCCCCGGCTCGCGCAGGTGGGTGTGGAGGTCGACGAGGCCGGGGAGCAGGAGCAGGCCGTCGGCGTCGGTGACCGTCGCACCGGCGGCGGTGAGGCCGGTGCCGAGTTCGGCGACGACGCCGTCACGGACGACGACGTCGGTGCGGGTGCCGTCGACGGTCTCGGCGCCCCGGATGAGGTGGGTGGTGGTCACGATGCGTCCTCCCGGTCGCCGGCGAGGGTGAGGTAGAGCACGGCCATGCGGACGGCCACGCCGTTCGTGACCTGCTCACGGACGGTGGACCGCGGCGAGTCGGCGGCCTCGTCGCTGATCTCGAGGCCGCGGTTCATGGGGCCGGGGTGCATGACGAGCGTGGACTCGGGCAGAGCCCGGAACCGCATCGCACCCAGCCCCCAGGACCGGGCGTACTCGCGGGGATTGGGGAAGAACGCGTCGTTCATGCGCTCCTGTTGGATGCGCAGCATCATGACGACGTCCGGTCGCACCTCGGCCAGGGCCTCGTCGAGGTCGTAGCGGACGGAGACGCCGAAGCGGCTGACGTCCACCGGGATCAGCGTGGGAGGCGCGACCACCGTGACGTGCGCCCCGAGCGTCCGCAACAACCACGCGTTGGAACGGGCCACCCGCGAGTGCAGGATGTCACCGACGATCATCACCTCGACGCCGTCGAGGTCGCGCCCCCGGCTCGCCGCGCCGTGGACGCGCCGGCGGATCGTGAACGCGTCGAGCAGGGCCTGCGTGGGGTGTTCGTGGGTGCCGTCGCCGGCGTTGACGATGCCGGCGTCCACCCAGCCGCTGTCGGCCAGCACACGAGGTGCGCCGCTCGACGGGTGGCGGATCACGATGCCGTCGGCCCCCATGGCGGCGAGGGTCTGGGCCGTGTCCTTCAGGGACTCGCCCTTGGAGACGCTCGACCCCTTGGCGGCGAAGTTGATGACGTCCGCACTGAGCCGCTTGGCGGCGGCCTCGAACGAGATGCGCGTGCGGGTGCTGTCCTCGTAGAACAGGTTGACGACCGTGATGCCGCGGAGCGTCGGCAGCTTGCGCACCTCGCGGGTGGCGACGTCCGCCATGTCCTCCGCGACGTCGAGGACGCGGATCGACTCGTCGCGCGAGAGGTCGGCGGTGCTGAGCAGGTGCCTCATCGGTTCGCCCCCGGGGTGGTGACGGGCGCGGAGGCGGCCCCCGCGCCTCCTGCGGTCGTGGCGTCGTCGATGGCGACGAGTTCGTCGTCGTCGACGCCGTGCAGCCGCACGAAGATGCGCTCGACGGTCGAGGTCGGCAGGTTCTTGCCCACGAAGTCGGCACGGATGGGCAGTTCTCGGTGGCCGCGGTCGACGAGGACCGCGAGGCGGACGGCCCGGGGCCGACCGATCGAGCTCAGGGCGTCCAACGCGGCACGGATGGTACGGCCCGAGTAGAGGACGTCGTCGACGAGGACGACGGTCTTGCCGTCGATGCCGCCGGAGGGCACCGAGGTGGGGCGGGGCGACCGGGTGGGCTGGCGCCGGAGGTCGTCCCGGTACATCGTCACGTCGACGGACCCCACGGGAACGGTGCTCCCCGAGATGGACGAGAGGGTCGCGGCGAGCCGATCGGCGAGCACGACCCCCCGCGTCGGGATGCCCAGGACGACCAGGTCGTCGGCACCTTTGTTCGACTCGAGGATCTCGTGCGAGATGCGCGTGAGGGCACGCGCGATGTCAGCCTGACTCAGCACGGTACGGGTGCTCAATCGGACCTCCTTCCCCGCCTCTCGGGACGGAATTTAAAGGATGTCGGTGTGGGTCGCTCAACCCTAGCGGTTCGTCGGACGCCCGACGAGCCGGCCGGCGACGACGGCGGCCGGTCGGCGGTCAGTCCGCGGTCGCGATCCGACCGAGCAGTCCGTTGACGAACGAGGCGGAGTCGTCGGTGCTGAGGGTCTGGGCCAGTTCGACGGCCTCGCTGATCGCCACGGCGTCGGGGATCTCGTCGTTGTGACGCAGCTCCCAGATGCCGATCCTGATGATGCCGCGGTCGAGGGTGGGCATGCGCGCGAGGGTCCAGCCCTGCGAGTACGTCTCGATCAGTTCGTCGATCTCGTCGCGGTGGTCGATGACGCCCTGCACGATGTCGCGCGCATAGCCCCAGCTCGAACCCCGCTCGGGCTGGTCGAGGGCCCGCTGGGTCTCGGCGACGAGCGCGTCGGTCATGCTGATCTGTCGGATGTCGGCGACGTACAGGACGTCGAGGGCGCGCTTGCGCGCCTTGGTGCGTGCGCTCACCGACTAGTCGTTGACGCGGCCGAGGTAGCCGCCGTCGCGGGTGTCGACCTTGACCTTGGTGCCGGTCTCGAGGAACAGCGGTACCTGGATCTCGTAGCCGGTCTCGACGGTGGCGGGCTTCGTCCCGCCGGTCGAGCGGTCGCCCT
Organism: Frigoribacterium sp. ME-P-080; assembly: GCF_030209595.1. Classification (NCBI taxonomy): domain Bacteria; kingdom Bacillati; phylum Actinomycetota; class Actinomycetes; order Micrococcales; family Microbacteriaceae; genus Frigoribacterium; species Frigoribacterium sp. ME-P-080. Next base: position 366,621 of record NZ_JARVRR010000004.1, read on the forward strand.
GGAGGCCGGGCTCGGTGTACGTGACCTCGAGGATGACCGAGGCGGGCAACTCGATGTACAGCGGGTCGCCGTCGTGCAGGGCCATCTGCACGTTCTGGTTCTCGAGCATGAAGTTCTTCGCGTCGCCGACGATCGTGGCGGGCACGTTGATCTGGTCGTAGTCGCTCGTGTCCATGAACACGTAGCCGTCGGCCTCGGCGTAGAGGTACGTGTACTCACGACGGTCCACGTTGGCGAAATCGATCTTGGTGCCCGCGTTGAACGTCTTGTCGACGACCTTGCCCGACATCACGTTCTTCATCTTGGTGCGGACGAACGCGCCACCCTTGCCCGGCTTGACGTGCTGGAACTCGATGACGTTCCAGAGTTGACCGTCGAGGTTGAGGACGGCACCGTTCTTGATGTCGTTGGTAGTCGCCATGCGCGGATGATCCGTTCGGGGTGGTGGGAGGTCGGCCGGAATCGGCCATCGTCGAGTGTAGCGGACGCCCCGAAGGGCCGAAGGGCTACGAACCGATCTCTTGGTACGCCGCGAAGAGCAGGCTCTGGTCGGGCCCCTGCAGCACGGTGGGCCGACCGATCTCGTCCAGGACGATGAAGCGCAACAGGCCCGCGCGGGCCTTCTTGTCCCGTTGCATGGTGGCGAGCAGGGTGTTCCAGCGCCCGAGCGGATACGACACGGGAAGGGTCAGCGACTCGAGGATGCGGCGATGACGGTCGACCGCCTCGTCGGACAGCCGGCCGGTCAGGCGGGCGAGTTCTGCGGCGAACACCATGCCCACGGACACCGCAGCCCCGTGGCGCCACTGGTAACGCTCGGCGTGTTCGACGGCGTGGCCGAGGGTGTGGCCGTAGTTCAGGATCTCGCGCAGGCCCTGCTCGGTGAGGTCTTCGCCCACGACGCGGGCCTTCAGCCCGATCGCCAGTTCGACCACCCGCCGGAACTCCGGCGTGGTCGGGTCGGTCGCCCGGTCGACGTCCGCCTCGACGATGTCGAGGATCTCGGGTTCGGCGATGAACCCGACCTTCACGACCTCGGCGAAGCCGGCGAGGATCTCGTTCTTCGAGAGCGTGTCGAGGTGGTCGAGGTCGGCGAGCACCGCCACCGGCGGGTGGAAGACACCGACGAGGTTCTTGCCCTCGGCCGTGTTCACTCCGGTCTTGCCGCCGACGCTCGCGTCGACGAGCCCCAGCACGCTGGTCGGCATCTGGACCAGCGGGACGCCTCGGAGCCAGGTGCCGGCGACGAAGCCGGCCAGGTCGGTGATCGCCCCGCCGCCGAGACCGATGACGGCGTCGGTGCGGGTGAAGTCGGCCTGGCCCAGCACCTGCCAGCAGAAGGCGGCGACCTCGACGCGCTTGGCGTCCTCGGCGTCGGGCACCTCGGCGATGAGGGCCTCGTAGCCGGCCGCCACGAGCGCGTCGCGGACCTCTCCGGCCTTGCGGCCCAAGGTGGGGGCGTGGACGATCAGCACCTTCTTGGTCTGCGGGTGCAGGACCGCCGGCAGGTGGCCGGTGAGGCCCCGACCGATCAGGACGTCGTACGGGGCGTCTCCCCCGACGTGGATGGTGGTGGTGTCGGTCGCGTCGGTCATGCGGTGCCTCTCTCGGAGTCGAGCCAGGTCTCGATGTCGTCGACGACGGTCGAGACGGGTCGGTGGGACGTGTCGAACACGGCGGACGCCAGTGCCCGGTAGACCGGATCGCGCTCGGCGGCGATGGCTCGCCAGGCCTCGATCCCGCCCCTCTGCAGCAGCGGCCGGGTGCTCCCGGCCAGCCTCGACTCGACGGCCTCCGCCGTCACGGTCAGCAGGACGACGGGCAACCCGGACAAGGAGGCGCGAGTGCGTTCGTCGAGGACGGCTCCCCCGCCCAGCGACACCACCCCGTCGCCGGTCAGGGCCTCGAGCACGGCCTCGTGTTCGAGTGCCCGGAAGTGGGCCTCGCCGTGACGGTCGAACAGGTCGGCGATGGGCCCGTGCCGCCGGACGACGAGACGGTCGCTGTCGACGAACGGGACGCCGAGACGACGGGAGAGCTTCTTGCCGATGCTCGTCTTGCCCGCCCCCATGGGCCCGATCAGGACGACCGGCCGCGCGACCGTCACTCGGCGGCGGACGCCGGCTGAGTCCGCAGGTTCTCGGGGATGGCGTCGAGGTAGCCCCGCAGGTTGCGCGCCGTCTCGCCCAGCGAGTCGCCGCCGAACTTCTCCAGGATCGAGTTCGCGAGGACGAGGGCGACCATCGACTCGGCGACGACGCCGGCGGCCGGGACCGCGCAGACGTCCGAGCGCTGGTGGTGCGCCTTGCTCTCTTCGCCGCTCGTGACGTCGACGGTGGCCAGCGCCCGGGGCACGGTCGCGATGGGCTTCATGCCGGCACGCACGCGGAGGACCGTGCCGGTGCTCATGCCCCCCTCGGTGCCGCCGGCTCTGTCGGTGTCACGCGAGATGACCCCTCCCGTGCGGTGGAGCTCGTCGTGGGCGACGGAACCGCGCCTCCGGGTGGTCTCGAAGCCGTCGCCGACCTCGACTCCCTTGATCGCCTGGATGCCCATCAACGCGGCGGCCAGCTGCGAGTCGAGACGGCGGTCCCACTGGACGTGCGAACCGAGCCCGGGCGGCACCCCGTAGGCGAGCACCTCGACGACGCCGCCCAGGGTGTCGCCGTCTTTCTTGGCGGCCTCGACCTCGTCGACCATGAGGGCGCTGGTCGCCTGGTCGAAGCAGCGCAACGGGTCGTCGTCGAGACGGTCCACGTCCGTCGGGACGGGCACCGGGCTGCCGTCGGGCACGCGCACGGGCCCGATCGACAGGGTGTGGCTGACGAGCTCGATGCCGAGCTCGGCGAGGAACGACCGGGCGACGGCTCCGAGCGCGACGCGCGCTGCCGTCTCGCGTGCGCTCGCCCGCTCGAGGATGGGACGGGCCTCGTCGAAGTCGTACTTCTGCATGCCGACGAGGTCGGCGTGGCCGGGACGGGGTCGGGTGAGGGGCGCGCTCCGCCCCCGGGAGGCCTCACTCACCTCGACGGGCTCGGGGTTCATCACCTCGACCCACTTCGGCCATTCGGTGTTGCCGATCCGCAGGGCCACGGGGCTCCCCATGGTCAGACCGTGACGGACGCCGCCCGAGATGTTGAGTTCGTCCTGCTCGAACTTCATGCGGGAACCGCGGCCGTAGCCCAGTTTGCGTCGGGCGAGGTCGGCACGGATCGCGTCGAGCGACACCGGCACGCCGGCCGGCAGCCCTTCGAGGACGGCGACGAGCTCGGGCCCGTGAGATTCTCCAGCGGTCAACCAACGAAGCATGGTGTCGATCTTCCCACAGAGAGAGGGGCCGATCGACCGTGTGACGGTCGATCGGCCCCTCGGGACCGGTGGGTCGGCCCAGAGGTCGACCGTGGGTCGGTCACTGGTACTCGGGGTGCTCCCGCATCCAGGCCTGCCACTGCTTGACCGCGGCCTGGTGCTCCGCGAACGTGGTCGAGAACGCCGTCTCGCCCGAGTCGAGATCGACCGTGACGAAGTAGAGCCAGGTCCCGTCGGCCGGCTTGAGGGCGGCGTTCAGGGCGAGGTCCCCGGGGTTCGAGATCGGCCCGACCGGCAGACCCTCGTGGACGTAGGTGTTGTAGGCGTTGTTCGCGTCACCGCGCTCTTCGTCGGTCGTCGTGACCCGGTGGGTGTTGCCGGTGCCGTAGGCCACCGTCGCGTCGGACTGGAGGAGCATGCCCTGGTCGAGACGGTTCTGGAAGACCCGCGCGACCTTCGGGTAGTCGTCGGCCAGACCGGCCTCTTTCTGGACGAGCGACGCGAAGACGATGGTCTTCTGGTAGTCGGCGGGCTGTGCGCCGGCGGACTGCAGGTGCTGGGTCATGGTCGTCACCATGTCCTGCAGGTAGTCGTGGGCGGTCTTGCCCGGGTCGAGTTCGTAGGTCGCCGGGAAGAGCCATCCCTCGAGGCTCGTGGCCTCGGCGGGCAGCCCGAACGTCGTGTAGTCCGCAGCGGCGGCCTGGACGTCGGCGATGGGGATCGACGTCGCGGTGGCCAGGAGTTCGTAGACGTCCGCCGCCACGGTCCCCTCGGGGATGACGACCTTGTTGGTGATGCGGTTGGCGCTGTCCTGCAGTGCATCGAGGGCCGACTGGGCGCTCATCTGCTGCTGCAGGGTGTAGGTGCCCGGTTGGAAGGTCATCGACGGGTTCGACAGGAGGAGCGAGTAGGCCGACTCGTAGCTCTGCGTGACGCCCGCGTCCGCGAGGTTCTGCGCGATGTCGGAGCCGACCTGACCCGAGACGATGGCGAACTCGACGGGCGTGCCGTTGCCGCTGCCGGCGTAGTCGGCCGGTTCGTCGTCACCCGTGAACTTGGCGATCAGGGGCTGCACCTGCCCCCAGGCGGCGGCGACGCCGGCGGTTCCGCCGGCCAGGACGAGCACGAGGATGGACGCGAGGACGATCGGGCCCTTCTTGGAACGCCGTTCGCGCGGCTCGCGCGTCGTGCGTCCGCGGGGGCGGTCCCCCCCACCGTCGGAGGGGGGAACGACGCCGGGTTCGGCCTGTCGCTCGCGCTCACGCTGTTCGCGGCGGGACAGGGCGGGGGCGTCGACGTGGGTGCTGCGGCGGAGGGGTGCACCGTCGGCGTCGCCCGGTCGACCATCACCCGGATCACCCCGTCGTCGTCCGGAGGTGTCGGCAGGGCGGTCGTTCTGGGGTTGGGACGCGAAGATGTCGTCCCAGTCGGGTTCGTCGGCCACGAATCACTGTCTCTCGTCGGTGGCGGGTGCGGCACCGTCGCCGCTCGCCTCTCGGGTCACGTCGACCATCCGCCCGGGCGGTCGACCACTCGAGCGCTCGAGGTCGAGCGCGTGCTGGACGATGATAACAGCGGCCACTTGGTCGATGACGGACCGCTGGCTCCTGCCCTTCCGGCCCGAGGCCCGGAGGGCGCCCTGGGCGCTCACGGTCGACAGGCGCTCGTCGACGAGGCGCACGGGCACGGCCACGGCCTGGGCGACGGCCGCGGCGAAGTCCCGGGCGTCCTGGGTGGAGGCCGTGTCGCGACCCGAGAGGGCGATGGGCAGCCCGACGATCACCTCGAGCGCGTCGAGTCCGACGACCAGGTCCCGGACGGCACCGATGTCGGCCACGCCGTCGGCCGAACGCGCCAGCGTCTCGACCGGGGTGGCGAGCAGACCGTCGGGATCGGTGCGGGCGACACCGACCCGGGCCTTGCCCACGTCGATGCCGATCCGGACTCCGCGCCGCACGAGCGTCCTCAGGACCCGAGCTCGGCGACGATGCCGGCCAGCGCGGTGGGGATGGCCGAGACGTCGGATCCGCCGCCCTGGGCGAGGTCGTCCTTGCCGCCGCCCCCGCCACCGAGAGCTGCGGCGGCGCCCTTGGCGAGACGGCCGGCCTTGACGCCGGCCTGGCGCGCGCCGTCCGTGGTGGCCACGATCACGGCGGGCTTGCCCGCGACGTCGGCTGCCAGGGCGACGACGGAGGCGCTGGACGCGCCCAGGCGTTCGCGGACCGACAGGGCGAGCGACCGCAGGTCGTCGGTCGAAGCGAGCGACCCGACCGATTCGGCGACGACCGTGAGGTCGCCGATCCGACTCGCCGTCTCGGCCAGCGCCGGGACGCGGGTGGCGAGGCGGGCGGACTCGAACTCGGCGATCTTCTTCTCTGCCGTCCGGAGGCCCGTGACCAGGTCGCCGATGCGGTCGGCCAGCTGATCACGGGGAGTCTTGAGCGACGAGGTCAGTTGGGACACGAGAGCCCGCTCGGCGGCGAAGTCACGGAATGCGTCCATGCCGACGAGGGACTCGACGCGGCGGTTGGTCGACCCCACCGAGCTCTCGCTGACGAGGTTGATGAGGCCGACCTGCGAGCTGGTCGAGACATGGGTGCCCGCGCAGAGCTCGCGCGACCAGGGACCACCGATGTCGACCATGCGGACCGTCTCGCCGTACTTCTCGCCGAACAGCGCCATGGCGCCCAGCGCGCGGGCGTCGTCGAGGGGCATCTCGCGGGTGACGACCTGCAGGTCGTCGCGGATGGCGTTGTTCGCGATCTCCTCGATCTCGGAGCGTGTCTGCGGGCTCAGCGCCTGGTTCCAGTTGAAGTCGAGCCGCATGTATCCGGCCTTGTTGTACGACCCCGCCTGGTGCGCCTCCGGGCCGAGCACCTCCCGGAGGGCGGCGTGGATCAGGTGCGTCGCCGAATGCGCCTGCGTCGCGCCGCGGCGGTAGGCCGGGTCGACCACGCTGGTCGCCGTGTCGCCGACCCCCACCTCGCCGGACGTCACCTGGACGCGGTGGCTGATCAGACCCTTGACGGGCTTCTGCACGTCGAGGACCTCGAGGTCGAAGCCCACGCCGACGATGCGGCCCGAGTCGGCTTCCTGACCGCCGGACTCGGCGTACAGGGAGGTCTCGGCGAGGATCACCTCGGCGATGTCACCCGCCACGGCCCGGTCGACGTCGGCCCCGTCGACGATCAGGCCCAGCACGCGCGTCTCGGTGTCGAGCTCGTCGTAGCCGGTGAAGACCGTCTCGCCCTGGGCCCGGAACGCGCTGTAGACGCTCAGGTCGGCCAGCGCCACCTTCCGGGACTTGGCATCGGCCTTCGCCCGGGCACGCTGCTCGGACATGAGTCGGTCGAATGCCTCGCGATCGACAGTCAGACCGCTCTCTTCCGCGATCTCGAGCGTCAGGTCGATGGGGAACCCGAAGGTGTCGTGCAGGAGGAACGCCGTGTCGCCCTGCAGCTGCGGGGTCGTGCCCGCCGAGGCACGCTGCTTCGTGTCGTCGACGGCGATGTCGAGGATGTTCGTCCCGGCGGCCAGGGTGCGGAGGAAGGTCTCCTCCTCGGCGTAGGCCAGGCGCGAGATGCGCTCGTAGTCGGTCTCGACCTCGGGGTAGGCGGCCTTCATCGCGTCGCGGGACTCGGGGAAGAGCGAGGGGAACGTGGGGCCGTCGACGCCGAGCAAGCGCATCGACCGGACCGTGCGGCGCAGGAGGCGGCGGAGGATGTAGCCCCGACCCTCGTTGGACGGGCGGACCCCGTCGGACATCAACATGAGCGAACTGCGGACGTGGTCGGCGATGACCCGCATCCGCACGTCGTCGTCGTGGACGGCTCCGTAGCGCCGTCCCGACAGCTCGGCGGCCTTGTCGAGGACGGGGCGCACCTGGTCGATCTCGTACATGTTGTCGACGCCCTGCTTGAGGAACGCCACGCGCTCGAGACCCATGCCGGTGTCGATGTTCTTGTTCGGCAGCTCGCGGACGATGTCGAAGTCGACCTTCGAGCGCACGTTCTCGATCTGGTACTGCATGAACACGAGGTTCCAGATCTCGACGTAACGGTCGTCGTCCGTCGCCGGGCCACCGTCGGCACCGTAGGCGGGACCACGGTCGAAGAAGATCTCCGAGCACGGACCCGCGGGCCCCGGCTGGCCGGTGTGCCAGTAGTTGGAGTCCTTGCCGAGTCGCTGGATGCGCTCGTCGGGCAGACCGGCGACCTTCTTCCAGAGGGCGATGGCCTCATCGTCCTCCTCGTACACCGTCACCCAGAGATCGTCGGGCGAGAACGCGAGTCCTCCGTCGGCCTCGCTCGAGGTCAAAAGCTCCCAGGCGTAACCGATCGCCTCTTCCTTGAAGTAGTCGCCGAACGAGAAGTTGCCGTTCATCTGGAAGAACGTGCCGTGCCGCGGCGTCTTGCCGACCTCTTCGATGTCGTTGGTGCGGATGCACTTCTGGACGCTGGTGGCACGCGGGTACGGCGTCGGGACGAGCCCCGTGAGGTACGGGATGAACGGGACCATGCCCGCGACCGTGAAGAGCAGGCTGGGATCGTCGCTGACCAGGGACGCGGACGGGACGACGGTGTGGCCCCGATCGCCGAAGTAGTCGAGCCAACGGCGGCGGATTTCGGCGGTCTGCATGGTTCTCCCGAGGGTGGGTTGGTCGTGTGTCAGGACGAGGAGGCGCGGCGGCGCACTCAGGACTCGTCGCGGTCGGAACGCAGTTCGGCTTCGCGGGCCTTGTAACCGTCGACCACGGCGGCACGGAACGACTTCACGTTGCCGTCGAGGTCGCCGAAGAACTGCTGACCCCGAGGCGTCTTGTTGAGCTGGTGGGCGACGGCGAAGCCGCCGACGACACCGACGGCGAGCAGGAACAGGCTCTTCACGGGGACTCCTCTTGGGGCTGGTGCCGCGACGTGCGAGCGCGACGACTCGACAGCTTACCCGGCCCCGGGAACGCGAAAGGAGCGGGCCACGACCGTGGCCCGCTCCTGACGGGGTGACGAGTTCTAGCGCGCGGCGTAGTACTCGACGACGAGCTGGACCTCGCAGGTCACCGGGACCTCGACGCGCTTCGGGCGACGCACGAGGCGGGCCTGCAGCTTGTCGATCTCGACCTCGAGGTAACCGGGCACCTTGGGCAGCAGGTCGACGTGACCGCCGGCCGCGGCGACCTGGAAGGGCTCGGTCTTCTCGCTGCGCTCCTTGACGTGGATCATCTGACCCGGCTTGACGCGGAACGACGGGCGGTCGACGAGCTTGCCGTCCACCAGGATGTGGCGGTGGACGACCATCTGACGGGCCTGGGCCGTCGTGCGGGCGAAGCCGGCACGGAGGACGAGGGCGTCGAGACGGGTCTCGAGGAGCTCGACCAGGTTCTCACCGGTCAGGCCCGAAGCCTTGCGGGCCTCGTTGAAGACGATCTTGAGCTGGGCCTCGCGGATGCCGTACTGGGCGCGCAGGCGCTGCTTCTCACGCAGACGGACGGCGTAGTCGCTGTCGGTCTTGCGCTTGGTGCGGCCGTGCTCGCCGGGAGCGTAGGGGCGCTTCTCGAGGTAACGAGCAGCCTTCGGGGTCAGGGCGATGCCGAGGGCACGCGAGAGACGGGTCTTGCTGCGGGTACGTGACTTGGTGGACACTTGTTCCTTTTTCTTGTCGGTGGTTCGTCAGGGACCGCCCCAGCGCGCGAGCGCCGGGCGGCGTAACAAGAGGGGTGAGTGCCGCGGTGGCGACCGGCTACAGGTCGTCGCACCTTGATCGGGTCGTCGTCAGCAGCCGCGCGTCGACGCCCGAGAACAGGCAACCCCCCGAGCATACAGGAGCCCGGGCGCCGATGCGAGCAGCCAGCGATCGTGGCGTCAGTGCCCCCGGGTGATCCGGCGCAGCTTCTCGAGACGGGCCGCCACGTCGCGTTCGTTGCCGTTGGCGGTGGGATCGTAGTACTCGTGGCCGACGAGTTCGTCGGGGAGGTACTGCTGCTCGACCACCCCGAACTCGGAGTCGTGGGCGTAGCGGTAGCCCTTCCCGTGGCCGAGGCGTCGGGCCCCGGGGTAATGGGCGTCGCGCAGGTGCTTGGGCACGCGGCCCGCCTTGCCGGCCCGGACGTCCGCGATCGCGGCGTCGAGGGCGGAGTAGGACCGGTTCGACTTGGGTGCGGTCGCCAGGTAGACGACGGCCTCGGCCATCGGGATGCGTCCCTCGGGCATGCCGATCATCTGCACGGCGGTCGCGGCCGAGACCGCGACGGTGAGTGCGTTCGGATCGGCCATGCCGATGTCCTCACCGGCCGACACGATGATCCGACGGCAGATGAAGCGGGGGTCCTCACCCGCCTCGATCATGCGGGCGAGGTAATGGAGCGACGCGTCGACGTCGGACCCCCGGATGGACTTGATGAAGGCGCTGATGACGTCGTAGTGCTCGTCGCCGTTGCGGTCGTACCGCAGCAACGCCCGGTCGACCGACTGGGCGACGATCTCCGACGTGATCGTCGGACGGTCGTCGTCGGGATCGTTCTCGTCGTACTCGGCGTCGGGATCGAAGTCGGCGTCGGACGCGTCGTCGGCCGAGGCCGCCGGCACCGCGTCGGCCTCGAGCTTCGTGGCCCACGCCGACTGGGCGGACGCCTCGAGGGCCGTGAGCGCACGTCGGGCGTCACCGGAGGCCAGTCGGACGATGGTGGCCAGGGCTTCGTCGTCGAGGCGCACGGATCCGTCGAGACCGCGGGGGTCGCCGACCGCCCGCTGGACCAACTGGGCCAGGTCGTCGTCGCTGAGCTGTTCGAGCGTCAGCAGGAGCGAACGGGACAGCAGGGGCGTGATGACCGAGAAGGACGGGTTCTCGGTGGTGGCGGCGATGAGGATGACCCAGCCGTTCTCGACGCCGGGCAGCAGGGCGTCCTGCTGGGCCTTGGTGAAGCGATGGATCTCGTCGAGGAAGAGCACGGTCGTCGTGCCGTAGAGGTCACGGTTCGACAGGGCCTTCTCCATCACCTGTCGGACGTCCTTGACTCCCGCGGTCACGGCTGACAGCTCGATGAACTGTCGGCCGGAGCTGCGGGCGATGGCCTGGGCGAGGGTGGTCTTCCCCGTACCCGGCGGACCCCAGAGGATGACGGAGACGGCCCCCTGGTCGGCACCCGTGTCGGACGCCAGGGTGACCAGAGGCGAGCCGGGCCGCAAGAGGTGCCGTTGACCGGCGACCTCGTCGAGGGTGGTGGGACGCATGCGGACCGCGAGAGGGGTCGAGCTCTGCGGGAGCGGGCTCATGGTGACCCATGCTAGACCGGCCCTCCGATACAGTGCAGGCTGGACATCACCGAGCTGGAGGACCCGTGGCACCGAGCAAGAACCCGGACCGTGAGAGCCGGGACCGGCTCCGCAGGTACACCGCTCGTCAGCAGGTGCACGCGACGCAGGTCGCCCGACGCCGTCGGGACAACGTCCTCGCCGTGACCGCCGTCGTGGTCGTGGTCGGAGTCGCGGCCGTGTCCCAGGTGTTCTGGTCGACCAGCGGTCCCGGTGCCCCCGCGGCGGCTCCGTCTGACGCGCCCAGCGCCTCCTCGACGCCCGCCGCCGGCGAGAACGTCGGGGACGTGCCCAGCGAGGCGATCGCCGACGGCCGCTCCTGGACGGGCGGCCTCACGCTCAACGACGGCGTCGAGCTCGGGATCGAACTGGACGGGGCGAAGGCCCCGCAGGCGTCGAGCGTCGTCATCGACCTCATCCAGAAGGGCTTCTACACGGGGACGACCTGCCACCGCATGAGCGACGCTGCGACGGCGAAGTTCATCCAGTGCGGGTCCGCCAACGGCGACGGGACGGGCGACGCCGGTTTCACCTTCGGCCCACTCGAGAACGTCCCGTCGGACGGCGTGTACCCGACGGGGACGATCGCCATGGCTCGGAGCACCGACCCGTACTCGCAGTCGACGCAGTTCTTCATCACCTACGGCGACACCACCCTCGACGGCTCGACGGGTGGTTACACCGTGGTCGGACGCGTCACGAGCGGACTCGACCAGCTCGAGGCGCAGATCACGGACGCGGGCCTGACTCCCGGTACGAGCGAGACCGACGGCGCTCCCGTCGTGCCGACGACGATCACGGGCGCGACCATCGAGTAGTCCGCCGCGGTCCGCTGTGCAATAGGCTGAGCACCCATCGTGGTGGCCTGTCCTGGTCCCGCGACGAGCACGTTCAGCAAGGGATAAAAGTGGCTACTGACGATCAGGCACCCTGGGGCCGCGTCGCCGACGACGGCACGGTCTACGTCCGCGAGGGCGACGGCGAACGCGCCGTGGGGCAGTACCCCGACGCGACGCCCGCCGAGGCTCTCGCGTACTACGAACGCAAGTTCATCGAACTCGCCGGGCAGGTGACGTTGCTCGAGCAGCGCATCAAACGCGGCGCATCGGCGGGCGACGTCGTCAAGACGGTCACCCACCTGCGCGAGCAGCTCGTCGAACCGAGCGCGGTCGGGGATCTCGAGGCCCTGCGCCTTCGGGTGTCGGCACTCGACTCCACGGTCGATGAGCTGACGCAACAGCAGAGCGCCGAGGCACAGAAGGCCCTCACCGAAGCGGTCGCCTACCGCACCGCTCTCGTCACGGAGGCCGAGGCCCTGGCGGCCCAGGACCCCGCCCGCGTCCAGTGGAAGCAGGTCACGGCCACCCTCGACGACATCTTCGCCCGGTGGCAGAAGCATCAACAGGACGGTCCTCGCATCCCGAAGGGCGAGGGCAACGACCTCTGGAAACGATTCCGTGCTGCGCGCACCACCATCGACCAGCACCGCAAGGCCTTCTACGCCGAACTCGACGCGACCCACCGTGACGCTCGTCAGCGCAAGCAAGCCCTCGTCGAAGCGGCCGAGGCCCTGGCGCCGAAGGGTGTCGACGGCATCTCGGCCTACCGGGGGCTGCTCGACGACTGGAAGCGCGCCGGCCGTGCCGGAAAGAAGTACGACGACGCCCTGTGGGCGAAGTTCAAGCGTGCAGGCGACGTCCTCTACGCAGCCAAGTCCGAGGTCGTCGCGCAGGACACCGCCGAGTACGAGGGCAACCTCGAACAGAAACTCGAGCTGCTCACCGAGGCCGAGAAGATCCTGACGGTCACGGACCGGGTCCCGGCGCGCGAGGCCCTCACCTCGATCCAGCTGCGATGGGACGAGATCGGTCGCGTTCCTCGCGAGCAGGTCCGGGTGGTCGAGGATCGCCTCCGCAAGGTCGAGTCCCACGTGCGTCAGCTCGACGAGCAGTTCTGGGAGAAGAACAACCCCGAACGCCAGGCACGGTCCCAGGGGCTCGCGAGCCAACTGCACGACGCCATCAGCAAGCTCGAGGACGAACTCGCGACGGCCGAGGCCAGCGGCGACGCTCGTCGTGTCCGCGAGGCTCGTGAAGCTCTGGACGCCCGGAAGGTCTGGCTCGACGCCCTGGGCTGACCGTCAGGGGCCGACCGCCCACCGACGTCGCGAACCGTCCGATTCTCCACAGGGAGGGCCGGGCGGTTCGTCGTCGTCGGCAGGGTCGGCCAGGCTGGGCGCATGCCTGCTCGTCTCCCCCTGGTCCTGACCGACGACGACCTGCCCGAGCCCGAACTGCGTGCGGCTGCACTGGACGGGCAGGTCTACGCGGTCGGTGGCTCGTGGCGGAGCGTCGCCGAGATCGACGACGCCGGGGGCAGGGCGATCGCGATCGGGATCGCCCTCGGCGCCGGAGTCGTCGCGGCCGAACGGAGTGCCGCCTGGGTCTGGGGTGCCCGAGGCCCGGCACCACTCCCCCACTCCGGGCTGGTGGTGTCGCCGGCCAGGGTGAAGCATCGTGGTCGGGGTTCGATCGTCCGACAGGTCGTCATCGACGAGGGCGAGATCGTCACCGTCCATGGTGTCGCCGTCACCACACCGGCCCGGACCGTCGTCGACCTCGCTCGCTGTGAGGGCTGGGCGTCTCAGGACGAGACGGCCGCGCGGGACGTCGCGTCTCAGCAGGGCGTGACGTACGCCGACGCGATCGCCGTCCTCGATCGACGTGGACGGCTCCCCCACCGAACGCGAACCGTGGAGCGACTCGATCGAGTCTGTCCAGCCGGCGCCGACGCGGCCCGCGCCGACGACGAGGTGCGACGAGACGCAGACGCACCCGGTCGGTCGGCGGAGGCAGCGTCTCAGCCGGCGCTGACCCGGTAGACGTCGTACACGGCGTCGATGCGTCGGACCGCGTTCAGGACGCGATCGAGGTGGGTGGTGTCACCCATCTCGAACACGAAGCGGCTGAGGGCCAGGCGTTCGTCAGAGGTCGAGACGCTCGCCGACAGGATGTTGACGTGGTGCTCGCTCAGGACCCGGGTGACGTCCGACAGCAATCCGCTGCGATCGAGGGCCTCGATCTGGATCTGCACCATGAACACGCTCTTGGAGGACGGAGCCCACTCGACCTCGATCATCCGCTCGGGCTCTTTCAACAGGCCCTGGACGTTGTGGCAGTTCGCCTGGTGGACGCTGACGCCCTGGCCGCGGGTCACGAATCCGACGATCTGGTCGCCCGGCACGGGCGTGCAGCACTTGGCGAGTTTCACCAGGATGTCCGGGGCCCCTCGGACCAGCACGCCCGAGTCGCTGTTGCGCAACGGCCGTGCTCGTCCTTGGCTGGGGAACTCGAACTCGCCTTCGTCGACCTCGGTCTGCGTGTGAACCGCGGCGAGGATCTTCTCGATGACGGACTGGGTCGAGATGTGGCCCTCGCCGACGGCCGCGTAGAGACTCGACACGTCGTCGTACCGCATGGTGGCGGCGACTTCGGCGATGCTGTCCTGGGTCATCAGCTTCTGGAGCGGCAGGTTCTGCTTCCGCATGGCACGGGCGATGGCGTCCTTGCCCTGCTCCATGGCCTCGTCGCGGCGTTCTTTCGTGAACCACTGCCTGATCTTGTTCCGGGCGCGGGGGCTCTTGACGAAGGCGAGCCAGTCCTGGCTCGGCCCCGAGTCGGGGTTCTTCGAGGTGAAGACCTCGACGACGTCGCCACTCGACAGGACGCTCTCGAGGGGCACGAGGCGGCCGTTGACCTTGGCGCCCATCGTGCGGTGTCCGACCTCGGTGTGCACGGCGTACGCGAAGTCGACCGGGGTCGCTCCCGACGGTAGGCCGATGACCTTGCCCTGAGGCGTGAAGACGTAGACCTCCTTCGCGCCGATCTCGAAACGGAGGCTGTCCAGGAACTCACTGGGGTCCGCCGTCTCGGCCTGCCAGTCCGAGATGTGGGCGAGCCAGGCCATGTCCGTCTCGGTCTTCGCTCCGCCCTGGTCGTCGCGCCCGCCGTTCATGCGCTGCTTGTACTTCCAGTGGGCGGCCACGCCGAACTCGGCCCGCTGGTGCATCTCGTGCGTGCGGATCTGGATCTCGACGGGTCGCCCCTTGGGACCGATCACGGTCGTGTGCAGCGACTGGTAAAGGTTGAACTTCGGCGTGGCGATGTAGTCCTTGAAGCGGCCGGGGATCGGGTTCCAGCGGGCGTGGATCGATCCCAACACGGCGTAGCAGTCGCGGAGCGAGTTGACGAGGATGCGGATGCCGACGAGGTCGTAGATCTCGTCGAACTCCCGACCCCGGACGATCATCTTCTGGTAGATCGAATAGTACTGCTTGGGTCGACCCATGACGTCGCCGCGGATCTTCGTCGACTTCAGATCGGACTTGACGGCGTTGATGACGTTCTGCACGAACTGCTCGCGTTGCGGCGTGCGCTGTTTGACCAGGTTGTCGATCTCGACGTAGAGCTTGGGGTGGAGCACCGCGAACGAGAGGTCCTCGAGCTCCCATTTGATGGTCTGGATGCCGAGCCGGTGCGCCAGGGGGGCGTAGATCTCGAGGGTCTCGGTGGCCTTGCGGGTCGCTGACGCCGACTCGACGAAACCCCAGGTCCGGGCGTTGTGCAGCCGGTCGGCGAGCTTGATGACGAGGACCCGGATGTCTTTCGACATGGCCACGACCATCTTCCGGACGGTCTCGGCCTGAGCGCTGTCGCCGTACTTCAGCTTGTCGAGTTTGGTGACCCCGTCGACGAGCATCGCGATCTCGTCCCCGAAGTCGCGTTGGAGCATCGCCAGCGTGTAGTCGGTGTCCTCGACGGTGTCGTGCAGCAGTGCAGCCGCGACGGTCTTGGCGCCGATGCCCAGGTCGGCGAGGATCTGCGCCACCGCGACGGGATGGGTGATGTACGGTTCGCCGCTCTTGCGCAGTTGCCCCGTGTGCGCCTTCTCGGCCACCGAGTAGGCCCGCTCGATGATGACGATGTCGGCCTTGGGATGGTGCATGCGCACGGTCTTGATCAAGCGGTCGACGGCGCCCGCCGGTTGGCTGCGCGAGAAGAGTCGAGGCAGGAGCGTCCGCAACGAGGCCGTGTTCTGACCGCCGGGCGTCTCGGGCGGTGCGGAGTTGTTCCGTGTGGTGATCTCGGTCACGGCTGCACCTCGTTCTCTCGGGTCGGAGCGCCACCGCCGGCCGTCGTGGTCGGACGTGGACTCCGTGGGGTCAAGGGTACCCGTCGGCCGTCAGTCGACCGACGCCCCGGGGCGGCCGTCGTCTGCCACGACCGTGCCCCCCGCGTCCCGCCAGGCGAGCATCCCACCGACGACGTTGCGGGCGTCCACGCCGACGCCTCGGAGGGCGTCCGTTGCGCGGGCCGACCGCATGCCGGAGTGGCAGACGACGAGGACGGGGCGGTCGGTGGGGACCTCCCCGACCCGTTCGTTCAGCTCGGACAGTGGGATGGACGTCGCGCCGGGCGCATGACCTTCATCCCATTCGTGCGGTTCTCGGACGTCGAGCACGTAGGTGCCGTCGGACAGGGCGTCGATGGCGGCGTCGGCCCCGATCTCGGGTCGACGGTGGTCGCCGATCATGCGCCCACCGTCTCGTCGACGGTGAGGGGCTCGGTCTTCTGTGCCTCGAGCTTGCGGGCATCGCGTTTCGCGATGTCCGGCTCACGGAGGCGGAGCGTGGCGTAGAGCGGTGAGGCGATGAAGATCGTCGAGTAGGTACCGACCAGGATGCCGATGAAGAGCGCCAGGGAGATGTCGCGGAGGGTGCCCGCTCCCAGGACGAATGCCCCGATGAAGAGGATCGCCGCGACGGGGAGGAGCGCCACGACCGACGTGTTGATCGACCGGACCAACGTCTGGTTGACGGCCAGGTTCACGGACTGTCCGAACGTGCGTCGTGAGCCCTCGCCGTCGTCGGCGGTGTTCTCGCGGATCTTGTCGAACACCACCACGGTGTCGTAGAGCGAGTAGCCGAGGATCGTCAGGAAGCCGATGACCGCCGCCGGGGTGACCTCGAAGCCGACGATGCCGTAGATGCCCGCGGTCAGCACGAGGTCGTGCAGCAGGGCTGCCATGGCGGCCAACGACATCTTCCAGGTTCGGAAGTACAGCGTCATGCCGATCGCGGCGAGGATCAGGAAGATCACGAGACCCTTGATGGCCTGGCTCGTGATGTCGGCACCCCATGAGGCACCGATGAAGGACGAGGTCACTCGATCGTCGGGGACGTCGTACGCGGTGGCCAACGCCGCCGCCACGTCGTTCGTCTGAGCGGCTTCCAGCTGCGAGGTCTGCACGCGGATCGTGTCGGTGCCGACCTGGGTGACCCGCGGGTTCGAACCGGGTACGACCTCGTCGACGGTCGTCGTGGCGACGTCCTGGTCGAGTTCGGCCGGCTGGGCGACCTGGAACTCCGACCCACCCGTGAACTCGATGCCGAAGTGGAAGCCGCCGCGGAGGAACGGGACGGTGACCGAGATGAGGATGACCAGGGCGGCGATCCAGTACCAGCGGCGGCGGTGGCCGACGATGTCGTACGACCGGGCACCCGTGTAGAGGTCGTTGCCGAATTTCGAGAAACTGGCCATCAGGAGTCCTTCTTCCCTTCACCGGCGGTCGACGAGTCGACGCGCTCGGTGTTCTTCTCGGCGGCTTTGCGCTCGGCGATGGTCTGACGCTTGACGGCCTCGCGACCGCCCGCTTGCTTGCGGCCGACGACGGCCGGGGTTCGGAACTGCGCCCGCCCCCGGTAGACGGCGCCGAGGGCGCGTGGGTTGAGCCCGCTGAACGAGTGGCCTTCGCCGAAGAACCGCGTCCGGGCGATGAGCTGGAGCATGGGGTGGGTGAACAGCGAGACCACGATCAGGTCGATCACCGTGGTGATGCCCAAGGTGAGCGCGAAGCCCTTGACGTTGCCGACCGCGAGGATGAAGAGCGTGATGGCCGCCAGGAAGTTCACCGTGTCGGACGCGATGATCGTGCGGATGGCGCGCTTCCAGCCCGATTCGACGGCGCTCTCGAGGATGCGACCGTCGCGGAGTTCGTCCCGGATGCGTTCGAAGTAGACGATGAATGAGTCGGCCGTGATGCCGATGGCCACGATCAGACCGGTCACCCCCGCCAGCGAGAGGCGGTAGCCCTCTCGCCAGGACAGGATGGCGATCACGAGGTAGGTGAGCACGGCGGCGATGACCAGCGACAGGACGGTCACGAAGGCGAGGGCCCGGTACTGGATCAGCGAGTAGATGACCACCAGGATCAGGCCGATGAGGCCGGCGATCAGGCCGCTGATCAGCTGGGTCTGTCCGAGGGTCGCGGTGATCGTCTCGTTGCTCTGGACCGAGAAGCTGAGCGGGAGGGCACCGAACTTCAGCTGGTCGGCGAGGGTCTTCGAGGAGTCCTGCGTGAACTGGCCCGTGATCTGGGCCCGGCCGTCGGTGATGGCGGCGTTCGCGGACGGCGCCGTGATGACCTGGTTGTCGAGGGTCACGGCGAACTGGTTCTGCGGCGCCTGCAACGAGACGAGGCGCGAGGTGACCTGGGAGAACCGGTCGGTGCCCTGGCCGTTGAACTCGAGGTTCACGGCCCAGGTGTTCGTCGAGTTGCCCTGCGAGTCGGCGGCGAGGCCGTTCGTGGCGTCGCTGATGTCGGAACCCTGCACCTCGACCGGGCCGAGGATGTACTTGGCCGTGCCGTCGGTGGAGCAGGTGACCAGTGGCTCGTCGTCACGGGCCGTGGCCAGGTCGTTCTCGGCCGCGCAGTCGTAGTTCTGGTAGAGGTCGGCGAGTTGGGGGGTGATCCACGCCAGGTCGGACGCGTTCGTCGGGGACGCGGTCGGCGTGCTCTCGAGCTCGGGGTTGGGGGTGTAGGGCGTGGCGCTCGGGCTGGCAGTGGCGCCGTCGCCTTCTCCGCCGACCGCGGCGTTCGAGACCGCCTCGGTGTAGAGCACGGGGCGGAAGGTCAGCTTGGCCGACGCCTCGATGCGTTCGAGGGTCGCGTTGTCGGGTCGTCCGGGGATGGACACGACGATGTTCTGCGTGCCCTGCTTGGTGATCTCGGATTCCGAGACGCCGGCCGAGTCGATGCGCTGCCGAATGATCGTGACCGCCTGGTCCAGCTGCTCCGACGACACCGTCTCGCCGCTCTGGAGCTGGGCCGCCAGGGTGATCTGCGTGCCGCCCTGCAGGTCGAGGGCCAGTTCGGGTACCCAACTCGCTCCGTTCCACCACCCGTCACGACCGGAGTCGTTCAGGAACGTGGCCGTGCCGTTCAGGGCCGTGAGGCCGGCGATGATGACCAACAACCAGGTCAGGGATCGTATTGCTTTCTTCACCGGCGTCGAGCGTGCCACGGAGGAACTCTGCTTTCTCATGGGAGCGCGCGCTCACGTGGAGCGCGCGCCGTGGATCGGACCCGGCCGCGCCAGGCGGCCGAGGCGGTCGTCGGGTCAGGCCTTGGTGTCGGAGTCCTTGGCGACCGTCGAGTCGACCGGGGCGGACGTGGCGCGTTCACCGAACTCGGGAGCGTCGTCGATGACGCGGTCGTGCTCGGTGGAGCCGTCGGCCAGCGAGTCGGCGTCGTCGGCGACGGGCTCGTCGATGACCGGTTCGACGACGCGACCCAGGGTCTGACGGTGGACCTTGAGGACGGTGCCGGGCGAGACCTCGACCTCGGCGACGTTGTTCTCGTCGTCGATGGAGACGACGGTGCCGTAGACGCCGAACGAGAGCATGACCTCGACGCCGGGGACGAGCTTGTTCTGCAGTTCGGCCTGCTGACGGTCGCGCTTCTTCTTGTTGCGGAACATGAAGACGACGAGGACCACCAGGAGGAGGACCATGATGAGGGTTGCGGGATCCATGCGGAACTCCCTTTCGCTGTTGGGGGTGTGGGCCGAGCGGGACTCGCTTCAGCGAGCGAAGGCCTCGGACCTGCAGGAATTATAGGTCATCGCCGAAGAGCGCCCCTGAGGCGTGCGCCAGACCGAAGTGCCGCCAGGCCTCGGGAGTGGCGATGCGTCCCCGCGGCGTGCGGGTGAGCAGGCCCACCCGGACGAGGAACGGCTCGACGACCGACTCGATCGTGTCGGCTTCTTCTCCCACCGAGACCGCAAGGGTGTTGAGGCCGACGGGTCCGCCGCCGAACCGGGTCAGCACCGTGCGGACGACCTCACGGTCGAGCCGGTCGAGCCCCAGCGAATCGACGTCGTAGAGATCGAGCGCTTCGCGCACGGTCGTCAGGTCGGCATCCCGCCCGTGGACGAGCGCGTAGTCGCGGACGCGTCGGAGCAGGCGGTTCGCGATGCGAGGCGTGCCCCGGCACCGTCCGGCGATCTCGGCCAGGGCGGCACCGTCGATGACGATGCCGAGGAGGGACGCCGCCCGGCGGAGGACCTCGGTCAGCTCGGCCTCGTCGTAGAACTCGAGGTGCGCCGTGAAGCCGAACCGGTCGCGCAGGGGGTTGGGCAGCAGTCCGCTGCGGGTGGTCGCACCGACGAGCGTGAAGGGCGACAACTCGAGGGGGATGCTGGTCGCTCCTGCCCCCTTGCCCACCATGATGTCGATCCGGTAGTCCTCCATCGCGAGGTACAGCATCTCTTCGGCCGGCCGTGCCATGCGATGGATCTCGTCGATGAAGAGCACCTCCCCCGGCACGAGCGCCGAGAGGACCGCGGCCAGGTCGCCCGCGTGCTGGATCGCGGGACCCGACGACATCCGCAACGGCCGAGCCCCTTCGTGGGCCACGATCATGGCCAGGGTCGTCTTGCCGAGCCCGGGCGGTCCGGCGAGCAGGATGTGGTCGGGGGTGCGGCCCTGCATCGTCGCGGCCTTGAGCAGCAGCTCGAGCTGGCCCCGCACCTTGGACTGCCCGACGAACTCGCCGAGCGAGGTGGGCCGCAGCGCCCCTTCGAAGGCCAGCTCGGCCTCGGACTCGAGCGTGGGACGGGTCAGGTCGTCGTCGCTCACGCTCGGGACCCGGTGGACTTCTGCGGACCGAGGTGACCGAGTGCGGCACGCAGCAACTGCGGCACGGCCACCGCGACGGCGTCGCCACGGTCCGCCACGACGGCGTCGATGGCGGCCTGCGCCTCACGGTCGGACCACCCGAGCCCGACCAACGCGACGAGCACGTCGGCAGCCGTCGTCGACGCCGCCGTGACGGTCGGCGCGGTCGGTGCCACGTCGAGCTTGCCGGTGAGCGAGAGGACGATGAGCTTGGCCGTCTTCGGCCCGATGCCCGAGACGCGTCGGAACGCGGCGTCGTCGTCGTCGGCGACGGCGGTGGCGACCTGATGGGGCGTGAGCGTCGACAGCACGCCCTGGGCCGACTTCGGGCCGACGCCGGTGACGCTGCGGAGCAGGTCGAAGACCTCGAGTTCTTCGCGGTCGGCGAAGCCGAAGAGCGAGAGGTCGTCTTCTCGGACGATCAACGCCGTGTGGACGAGCGCCTGCTCGCCGACGCGGACCGTCAGTGCGAGCTGTGGGGTGACCGAGACGCGGAGGCCCACCCCGCCGACCTCGACCACGACCGATGTGCCGGACGCGGACAGGACGGTACCGCGGACACTCGAGATCATGCCCCCAGCCTAGGAGTGCGCACCGACTTCTCGGCGTCGCGCCACGCTCGCTGGGCCGGCGTGAGGGAACCCGAGGAGGCGCGGGCAGCGACGGGCGCACCCCGCCAGGCATGGCAGATGGCCAGGGCCAGGGCGTCGGCGGCGTCCGCCGGCCGGGGCGCCTCGGCCAGCCCGAGCAACCGGGCGACCATCGTCCCGACCTGCTTCTTGTCGGCCGACCCGTACCCGGTCACGGCAGCCTTCACCTCGGACGGCGTGTGCAGCGTGACGGGGATCTCGCGTTCGGCTGCGGCACGCAGGGCGAGGCCGCTGACCTGTGCCACCCCCATGACGCTGCGGACGTTCTGTTGGGCGAAGACCCGCTCGATCGCCATGGCGTCCGGCCGGTGCTCGTCGATGAGCGCCTCGAGACCGCGACCCAGGGCGAGGAGACGCAACTCGAGGGCGAGGTCGGGGGCGGTGCGGATGACCTGCACGTCGACCAGGGTCGCACGCCGCTGGGCGTCGACCTCGACCACCCCGACCCCGCATCGGGTGAGCCCGGGGTCGATGCCGAGCACCCGGAGGGTCACCGCGGCGGCCTATTCTTCGTCGTCGAGCGCGGCCTGCACGTCGGCGGGGACGTCGTGGTTCGCGTAGACGTTCTGCACGTCGTCGTCGTCGTCGAGGGCGTCGATGAGTCGGAAGACCTTGCGCGCCGTCTCGAGGTCGACCTCGATCTTGAGCCCGGGCACGAACTCGATGTCGGCCGAGTCGTAGTCGATGCCGGCGTCCTGGAGGGCCGAACGGGCCGGGACCAGGTCGGAGGCCTCGGTGACGATCTCGAAGCCTTCACCACGATCGGTGACCTCTTCGGCTCCGGCGTCGAGGACGGCGGCGAGGACGTCGTCTTCGGTGAGGTCGTCCGTCTTCATGACGGCGATGACGCCCTTGCGGCTGAAGTTGTAGGCCACGCTGCCGGGGTCGGCCATGGTGCCGCCGTTGCGCGACATCACCGTACGGACGTTGGCGGCCGCGCGGTTCTTGTTGTCGGTGAGGCACTCGATCAACAACGCGACGCCGTTGGGGCCGTACCCCTCGTACATGATCGTCTGGTAGTCGACGCTCTCGCCGCTGAGACCGGCACCGCGCTTGACGGCCCGGTCGATGTTGTCGTTGGGGACCGAGGTCTTCTTGGCCTTCTGGACGGCGTCGACCAGCGTGGGGTTGCCGGACATGTCGGCCCCGCCCTGCTTGGCCGCGACCTCGATGTTCTTGATGAGCTTGGCGAACGACTTGGCACGTCGACTGTCGATGACGGCCTTCTTGTGCTTGGTCGTTGCCCACTTGGAATGCCCGGACACGGTGCTCCTTCAGACTGCTGACGTGGATCGCGACGAGTCTACCGCGACGCCCGCGCGCGGGCCTTGTCGAGGAACCGCGAGTGGAACCGCAGGTCGTCGGTGACCTCCGGGTGGAACGAGGTGCCCATCAGAGGACCCTGCTCGACGGCGACGACCCGGCCGTCCTCGAGGACGCCGATCGCCGTCGCGGCCGGCCCGACCGCGTCGACCACCGGGGCACGGATGAAGACCGCGTGCACGGGTGGACCGTCGAGCACGGGGACGTGGACGTCGGTCTCGAACGAGTCGGTCTGCGAGCCGAACGCGTTGCGCCGGACCGAGACGTCGAGGCCCCCGATGCTCTGCTGGCCGGGGATGCCGTCGACGATGCGGTCCGCGAGCATGATGAGGCCGGCGCAGGTGCCGTATACGGGCAACCCCGAGCCGATCGCCCGTCGGAGCGGCCCGTCCAGGTCGAACATCCGCGACAGCTTGTCCATGACGCTGGACTCGCCGCCCGGGATCACGAGACCGTCGATCTCGTCGAGCTCGGAGGCTCGGCGTACGGGGACGGCCTCGGCCCCCAGCGAGGTCAGGACGGCCAGGTGTTCACGGAAATCGCCTTGCAGGGCCAGGACGCCGACCCGGGGCGTTCGGTCGGGCATCACCGACGATCGACCGCCGAGGTCACCAGCCGCGCTCGGCGAGGCGGTGCGGTGCGGGGAGGTCGGGCACGTTGATGCCGACCATCGCCTCGCCGAGACCGCGCGACGCGTCGGCCACGACCTGGGGGTCGTCGAAGAAGGTGGTGGCCTTGACGATCGCCTTGGCACGGTCGGCCGGGTTGCCCGACTTGAAGATGCCCGAACCGACGAAGACGCCGTCGGCACCGAGCTGCATCATGAGCGCCGCGTCGGCGGGTGTCGCGACGCCGCCCGCGGTGAAGAGGACGACGGGGAGCTTGCCGGTCTCGGCGATCTCTTTCACGAGCTCGAAGGGAGCCTGCAGTTCTTTCGCGGCGACGTAGAGCTCGTCGGACTTGAGCCCACGGAGCTGGGCGATCTCTTTCGAGATCGTGCGGATGTGCTTGGTGGCCTCGGACACGTCACCGGTGCCGGCCTCGCCCTTGGAGCGGATCATGGCCGCGCCCTCGGTGATGCGACGCAGCGCCTCGCCCAGGTTGGTGGCCCCGCAGACGAAGGGGACGGTGAAGTTCCACTTGTCGATGTGGTTGACGTAGTCGGCCGGGCTCAGCACCTCGGACTCGTCGATGTAGTCCACGCCGAGGGTCTGGAGGATCTGGGCCTCGACGAAGTGGCCGATGCGGGCCTTCGCCATGACGGGGATCGAGACCGCCGTCACGATCTCGTCGATCATGTCGGGGTCGCTCATGCGGGCGACACCGCCCTGGGACCGGATGTCGGCGGGAACGCGCTCGAGGGCCATGACGGCCACGGCCCCGGCGTCTTCGGCGATCTTCGCCTGCTCGACGTTGACGACGTCCATGATGACGCCGCCCTTGAGCATCTCGGCGAGACCGCGCTTGACGCGGCTCGAACCGGTGGTGGAGGACTGGTGGGAGGCAGGGGTCGTGTCGCTCATGATGGCCCCTATCTTAGGCCCGATCAGACCGCCGACGCCGCCGTCGGCGTCGTGCCGTCGCCGTCCCTCGGCCAGGCCTCGGAGACCGCGACGCGGACGTCGCCGAGCAGCTGCGTGACGGCCTTCGTCTGAGCGATGATCGGGAAGAAGTTCGAGTCGCCGCCGTAGCGCGGCACCACGTGTTGGTGCAGGTGGGCCGCGATGCCGGCGCCGCCGACCTGCCCCTGGTTCATGCCGATGTTGAAGCCCTGTGCGTGGGACACCTGCGTGAGGACCCGCATGGCGATCTGGGTCAGGGACGCGATCTCGGCCACCTCGTCGGGGGTGGCGAGGTCGTAGGTGGAGACGTGCCGGTACGGGCAGACCAGCAGGTGCCCCGGGTTGTAGGGGTAGAGGTTGAGCAACACGTAGGCGTGTTCGCCCCGAGCCACGATGAGCGCCTCGTCGTCCGACCTCGAGGGGGCACTGCAGAACGGGCAGGAGTCGTCGTGGGCGCCCTGGCCCGCCTCGACGTAGACGGCGCGGTGCGGCGTCCAGAGTCGCTGGAACGCGTCGGGGACCGCGGCGAAGTCGGCGGAGGACTCGGCCGCGGACCCGTCGGCGACCACGCTCAGACCTGGGCCTTGGTCTCGATGGCCGCGACGATCTTGGCGATCGCCTCGTCGAGCGGCACGCCGTTCTCCTGTGAGCCGTCCCGGTAGCGGAAGCTGACGGCCCCGGCCGCGCGGTCGTCCTCGCCGGCGATCAACTGGAACGGCACCTTGGCCTTGGTGTGCGTGCGGATCTTCTTCGGCATGCGGTCGTCGCTGTGGTCGACCTGCGCCCGGACGCCGACCTCGCGCAGACGTGCCACGACGCCGTCGAGGTAGTCGCCGTACTCGTCGGCGACGGGGATCGCCACGACCTGGACGGGCGCCAGCCAGACCGGGAAGGCCCCGGCGTAGTGCTCGGTGAGCACGCCGAAGAAGCGCTCGATCGAACCGAACAACGCCCGGTGGATCATGACCGGACGCTGACGCGACCCATCGGCAGCCGTGTACTCGAGGTCGAAGCGCTCGGGCAGGTTGAAGTCGAGCTGCACCGTCGACATCTGCCAGGTGCGTCCGATCGCGTCGCGTGCCTGGACCGAGATCTTCGGCCCGTAGAACGCCGCGCCGGCCGGGTCGGGTACGAGTTCGAGGCCGGTCTCTTCTGCGACCTGCCTCAGCGTCGCCGTCGCCTCGTCCCAGGTGGCGTCGTCGCCCACGTACTTCTCGGGGTCCTTGGTGGACAGCTCGAGGTAGAAGTCGTCGAGGCCGTAGTCGCGCAGCAGGCTGAGGACGAAGTCGAGCGTGCCCTTGAGCTCGGCCGCCATGTCGTCACGGGTGGTGAAGATGTGCGCGTCGTCCTGGGTCATGCCGCGCACGCGGGTGAGCCCGTGGATGACGCCGGACTTCTCGTTGCGGTACACGGTGCCGAACTCGAACAGGCGCTGTGGCAGGTCACGGTAGGACTTGGCCGACGAACGGTACGCCAGGATGTGCATCGGACAGTTCATCGGCTTGAGGTAGTAGTCCGCACCCTGACGGGTGATCTCGCCCTCGTCGTTGCGTGCCTCGTCGAGGTGCATCGCCGGGAACATGCCGTCCTTGTACCAGCCCAGGTGGCCCGAGGTCTCGAACAGGGCCGCCTTGGTGATGTGCGGCGTGTAGACGAACTCGTACCCGGCCTTCTCGTGGCGTTCGCGCGAGTAGTCCTCCATCTGGCGACGGATGATGCCGCCCTTCGGGTGGAAGATCGCGAGACCCGAGCCGATCTCGTCGGGGAACGAGAAGAGGTCGAGCTCGGCGCCGAGCTTGCGGTGGTCGCGCTTGGCGGCCTCCTCGAGTCGGGCCTGGTAGGCGCGCAGGTCGTCCTTGGTGGGCCACGCCGTGCCGTAGATGCGCTGCAGCTGGGGGTTCTTCTCGGACCCGCGCCAGTAGGCGGCCGCCACGCGCATCAGCTTCGTGGCGTTGCCGAGGAGGCGCGTGCTGGGCACGTGGGGACCGCGGCAGAGGTCGAACCAGACGACCTCGCCGGTCTTCGGGTCGAGGTTGTCGTAGACCGTGAGCTCGGCCCCGCCCACCTCGACCGACTCGCCGTCGGCGCCGAGCTCGTCGGCCGACCCGCCCTTGAGCCCGATGAGCTCGAGCTTGAACGGTTCGTGGGCGAGCAGCTCGCGGGCCTCGTCGTCGGTCACGACGCGACGACGGAAGCGCTGGCCCTGACGGATGATGCGCTCCATGCCCTTCTCGATGGCCTTGAGGTCGTCGGGGGTGAAGGGCTCCGCGACGTCGAAGTCGTAGTAGAAGCCGTCGGTGACGGGCGGTCCGATGCCGAGCCTGGCCTCGGGGTTGATCTGCTGCACCGCCTGGGCCATCACGTGCGCAGCCGAGTGCCGGAGGATGGCCAGGCCGTCGGGCGAGTCGATCGTGATCGGCTCGGCCACGTCGCCCGCGTGCAGTTCGGTCGCGAGGTCGCGGAGTTCGCCGGACACGCGGACGGCCACGACCGACTTGTCGGTGAACAGCTCGGAGCCGGTCGTCGTCGCGGTGGCCTCGACGGCCGAGAGGCCGGGCGCGGCTGAGGAGGCGGTCGGGTCGATGTCGGTCTGGTCGGACACGGCGGTGGTTCCTATCGTCGAGGGGCGGGGACCACTTTAGTCGCCGACCGACCGCCGACCGGCCGACCAGGGCCTCGACGGGCGACGAGGCCCGGGTCGGCTCAGACGGCGCGCAGTTCGGTCGAACAGGCCTCCGCCGCGACCCACGCGAGCATGCCGCACTTCACCCTCATGACGAACTTCGAGACACCGTGGAACACGACCGCGTCGCCGAGGACCTCGTCGTCGGGCTCCCCGGCGCCCCGGGACCGCATCATCTCGCGGAACTCCCCGACGAGTGCGTCGAGCTCGGTCAGCGTGCGACCCGGAGCCAGCTGCGCCAGCACCGAGGCGGAGGCCATCGAGATGCTGCAGCCGGCGCCCTGCCAGCGGAGGTCGGCGATGCGGTCGGTCCCGGGCTCGAGGGCGACGCGGACGGTGATCTCGTCACCGCAGGTCGGGTTGCGTTCGTGGTGCTGCGCGTCGGCCCCGGGCAGCTCGCCGTCGCCGTGCCGCGCCTTGGCGTGGTCGAGGATGACCTGCTGGTACAGGCCGTCGAGGGCGGCGCTCACCGCGCCTCCTCGACCTTCTCGTCGACGGGCTCCGGGCCGACGACGCCGAAGTAGCCGCGGACCTCGGCGATCCCGGCGACCAGCCGGTCGACCTCGTCGCTCGACGAGTACAGGTAGGTGCTGGCCCGCGTCGTGGCCGTCACCCCGAGACGACGGTGCAGTGGCTGGGCGCAGTGGTGGCCGACCCGCACGGCGACGCCGCGCGCGTCGAGGAACTGGCCGACGTCGTGGGCGTGCACCCCGTCGACGACGAAGCTGGCGAGTCCCGATCGCGGCACGCCGGCCGGCGGACCCACGACCGTGACGCCGTCGACGGCCTCGAGGCCGCGGACGAGCAGGTCGGCGAGGGCCTCCTCGTGGGCGCGCACCCGGTCCATGCCGACGGCGTCGAGGTAGCGCACGGCCTCGGCCAGGGCGACGGCCTGGGACACGGGCTGCGTGCCGGCCTCGAAGCGCTGCGGAGCGGGGAGGTACTCGGAGCCCTCCATCGTCACCGTCGTGATCATCGAGCCGCCGGTCCGGAACGGCGGCAGGGCGTTCAGCAGCTCGGCCCGGCCGTAGAGGACGCCGATGCCCGTGGGCCCCAGCATCTTGTGGCCCGAGAATGCGGCGAAGTCGACGTCGAGGTCGTGGAGGTCGACGGGGCGGTGCGGGACCGACTGGCAGGCGTCGAGGACGACGAGGGCGCCGACGTCGTGCGCCAGCGCCACCAGCTCGGCGACGGGCGCGACGAGGCCGGTGACGTTCGAGACGTGGGCGAAGGCGAGGAGGCGCGTGCGGGGTCCGATCACGGCGGCCGCGTCGGCGGTGGTCCAGGTGCCGTCATCGCGGACCGGCACGAATCGCAGGCTGGCACCGGTCGTCGCGGCGAGTTCTTGCCACGGGACGAGGTTCGCGTGGTGTTCGGCCTCGGTGACGACGATCTCGTCGCCGGGCGCGAGGGCGAAGCGTCGCGCGGCCTCACCACCCCGCCCGTGCGTCGCGTTCGCGACGCCGTACGCGACGAGGTTGAGGGCGTCGGTGGCGTTGGAGGTCCAGACGATCTCGTCGACGTCGGCACCGACGAAGCGGGCGACCGTCTCGCGCGCCTCTTCGTAGGCCTCGGTCGACAGGGCGGCGAGCGTGTGGGCGCCCCGGTGCACGGCCGAGTTCGTCGTCTCGAGGAAGCGCCGCTCGGCGTCGAGCACGGACGCCGGCCGTTGGGCGGTCGCCCCCGAGTCGAGGTAAGCGAGCGGCTCGCCGTTGACGTCCTGCCCGAGGAGCGGGAAGTCGGCGCGCAGACGGCGGGCGTCGTCGTCGGACAGCCCCGGACGGTGGGTGGATGGTGCGGAGGAGGTGGTGGTCACGGTGTCCCTTCCCGTCGATCGTACCGAGACCCCCCGAGGGGCCCGGCTCCGGCCGACACGGGACGCAACGGCCGACGGCCGCCCGATGTTCCCGAGCGCACGGCTGTGACGTCCCGTGTCGTGCCCGTCGCACTCGTCCGGGGTCGGGGGCCAGAGTGGTGGCGACGAACGGAGCACCCCATGACGACCACCCCCGGCCGCATCGAGACCACCCACGCGGGAAGCCTGCCGCGCACGCCCGAGCTGATCGCCGCGAACGACGCACGCGCCCTCGGCGAGGACGGCTTCACCCTCGAGCGCACCCCCGAGTTCGACGCCCTGCTGACCGACGCCGTCGTCGATCTCGTCCGGCGCCAGAGCGATCTCGGCATCACCATCGTCGGCGACGGCGAGTACGGGAAGGCCATGACGAGCGCGGTCGACTACGGCGCCTGGTGGTCGTACTCGTTCCAGAGGGTCGGCGGGCTGTCGCTGACCGGGTCGGACGTCTTCAGCCAGCCGGCCGTGCGGTCCTCGCCCGGCGACGTACGACTGACGTCGTTCCCCGACCGCCGGGACTGGCGGGCCTTCCACGACGCCTACACCGACCCGACCTCGGGCATCGGCACGGGCTCGGGTGCCACGCCGTTCCCGAGCACGACGGGACCCCTGGCCTACGTCGGACACGCCGCCATCGCCTCGGACATCGCCAACCTGAAGGCCGGGCTCGAGGCGAGCGGTTCGACCTCGGGCTTCCTCACGTCGTTGTCCCCGGGCAGCGGTGCCCGCATCGCCAACGACTTCTACGCCACCGAGGAGGAGCACATCTGGGCCTGGGCCGAGGTGCTGCGCGAGGAGTACACGGCGATCGTCGAGGCCGGCCTGACCGTCCAGATCGACGACCCCTCGATCGCCGAGAACTGGGACCAGATCAACCCGGAGCCGAGCGTCGAGGACTACCGGGCGTTCACCCGAATCCGCGTCGAGGCGCTCAACCACGCCCTCCGCGGCCTGCCGCCGGAGCACGTGCGCTTCCACCTCTGTTGGGGCTCGTGGCACGGTCCCCACACGACCGACGTCGAGTTCCGTCACATCGTCGACCTCATGCTCGAGATCGACGCCGGCTCGTACTCGTTCGAGGCGGCCAACGTCCGTCACGAGCACGAGTGGAAGCTCTGGCGCGACGTCGAGCTGCCGACCGGCAAGACGATCGTGCCGGGTGTCGTCAGCCACGCCACGAACGTGGTCGAACACCCCGAACTCGTGGCCGACCGCATCGAACGGTTCGCCTCGCTGGTCGGCCCCGAGAACGTCGTCGCCTCGACCGACTGCGGCCTGGGCGGTCGCATCCACCCGCAGATCGCGGTGGCCAAGCTGGCCTCGCTCGGCGAGGGCGCGCGCATCGCCTCGCACCGCCTGTTCGGCTGAGCGTCCGCGGGGTGACGACCCGCGCCTCCTGGTCCGGTGGACGAGGAGGCGCGGGTCGACTCGCGAGCGGACGCCCCGTCAGTCGTCGAGCGGCTTGAGCACCCGCCGCAGGAACTGCTGCGTGCGGGCCTCGCGCGGGCGGGACAGCACGTCGGCGGGACGGCCCCGCTCGACGACGACACCGGCGTCCATGAAGAGCAGCTCGTCGGCCACCCGGCGGGCGAACTCGAGCTCGTGGGTGACGACGATCATCGTCCAGCCCTCGTCGGCGAGTTCTTTGACGACCGTGAGGACGTCGCCGACCAGTTCGGGGTCGAGGGCCGAGGTCGGCTCGTCGAAGAGCAGCAGTTCGGGCCGCAGCGCGAGTGCGCGCACGATGCCGACGCGCTGCTGCTGGCCGCCCGAGAGCTCGGACGGGTAGGCGTCGGCCTTCTCGGCGAGGCCCACCCGCGCGAGGAGCGCCTCGGCCTCGGCCCGCGCCTCCTTCGGATCGCGTCCCTGGACGCGCACCGGGCCCTCGACGACGTTCTGCAGCACCGTGAGGTGCGGGAACAGGTTGAAGTGCTGGAACACCATCGACGACCGGTCGCGCAGGGCGAGCAGGTCGCGCTTGCCGACCTTGGCCCCGAAGTCGATCGACCGACCGTCGGAGAGCGTGACGACTCCCCCGTCGGGCACCTCGAGGCTGTTGAGCGACCGCAGCACGGTCGTCTTGCCCGACCCCGAGGGGCCGATGATCGCGACGACGCGTCCACGCCGCACCTCGAGGTCGATGCCGCGCAGCACCTCGTTCGCGCCGAACGCCTTGTGCAGGCCGCGGACGGTCAGCACGGGGGCACCGGTCGCCCCGGAGGGCCGTGGCGGGGTGACGTCAGCGGGCAACGTGGCGGTCCAATCTCTTCTCGAGGGCGTCCTGCCCGAACGACAGGATCAGGCAGATCACCCAGTAGACCAGGGCGGCCTCGAGGTAGATGAGCAGGAACTGGTTCGAGACCGTCGCGATCTGCTGCGCCTGACGGAAGAGCTCGACGACGAGGATGACACTCGCCAACGAGGTGTCCTTGACCAGGCTGATGAAGGTGTTCGACAGCGGCGGCACCGAGACGCGGGCCGCCTGCGGCAGGATGATCCGCCGCAGGGCGAGCCCCCGCGACATGCCGATCGTGTGGGCGGCCTCCCATTGACCCTTGGGCACCGAGAGGATCGCGGCCCGGATGACCTCGGCGGCGTACCCGCCGACGTTCAGCGAGAACGCGATGATCGCGCTCGGCCAGGGATCGAGCCTGACGCCGATCGACGGCAGCCCGTAGAAGACGACGAAGAGCTGCACGAGCAGGGGCGTGCCCCGGATGATCGAGATGTACACCCGGGCGATGCCCGCGAGCACCGCCTTGCCCGACAGGCGCATGAGCGCGATGACGACGGCGATGACCAGCCCGATCGCCATCGACGCGAAGGCGAGCGGGATCGACGCCACGAGCGCCCCCGACACGATCGGCCAGAGCGACCGCAAGAAGAGGTCGAGGGAGGACTGCACGCCTACTCGCTGACGTCCTGGCCGAAGTACTTCTCACTGATGGTCGACAGCGTGCCGTCGGCCTTCAGCTCGGCGAGGGCGTCGTCGATCGCCGTCACGAGGTCGTCGCTGCCCTTGGTGGTGACCAGGGCCGAGCGCGACACGTCGTCGGTGGTCGCCGCGATCTTGATGCCGGCGGCCTGGTCCGGGTTGGTCTTGACGTAGTCGAGGAAGGTCAGCTCGTCGTTGACCGTCGCGTCGATGCGGCCCTGCTCGAGGAGTGCGACCGACTGGGCCCAGCCCTCGACGACCTGCACGTCGGCGCCCGCGTCCTTTGCGGTCGTGTAGAAGTTGCTCGACTGCGACTGGGCAGTCGTCTTGCCCTTCAGGTCGGCGAGCGAGGTGATGTCGGTGTTGTCGGCGGGCGTGATCACGACACCGCGGCTGACCGTGTAGGGCGTCGAGAAGTCGTACGTCGCCTCGCGCTCGTCGGTGATCGAGATCTGGTTCGCGACGAGGTCGAAGCGGCCGGCGGTGAGCCCGGCGAGCAGGGCGTCGAACTGAGTCTCTTCGAAGGTCGGCGTGACGCCGAGCTTCTCGGCGACGGCCGTGGCGACGTCGACGTCGTAGCCGGTCAGCGCGCCGGCCCCGCCCTCGTGGTAGGTGAAGGGCTGGTAGGTGCCCTCGGTGCCGATGACGATCTCGCCGGCCGCCTGGATGTCGGACAGGCTCTTCGCCGCGCTCGTGTCGGCGGTCGCGCTGCCGGTGGACTGGACGACCCCGTCGGTGGAGGCGGGCGCGCAGGCGGCCAGGGCGACGGCGGCGGCGGCGATGACGCCGACGGAGGCGAGGCGGCGGACGGTGCGGACGGCGGTGATCTTCACGAGGGTTCCTTTGCTGCGGCTCGGGGGTCGGACGAGCCTCCCGACACTAACGCCGCGGGGGCGGGCGTGATTCCCGATGACTCCGCATGACCTTGCGGCCACGGAGGCCGGGCGTCGTCGCACACCCGTCGGCGTCGCCACGCGCCCGTCAGCGTCGCGCGATCGCCTCCGCCACCGAGGGGGCGCCGTCGAGCCGCACGTGCCGGTGGGCCACGTCGTCGGCCGAGACGGCGACGGTGCTCAGCGACAGCGAATGGAAGAGGTGACCGTCGACCAGGTCGGCCCGCACGAGCGCGTCGTCGTCGTCGGTCGGCAGCGCGCTGCTCTCGCGCAGCAGGTCGAGCCACGGCGTCCAGCTGCCCTCGCCCTCTTCCGCCGTCGGCAGCGGACCGGTCGGAGGCGCGACGTCACGGAACCGAGGCAGCCAGCGGTCGACGCGCGGCACGGACCGGTCGTCGGGGGCGGCGTGCGTGAGCAGGTGCACCCCGGGGGCGAGGCGGGCCGTCTCGGTGGCGGTGCCGTCCCAGACGGAGTGCACCGCGCCTCCTGCGTCCGCCGTGAGCAGGTTGAAGGTGCGGGTCGTCTGCGGGCCGTCGGGCAGGACGCCGTCGGCGGCCGCCCAGAGGGGCAGGGCACCGCGGGTGGTCCATCCACCGGGCGGTGACGCGGGGGCCTCGTGACGGTTGAGCACCACGCTCGCCCGGCTCGGGCCCCGGGCGGTCGCCAACCAGGCCCCGCCCGCCTCGCGGTCGTGCACCCCGGTCACCCGCTCACCGAGGCCGGGCCACCAGGCGCCGGGCTCGTCCCAGGGGCGGTCGGGCGACTCGTCCCGGAGCCCGAGGAAGACGACGGGCCAGGGCGCGTCCGGCTGGACGGCGACGACGACGGTGCACATGGGGTCCTCAGGGTGGGGGCTCGTCGGGGCGGGTGCCGACGCTCGACCGCGGGATGCGGCATCGTGGTGGGCAACGCTACCGACCCGGCACCGGGTCGGCCGACCGACGCATCGATCGACGAGGCCCACCGTGACGCACGACCACCCCCGCTCCTCCCCCGCCGACGCCCCGCGTCGCCTGTCCGTCGTCGTCGGCGTCTCGGGCGGCATCGCGGCGTACAAGGCCGTCGGGGTCGTCCGCGGCCTCGTGCTGCGGGGACACGACGTCCACGTCGTGCCGACCGAGGCCGCCCTGCGCTTCGTCGGGGCGCCCACCTGGGAGGCCACGAGCCGCAACCCCGTGCACACGTCCGTCTTCGACGACGTCGCGGAGGTGCGGCACGTGGCCCTGGGGCAGCGCGCCGACCTGATCGTCGTGGCCCCCACGACCGCCCACACCCTGGCGAAGATCGCCCACGGCCTGTCCGACGACCTGCTCGGCACGACGATCCTCGCGAGCACCGCGCCGCTCGTCGTCGCGCCCGCCATGCACACCGAGATGTGGCGGAACCCGGCGACGGTCGCGAACGTCGACCTGCTGAGGTCGCGCGGGGTGACCGTCGTCGGGCCGGACGACGGGCCGCTGACCGGGGGCGACGTGGGGCCCGGCCGGCTCAGCGAACCCGACGAGATCGTCGCCGCGGCACTCGCCCTCGTGACCGGCCCGGGCTCCCTCGACGCCCCACCCGCCGCCGTCCCGGGGGCTGGGGACCAGGAGGCGCGGGTCGGTGACCTGGACGGCCTCCGGTTGGTCGTCTCGGCCGGCGGCACCCGTGAGCCCCTGGACCCCGTGCGGTTCGTCGGCAACCGGTCGAGCGGTACGCAGGGGGCGGCGCTCGCCCTCGGGGCGGCCCGCCGCGGTGCCCACGTCACCGTCGTCGCGGCCGCACTCGACGGAGCCGTGCGGCAGACGCTCGAGACGGAGGGGACGATCGACGTCGTCGAGGTCGGCACCGCCCTCGAGCTCGACGCCGCGATGGGCGAGCACGCCCCGGCGGCGGACGTCGTGATCATGGCGGCCGCGGTGGCGGACTACCGGCCGTCGTCGGTGGCCGACGGGAAGATCCGGAAGGACGACTCGGGCGACGAGCTGACCGTCCGTCTCGTCCGGACCCCGGACGTCCTGGCCGGGCTCGTCGCCCGTCGGGCCGTGGGGCAGGTGGTCGTCGGCTTCGCGGCCGAGACGGCCGCCGACCGGGACGAACTGCTCTCGCTCGGGCGCGCCAAGCAGCGGCGGAAGGGAGCGGACCTGCTCGTCCTCAACACGGTGGGCTGGACGACCGGCTTCGGCAGCGACGACACGGCCGTCGTCGTGATCGACGCCGACGGTGACGTGGTGTCCGAGGCCGAGGGGTCGAAGACCGCCGTGGCCGAGACGGTGCTCGACGCCGTGGTGTCCCGTCGGGTCGCGAGTCGGGGGTCGGGTGGCGGCACTCCTCCCGTGCTCCCCGGCGCGTCGACGGGAGCGGGCGCATGAGCCCCCGCGAGCAGGCCGATCCCCGCCTCGGCACGACCGTCGGCGGTCGCTACCGCCTCGACGCGATCGTCGGGCGCGGAGGCATGGGGGCCGTCTACCGGGCGAGCGACCTCGAGCTCGGCCGGGTCGTCGCCGTCAAGCTCTTCTCCTCGGACGGGCACGACGTCCACGACCTCAGCCGCCAGGTCAGCGAGGTGCGCCTCCTCGCCTCCCTCAACCACCCGGGGCTCGTCACGCTCTACGACGCCCGGGTCGAGGGCGACGGCCACGACGACGACGCCTACCTCGTGATGGAGTACGTCGACGGCCCCACCCTGCAGACCGTGCTCGCCGACGGTCCGTTGTCGCACGGCGAGGCCGCGGCGTTGCTCGGCGACGTCGCGGACGGCCTGGCGGCGGTGCACCGCGCCGGCGTCGTCCACCGGGACGTCAAGCCCGCGAACATCCTGCTCGCCGCGCCGCACCACGAAGGCGACCCCCGACGGGCCAAGCTCGCCGACTTCGGCATCGCCTACCTGATCGACTCGACGCGGGTGACGGCCACGGGAACCCTGATGGGCACCGCCGCCTTCGTCAGCCCGGAGCAGGCCGAGGGGCGTCCGCCGGCCCCCGCGTCCGACGTCTATTCGCTCGGGTTGGTGCTGGTCGAGGCGCTGACCGGGCGGCGCGTCTTCACGGGGTCGGTCGTCGAGTCGGTCATGGCCCGTCTCACCCGCGACCCCGAGATCCCGGCCTCGATCGGCTCGGGGTGGGCGGAACTGTTGACGCGCATGACCGCGCGAGCACCCGACGACCGTCCGGCCGCCGCCGAGGTCGCCCGAGCGGCCCGCACGCTGGCCGTCGAGGGCGCCGGGTCGACCGATGCCGTCACGCGCGTCATGGCCGCTCCCGACGTGCCGACGGCTGCCCTGCCCGGCGGCGACGCCCCCACTCGCGTCCTGCCCCGGGACGATGCCCGCACGCCGGTGTTCGGGGCGGGGGCGGCCTCCCGCGCCGACGCCACGGACCTGGTCGCCGACGTCACGGCGGACGACGGGACCCGGAAGCGTCGGCGTTGGCCCCTCGTGCTGGCGGCGATCGTCGTCGCCGGGCTGCTGGCGGCGGGCATCGGTTGGGCCGCCACCCGCGACGCTGGGACGGTCGACCCGACGGAGAGCACGAGTCCGAGCGTCGAGACGGATCCCTCGACGACGCCGTCCGAGTCGTCGGACGTCGACTCGCCGTCACCGTCCGACGACTCCACCGACGACTCACCGGCGGACCCGGCTCCCTCTGACGAGGTGAGCCCCACCCAGGAGGCGCCGGTCGAGCCGACGACGCAGCCGACGGTCGACCCCGTGACGCCCCCGACGGTCGACGTCCCTGGCGTCGACGTCCCCGGAGGGAACAGCGGGCCCGGCAACAGCGGCAACGGCGGCCCGGGCACCAACGGGAACGGGAACGGGAACGGCCGGGGCAACGGGGTCGGTCTCGGGACGGGGACCGACACCCCCTAGGCGGATGCCGCGGGACGTCACGACCCGTCGCTCGCATCGTGAGGTGGGCGACAGGTCGTGGCCTCTCGGCAGGAGAGGCGGGCCACCCGTGAGAGAGGAAGCCCGGACATGACGAAAGCCCCGGCCGAGGCCGGGGCTTTCTGTGTGTGAGCGATACTGGGATCGAACCAGCGACCTCTTCCGTGTCAGGGAAGCGCGCTACCGCTGCGCCAATCGCTCATGTCTCAACGATCCGAGAATCTTCCCTCGAACCGCACTATTCAATTGCAACATCGAGTCTAGACCTAGGTCTAGATCGAATGGAGGTGGAGACGGGATTTGAACCCGCGTGAACGGCTTTGCAGGCCGGTGCCTCGCCTCTCGGCCACTCCACCATACGAGTAGCCCCCCAGAGGGAGGCCACCAGTCGGTGGACCACCCTCTGGTGAGCATTACACTCGAGCGGATGACGAGATTCGAACTCGCGACCCTCACCTTGGCAAGGTGATGCGCTACCGCTGCGCCACATCCGCATTTCGCTTTGCATTTCTGCGTGCAAAAGAACAATACCCACACCCCGGGGCAGAAACCAAATCGAGGGAAGTTCGTGTCTTGATCGATCACGGGGCAGCTCACGACGGTGCCCTCGACGACCGGCCGAATGGCGTTCGAGCACCGCGATGCACTAGCATCGTCGAGTCCCACACGGGCGATTGGCGCAGTTGGTAGCGCGCTTCCTTCACACGGAAGAGGTCATCGGTTCGAGCCCGGTATCGCCCACGATCATCATCGAGAGGCCCTGCTCCTGCAGGGCCTTTCGTCGTTCCTGGCCCGCGATCCCCGGCCCGGTGCCGCGGTCGGGGCATCGACGCCGCCCGCTGCCGAGACGTGGCATCCTCGCCCCATGACCGACTCCCCCACCTCCCGCGCCGCCGCGACCCGCCCGACGCCCGTCCCCGACGCCGACTGGTGGCGGCAGGCCGTGGTGTACCAGGTGTATCCGCGCAGCTTCGCCGACGCGAACGACGACGGCATCGGTGACCTGGCCGGCGTGACCTCGCGCGTGCCGTACCTGCAGCGGCTCGGGGTCGACGCCGTCTGGCTGAGCCCCTTCTATCCGTCCCCGCTCGCCGACGGCGGGTACGACGTCGCCGACTACCGCGACGTCGACCCCCGCCTCGGCACCCTCGACGACTTCGACGAGATGGTCGCCGCCCTCCACTCGGCCGGGCTGAGGGTCGTCGTCGACATCGTCCCGAACCACACCTCGAGCGACCACGAGTGGTTCCGTGAGGCGGTGGCATCCGAGCCCGGCAGCGCCGCCCGTGGCCGGTACGTGTTCCGGGACGGCCTCGGCGAGGGAGGAGACACTCCCCCGTCGACCTGGGTCTCGAACTTCGGCGGTGGCGCCTGGACCCGCCTGCAGCGCCCCGACGGCACGCCCGAACAGTGGTACCTGCACCTGTTCGCCCCCGAGCAACCCGACCTCGACTGGACCAACCCCGAGGTCCGCACCGACTTCGAACGCACGCTGCGGTTCTGGTCGGACCGTGGCGTCGACGGATTCCGGGTCGACGTCGCCCACGGGCTCGCGAAGGACCTCACCGAGCCCCTCCGCGACGCGGCCGAACGTCAGCTCCTGCCGGTCGACGGCAGCGATCCGCTCTACGACCGTGACGAGGTGCACACGATCTTCGAGGGGTGGCGCCGGGTCCTCGACGAGTACGACCCGCCCCGGAGCGCCGTGGCCGAGGCCTGGGTGCAGCCCGAGCGGGTGCCGCTCTACGCCCGCCCCACCGAGCTCGGCCAGGCCTTCAGCTTCGCCCTGACGCGCGCCGACTTCGATGCCGACCAGTACCGGACCATCATCGCGTCGACCCTCGAGCAGGCGGCCGTCAGCGGGGCGACGAGCACGTGGGTGCTCTCGAACCACGACGTCGTCCGTCACGCCACGCGCTACGGCCTGCCGAAGGGGCAGGACCTCGACGCCTTCGTGCTGAGCGACGGTCGCCGACCCACTCTCGACCCCGATGCGGGCCTCCGTCGGGCCCGCGCGGCGACGGTGCTCATGCTCGCCCTCCCGGGTTCGGCCTACGTCTACCAGGGAGAAGAACTGGGCCTCTTCGAGGTGGCCGACCTGCGTCCCGACGACCTGCAGGACCCGGTCTGGGTCCGCACGGGCCACCGGCGCAAGGGCCGTGACGGCAGCCGGGTGCCGCTGCCCTGGGACACGAGCGAGCCCGCCCTGGGCTTCGGGGACCACGCCCCGCACCTGCCGCAACCCGAGTGGTTCGAGGACCTCGCCGTCTCGGTCCAGGACGACGAGGACGAGTCCACGTTGTCGATCTACCGGCGCGCCCTCGCCCTCCGCCGCGAGCTGCAGCGGGGTGAGGCGTTCCTCTGGGCCGACGGCACCTCGGAGGACGTCGTGCACTTCTCCCGCCACGAGGGGTGGCACTCGCTGACGAACTTCGGCGGCGGCCCGGTCGACCTGCCCACCGGGGCACGCGTCCTGGCCTCCAGCGAGCCGTTGCACGACACGCTCGCCGGCGTCACCGAGGTGCCGGGCGAGACCACGGTCTGGTTCTCGCTGACCTGAGACCCGGGCCCGGTCCGACCGGGCGACCACCCGCAGGAGGCGCGGTGCGACGCGGTCGCGCGCCGCGCCTCCTGCGTTCTGCCGCGGTCCGGACGCAGAACGGCCCCGGTCCGAGGACCGGGGCCGTTCGTCGTGCGACGTGGGTCAGGCGCGCGAGTTCTCGAGGACGTAGCCCTCTTCACCGTGCAGGGCGAGGTCGATGCCGGCCACCTCGTCCTCGTTCTTCACGCGGAAGCCGATGGTCTTCTCGATGACGAAGCCGATGACGAAGGCCAGGACGAACGAGTAGAGCATGACGGCCAGGGCCGAGAGGGCCTGGATGCCGAGCTGCGTGAAGGTGCCCGAGAAGATGAGGCCGGTGTCGTTCGCGAAGATGCCGAGGTACAGCGTCCCGATGAGGCCACCGACGAGGTGGATGCCCACGACGTCGAGGGAGTCGTCGAACCCGAGTTTGAACTTGAGGTCGATGGCGAGGGCGCAGACGGCACCCGCGACGACGCCGAGGACGACGGCCCACCCCGGGGTGAGGGCGGCGCAGGCCGGGGTGATGGCGACGAGGCCGGCGACGGCACCCGAGGCGGCGCCGACCGAGGTGGCCTTGCCGTCCTTGAGCTTCTCGACGACCAGCCAGCCGAGCACGGCGGCGGCCGGTGCGGCGATGGTGTTCAGGAACGCCAGGGCGGCCACGCCGTCGGCCGCGAGCTCGGAGCCGGCGTTGAAGCCGAACCAGCCGAACCAGAGCAGCCCGGCACCCAGCAGGACGAAGGGCGGGTTGTGCGGCTTGTCGGCACCCTTGGCGAAGCCGACGCGCTTGCCGAGGACGAGTGCCAGGGCGAGGGCCGCGGCACCGGCGTTGATGTGGACGGCCGTGCCGCCGGCGAAGTCGATGACGCCCATGGCGGCGATCCAGCCACCGACGGTGTTGCCGTCGGCGTCCTTCGTGAAGTTGAAGACCCAGCTGGCGACCGGGAAGTAGACGACCGTGGCCCAGACGCCGGCGAAGATCATCCACGCCCCGAACTTGGCCCGGTCGGCGATGGCGCCCGAGATGAGGGCCACCGTGATGATCGCGAAGGTGGCCTGGAAGGCGGCGAAGGCGATCGTCGGGTAGGCGCCGGTCGGGTCCAGGCTGTCCTCGAAGGCGGCGCCGAGGCCGAGGTTCGCGACGTCGAGGCCGATCAGGCCCTGGACGCCCACGAAGCTCTCGCTCCCACCGGGGATCGAGGTCGGGTTGCCGAAGGCGATCGCGTAGCCGAAGAGCACCCACAGGACGCCGATGAGGCCCATCGCGCCGAAGCTGAGCATCATCATGCTGATGACGCTCTTGGCCTTGACGAGGCCGCCGTAGAAGAAGGCCAGGCCGGGGGTCATGAGCAGCACGAGTGCCGCGCAGATCAACATGAAGGCGGTGTTGCCTTGGTCCATGGGTGGGTCACCTCTCGAGTTTCGGAGCCGGGGAGGCACCGACGTCGAGGCCGACCGTGTGGGTTCACGGGCTGTGGTGACGAACGCTCTCGTCCGGTGCGGCCCCCAGTGTCGCGGGGAGAGGTTTCGGGCCGTGTGCGGGATTGTTTCCCCGATGTAACACGATTCGGGCGCAGGTAAACAACGTGTTACCGGATGCCCGGTGCGGGGTGGGGATCTCGTCAGAGCGAGGTCAGGGCCACCAGGCGCGACACGGCCCGCAGGTACTTCTTGCGGTAGCCGCCGGCGAGTATCTCGTCCGAGAAGACCTGGTCGAGGGGCGTGCCCGAGGCGACCACCCGGATCTGCGCGTCGTACAAGCGGTCCACGAAGGCCACGAGGCGCAGGGCGTCCACCTGGCTCGTGAGGACGTGGACGTCACGCAGCCCCACCGCGTCGAGGTCGTCGACGAGCTTCACGTACTTGCTGGGGTGGACCGTCGCGAGGTGGGCGACCACGCCGTCGAAGTCGTCGAGCGACACGGTCCCGCCGAGGGCGGCCGCCGCCGCGTCGACGTCGTCGACCACGTGCGCCCGGGCCTCGACCTCGCGACGCCGGTAGTCGTCCCCGTCGATGCGCAGGGTGAGGAACTTGTCGCTGAGCCCCTGGATCTCGCGGAGGAAGTCGGCGGCGGCGAACCGGCCCTCACCGAGGGCGTTGGGCGGCGTGTTCGAGGTGGCGGCGATGCGCGTGCCGTCGTCGGCCAGGTCGCCGAGCAGTCGGGTCATCATCATCGTGTCGCCCGGGTCGTCGAGCTCGAACTCGTCGATGCAGACCAGGGCGGCGCCCTTCAGCTGCGACGCGGCCCCGGCGTAGCCGACGGCGCCGACCAACGCGGTGTACTCGATGAAGGTGCCGAAGTACCGCCGGCCGGGCGTGCGGTTCCAGAGGGCGGCGAGCAGGTGGGTCTTGCCCACGCCGAAGCCGCCGTCGAGGTACAGGCCGGGACGCACGGCCGGGGCAGCCGGCTTCTTGCGGAACAGGCCCCTCCGCGGCGCGTCGGGACCCGCGCCTCCGAACGCCGTCACGGCGGCCACCGCCTCGGCCTGGGAGGCGAAGGCCGGGTCGGGACGGTAGTTCTCGAGCGAGGCCTCCGCGAACTGACGAGGAGGCACGAGTTGCGTCACGATCTCGGCCCCCGTGATCGCCGGGGTGCGGTCGCTCAGCGAGACGAGGGTGCTGACGGATTCGGGGGGCATGGGCGCGGCCTCGCGGTGGGGTGGGCGGGGATTTGTGTCAGAGTCGTACGGTTCCCGGGCGACGGTCACGCGGCATGCGTAACCTCGACGGGGCCGACCAGAGGCGATCCTACGCCGCCGGGCACCACGCGTCGCCCGGCGTCGGCTCCACCCCGACCCCCGCACAAGGAGACACCATGGCCGTCGAGCACGACACGTCCGCCCGCTTCGGCGAGTACGCCCATCCCGAGCGTCTCGTCGGCACCGAGTGGCTGCAGCAGCACCTCGGCACCCCCGGGCTCGTCGTCGTCGAGTCCGACGAGGACGTCCTCCTGTACGAGACCGGCCACATCGCCGGCGCCGTCAAGATCGACTGGCACCTCGACCTCAACGACCCGGTGCAGCGCGACTACGTCGACGGCGAGGGCTTCGCCGCGCTGATGAGCCGCAGCGGCATCACGCGCGACAGCACGGTCGTCATCTACGGCGACAAGAACAACTGGTGGGCCGCCTACGCGCTGTGGGTCTTCTCGCTCTTCGGGCACGAGGACGTCCGTCTGCTCGACGGTGGCCGCGCGAAGTGGGAGGCCGAGGGACGCGACTACACGACCGAGGCGCCCGAGGTCGAGGCCACCGACTACCCCGTCGTCGAGCGGGACGACAGCGTCATCCGCGCCTACAAGGACGACGTGCTGGCGCACCTCGGCAAGCCCCTGATCGACGTGCGCTCGCCCGAGGAGTTCTCCGGCCAGCGCACCACGGCCCCGGCCTACCCCGACGAGGGCGCCCTGCGGGCCGGTCACATCCCGAGTGCCCAGAACGTGCCGTGGGGCAAGGCCGCGGCCGACGACGGCACCTTCCGGCCGCTCGCCGAACTCGACGCCATCTACCGCGACGGGGCGGGCCTCTCCGACGGCGACGAGGTCGTCGCCTACTGCCGCATCGGTGAACGGTCGAGCCACACCTGGTTCGTCCTGACGCACCTGATGGGCTTCGAGGACGTGCGCAACTACGACGGCTCCTGGACCGAGTGGGGCAGCGCCGTGCGGGTCCCCATCGTGCAGGGCACCGAGCCGGGCGAGGTGCCGGCCCGGTGACCGACGCGGCCCTGCCCGAAGCGCTCGTCGAGATCCGCGAGGAGTTCCTCGCCCTCGACGTGCGGAACCGTCTTCAGTTGTTGCTCGAGTTCTCGAACGAGCTGCCCGAGCTGCCCGCCCGGTACGCCGACCATCCCGACCTGCTCGAACGGGTGGTCGAGTGCCAGTCCCCCGTGTTCCTGTTCGTCGAGGTCACCGACGGTCGGGTGCACCTGCACGCGACGGCACCGCGTGAGGCGCCGACGACCCGGGGCTTCGCCTCGATCCTCGCCCAGGGGCTCGACGGGTTGACCGTCGAGCAGGTGCTCGACGACGTCCCCGACGACTACCCGCAGACGATCGGCCTGACCGAGGCCGTGAGCCCGCTGCGCATCCGCGGCATGACCGCGCTGCTCGGCCGCGCCAAGCGTCAGATCCGCGAACGGACCGCCGCCGCGTGACGCTCCGGGTGCTGCACGCCCTCGGACGTCCCGGCGACGTCGGGCTCGAACTCGAGATCGACGAGGACTCGACCCCCGACCGGATCCGCGAGCTGTACGCCCCGCCGAGCGAGACGTGGCTGCGACTCAACCTGATCGCGGCGGTCAGCGGTGACGCCGCGGGGTCCGACGGCACCTCCGAGACGCTGAGCAACGCCACCGACCGCACGATCCTGGCCGCCATCCGCTCGCTCGCCGACGGTGTCCTCGTCGGTGCGGCGAGCGTGCGCGCCGAGGGCTACCGGGTGCCGAAGTCCTCGCGACTCGTCGTCGTCACGGCGTCGGGCGACCTCTCGGGCCACCGGATGGACCCGGCCGAAGCCGAGCGGGTCGTCGTGGTCTGCCCCGAATCCGCGCGGGCACGGGTCCGCGAGACCCTCGGTGAGGCGATCTGGGCGGCCGCCCGCGTGCTGACGGCGACCGACGACGGTGGCCGGTTGGAGCCCGCCGCGATCCTCCGGTGCCTGCGCGAGCAGCGCCTTCGTTCGCTCGTGTGCGAGGGCGGTCCCTCGCTCGCCGGGCAGTTCCTCCGGGACGGCCTCGTCGACGAGCTGTGCCTGTCGACCTCGCCGGTCGTGATCGGCAGCGGCTTGCCCGTCTTCGGTCGCGAACGTTTCGACCCGGCGTCGCTCGTGCTCGGCCAACTGCTGGTCGACGAGCAGAGCACGCTCTACGCGCGGTGGTCGGTGGACGGTGGCCCCGCGAGTCGGTGACGGTCGAGCCATCGACCGATCGCCCCCTCGAACCGCTCGGGGTCGAGGTTCCAGAGCTTGGTGTGCCGGGCGACGTCGAACACCTCGAAGGTCACGATGTCGGGCCGGGCCTCGGCCAGCGCGTGTGACGCGGTGGACGGCACGAAGCCGTCGTCGTCGCTGTGCAGCACCAGCACCGGGAGGTCGAGCTCGCCCGCGCGTGAGACGAGGTCGAGCCGGTCGAAGTCGATGGGCTCGGCGCGGCCGGCCAGCCGGCAGAGCAGGGGCGACCCCAGGAGGCGCAGCACCAGACCCTGGACGACCCCCGGCACCCGCATGGCCGCGCCCTGGTAGGCGAGCGTCGTCCGCCAGTCGACGACGGGCGACTCGAGCACGAGACCCGAGACGGCGCCGCGCAGGGTGGAGCGGGTGGCGGCCTGCAGCACCAGCGCTCCACCCATGGACCAGCCCATCAGCACGACGGACCTCGCCCCGTGGTCGAGGGCGAACCGGATCGCCGCCTCGACGTCGCGCCACTCGGAGTCGCCCAGCGCGTAACGGCCGTCGGGCGAACGGGGCGCCTCGCCGTCGTTGCGGTACGACACGAGGAGCGAGGTGAAGCCCTCTCGCCGGAAGACCGGTGCCGCACGGATCGTCTCGGCGCGCGTCACCCCGCGACCGTGAACCCCGATCATCCACGGGCCGTCGAGCCCGCCCTCGGCGGGGACCAGCCAGGCGGGCGCCGGACCGACCTCGGTGTCGACCACGACCTCGTCGGCCGTGAGGCCCGCGTCGTGCGGCGTCGGGTACAGCCAGCCGCCGATGCGACCCCGGTGGGCGCGCCGCAGGCCGGATGCCTCGACTCC
Source organism: Frigoribacterium sp. ME-P-080 (assembly GCF_030209595.1). NCBI lineage: Bacteria > Bacillati > Actinomycetota > Actinomycetes > Micrococcales > Microbacteriaceae > Frigoribacterium > Frigoribacterium sp. ME-P-080. The sequence goes on from NZ_JARVRR010000004.1 coordinate 411,355, forward strand.
TTCGACGCCCCCGACGCCGTCCTCGTGTTCGACCCGACGTTCGACGTACCGGCCGTCGTCGTGCACCACCTCGCCGATGCGGGCGTGCCCTCGGCCCCGGTCGTACCAGAAGCTGTAGCGACCGGGGAGGCGCGTGTCGGGCGTCGAACGCAGGGTGATCGTCCCGGCCACGGCGTCGTGGGCCTCGATGCGCACGTCGTCGCGTCGCCTCCGGGCAGGGGTGACGATCTTCCGGGCCATGGCGACGATCCCCGAGACGAGGGCTGCGGACGACACCACCACGGTGCCCCCGACCGCGATCGAGACGACGGTGAGCGGGCCGACGCCCCGTCGACCGGTGGATGCGGGGCGGTTCACGGGCGGCTCCTCGGACGGCGTGAGGCGGGTCGAGGAGACCTGTGGATCTGCTGAGCCGGGCGCGGCGTGCCGCGGGGGTCGCCCTCGGGATCGACCCTAGTCTTCCAGGGTGTCCGAGATCCCCCCGACGTCGACCCGCCCGCCCGCGTTCGCCGCGGCCGTCGAGTCCGTCCACCGTGCCGCCGCGCGGGATGCCCTCGCCGTGACCGAGATCCCCGCTCCGAACGGCCTCGCCCCCCACGCCCTGGCCCTCGCCGGGGACGTCATCGGCGCGTCCGGTCGCCCGGACCCCGACCTCGGCACCGGACGCTTCGTGTTGCTCTACGACGACGACGAACCCGAGGCGTGGGGCGGACCCTTCCGGGTCGTCAGCTTCGCGCAGGCGCCCCTCGAGACCGAGATCGCCCTCGATCCGTTCGTGGCCGACGTCGCGTGGTCCTGGCTCGTCGACAGCCTCGACGCCCGCGGTGCCGTCTACGACCGGGCATCGGGCACCGCCACCAAGATCCTCTCGACCGGATACGGTGAGCTGGCCAACCACGGTGACGGGGCCCAGCTCGAACTCCGGGCGTCCTGGAGCCCCGCCACCACCGACCTGGCCCCGCACATCGAGGCCTGGAGCGAGCTGATCTGCACGCTCGCCGGCCTGCCCCCGACCGTCGAGGGCGTCACCCTCCTCGCCTCGAGGCGGGTCGGACGAGACTGAACCACCGGAACAGAACAGCGCCCCCGGAGAGAACAGCGGAGACATGACCACAGCGACACCAGACGAAGCCGCACCAGACGCGGCGGCGGCCGACGCGGCAGCACCCCACGGCTCCGAGCCGCGCGACACCCGCCCCCGGGTCTCCGTCCGACCCGTCGTCGAGACCGCCGACTCGCAGCACGGCGAGGTGACCGTCATCGACGACCGCGAGGGGTACCTGGCCGCCGTCGAGGCGATCCGCGCCGGGACCGGGCCGGTCTCGATCGACGCCGAGCGCGCCTCCGGCTATCGCTACTCGCAGCGGGCCTACCTCATCCAGGTGTTCCGACGCGGCTCGGGGGTGTTCCTCCTCGACCCACCCGCCATCGGCTCGTTCGCCGAACTGCAAGCCGTCATCGGCGACGAGGAGTGGGTGCTCCACGCCGCCAGCCAAGACCTCGCGTGCCTGCGCGAGGTCGGCCTCGATCCGAGCCGCATCTTCGACACCGAACTGGGTGCGCGCCTCGCCGGGCTCCCCAAGGTCGGGCTCGGAGCCGTCGTCGAGCAGCTCCTGGGCGTCCACCTCGCGAAAGAACACAGTGCCGCCGACTGGTCGACGCGACCGTTGCCGCAGAGCTGGCTCGTCTACGCGGCGCTCGACGTCGAGCTGCTCGTCGACCTCCGGGACGCCATGGAGGCGGTCCTCGCGGACGCGGGCAAGCTCGAGATCGCGCGCCAGGAGTTCGACGCGACCCTGAGGCGGGAGGCAAAGCCCGCGAAGGTCGACCCGTGGCGTCGACTGACCGGGCTGCACAGCCTGCGCGGGTCCCGTTCCCTCGCCGTGGCTCGTGAACTCTGGCAGGCGCGGGACGACTACGCGCGCGAGATCGACACGGCCCCGGGCCGTCTCGTCCCGGACTCCTCGCTCCTGGCCGCCACGAAGGCGATGCCCACCGACAAACGGTCCCTCGCCGGCATCAAGGAGTTCGTCGGCCGGGCCAGTCGCAGTGAGCTGGACCGCTGGTTCGCGGCGATCGAACGCGGCCGTGAGACGACGGACCTGCCCTCGCACCGGGGGCCGGCGAGCGACACCCTCCCCCCGCCCCGATCGTGGGCGGACAAGAACCCGCTGGCCGACGCGCGCTACAAGGCCGTCCGCCCCAAGGTGACCGAGATCGCCGAGGGGCTCGACCTGCCGGTCGAGAACCTGCTCACACCCGAGACCCTGCGCCGGCTGGCCTGGGACCCTCCCATCCCCTTCGACGCACCGACCATCGCGGCTGCACTCGTCGAGCTCGGTGCGCGGACCTGGCAGGTCGAGGCCGTGGCCGAGGCGGTCGCCGAGGCCTTTGTCGACGCCCACCAAGAGCCCGAGGCGACGGGCGACGGCGCTTCGTAGGATTGCTCGAACGATTCTCGGGCCCCCGGCGTCGTCCCTAAGATCAGGACCAGATCCTGACACTGGAGGCACTGTGGCCGAGAGCAACGATGTCGTGTTCGTCGACGGGGTACGCACCCCGTTCGGTCGGGCCGGCGACAAAGGCATGTACTGGCAGACCCGCGCCGACGACCTGGTCGTCAAAGCGATGAAGGGTCTGCTCGAACGCAACCCGTCCCTACCGCCCGAACGCATCGACGACGTCGCCATCGCGGCGACCACTCAACAGGGCGATCAAGGCCTCACCCTCGGACGCACGACGGCGCTCCTCGCGGGTCTCCCCCAGTCCGTGCCCGGGTACGCCATCGACCGGATGTGCGCCGGCGCCATGACGAGCGTGACGAGCGTCGCCGGCGGCATCGCCTTCGGCGCGTACGACGTCGCCCTCGCCGGCGGAGTCGAGCACATGGGGCGTCACCCCATGGGGTTCGCCGCCGACCCCAATCCGCGCTTCGCCGCCGAGAAGCTCGTCAGCGGCGAGGCCCTGAACATGGGCAACACCGCGGAGCGCATCCACGACCGGTTCCCCCAGCTCACCAAGGAACGCTCCGACCGGTACGCCCTGCGATCGCAACAGAAGCTCGCAGCGGCCTACGACGCCGGCCAGATCCAACCCGACCTCGTCCCGGTGGCCATCAAGACGGACCAGGGCTGGGGGCTCGCCACCCGAGACGAGGCGCCTCGACCCGAGACCACGATGGAGGGTCTTGCCGGGCTGCGCACTCCCTTCCGGCCGCACGGCCGCGTCACGGCGGGCAACTCGTCGGGTCTCAACGACGGAGCGACGGTCAGCCTGATGGCGTCGGGTGCCGCCGCGAAGGAACTCGGGCTCACCCCCAAGATGCGTCTCGTCAGCTTCGCCTTCGCCGGCGTCGAGCCCGAGATCATGGGCATCGGTCCCGTGCCGTCCACCGAGAAGGCCCTCCGCAAGGCGGGGCTGTCGATCGACGACATCGGCCTCTTCGAACTGAACGAGGCGTTCGCGGTGCAGGTCCTCTCCCTGCTCGACCACTTCGGCATCGACGACGACGACCCGCGCGTGAACCCCTGGGGCGGGGCCATCGCCGTCGGTCACCCCCTCGCGTCCTCGGGCGTGAGGCTGATGATCCAGCTCGCCCGCCAGTTCGAGCAGCACCCCGAGGTGCGGTACGGCCTCACGGCCATGTGCATCGGCCTCGGTCAGGGCGGCAGCGTCATCTGGGAGAACCCCCACTACTCGAAGAAGGCGGCACGCGCATGAGCACGGCGACCGAACAACTGACCGAGCTGTCGGCCGACGAGGTCGTCACGCACTCTTACGTCCGCGACGTGCCGTTGCCCTCCGGCGGCGTCCTGGCCCTCATCACCCTCGACAACGGCCGCGACCACACCCGGCCGAGCACGCTGGGGCCGGCGACGCTGCACGAGTTCGGCGCGACCCTCGACGCCGTCCGCAGCCGCGCCTCCTCGGGTGAGATCGCGGCGATCGCCGTCACGGGCAAGCCGTACTTCCTGGCGGCGGGTGCCGACCTCAGCAAGGTGAGCGCCATCCCCAGCCGCGAGGTCGCCCGCGAGCTCGCCCGGCTCGGCCACGCCGTGCTCGGCAAGCTGCACGACGCCCCGGTGCCCACGTTCGTCTTCGTCAACGGGCTCGCCCTGGGCGGTGGCGTCGAGATCGGGCTGCACGCCGACTACCGGACGGTCGACTCGTCGGCCGCCGCCATCGCCCTGCCGGAGGTCTTCCTCGGCATCATCCCCGGGTGGGGTGGCGCCTGGTTGTTGCCGAACCTGATCGGCATCGAGAACGCCCTCAAGGTCGTCATCGAGAACCCCCTGAAGAACAACCGCACCCTGAAGCCCGCCCAGGCGCTCGAACTCGGCATCGTCGACGCGATGTTCGGCCCCGCGTCGTTCCTCGAGGACAGCATCCGGTGGGCCGACGGGGTGCTGACCGGCCGCGTCGGCGTCAAGCGGCCGAACGTGCCGGGCAGGCTCGAGCGTGCCGTCAAGTGGGACGTCGCGATCTCGGTGGCGCGCAAGTCGCTCGAGTCGAAGATCGGCACCGTCGCGAAGTCGCCCTACGCCGCTCTCGACCTGCTGAAGGCCGCGAAGAACACCGACCGGACGACCGGCTTCGCGGCCGAGGACGAAGCGCTGGCCGACCTCGTGGCAGGCGACCAGTTCCACGCCAGCATGTACGCCTTCGATCTCGTCCAGAAGCGGGCCAAGAAGCCCGCCGGTGCGCCCTCCCCCGACCTCGCCCGGAAGATCGGCAAGGTGGGCATCGTCGGCGCCGGACTCATGGCGAGCCAGTTCGCGCTGCTCTTCGTGCGCCGTCTGCGCGTCCCGGTCGTCATCACCGACCTCGACCAGGCTCGGGTCGACGCGGCACTCGCCCGCATCAGAGGCGAGATCGACGAGTTGCAGGGCGGGGGCAGGATCTCGCGGGACGAGTCCAACCGCCTCAAGGCGCTCATCACGGGCACGACCGATCTCGCCGACTTCGCCGACGCCGACTGGGTCATCGAGGCCGTATTCGAAGAGCTGTCGGTCAAGCAGGAGGTGTTCGCGAACGTCGAGGCCGTCGTCTCGGACACCACGGTGCTGGCGACCAACACGTCGTCGCTCAGTGTCGAGCAGATCGGGGCGCGCCTCGCTCATCCCGAGCGACTGGTCGGATTCCACTTCTTCAACCCGGTCGCGGTGATGCCCCTCGTCGAGGTCGTCAAGACCCCGGCGACCGACGACGAGACGCTGAGCACGGCGATGGTGACGGCGAAGGCCCTGCGGAAGAACGCCGTCATCACGGCCGACACCCCGGGGTTCGTGGTCAACCGGATCCTGGCCAAGCTGCTGGGCGAGGCCATGCACGCCGTCGAGACGGGGACGCCGTTCGAGGTCGTCGATCGGGCGACGGCGCCGTTCGGCCTCCCGATGACGCCGTTCGAGTTGCTCGAGCTGGTGGGACTGACCGTCGGGGCGCACGTCCTGGACACCCACCATGCCGCCTTCCCCGACCGGTTCTTCGCCAGTGACGGACTGCACCGCCTGGCCGAGCACGGCACGATCTTCGAACGCGACTCGAAGGGCCGTCGCAAGGGATTCGACAAGAAGGCCGTCGCCCTCGCCGCCGGACCGGGAACGGCCCTGACCGACGACGAGTTGCGCGTCCGCATCGAGGACGGTCTCGCCGACGAGGTCGGGCGCATGCTCGACGACCACGTCGTGGCCGCGGCCGAGGACGTCGACCTCTGCCTGATCCTCGGCGCCGGGTACCCGTTCCAGATGGGCGGGGTCACGCCGTACCTCGACCGGGTCGGTGCCTCACGTCGGGTGCGGGGACGCGACTTCCACGAACCCGCGATCCGCGGCGTCGAGTAGACCACCCACGCCGAACGCCCCGTCTCGAGAGGGACGGGGCGTTCGACGTCTGTCGTGTGGCGTGACACCGCACCGGGGCTCAGTCGTGCCGGGCATCCTCGTGCCGAGACGCGGCAGCGGTCTCGTCCAGTGGCCTCGCCACCGGGATTCGGCTGCCGAGCACCTGGGCGACGACGTCGCGAGCGATGTGCTGCGGCGTGAGGCCGGCCTCGTCGAGGATCTCGGCCCGGGACCCGTGTTCGAGGAACTCGTCGGGCAGTCCCAACTCGGTCACGGCCGTGTCGACGCCTGCGCCACGGAGGTCCTGTCGCACACGGGTGCCGATCCCGCCCACCCGCACGCCGTCCTCGATCGTGATGACGAGCCGGTGGGCCGCCGCCAGCTCGATGATGCTGGCCGGGACGGGGACGACCCATCGAGGATCGACGACCGTGGCACCGATGCCCTGGGCCTCCAGTCGTTCGGCGACCTCGAGTCCGATGCCGGCCATCGGGCCGACGCAGACGATGAGGACGTCGTCACGGCCGGTGCGTCGCAGCACCTCGACACCGTCCTCGAGTCGTTCGACGGCGTCGTGCTCGACGCCGACGGCGCCTTTCGAGAACCGGATGACGGTGGGAGCGTCGTCGACCGCCACGGCCTCCCGGAGCTCTTCGCGGAGTCGCGTCGCGTCACGAGGGGCGGCCAGACGGATGTGCGGCACGATCTGCAGGAGGGCGAGGTCCCACATTCCGTGGTGGCTCGGGCCGTCCGGTCCGGTCACACCGGCGCGGTCCAGGACGAAGGTGACACCGGCCCGGTGGAGGGCGACGTCCATCAGCACCTGGTCGAAGGCTCGGTTCACGAAGGTGGCGTACAGCGCGACGACGGGGTGCAGTCCACCGAACGCGAGACCCGCGGCACTCGTGACCGCGTGCTGTTCGGCGATGCCGACGTCGAAGACCCGCTTCGGGAACCGTTCGGCGAGCTTGTGCAGGCCCACCGGACGCAGCATCGCCGCCGTGATGCCGACGACCTTCTCGTCGTGCTCGGCGATGTCGACGATCTCGTCGGCGAAGACCGACGTCCACGACGGCGAGGTGGCCGCCTCGAGGGGTTCGCCCGTCTCGGGGTCGATCTGCCCGACCGCGTGGAACTGGTCGGCGACGTCGGCGCGCGCCGGATCGAATCCCCGGCCCTTCTCGGTGATGGCGTGCACGATCACGGGCGCCCCGTAGTTCTTCGCCTGGAGCAGCGCTTCTTCCATGGCGACCTGGTCGTGACCGTCGACCGGCCCGATGTACTTGATGTCCAGGTTCGAGTAGAGGGCCTCGTTGTTCGTGAACCGGCTCAGGAAGCCGTGCAGACCACCCCGGACGCCGCGGTAGACCGCGCGACCCGGATGTCCGAGTCGGTCGAAGACGGCCCTGCTGCCGACGTGGAGCTCGCGGTAGGCCTGGCGGGTGCGGACCGTGTTGAGGAAACGGGCCATTCCTCCGATCGTCGGGGCGTAGGACCGGCCGTTGTCGTTGACCACGATGGTGAGGCGGCGGTCGTTGTCGTCGCTGATGTTGTTCAGGGCCTCCCACGTCATGCCCCCGGTCAACGCGCCGTCGCCCACGACGGCTACCACGTGCCGATCGTCCCGGCCCGTCAGTTGGAAGGCCCGGGAGATGCCGTCGGCCCACGAGAGCGAACTCGAGGCGTGTGAGCTCTCGACGATGTCGTGCTCGGACTCGGACCGCTGCGGGTATCCGGCGAGACCGCCCCGGAGCCGGAGCCCCGAGAAGTCCTGGCGACCGGTGAGGAGCTTGTGGACGTACGACTGGTGGCCGGTGTCGAAGACGAAGGCGTCGTGCGGCGAGTGGAACACCCGGTGCATGGCCAACGTCAACTCGACGACGCCGAGGTTCGGCCCGAGGTGGCCCCCGGTCTTCGACACTTCGGTCACGAGGAACCGGCGGATGTCGGCGGCCAGTTCGACCATCTGTTCGTTCGTCAGGCGGTCGAGGTCACGAGGCCCCGTGATCGTCTGCAGCAGGCTCATGCTGGCCTTCCCTCTCGGCCCTCTCGGGCATCCCGCCAGTCTAGGCACGCGTCCGGCGAGAACGCCGTGCGACCCCCGGACGACGCGGGCGATCGTCCGGGGGCCTGGTCACTGCGGGGTCCGTCGCTCAGACCAGGCTGCGCAGGACGTACTGCAGGATGCCACCGTTGCGGTAGTAGTCGGCCTCGCCGGGGGTGTCGATGCGTACGACGGCGTCGAACTCGACCGGCTGCTTGCCCGCGGGCGAATGGGTGGTGGGGGTCGCCGTGACGTGGACCGTCTTCGGCGTCGTGCCCTCGTTGAGCTGCTCGATGCCGACGATGTCGATCTGCTCCGTGCCGTCGAGACCGAGCGACTCCCAGCTCTCGCCCTGCGGGAACTGCAGGGGAACCACTCCCATGCCGATCAGGTTCGACCGGTGAATGCGTTCGAAGCTCTCGGTGATGACCGCCTTGACCCCGAGCAGGCTCGTGCCCTTCGCGGCCCAGTCCCGGGACGAGCCCGAGCCGTACTCCTTGCCGCCCAGGATGACCAAGGGCGTGCCCTGCTCCTGGTAGCGGGCACTGGCGTCGTAGATGAACGACTGCGGCCCCTCGGCCTGGGTGAAGTCGCGGGTGTAGCCACCCTCGACCCCGTCCAGCAACTGGTTCTTGAGACGGATGTTCGCGAACGTGCCCCGGATCATGACCTCGTGGTTGCCGCGACGGGACCCGTACGAGTTGAAGTCCTTGCGGTCCACGCCGTGCTCGTCGAGGTAGTGGCCGGCCGGGCTGTCGACCTTGATCGACCCGGCGGGGCTGATGTGGTCGGTCGTGACCGAGTCGCCGAGCTTGGCCAGCACGCGGGCGCCCTGGATGTCGGTCACCGGCGTGGTCTCGATCGTCATGCCCTCGAAGTACGGAGGTTTGCGCACGTAGGTCGACTCGGAGTCCCACTCGAAGGTGGCGCCCGTCGGGGTCGGCAGGGAGCGCCAGCGCTCGTCGCCGTCGAACACCCCGGCGTACTCGTGGGTGAACATCCCCGTGTCGATGGACGAGTCGATCGTCTGCTGCACCTCGGCCGCGTCGGGCCAGATGTCGCGGAGGTAGACGTCGGAGCCGTCGTCGGCGGTGCCCAGGGCGTCGTTCTCGAAGTCGAAGTTCATCGACCCGGCGAGGGCGTACGCGATGACCAGCGGCGGGCTGGCGAGGTAGTTCATCTTGACGTCGGGGTTGATGCGACCCTCGAAGTTGCGGTTGCCCGACAGGACGGCCGTGACGGCGAGGTCGTTGTCCTGCACCGCCGTGGAGATCTCGTCGAGCAGCGGGCCCGAGTTGCCGATGCAGGTCGTGCAGCCGTAGCCGACGGTGTAGAAACCGAGGTCCTCGAGATAGGTGGTCAGGCCGGCCTTCTCGTAGTAGTCCGTGACGACCTTCGACCCGGGCGCGAGGGTCGTCTTGACCCACGGCTTGGCCTTGAGCCCCTTCTTGCTGGCGTTGCGGGCGAGCAGGCCCGCGGCGAGCATGACGGAGGGGTTCGACGTGTTCGTGCACGACGTGATGGCCGCGATGGCCACGGCGCCGTGGTCGAGCGTGAAGGTCGAGCCGTCGCCGAGTGCCACGGAGGTGGGCTTGGAGACCTTGGCCGGTGCGTGCGACGTGTGCGAGATCGAGTGCGGCTGGGCGTCGTCGTCGTCTTCGGCCGTGAAGCCGATCGGGTCGGAGGCCGGGAACGTGCCCTCGACCGCGGCGTCGACGTGCGAGTGGTCCGTCGTGGCGTAGTTCTCGAGGTCGACCTCGAACTGCGACTTGGCCTCGGTGAGTTCGATGCGGTCCTGCGGACGCTTCGGCCCGGCGATGGACGGGACGACCGTCCCGAGGTCGAGCTCGAGGTACTCGCTGAACACGGGTTCGGTCGAGGGGTCGTGCCACAGGCCCTGCAGCTTGGAGTACTGCTCGACGAGGTCGATCTGCTCCTCGGAGCGCCCGGTCAGACGCAGGTAGTCGAGGGTCACGTCGTCGATCGGGAAGATCGCCGCCGTCGAACCGAACTCGGGGCTCATGTTGCCGATGGTCGCCCGGTTGGCCAGGGGCACCTCGGCGACGCCTTCGCCGTAGAACTCGACGAACTTGCCGACGACGCCGTGCCGGCGCAGCTGCTGCGTGATGGTGAGCACCACGTCGGTCGCCGTCACGCCGGTCGGAATCGAGCCGGAGAGCTTGAAGCCGACGACCTTGGGGATCAACATCGACACGGGCTGACCGAGCATCGCGGCCTCGGCCTCGATGCCCCCGACGCCCCAGCCGAGCACGCCCAGGCCGTTGACCATCGTCGTGTGCGAGTCGGTGCCGACGAGGGTGTCGGGGTACGCCTGCAGCACTCCGCCGACCTCGCGGCTGTAGGTGACGCGCGCCAGGTACTCGATGTTGACCTGGTGGACGATGCCGGTGCCCGGCGGGACGACCTTGAAGTCGTCGAAGGCCGTCTGCCCCCAGCGGAGGAACTGGTACCGCTCGCCGTTGCGCTCGTACTCGATCTCGACGTTGCGTTCGAGCGCGTTCTCGGAGCCGAAGAGGTCCGCGATGACCGAGTGGTCGATGACGAGCTCGGCCGGTGCCAGCGGGTTGATCTTGGTCGGGTCTCCGCCGAGCTCGGCGACGGCCTCTCGCATGGTGGCGAGGTCGACGATGCAGGGCACCCCCGTGAAGTCCTGCATGACCACGCGCGCCGGCGTGAACTGGATCTCGGTGTCGGGCTCGGCGGTGGGCTGCCACGAGCCGAGGGCCCGGATCTGGTCACCCGTGACGTTCGCACCGTCCTCGGTGCGGAGCAGGTTCTCGAGCAGGACCTTGAGGCTGAACGGAAGCGTCGAAGAACCCTCGACCGCGTCGATGCGGTAGACCTCGTAGTCGGTGGACCCGACCGTGAGGGTGTTCTTCGAGCCGAAACTGTTGATTGCAGACACGTGCCGTCTCCCTTGCTGACTACGCCCTCATCTTGGCCGGTGCGCGCGACGCCCACCAGCGAGGTCAGCCTAAGTCCGCGGGGTGTCCCCGGGGCCGATCCCAGCGATTTGTCTCGATGTCGAGACAAAACATAGCACCAGGAGGCGCGGGTCAGGCCGAGGGGCCCCGCGCGTCGTCCGCCGCCTCGCGTCCGCGGTAGACCGTCCGCACGAGGAGCCAGGTCACCCAGAGCAACCCCGCGTAGAGGGGCACGCCCATGACGAGCTTGAGCGTCCCGAGGAGAGCGACGTCCCCGGCCAGCCACAGCGGCACCTGGACGGCGAGGCGGGCGGCGAACAGTCCGGCCCACAACCAGGTGGCCAGGACGAGGACGCGTCGTTTCGCCCGGTCCCCCCGCCAGCCCGTGCCGTCGTTCGTGAGGAGTCCGACCACGATGCCGATGAGCGGCCAGCGCACGGCGATGCTGACGAGCATCGCGGCGAGCGACGCGGCGTTGATCAGGAGGCCGGGCACGAAGTTGTTCTCGGCACGGCCGGAGAGCAAGGCGATCCCCGCGGAGAGGGCGATGCCGAAGACACCCGCGAGGGCCTGGGCGACCGGACCGCGCTGGACCGCGCGTGCGACGACGAACGCCACGGCCAGGACCAGCGGGATGAGGACCGACGGGACGACGTCCTGCGTGATCGTGTAGACGACCACGAAGCCGAGCCCGGGGACGATGGACTCGACGAGCCCCCGCACCCCGCCGATGGCGGTGAGCAGCGCCGACGCCGTCGGGACCTCGCCGGGGGCGACCTGGCCGATGCCGGCCCGTCGGGCGGCGGCTTGCAACTGGGCCGCGAGCGACACCCGGGGGTCGTCGAGCGGCGACGGATCAGCCGGATCGGGCCGGTCGTCGGACGCGGACACGTCGGGTCAGACGACCGAGGGCGTGGTGCCCGGGGCGTCGGTCGGGCCGGCCTTCGGCATCGACAGCGGGATCAGCTCGCGCGGAGGCATCGGGGTCGTCCCGCGGACCACGACGATGCTGCGGAAGAGTTCTTCGATCTTCTCGGCAGCGTCGCCTTCGTGAGCCGCGTCGCCCGCGATCACGCCGCGGAGGAACCAGCGGGGCCCGTCGACGCCGATGAAGCGTGCTCGCCGGGTCGTGCCGGGGTCACCGCCCATCACCGGGATCTCGGCGCGGACCTCGGGACCGAAGGGCCCCTCGACCTCGGCCGTCGTGCCGCCCTGCTTCTCGATCTGCTCGCTGATCTGACCTCGGATCTCGTTCCAGAGTCCCGTCGTGCGGGGCGCCGCGAACGGCTGCACCTGCAGCGTCGACTTGGCGAAGTCGAGGCCGACGGCGACGACCCTCTTGCTTCCCTCTTCGACTTCGAGTCGGAGGTGGAGCCCTTCGCGGGGCAGGATCTTGACGCCACCGAGATCGACGTACGGGCGGACGGGGTTGGCCTCGGTCTCGTCCAGCGGGCCCACCTCGGAGCGGTCCGCGGGTGCCGACTTGGAGTCGTCGAACACCTCGACCTCGGCGTCGTCGAGGGACTCGATGTCGATCTCGACGTCGGCGACGTCGGCCGACTCGACGTCGATCTCGACTGCGGCCAGTTCTTGCTCGCGGCGTTTGGACTTCCTCACGCGGTGCCTCCTGGGTTGTGTGCGTATCCGGTGGATCCGTGACCGTCGACCCCTCGGACGCTCTCGGGGAGCGTCGCGACGGGGACGAAGGTCGCGCGGACGACCGGCATGATGACGAGCTGGGCGATCTTGTCACCGACGGCGACGTGGTGCTCGGCCTCGAGGTCGGTGTTGAGCAGCGAGACCTTGATCTCTCCGCGGTACCCCGCGTCGACGGTGCCCGGGGCGTTCACGACGGTGATGCCGTGCTTGGCGGCGAGGCCGCTGCGGGGCATGACGAACGCGGCGAAACCCTCGGGAAGGGCGATGGAGACGCCCGTGCCGACCAGGGCGCGGTGGCCGGGCCTCAACACGAGGTCCTCGGTCGAGACCAGGTCGGCACCGGCGTCGCCCGGGTGGGAATACACGGGCACCGACATCGCCTCGGCGGCGATGAGGACGTCGAGGGTCTGGATCACGTGTCGAGGGTAGTGCAGAAGTCTGGTCGAATGGACGTCATGAACCCCTACCGTGAGCGCCTGCTCCCGCCGCTCTCCGTCTTCGTGGCCTGCGCGCTCCTCGTCCCCGCCACCCTCCTGGTCTTCCTGCCGATCAACTCGACGGTCGGCGTGGTGATGGCCGTCGTGTTCTACGCGGCCGCCGTCGTCCTGCTCGTCCTGACCTCGCCCGTGCTGACGATCGACGACGAGGGCTTCACCGCGGGGCGGGCCCGTCTGTTCCCCCACGAGATCGGTGACGCCGAGGGGTTCACCGGCGCCGACGCGACACGAGAAAGAGGGCCCCGGCTCGACGCGCGAGCCTGGACCCTCTTCCGGGGGTGGGTGCGACCGGTGGTCAAGATCTCGTTGACGGACCTCGACGACCCGGCGCCCTACTGGTTGGTGTCGACCCGTCGACCCGACGAGGTCGTGCGACGGTTGGAGGCGCTCAGGCGGCGCACTCCCGGCAGATAGCGCCCAGCTTGGTCTCGTGGTCGAGCTGCGAACGGTGCTTGACCAGGAAGCACTCGACACAGGTGAACTCGTCGACCTGCGGGGGGAGGACGACGACGTCGAGGTCGAGGTCCGAGAGGTCCTGCCCGGCGAGCTCGAACGAGCCCGGGTTGTCGGCGTCGTCGTCGACGACGCCGGTCATCTTGTCGGGGACCCTCTCTTTGAGCCCCTCGATCGACTCCGAGCCGTCGTCGTCGTTCTTGCGAGGTGCGTCGTAGTCGGTGGCCATGCCCATCCAGTTCTTCGGTGATTCGTGTGCCCGATTCGGCGGGTGCAGTTTGCATCACTCGTTGTCGAATAGCAAACCAGTTCCCACGGCCTTTCAGCCGCCTCGGAAGAACTGACGGCACGCCCGTCGTATTCCCGTGAGAACGGCCGCCGACGTGCGACTCTTGGCACCGGATCACGACGGTGAAAGGCGTGGAAAATGCAGGATCTCAGGGTCATAGGCGTCCAGAGCGGAGCTCTGCTCGTCGCCACCGACGCCGGTGGCGAGTACCGCCTTCCCGTCAACAACACCCTCCACTCCCAGCTGAGGGCGGCAAGCCCCGGTGACGCCCCGGTCGAACGGAAGGCACCGCCCCGCGAGATCCAGGCCCTGGTCAGGGCTGGCAAGACCCCTCAGCAGGTGTCCGACCTGACCGGCGCCGACCTCGACTACGTGCACCGGTTCGAAGGGCCGGTCCTCGCCGAGCGCGCCTTCGTGCTCGAGAGCGCCAGGGCCGTCCCGGTGTCCGTCGACGACGACGCGGCGTCCGGTGTGCAGGCGACCACCTTCGGAGCCGTCATCGACGAGCGACTGGACGGTGCCGAGACCTCGCAGCGCGACTGGAGCGCCTACAAGGACGCCGAGCACGGCTGGGTGGTCCACCTGGCCTTCGTCACGCACGAGGTCGAGCGCGACGCGACGTGGCGCTTCGACCCGAAGAAGTCGGTCCTCGCCCCCCTCGGGGGCGACGCCCACCGCCTCTCGCAGCACGGCGAGGACGTCGGTCCACTCGTCCCTCGTCTCCGGGCCGTCTCCCGTGAGCCGCGCCACGACGACACCTCGGGCCGTTTCGACAGCGGCGCCTTCCTGGTCGAGCAGGCCGACGCGGTCGAACTGCCGGCCGAGACCGCGACCGACCGGTTGCGTCCCGGCGTCCGCAGCACCGCCTCCTTCGCTGCCGCCAACCGGGCACCCGACGACGAGAGCGGGCACGACCAGACCGCGGACCTCCTCGAGGCGCTGCGACGCCGACGCGGAGAACGCGAGGCCGCCCGGTTCTCCGACGACGACGGGCGCCCGGACCACCAGGCCACCGGGGCGATCCGCGTGATCGACGTCCCCCTGGACGACTTCGACCTGCCCGAAGGGGCCACCAAACCCACACCCGTGCTGCCCGACCGGTCGACCCGAGGTGACGCCCCGGCGGGCGACGCACCGGTCCAGCCCACGGGCATCCGGGGCAGCCGGGGACGCGCTGGCCGACGCGAGATGCCCAGCGCGGCCCAGTCGACCAAGAAGGCGCGGGGGCGCACCTCGATGCCGAGCTGGGACGAGATCGTCTTCGGAGCGCGTACGGACGACGACCCCGCCTGACCCTCCTGGCCCGCCCCGGCGGCCACGATCACCGCCGGTAGGCGCCGAACGTCCTCAAGGGCACGAGCGTCTCGTCGTCGGACCACGATCCGTGGTGACCGACCATGGTTCCCGGAGCACCACCGCGATCTCGTCCGTCGTAGTAGGCGACGCCCCGCCGGGCGGCGACGATCACGTCGCCGATGCGGGGCAGGACCGCCGGGTCCACGGCCCCGAACCAACCGGCGTCGACGGCCTCCGACCGGGACAACACCCAGGCTCGGTCGCCTTCGGCTGCTCGCCACGCGTCGAGCACCGCATCCCGGCGGCCCTCGTCGGCATCGGGCTCGAGGTGCAGTTGCAGGCAGCGGGGCTCCCCCGCCACGTGCCTCACCCCGTCGACCAGGGCGGGCATGCCCCCGAAGACGATGCGCCTCCGTTCGGCCACGTCGACGATGCCGTGGTCGGCCGTGACGATCACCCCGACGTCGGGCGCGACCGAGGCCTCCAGCCTCCGGACCTCGCCGTCGACGCCTTCGAGGGCATCGATCCATTCGTCCGATTCCCAGCCGGCACGGTGAGCGATCATGTCGAGCTCGGGGACGTAGAGGTACACCAAGGAGGCGCGGGTCGAGTCGACGAGCATCGCCGCGGTCTCGAAGCGGTCGGCCACGCTCTCCGCCACGTCGTAGGTGGCGCCCCGGAGGATGGCCTCGGTCAGGCCGGACGAGCGGTAGCGCTTGGGGCCGACGGCGTGGGACTCCACGTCGGTGGCCGTCTCGAACAGCGTGGGACGCCGCTGCCACTCGTCGGGCCGCATGCGATCGTCCCACCCCGAGAGCTGCTTCACCACTCGATCGTTCTCGGGGTCGAGAGCCGAGTAGCCAACGAGGCCGTGCTCGCCGGGGAGTGCCCCGGTCGTCAGCGTCGTGAGCGCCGCGGCGGTGGTCGTGGGCCACCCGGACCACAGGCTGCCCTTCACCCCCGACAACGTCCGGGCGTGGCCCCGACGGGCGCCGAGGGCCGCCTGGCCGAGACCGTCCACCAGGACGACCACCGCGGCCCGCGCGGCGGGCAGGCGGAGCGCGTTCGGTTCGCCCCGCAGGGACGCGAGAGTCGAGGGCACCACGTCGGCCAGGCTCACGGCCCCACGGGGGCGCGCCGGTACGATGGAGGACACCGGCCCCAGTCTGGCACAGCGACGATCGGGTGCCCCGTCCACCCCGATCCGTGAGAAGTGCATGACCACCACCGAGAACACGAGCAGCTCCGACCACGGCGAACGCATCGAGGACATCGACGTCTCGCTCGAGATGCAGGGGTCGTTCCTCGAGTACGCGTACTCGGTCATCTACTCCCGAGCGCTGCCCGACGCCCGGGACGGCCTCAAGCCCGTCCAGCGTCGCATCCTCTACCAGATGTCCGAGATGGGCCTCCGGCCCGACAGGGGCCACGTCAAGAGCGCGCGCGTCGTCGGTGAGGTCATGGGCAAGCTCCACCCGCACGGCGACACCGCGATCTACGACGCCATGGTCCGTCAGGCGCAACCCTTCACCATGCGGGTGCCGCTCATCGACGGGCACGGCAACTTCGGCTCGCTCGACGACGGGCCCGCGGCACCGCGGTACACCGAGGCTCGTCTCGCCGAGGCGTCGTTGGCCATGACCCAGGGACTCGGCGAGGACGTCGTCGACTTCGTCCCCAACTACGACAACCAGTTGATGCAGCCCGAGGTGCTTCCGGCGGCCTTCCCGAACCTGCTCGTGAACGGTGCGAGCGGCATCGCGGTGGGCATGGCGACCAACATGGCGCCCCACAACCTCGTCGAGGTCGTCGGTGCCGCCCGGCACCTGATCGACCACCCCGACGCCAGCCTGGACGACCTGATGGCGTTCGTGCCGGGTCCCGACCTGCCGACCGGCGGCACGATCGCCGGGCTGGCCGGGGTCCGCGACGCCTACGCCACGGGTCGGGGCAGCTTCAAGACCCGGGCGCGGGTCGGCGTCGAGAGCATCACCGCACGGAAGAACGGTCTCGTGGTCACCGAGCTGCCGTACCTCGTGGGGCCCGAGAAGGTGATCGAGAAGATCAAGGACGGGGTGCAGGCGAAGAAGCTCACCGGCATCACGGACGTCACCGACCTGACCGACCACAAGCACGGTCTCCGTCTCGTGATCGGCATCAAGACGGGTTTCAGCCCCGAGGCGGTCCTCGAGCAGCTCTATCGCTACACCCCGCTCGAAGACGGCTTCAGCATCAACAACGTCGCCCTGGTCGAGGGGCAGCCGCGGACCCTCGGCCTGAAGGAGATGCTCGAGGTCTACGTCGCGCACCGCCTCTCGGTCGTCACACGTCGCAGCCGCTACCGGCTGGCCAAGAAAGAGGACCGCCTCCATCTCGTCGAGGGCCTCCTCGTCGCCATCGTCGACATCGACGAGGTCATCCAGGTGATCCGGACGAGCGACGACACGCCTGCCGCCCGGGCACGCCTGCGCGAGGTCTTCGACCTCAGCGAGATCCAGGCCGAGTACATCCTCGACCTGCAGCTGCGCCGACTCACCAAGTTCAGCCGCATCGAACTCGAAGCCGAGCGCGACGAGCTGCTCGCGGCCATCGCCGACCTCAAGGACCTCCTGGCCGACCCCGCCCGCCTCCGGGCCCTCGTCTCGAGCGAACTCGCCGACATCGCCGAGCAGTTCGGCACGCCGCGTCGAACCCTGCTCACGGAGGCCAAGGCGAGCGTCGCGACGACCGGTCGCGGCAGCAGGTCGGCACCGGTGCTCGAGATCGCCGACACCCCGACCCGGGTGTTCCTCTCGACGACGGGCCGCGTCCTGCGGGTGGACCACCTCGACCCCGACTCCGCGGCCCCCACTCCCCCGACCCGGCGCACGAAGCACGACGCCGTCCTCTCGTCGATCGACACGACGACGCGGACCGAGATCGGCGCCGTGACGAACCTCGGCCGCCTCGTCCGGTTCACCCCCGTCGACCTCCCGTCCGTGCCGCCCACGTCCGTCCAGCTGGGTGCGGGGGTGCCCATCCGGGACTACATCGGCGTGGTCGACAAGAAGGAGCGCGTGCTCGGGCTCGTCTCGCTGACCGCCGACCGGAGCATCGCGCTCGGCACGGCCCGCGGGGTCGTCAAACGGGTCGCGACCGGCCAGTACCCCGCCCGACCCGACTTCCCGGTCATCACCCTGAAGAAGGGCGACCAGGTCGTCGGCGTCGCCCAAGGGGTCGACGAGGACGAACTCGTCTTCGTCACGTCCGCCACGCAGTTGCTCCGGTTCACCGCCTCCGCCGTCCGGCCGCAGGGGCCCGCGGGTGGCGGGGTGGCCGGCATCAACCTTCCGGACGACGCGACCGTGATCTTCTTCGGTGCCGTGCCCGCGGGTCGCGAGGCCGTCGTCGCGACGGTCTCGTCGAGCAGCTCGACGATCGCCGGCACCGACCCCGGACGTGCCAAGCTCAGCGCGTTCGACGAGTACCCGGGCAAGGGGCGTGCCACGGGCGGCGTCCGGACCCACTCGTTGCTGAAGGGCGAGGACGCCCTGTCGCTGGCCTGGGTCGGCCCGGCTCCCGCTCAGGCGGTCGGGCCGGACGGTTCGGTCCGCACTCTGCCCGCCGAGCTCTCACGCCGTGACGGATCGGGCACGCCCCTGGACGCGCCCGTGGGCTCGGTCGGCGCCTCGGTGGCGCACATCGCCGATTCGGCCACCGGCCTCGAGGCGGGTGCCGAACCGGACGAGTGACCCCTCGACGGACCGACCGAGACGGCGTCCTCGACGTCGAGACAGGGCGTCCTCGTTCTCGGTGACGGCCTGGTCAGGACTCAGACGTCGATGCGGTCCCGGCTGAGACCGGCGCCGTCGATGATGAACTCCTTGCGAGGAGCCACGTCGTTGCCCATCAGCAGTTCGAAGACGCGGGCGGCGTTCTCGGCGTCGTCGACCTTGACGCGCCGCAGCATGCGGTTCTGGCGTTCCATCGTCGTGGTGCGGAGCTGTTCGGCGTCCATCTCGCCGAGTCCCTTGTACCGCTGGATGGGGTCCTGGAACTTCTTGTTCGTGCGTTTGAGCCCTGCGAGGACACCGTGCAGCTCTTTCTCGGAGTACGTGTAGATCGTCTCGTTCGGCTTGCTGCCGGGGTGCATCACGACCACTCGGTGCAGAGGGGGGACGGCCGCGAAGACGCGACCGGCTTCGATCATCGGTCTCATGTACCGGAAGAACAGCGTCAGCAGCAGCGTCCGGATGTGAGCACCGTCCACGTCGGCGTCGCTCATGATGATGACCTTGCCGTAGCGGGCCGCCTCGAGATCGAAGGACCGTCCTGACCCGGCTCCCAACACCTGGATGATGGAGGCGCACTCGAGGTTCGAGAGCATGTCGCTGACCGAGGCCTTCTGCACGTTGAGGATCTTGCCGCGGATGGGCAGGAGTGCCTGGAACTCGCTGTTCCGGGCGACCTTGGCCGTGCCCAGCGCGGAGTCCCCTTCGACGATGAACAGCTCGCTGTTCGCCACGTCGTTCGACCGGCAGTCGACCAGTTTGGCCGGCAGGGTGGAGTTCTCCAGGGCGTTCTTGCGACGCTGGGTCTCTTTGTGCGCCCGTGCGGCGATGCGGGTCTTCATCTCGGCGACGACCTTGTCGAGCACGAGGGCGGTCTGCGCCTTGTCTTCTCGCCGGGTCGACGTGAACAACGCGCCCAGCTCGTTCGCCACGACGTTCGCGACGATCGCGCGGACGGCCGGCGTGCCCAGGATCTCTTTCGTCTGGCCCTCGAATTGCGGCTCGGGCAGGCGCACCGTGAGGACCGCCGTCAGACCGGCCAGGACGTCGTCCTTCTCGATCTTGTCGTTGCCCACCTTGAGGCGACGGGCGTTGGCCTCGACCTGCTGCCGCACGAACTTCAGCAGCCCGGCCTCGAAGCCGGTCTGGTGCGATCCGCCCTTCGGCGTCGCGATGATGTTGACGTAGCTGCGGAAGACCGTCTCGTACCCTCCGCCCCAGCGCAAGGCGATGTCGACGTCGCACTGCCGTTCGAGTTCGGTGGCGATCATGGCACCACCGTCGGTGAGCACGGGCACCGTCTCGGTGTAGGTGCCCGACCCGGTCAGACGCCACGTGTCGGTCACGGCGGTGTCGGGGGCGAGGAACTCGACGTATTCGCTGATGCCTCCGTCGAAGCGGAAGGTGCTCTCGAGGGGGAAGCCGCCGTCCGTGAGCGAACCCACGCGTTCGTCGCGCAGGGTCAGCGTCAGCCCCGGGATGAGGAAGGCCGTCTGCCGGGCCCTGGCCGACAGTTCGTCCGTCTGGAACGAGGCCCCTCGGGTGAAGATCTGGCGATCGGCCCAGTAACGCACCCGCGTGCCGGTGACGCCGCGCTTGGTCTTGCCCACTTCTCGGAGCACGCTGCCGGACACGAAGGGGGTGAACGGTGAATCGGGCGTGGGTTCGTCGACGTCCTCGAAGGTGCCGGGTTCACCGCGTCGGAACGACATGGCGTACGTCTTGCCGCCCCGGTCGACCTCGACGTCGAGCCTCTCGGACAGTGCGTTGACGACGGAGGCGCCGACGCCGTGGAGGCCGCCGGACGACGTGTAGGACCCGCCGCCGAACTTTCCGCCGGCGTGCAGCTTCGTGAACACGACCTCGACACCGCTCAGACCCGTCTTGGGTTCGATGTCGACGGGCACCCCGCGTCCGCTGTCGCGGACCTCGACGCTGTCGTCGGGGTGCAGCACGACGTCGATGGTGTCGCCGTGCCCGCCCAGCGCCTCGTCGACCGAGTTGTCGATGATCTCCCACAGACAGTGCATCAGGCCCCGGGAGTCGGTCGACCCGATGTACATGCCGGGGCGTTTGCGCACGGCCTCGAGGCCTTCGAGCACCGAGAGGTGCCGAGCCGAGTAGTCGGAGGCGGGGGCGGACGAGGTGGGGGGCATTGTTCTCCTGAGGGGCCCGCCGCCATCTCTCGACGACGGGAATGCGGGGAGGCGGTGACCGCGTTACAGCCTACCGAGGGCCGCCGACACGGCAGTCCCGACACTCGACCGGCCCCTCGCCGCTACGCGATGAGCGAAATCCGGTGCCGATGGCACGCGATACCGACGTCGGCGTGTTTTGATGAGTGTCTCACCCACCGCACCACCGTCAGGAGGAGCATCACATGACTCAGATGGCCACCGACCAGACCGCCGTCGACGAGCTCGGCTCCCGTTACCAGTTGAGCGCCGCGGACCGCTGCGACAGCTGCGGAGCCCAGGCCTACATCCGCGCGACCATGGCCACCGGCGAACTGCTCTTCTGCGCCCACCACGGCGCGAAGTTCAAGGAGAAGCTGCAGCCCACCGCCATCGAGTGGCTCGACGAGAGTTCGAAGCTCCTCGCCCACTGAGACGCCGCGCCTCCCCGGACCACAGCCCGGGCCGGCGGTACGACGAAGGCCCCGCATCCGATCGATGCGGGGCCTTCGTCGTGTCTGCGGACCGACGTCGTCACATGGCCTTGAACGAACGCTCGAGGTTGTCGGCGATGACCTTCTGCGACGCGGCGGCGTACTCGTCGAGCTTCGCGTGCCCGGGGCCTGCCGAGTAGGAGATCATCCGGCGGCTCAGGGCGACGCGGAGCACCCGGTCGGTGAGGACGGGGTTGAGCGGCAGGACCGGGCCCTTCAGCTGCGTGCCGAAGGAGACCCCGCGTCGGACGCCCTCGCGACCGTCTCCGTTGCCGCCTCCGTGGACGACGGTCCCGAAGGGCTCCGCCTCCGCCCCGAGTTCGAGATGAGCGGCGTGGTCCTCGAAACCGAAGAGGGTGACCTCGTCGCCCTGGTAGTCAGTGCTCACCTGCAGGTAGTTCGTCCGTCGCGGAGCCCCGCGGCGGACCACGGCGTCGAAGAAGCCGACACCCTCGACCGTCGCCCCGTCGACGTCCTCGACGCCGCGGCTGAGGAGCTCGAGACCGCCCCCCACCGCCACGACCGGCACACCGGACGCCGCGAACGACTCGAGCGCCGGCGCGAGGCGGCGAGCATCGGCGGCGACGGCTCGCACGCCGGACAGGGGGCCGTGCCCCACGACGACCACGTCGGCCACGGTCGGCACGTCGTCGCCCACGCGGTACTCGAGCACGCGGCTGTCGACCCCGGCTCGCCGCGCGCGCACCGAGAGCGACGTCACGTTGCCCCGATCGCCGCTCACGCCGAGCTCTTCCGGGTAGAGGTGGACGATTCGGAGGACGTCGTCGCTCACGCGGTCTTCTCCAGGTCGGGGTGGCCGAGGATGCGACGGGCCAGCATCATCTGCTCGTAGTTCGTCACGAAGTGCTTGGTCTTGTCGCTCGGGGACGGAAGCGCTCGCATCAGACGGATGGCCTTCGAGATGTCTTCTTCGATCACGTGGACCGGGATGCCCTCGTGCTCGAGCCTCAAGGCCAACTGCCACGCCTTCGCGCCGGCGAGGACGTCGACGTGGTCGAGGTGCGAGAAGTCGATGTCGTAGATCCACGAGATGTCGGGCGTGCCCTCGTCGATGGCCAACATGACCTGCTCGACGCCCTGCGGGAGTGCGTCGAGGTTCATCTGGAGGCTCGCCGCGTTCTTGAACATGATGAACTCGGCTTCGTCGGCGCCGAGGGACATGCGCTCACCACGACCGTAGGCCGGCTTCATGCTCTCGAACGCCCGCCGGACGGCGGCCGGGTCGACCGGGTGCCCCAGGACGACCGAGGCCGTCTGGAGCGCCGCTGCCGCGTCGACCGCGTAGTGGAGACCACGGGCCGGCAGCCGGACGTCGATCGGAGTGCCCGAGACCGTGATGGTGGCACCTGTGCCCGTGAGCGCGGTCACCTCGGTCTCCGCGGTCAACGAGGAGTCGGCCTCACGGCTGAAGTCGTGCGCGTTCTGCAGGCCGTTGGGTGACGCGGAGACGACCTCGGAGGAAGCGCCGAACCGGGTCACCGTCTGGCGACCGACCGGCTGGTAGGGGCCGAGGTGCTGGTCGTCGCGGTTCGTGACGACCGCGACCGTCGCCTCGGCGGCGGTGTCGGTCATCATCGTGCCGACCCGCTCGGTCTCGAAGAACCGGTACAACTGGTCGACCTGCACGTTGAGCATGAGCACCGTGGAGGGGTGCAGGGACTTCGTCAACTCGACCGCGAAGGCCTCGTCGACCTCGATCACCCCGATGTCGTCACGGACGCGACCGAAGGGCGTCACCTCACGGAGAAAGGCCGACGCGATGCCCTGCGGGAGGTTGGCACCCGTGGGGTTCGTGAACACCTTCAATCCGTGGGCACGAAGCGTCTCGGTGAGCATCATCGTGGTCGTCGACTTGCCGTTCGACCCGAGCACGAAGACGACACCGCGATCGAACTGGGACGACACATGGGTGAGGAAGTCGGGCGCGAGCTTCAGGACCGTCTGCCCCGGGTACGCCGACCCGCCACCACGCAACCGGGCGACCGCCCGGACGAGACGGCCGGCCAGCACGGGGACCAGGTAACGCACGGGCCTACTCGAGGTAGTCGCGGAGCGACTGTGAACGCGACGGGTGGCGGAGTTTCGCCATCGTCTTGGACTCGATCTGGCGGATGCGCTCGCGCGTCACGCCGAACGTGTCACCGATCTGGTCGAGGGTCTTCGGCATGCCGTCACCGAGCCCGAAGCGCATGCGGATGACACCGGCCTCGCGCTCGGACAGGCTGTCGAGCAGCGATTCGAGCTGTTTCTGCAGCATCGTGAACCCGACGGCGTCGGCTGGCACGACGGCCTCGGTGTCCTCGATGAGGTCGCCGAACTCGCTGTCGCCGTCCTCACCCAGGGGCGTGTGGAGCGAGATGGGCTCGCGGCCGTACTTCTGGACCTCGACGACCTTCTCGGGCGTCATGTCGAGTTCACGCGAGAGCTCTTCGGGCGTGGGCTCGCGTCCCAGGTCTTGCAGCATCTGACGCTGGACACGGGCGAGCTTGTTGATGACCTCGACCATGTGCACCGGGATGCGGATGGTGCGAGCCTGGTCCGCCATGGCCCGCGTGATGGCCTGACGGATCCACCAGGTGGCGTAGGTGGAGAACTTGAAGCCCTTGGTGTAGTCGAACTTTTCGACGGCGCGGATCAGGCCGAGGTTTCCCTCTTGGATCAGGTCGAGGAACTGCATGCCACGGCCCGTGTAGCGCTTGGCGAGGCTGACCACGAGTCGGAGGTTGGCACCGAGCAGGTGGCTCTTGGCCCGCTGACCGTCGCGCGACACCCAGCGCAGCTCACGCTCGAGCTCGCGGCTCAGGCCGGTGCTGTTCGCGAGCTTGTCGTCGGCGAAGAGACCCGCCTCGATCCGCATGGCGAGCTCGACCTCTTCGGCCGCGTTCAACAGGGCGACCTTGCCGATCTGCTTCAGGTAGTCCTTGACGGGGTCGGCCGTCGCACCCGTGATCGTCGTCGAGTAGACGGGCATCTCGTCGTCGTCGTCCTGCGAGATGACGAGCGCGCCGGTGGGGAGGATCTCGGGGACGGGCTTGGCGCCCTCGCCGTCCGCGTCGTCGGCGGCAGCCGGGTCGACCGCGGCCTCGGCGTCGACCTCGTCGTCGGCGGGTTCGGCTGCGGCGGCCTTCTTGGCCGCGGCGGTCTTGGCCGGAGCCTTCGTCGCCGCCTTCTTGGCGGGAGCCCTCTTGGCCGGCGCCTTCTTGGCGGGAGGAGCCGTGGTCTCGGCCTCGACGGCCGTGTCGTCGGTCACGGCCTCGTCGGAGGCCGTGGTCGCCTTGCTTCGTGTAGCCATGCGAACACCTTTCAGTTCTCGGTACGTTCCGGACCGGACGCGATCGTCGCGTTCACGTACGCCGGTGGGGACGTCGACCGGCACTGGGCGTCGGCCGAATTCGGGCAGTACTAGGACCCATGTCAAGTCCTCGATCGAATGCGCGTCGACGACGTCGACGCGGTAACTCGATCGATGGACATGAACGGGTCCGTATCCCATTATTGCACGTCCGACCGGTGCCGAGCGACAAGGGCGACCTCAGGCGGTCGGTCCCCTCCGGGCCCGGGTGCGTGCGGCATGCCATCTCTTGTTGAGGGCAACCCAGAGCGGCGCCACCTCTATTCCTTCCTCCAGCCGCAGGCCCCGGCGGGTGCGCCGACGCTCGACGAGCAGAGCCACCACGCCACCGCCGATCACCACGTACTGCACGAGCAGCGCGATGCGGAACGACTCGAACGCGAAGAGGTCGCTCGGCTGGCCCGAGGCGATGCGGGCGGCATCGAGTCGATCGAGCACGACGCCGATGAGGAACATCATCACGAAGCTCGCCAGGAAGCCACCGACGTTGACCACCCCGTTGGCCACGCCGAGGCTGCGAAGCGGGTTGAAGGTCCGCGCGAAGTCGAAGCCGATCAGGGAACCGGGCCCGCCCACTCCGAGCACGACCACGAGCACGTAGGCGAGCCAGTGCGGGGGTGTCCCCGGCCACGCGAGCAGCGTCGTCCAGACCACGGCCAGAACCGTGACGATGCCGAGGACCAGGTTGGAGCGTCGCATCGGGTACCGGGCGACCAGCACCCCGAGGACCGGCCCCGCCACGACACCGGACAGCACGAGGAGGGAGAGCATGCCCGAAGCCTCGGCGGTCGTGAAGCCCAGACCGCCCACCAACAGGGGAACGCCCCACAGCAGACTGAAGACCGTGCCCGACGACTGCGTCACGAAGTGCGACCAGAACCCCAGCCGGGTACCGGGACGCCGGACGCTCTGTCCGAGCTGTCGCCCCGCGTCGGCCCAACTGACGACCGTCTCGGAGCGGACGCGACCGGTCGGCGACTCCTTGACGACCATGAGCACCACCACGGCGGCCACGACCGACAACGCCGCCGCGCTGAGGAAGGCCGGGCCCCACCCCGCCCCGTGCAGGACGATCGACAGCGGCACGGCCGACAGCACCTGACCCAGTTGTCCGACGTTGCCGGTCCACTGCGACACCTGCGGCAGGATCGGACCACGGAACCACGAGGGCAGCAGACGGATCACCGAGATGAAGGTCATCGCGTCGCCGGCGCCGACGAGCACGCGGCCCACGACGGCCACGCCGATCGTCGGGGGCGAGAGCGCCACGACCAGCTGGCCCGCCGCCAGCATGACGGCCCCTGCGACGATGAGCCTCTTGGGCCCCACCCGGTCGAGCAGGACGCCGACCGGGATCTGCAGCCCGGCGTAGACGACGAGTTGGACGACGGCCAGGGTCGACAGGGTGGAGGCGGAGACGCCGAAGAGCTGCTGGGCCTCGACGCCCGAGACGCCAAGTGACGACCGCTGCAGGACGGCGACGACGTAGGCGAAGACGGCGGCGCCCCAGACGAGCCAGGCGCGTGCGGAGTTCACCCCGTGACCCTAGCCGACCGGGCGCCGGACGCCGGCCCGCGCCTCCTGCGTCCGCGGATCGGAACGGACCCGGGAGGTGCGGTGCCGGTCAGGCGCGGTCGTCGCCCTCGCCGTCGACCCGCCGGGTGGCGAGGAACTTCTCGAGTTCGGCCGCCAGTGCGTCGGCCGTGGGCACCTGGCCGTCCTGGTCGGTCAACGGCGACGGCAGCGGGTTTCCCTGCATGTAGGTGTCGTGACGTTCCTCGAGCGTGGCGACCAGGCGCGAGAGCTCGTGGTTGCCGGCGACCTGCTCGTCGACCTTGACCATGAAGTCACGACCCTCTTCGCGGAGGCGGTCGGTCGGGAAGATCAGACCCGTCGCGGCACTGATGCTCGACAGCGCCGCCACGGCGGCGTCGGGGAACTCGGTGTCGGCCAGGTAGTGCGGGACGAGCAGGACGAAGCCCGCCGTGGGGTGACCCGTCTCGCCGAGCCGGTGTTCGACGAGGTGCAGAGCGTTGGCGGGGGCCTGGGTCACGGGCTTCCAGACGGACATCGCCTCGACCAGGTCGGACCGGTTGCCGCTGACCGTCACGCCGATGGGACGGGTGTGGGGCACGGGCATCGGGATCGAGTGCACCCAGGTCGTGGTCGAGACGCGGTAGCGCTCGACGAGCTGCACGACGGCCGCGGTGAAGCGCTGCCACTGGAAGTCGGGTTCGAAGCCCGCCAGGAGGAGGAACCGCTGACCCAGGTCGTCGTGGACGAGGTAGAGGGAGAGGGTCGACGGCTCGATCTCGGAGATGTGGTCCTGGTCGAACGTGAAGGTCGGGCGACGGGCCCGGTAGTCGAGGAGCTCGTCGGCGTCGAACGTCGCCACGAGGGTGTGGTCGAGGGTGTCGAGGACGTACTCCGCGAGCTGGCTCACCGCCGAACCCGCGTCGGCGAACCCGGTGAGTCCGGCGACGAGCGGGAGGCCCTCGGGCACGCCGTCGGCGTCGGGGGTGAAGTCGTAGAGAGCTGCGGGGTCGTGCATGGTCTCCATGCTAGGCACCGGTCGTCGCCAGGAGGGCGCGCGACCACGTGCCGAGAGCGAACACCACGGTGGATACGATGGATGGATGACCGTCGCCACCCTCTCCGTCCTGCCGTCCGATCCGATCACCGCCGAGGCCGACGTCCTCGTCGTCGGAGTGGTGAAGGGGGCCGACGGTCCCGAGCCGACCCTCGAGGTCCCGGGGCTCGCCGAGTCCTTCGCCGCCCTCGGTGTGACGGGCGCCCGGGACGAACTCGTCAAGGTCCCCGCGTCCGGCGTCACGGCCACCATCGTGGCGCTGGTCGGCCTGGGCGACGCCGTCACGGCCGAGAGCCTGCGCTACGCCGCCGGCTCGGCCGTCCGTCAGCTCACGGCCGTCGACCGGGTCGTCCTGGCCCTGCCCGTGGGCGACGCCGCCGACGCACTGGCCGCCCTCGAGGGCGCCGCGATCGCCTCGTACGAGTTCGACGCGTTCCGGCACTCCTCGGCGTCCGACACCCGTCGACACGCTCGCGACATCGCCCTCGCGACGGCCACGGAGGTCCAGGAGTCCGTCCTCGACCGTGCCGCCGTGGTGGCCGAGGCGGTCCACACCGTCCGTGACCTCGCCACGACTCCTCCGCAGCAGATGTACCCCCAGGCTCTCGCGGACTTCGCCGTCGCGCACGCCTCGGACGACGCCCTCTCGGTGACCGTGCTCGACGAGAAGGGCCTCCGTGACGGCGGGTACGGGGGCATCCTCGGCGTCGGTCAGGGCTCGAGCCGCGGTCCCCGACTCGTCAAGGTCGAGTACTCCCCCGCCGGAGCCGCCAAGCACCTCGCCCTGGTCGGCAAGGGCATCACGTACGACACGGGCGGGTTGTCCCTCAAGCCCGCCGCGAGCATGCTCGGCATGAAGGACGACATGACGGGGGCCGCCACGGTCCTCGCCGTGACGGTGGCCGTGGCCAAGCTGCGGCTCCCCGTGCGGCTGACCGCCTGGCTCTGCATCGCCGAGAACATGCCGAGCGGCACGGCGATCCGACCCGACGACGTCCTCACCATCAAGGGCGGCACGACCGTCGAGGTGACGAACACCGACGCCGAGGGCCGCCTGGTCATGGCGGACGGGTTGGTCGCGGCGAGCGACGAGCAGCCCGACGCCATCGTCGACGTGGCCACCCTCACGGGTGCCCAGGTCGTCGCCCTGGGCATGCGCTACGTCGGCGTCATGGGCAACGACGACCTCGCGTCCGAGATCGTGTCGCTCGCCGACGCGGCCGGAGAGACCTTCTGGCGCATGCCGCTGGCCTCCGAACTCCGCGCTCGCCTGAACTCCGACGTGGCCGACCTCGTGAACGCGACCCCGGGCAACACGGCCGCAGGCATGCTGCTCGCCGGCGTCTTCCTCAACGAGTTCGTCGGCTCGCGGGAGGGTACGACGACACCGATCCCCTGGGCCCATCTCGACATCGCCGGTCCGTCCAACAACAAGGGCGGCGGATACGGCTACACGGCCAAGGGCTCGACGGGCGTGACCGTCCGTACCCTGATCGAGCTGGCCGACAAGTTTTCTGCTGCGTAGTAGGGTCGAGGGGGCGGGAGAAACCCGCTGAGATCGGTCCCCCGAGAGCATCCTCCGACGCGCGTCACGACGACGCCGCCGGACGATGCGGTCGGTTCGGGGACGGGCGTCGTCGCCACCGCGACGGCCCCGCCCCGGCGTCGGGGCACCGCGGACGCACGAGGGAGTTGCTGGGTGTCGGAACAGAATTTTGACCTGGTGGTGCTCGGTGGCGGGAGCGGCGGATACGCCGCAGCGCTGCGAGCGAGCGAGTTGGGCCTGAGCGTCGCACTCGTCGAGAAGGACAAGGTCGGGGGCACCTGCCTCCACCGAGGCTGCATCCCCACCAAGGCGCTGTTGCACTCGGCCGAGGTGGCCGACGTGTCGCGCGAATCCGCCAAGTACGGCGTCAACACCGATTTCCACGGCATCGACATCGCCGCCGTGACCTCGTACCGCGAGGGCATCGTCGCCAGCAAGTACAAGGGTCTCCAGGGGCTCGTCAAGGCCCGTGGCATCACGACCGTCGAAGGCGAGGGCAAGCTCACGTCGCCCTCGACCGTCCAGGTCGGCGAGACCACGCTCAAGGCCAAGAACGTCGTGCTCGCGACGGGTTCGTACTCGCGGAGCCTCCCCGGTCTCGAGATCGGCGGCAAGGTCATCACCAGCGAGCACGCCCTCGCGCTCGACCACGTGCCGAACAAGGTCGTCATCCTCGGCGGCGGCGTCATCGGCGTCGAGTTCGCCAGCGTCTGGAAGAGCTTCGGCGTCGACGTGACCATCGTCGAGGCCCTGCCGCACCTCGTCCCCAACGAGGAGGAGTCGATCTCGAAGCAGTTCGAGCGCGCGTTCCGCAAGCGCGGCATCGCCTTCTCGCTGGGCGTCCGGTTCCAGGGCGTCGAGCAGAACGAGGACGGCGTCGTCGTCACCCTCGAGGACGGCAAGACGTTCGACGCCGACCTCATGCTCGTCGCCGTCGGCCGTGGCCCCTCGACCGCCGGTCTCGGCTACGAAGAGGTCGGCATCACGATGGACCGCGGTTTCGTCCTGACGAACGAACGTCTCGCGACGAACGTCCCCGGCGTCTACGCCCTGGGCGACATCGTGCCCGGCCTGCAGCTCGCGCACCGCAGCTTCCAGCACGGCATCTTCGTCGCGGAAGAGATCGCCGGCCTCAAGCCGCAGGTGATCTCCGACGTGAACATCCCCAAGGTCACCTACTCCGACCCCGAGGTCGCATCGGTCGGCCTGACCGAGGTCAAGGCCGCCGACCAGTTCGGCGCCGACAAGGTCACCAGCTACGACTACAACCTCGCGGGCAACGGCAAGAGCCACATCATCGGGACCAGCGGCTCGGTCAAGGTGGTCCGCGTCGTCGACGGACCCGTCGTGGGCGTGCACATGATCGGCGCCCGTGTCGGCGAACTGATCGGTGAGGCACAGCTCGCCGTCAACTGGGAGGCCTACCCGGAGGACGTCGCTCCCCTGATCCACGCGCACCCCACGCAGAACGAAGCCCTCGGCGAAGCCATGCTGGCCCTCGCGGGCAAGCCGCTGCACGCGATGTAGATCCCTGGCACCATCGCTCCTGCTCAGCAGGGGCCCGCACCACCACCACAGCAACCACAGACACACATGTCGTCAAAGGAGCCCCACAGATGAGCGAATCCGTCAACCTCCCGGCACTCGGAGAGAGTGTCACCGAGGGTACGGTCACCCGCTGGTTGAAGAACGTCGGTGACCGCGTCGAGGTCGACGAGCCGCTGCTCGAGGTCTCGACCGACAAGGTCGACACCGAGATCCCTTCGCCCGTCGCCGGCGTGATCGAGGAGATCCTCGTCGCCGAGGACGAGACCGTCGAGGTGGGCACGGCCCTCGTCCGCATCGGAGACGGCAGCGCCTCCGAGTCGCCGGCGGACGAGCCGGAAGCCGCCGAAGAGCCGGAGCAGGCACCCTCGGCACTCGCCGAGCCGGAGGCCGAGGAGCCCGAGCTCCCGTCGTCCGCGGCCCCTGCCCCGGGTGAGGACTCCGCCGCCAGCGCGCCCGAGCCCGCCCCCGCGGTGGACCCCGCGCCCGCCGCCCAGCAGGATGGCGCACAGCAGGACGCCGCCGGCCAGCAGCCGGCCGCCGCACAGCCCCAGGCCGCCCGGCCCAGCAGCGAGCAGCCGGCCCCGTCGGCACCGACGCCGTCACCCGCCACGGGATCGTCCGAGACGTCGGCACCCGCCACGCCGGCCCCGAGCAGCGGTGCGCCGGTCGGTTACGTCACCCCGCTCGTCCGCAAGCTGGCGAACGAGAAGGGTGTCGACATCTCGACCCTGTCCGGCAGTGGCGTCGGCGGTCGCATCCGCAAGGAGGACGTCCTCGCCGCCGCCGAAGCGGCCGCGACCTCGACGACCTCGGCGCCGGCCTCCTCCGGTCCCGCCCCGATCGAGGTGTCGCCGTTGCGCGGCACGACCGTTCCGATGTCGCGCCTCCGCAAGGTCGTCGCCGAGCGTGCGGTCCAGTCGATGCAGGCCATGGCCCAACTCACCAGCGTGGTCGAGGTCGACGTCACCAAGGTCGCGGCCTTCCGCGACGCCAACAAGGGTGCCTTCCTCGAGAAGACCGGCAACAAGCTGTCCTTCCTGCCGTTCTTCACCCTGGCGGCCGCCGAGGCGCTCAAGGCGCACCCGAAGCTGAACGCCACCGTCGACGGTGACTCGATCGTCTACCCCGACCACGAGCACGTTGCCATGGCGGTCGACACGGAGCGCGGCCTGCTGACGCCGGTCATCAAGGACGCCTCGGACCTCGACCTCGCGGGCATCGCCGGCCAGATCGCCGACCTCGCGCAGCGCACGCGTGACAACAAGCTGAAGCCCGACGAGCTGGCCGGTGGCACCTTCACCGTCACCAACACGGGATCGCGCGGCGCCCTGTTCGACACCCCCGTGGTCTTCCTTCCGCAGGTGGCCATCCTCGGCACCGGCATCGTCGTCAAGCGCCCCGTGGTCATCAAGGCAGACGGTTCGGAGTCCATCGCCATCCGGTCGATGGTCTACCTGGCCCTGTCGTACGACCACCGCATCGTCGACGGCGCCGACGCGGCGCGCTTCCTGGTCGCCGTCAAGGAGCGCCTCGAGGGCGGGGACTTCACGTCCAAGCTCGGCATCTGATGTCCCCCGCGTGAGGCCCGAGCGGCCTCACCGATCGACGATCACGTCGCGAAGCCGCCAACCGGCCTCGGTCCTCATCACGAGGACCGAGGCCGTTTCGCCGTGCGGGCCCGTCGCCTCGAGCAACGCCGTCCCCCCGGTTCGGGACACTCGTCCCGTGAGCTCGAGAGGGACCATCGCCGCCGCGGCGAGCGAGGGGTCGTCGAGCACGTCGGCGTCCCGGAGGGCGATCGGCGAACCGGGTTGATCGACGGCGTCGAGACAACTCGGCGTGGCGTCGCGCAGGCACGTCAGCCGTGCCTGGAGGAGCACCTCGGCGGCTGCACCGGCATCGTCACCCCCCACCAGGGCTTCGACCTGACCGGGCGTCACCGCCCCGCCCGTCCGAGCGGGTGCCGGCGTGCGGGTGTCGGCGGAGTCGCCGGACGGGCTCACCGGCGCCGACGACTCGGACCCGGGCGCGACCGGACCCACACCGTCGGCCGGTCGGTCCTGACGTGGACCGTCATCACGTGTCGAGGCGGCCGCTCCGAGGACGAGAGCCACCCCGGCGACGACGACGCCTGCGGCCGCGAGCAGTCGGTATCGCCGACGGACGGCTCGCAGGGCCTCGACCAGCCGCCGTGGGCGGAGGTCGGCCACGCCCGCGATCACCCGGTCGATCGCCTCCGACTCGGGCAGGAGTGCGAGCCAGCCCGGCATGACGGGTTCGTCCTCGGCGACCGACTCGACGCGATCGCCCCGGGGGACCTCGTCACCCTCGACCACGGCGTCGACACTCGAGAGCGGGACCGCTTCGCCGAGGTCGAAGACCGATTCGACCAAGGACTCGAAGCTCGTCGAATCCAGGACCGGCGCCGAGGATCGCGAGGCCGGTCGCACCGCCCGCTCGACCAGGGCCCGGGCGAACTCGGCCGCCACGGGCAGCGACGTGCGCTCGGCGTCCGGCCCCGCATCCGACCCCGCGTCCACAGGACGGACGCCGACCAGGACGGGTGCCCCGCGGGCGTCGATCTCGACGTCGTCGACGTCCAGGGCACGGACGGCCGTGCCCCGACGGGCCAAGTGCTGGACTGCACCGAGCACGGGGACGACGAGGGTGATGACCTCCCCGGTCTCGGGTCGACCGCGGGCGGCCAGCCACGAGGCGAGTGGGTCGCCGCCGACGTCCGCGAAGACGAGCACGACCTCGCCGGACGGGTCCGTCACCACGTCGACGAGGGTGGCGACGTGGGCGTGGTCCGCCCGGGAGAAGGCGACCGCCTCGGCGACGGGAGAGCGCCCGGTCGGACGCGACCCGCGCCTCCTGAGCACGACGCGTGAGCCGTCGGGTGCCTCGGCGAGGATGCGCTCCACCCCGCCGTCGAGGCGCCGGGAGAGCACGCGGTAGGGGCCGATCGACTCGTTCGTCATGAGGCGATGGTGTCGTCCGGTGGTCGTCGGCGCCCTCGCGCCGGGGAGCCCTGTCGACCGGCGACGGACCGGAGTCCCTGGGGAGGATTCGTCGGGACCGCCGACCCCGTATCCTGGTGCACATGGCTCGACGCACGTCTCCCGAGAACACGTCCCCGAAACCGCCGAAGGAACCCGGCCGTTTCAAGCAGATGTGGCAGGTCTTCCAGATGACCCGCCGCGTCGACAAGACGGCGCTGCCGATGATGCTGCTGGCGTTCTTCGTGCCCGTGCTGCTCGGCGTGGCCGCGGCGCTGCTGCTCACGGGTGGCAACGTGCTCGCGCTGGTGCTCTACATCGTCGTCGGCGTCATGCTCGGGTTCCTGCTGCTGCTGATCGTGCTGGGTCGTAAGGCCGAGCGCGCGGCCTACTCGCAGATCGAGGGGCAGCCGGGTGCCGTCGGTGCCGTCATGAAGAGCGGCCTGCGTCGTGCGTGGCGTGCCGCCGAGATGCCCGTCGCCGTCCAGGGGCGCAGTCAGGCCGCGGTGTACCGCGCGGTCGGCCGGCCGGGCGTGGTGCTCATCGCCGAGGGCGGCGCCGGCCAGACCCGCCGACTCGTCGACGAAGAGCGTCGAAAGGTCACGCGCATCCTGCCGAACGTGCCGGTCCACGTGCTGAACGTCGGCCCCGATGCCGATTCCGTGCCCCTCCACAAGCTCGCCGGACGCATGAACAAGCTCAAGTCGTCCATCAACCGCAACGAGGTGCTGGCCGTCAGCAACCGCCTCCAGTCCCTCGGCCAGAACGGCCTGCCCATCCCCAAGGGCGTCGACCCCTTCAAGGTGCGGTCGGGCCGTCCGCGCTGACCCGGCGACCCCCGCCTCGACGTGACGTGACGACGGCGCCCCTCCGATCAGGAGGGGCGCCGTCGTGCGTGCGGGACGGGTGCCTCAGACGCGGACGAGCAGCGTCCCGGCGACGCGATCGTGCAGCCCGCGCTGGTCGAGGTCCCAGACGACGGCCGGGATGACGAGCACGAGCAGCACCGACCGCAGGACCGGCCGGCCGACGCCGATGCGACCGCCCGCCATCGGCACGAGGCGCATGCCCAGGGCGAGGTGCCCGAGGGTGCCGCCGAAGAGCACCAGGAACAGGATCTGCATGAGCAGGAAGACCCCGGTGATGGCCAGGCCCTCACCGCCGAAGAAGAGTGCGGCGACGGCGTAGGCGATCGCCCAGTCGACGGCGAGCCCCGCCACGCGCCGTCCGAGTCGGGCCACGGAGCGCGGCCCCTTCTCGGGCAGCCCGAGACGCTCGCCCGGCCAGCGTTGCGCGCCGTCGTCGGGGCCGCCCACGGAGGCGGGACGGGAAGGAGGCGCGGTGCGATCGGGCATGCATCGAGCCTACCGACGGGCCGAGCCGTAACATGCCCGAAACATCAGGGACACCGCAGCGAAACGGCCCCTCCGTAGCCTCGACGGAGGCTGCGTCCCGCATCCGATCCGTTCCAAGCCCATTGGAGAGACATCTAGATGTTCACTGATTCTTCCGAGGTGCTGAAGTTCATCAAGGACACCGACGTCAAGTTCCTTGACATCCGCTTCACCGATCTTCCCGGTGTCCAGCAGCACTTCAACATCCCCGCCTCCACGGTCGACGAGGAGTTCTTCTCCGTCGGACAGCTCTTCGACGGGTCCTCCATCCGGGGCTTCGCCTCGATCCACGAGTCGGACATGCAGCTCATCCCCGACGTCACGACCGGGTACGTCGACCCGTTCCGCGCCGAGCGCACGCTCGTCCTCGTGTTCGACATCTTCAACCCGCGCAACGGCGAGCTGTACAGCCGTGACCCGCGCCAGGTCGCCAAGAAGGCCGAGAAGTACCTCGCGTCGACCGGCATCGCCGACACCGCCTTCTTCGCCCCCGAGGCGGAGTTCTACATCTTCGACGACGTCCGCTACGAGGTGAAGCAGAACGCCAGCTTCTACAGCGTCGACTCCGAAGAGGGCGCCTGGAACACCGGCCGCGTCGAAGAGGGCGGCAACCTCGCCAACAAGACGGCGTACAAGGGCGGCTATTTCCCCGTCAGCCCCGTCGACAAGACGGCCGACCTGCGCGACGACATCAGCCTCAAGCTGATCGACTCGGGTCTGGAGCTCGAGCGTGCTCACCACGAGGTGGGCACCGGCGGCCAGCAGGAGATCAACTACAAGTTCGACACGATGGTCCACGCCGCGGACGACATCCTCAAGTTCAAGTACATCGTCAAGAACACCGCCGAGCAGTGGGGCAAGGTCGCGACCTTCATGCCGAAGCCCCTCTTCGGCGACAACGGCTCGGGCATGCACACCCACCAGTCGCTCTGGAACGACGGCAAGCCGCTGTTCTACGACGAGAACGGCTACGGCGGCCTGTCCGACCTCGCCCGCTGGTACATCGGTGGCCTGCTCAAGCACGCTCCCGCCGTCCTCGCCTTCACGAACCCGTCGATCAACTCGTACCACCGTCTGATCCCGGGCTTCGAGGCGCCCGTGAACCTGGTGTACTCGGCCGGCAACCGTTCGGCGGCCATCCGCATCCCGATCACCGGCACGAACCCGAAGGCCAAGCGCATCGAGTTCCGCGTCCCCGACGCCGCCTCGAACCCGTACCTGGCGTTCGCCGCGCAGCTGATGGCCGGCCTCGACGGCATCCAGAACCGGATCGAGCCGCACGAGCCGGTCGACAAGGACCTCTACGAGCTGCCGCCCGAGGAGGCGAAGAACATCCCGCAGGTGCCCGCGTCGCTCGAGGGTGCGCTCGACGCGCTCGAGGCCGACCACGAGTTCCTGACCAAGGGCAACGTGTTCACCGAGGACCTCATCGAGACCTGGATCGCCTACAAGCGCGAGAAGGAGATCCTGCCCATGGCGCAGCGTCCTCACCCCTTCGAGTTCGAGCTGTACTTCGGCGTCTGACGCCGTCGCACCACGAGAGGCCCGCATCCCCCCAGGGGGTGCGGGCCTCTCGCGTCGCTGCCCCAGCGGGCCTCGGGGTGACGACCCGCGCCTCCTCTGGGTCACCCCGGACCAGGAGGCGCGGGGGCGCACGCAGGACGGGCCGCCTCCCGAGGGAGACGGCCCGTCAGCCCGTGCCCGACGATCCGGTCAGGCGGGTACGGCGGTCGGCGTCAGCACACGACGCTGGGCCGGCGTGCGACGGCCGCCCAGCGGACGGACCTCCCAGCCGGCGGCCGACCAGACCTCGGCGTCGAGCACGTTGCGCGCGTCGATCACCACGGGGTTGGCGGCGAGCTCGGCGAGCCCGGCCGCGTCCGCCCCGACGAACTCGGGCCACTCGGTGAGGAGCAGCACCGCGTCGGCGTCCGTCACGGCCTCGGCGGCCGAGTCGGCGAACGACAGCGTCGGGAAGCTCCGCTGGGCCGTCTGGGTGGCCTCGGGGTCGACGACGAGCACCTGGGCGCCCCGGAGGTGCAGGGCCGCTGCGACGTTGAGGGCCGGCGAGTCGCGCACGTCGTCGGTGTGCGGCTTGAAGGCCGCCCCGAGCACGGCGATGCGTCGGTTGAGGACCGAGCCGCCGCAGGCGTCGATCGCCTGGTCGATGACCCGCTGGCGCTGGGCCATGTTGATCTCGTCGACCTGTTGCATGAGGCCGACGACGCGGTGGGCGGACAACTCGTTGGCCCGGAACATCAGGGCACGGATGTCCTTCGGCAGGCACCCGCCGCCGAAGCCGAGCCCCGCGTTCAGGAACTTGCGTCCGATGCGGTCGTCGAAGCCCAGGGCGTCGGCGAGGGTCGAGACGTTGGCACCGGCCGCCTCGCACAACTCGCTGATGGCGTTGATGAACGAGATCTTCGTCGCGAGGAACGCGTTGGCGCTGACCTTGACGAGCTCGGCGGTCGGCAGGTCGCACGAGATGACGGGCGTGCCCGTCGCGATCGGCAGGGCGTAGACCTGACGCATCAGGGCCTCGGTGCGGACGTCGGTACCGCCGAAGACGATGCGGTCGGGACGCAGCGTGTCCTCGACGGCATGGCCCTCGCGGAGGAACTCGGGGTTCCAGACGAGGTCGGCCGAGACACCGGCGGGGACGACGCCCGCCACGATCTCGCGCAGGTGTGCCGCCGTACCGACCGGGACGGTCGACTTGCCGACGATGAGACCGTCGTGGCTGAGGGCGGCGGCGACGTTGCGGGTCGCCTCCTCGACGTACGAGAGGTTCGCGGCGTGACTCCCCCGGCGCTGCGGCGTGCCGACGCAGATGAAGTGCACGTCCGACAGGGCCACGGCCTCGGCGAGGTCGGTGGTGAAGGAGAGTCGACCGGAACCCACGTGCTCGAGGATGAGTTCGGGCAGGCCGGGCTCGAAGAACGGCACGCGCCCCTCGGCCAGGGCGGCGACCTTGGCGGGGTCGGTGTCGACCCCGATGACGTCGAAGCCCATCTCGGCCATGGCCGCCGCGTGCGTGGCGCCGAGGTAGCCGGTGCCGATGACGCTGATTCGGGGCTTCACCGAGGTGGCGTCGGCCCCCGTCGCGGCGACGGCGGACTCGGGGGTGCTGGCGTCTTTCTTCATGATGCGCTCCTGGGGATGGGGAAGAGGCGGGAGAAGGGGAAGGTGGTGGCTGTCGTCACGGCGACGGCTGCAGGTCGTAACCGACGTCGCGTCGGGTGATCCCCGCGGTGAAGGCGGCGAGGCTGTCGGACCGGGACGTGAGGCGCCAGTCGTTGGTCGACCGCACCCCGTCCACGACCGTGGTGGCGACGAGGTCGAAGTACGAGAAGCCGATGATGTCCGCGTTCGCCGGATCGGCCAGCGCGGCGAACAGCGAGTTGAACCACTGCGCCTTCTCGCTCGTGGCCGTCGGATCCGACGAGCCACCCGTCTCGCTGGCGCCGATCTCGGCGAGCAGGATGTTCTTGCCCGGTGCGATCGCCCGGAGCTGCTTCAGGGTGGCCCCGAAGGTGCTGTCGAAGGTCGGCTTGGACTTGTCGTCGTACGGCGGGCGGTAATAGCCCGACATGCCCACGATGTCGACGTACTCGGGGCCCGGGTAGAGGGTCGCCAGGAAGGCCTCCGTGGTGTGGTTGCTCCCGCCCGTCTTGCCCGTGGCCAGACGGTCGACCCGAGTGGGCGCCCAGATCCAGGCGACCAGGTCGTTCGCACCCTGCCGCTCGAACAGGTCGTGGACGTGCTGCCAGGCCTTCACGTAGTCCCCGGGACCGTTGCCGTTGACGGCGCCCTTGCTGTTGCCGTAGTCGGTGCTCCAGGGGTACCAGGTGCCGTTCATCTCGTGGTCGAACCGCAGGGCCAGCGGCATGCCGTTGGCCACGATGTCGTCGGCGTAGGTGGTCAGATACGAGTCGAAGCTGCCGTCGATGATCTTCGTCAGGCTGTAGTCGGGCTGTTCGGGCTCGTTGTTGCCGGCCTTGATCGGCTGCGACTCCCACGTCAGGACGGGCAGCTTGCCCCGCGACCAGGACGAGCGGACGGCGTCGGCACGGAACTCATGGTCGAAGCCCTGGAAGTAGCCGACCATGTTGGCCTCGGAACCGACCGCCGCCTCCTGCGCGTCGTAGGTCGCCCAGTTGAACGGCGCCTGGTCCGTGAAGAGCCCGAAGTACCGCGAGCCGGGGTCGATGATCGAGGCGAGGGACGGCGTCTCGACCGTGACGGGGCCCGTGGCGCCGCCTCCGGTCGATCCGTTCGACCCCGTGCCACCCGACCCGGAGCCGGTCGACGCGCCGGTCCCCCGACCACCGGCGGTGCCTGCGGCGCCCGACCCGGTGCCCGCGCCCCCCGACTCCGCGGCGGACTGTGCCTGGGCCAGCGCCGACTCGGCGGAGGCGAGCTTCGCCTGCGCCGCGGTCAGCTGCCCCTCCGACGTCCAGGCCTGCTGCTGCACGTCGGCCAGGGCGGCCTTGCTCTCGGCGAGCTGCTTCTTCGCGGAGACCAGCTGGTCGAGCAAGGCGGACCGGTCCGCCTTGAGCGACGAGACGTTGATCGACGGGTCGACGCCCGTGACCTCGGTGACGGCACTGCGGACGATGTTGTCGGACGGCGAGACCCAGATGAGCCACGAGATCATCGCGAGCAACACCACCACGGCGGTGGCGCCGAGCGCCGTGCGTCGGGCGTTGCCGTGCGAGGTGGCCCACCAGGCGCCGGAATGCATGTGGACGGGAGTGACGAAGTCCTGTGTCGAGTCAGACAATGAAGAAGACCTCCAGGGCAACGATGGCGGCGCCGATCAGGTACGGGAACCCGGCTTTGGGGTTGAGGCGACGACGAGGAGGCGCGGTGGCGGTGGCCACGGCGGCCACCGGTGCCGGCGTGGTCGCGCCGTCGGCCTCGGCGGCCAGGGCCGCCTTGCGGCTCCGGACGAGGACCGCACCCTGTTCGTCCGTCTCGTCGGCAGTCGAGCCGAAGTCGAAGAGCGTGTCGACCCCCGGGTCGACGCCGTCGCGGAACTGCCGTTCGAGGGCGTCGATGGGGGCCTCCTCGGCCACCTCGTCGAGCGCACCCTGCATCTCGTCGTTGGCCGCGCCTCCTGCGTAGGCCCCGGCCCGGGTGCCCCAACCGCTGGCGTGACCCATGCGGAAGAACCCGATGACCCGGATGGGCATGAGGAAGAACGTCGACACGATGATGAACACCGGGAGGCGGAAGAAGTCCGAGGGCTTCTCGGCCAGGTGGCGCATCTGACGGATCGACATGCTGAGCACGGACGAGACCACCATGAGGACGACGATGCTGATGAGACCGGTCTGCACGCCGTACTCCTCGAGGATGCCGCGGTACAGGTTCACGCCCTGGCCGGTGATCCCCCGGTAGATCCAGCCGCCGATGACGCCCATGAGCATGAAGGGCAGCACGATGTCCATGGCGAAGAAGAACGCGAGGAGCGGGGCGTGCCCGACCATCCACGGCATCATGCGGAGGGTGTTGTACTGGCTCCCGCGAGCCCAGCGCAGCTGCTGCTTGTAGAGCTTCTTGACCTGGAGCGGGGCGTCCGTGTAGACGAGGCTGGTGTGCTGGTAGACGGTGCGGTAGCCCTCCTTGAGCGTGAGGTTCGTCAGGGTGCGGTCGTCACTGACCTCGAGGAACACGCCCATGAACTTCTCCGTCATGAACTTGTCCATGACCCGGACGAGGATCTCGCGGCGGAAGGCGATGGTGCGGCCCGGCAGGCAGCCGATCTGCCCCAGCACGCTCTGCGCCGGCATCGAGTAGAGGGCACGGGAGTTCTCGAGCCAGTCGGCCCACCGCGTGATCCAGCTGCGCTCGGGCTCGAGGATGCGCTGGCGGGTGGTGACTCCCCCGACGTTCTCCTGGGCGAACGGACGGAGCAGCTCGGAGAGGGTGCCCGGCGTCCAGACCGTGTCGGAGTCGACCAGGACGGTGATGTCTCCCCGGCTGAGCTCGGTGCCGATCATGACGGCGTTGCGCTTGCCCGGGATCGGCGTGTGCACCCACCGGACGAGCGGCCCGAACTCCTCGCAGACGGCGGCGAGCTCGGGGTTGGGCTTGCCGTTGATGACGACGATGATCTCGCCGGGACCCTGTTCGACCATGCGGCCGATGACGTCCCGGAAGAGGTCGAGCGGTTCGTCCACGACGGGGACGACGACGCTGGTCGTGCCGCGGAACTCGCCCGTGAAGGGGCGGTAGCGGCGGGAGAGCAGGACCTTCATGATCCAGAGCACCCAGATGAGGGCGCTGTAGGCGGCGAAGAGGTAGATCTCGGGGTATCCGCCCGCCATGGATCGGATCTGCAGGATGAAGGTCAACACGATGGCCACCTGAGGTGTGAGAAGGGATCGGCTTCCGCAACGCTGGGGAATTGGTCTATCGGGTTGAGGGAATTCTCAGTCACTCACGGGCGGCTCACAACCACCCCCCGACCGCGGGTGGCCGGGCGCGCCGGTCGGGGTACGTCGGGTCGGGCAAGGTGCTGTCGACAGAAGTGCTGACACGTCGGTGAGGGCTCGACGTCCGAACGGAACCGTTCGATCGGTCCGCAGGTGGGACGGGCAGCCGTGATCCGACGCCGAACGAAAAGCCTGGTCACGAGCCCGGAATCAGCGCCCGGCACGGGCGTTGCCCAATGGGCAGCGATGGGCCTCGACGCCGCCGTCGACGACCACCCCCCACCCGTGGGTCATCTGCCCGAAATCCGATGGACACGTGCACAGGGGTACAACACCGCCAAACGGGGTACAGCGAAATGGCCCGACGTCGACCCGAGCGGATCGACCGCCTCCGGCGCAGCCCGGGCGTGTCGCACGTCCCGGACGGGTCAGCCGAGCGGCTCGGGTGCCTCGTCGATGCCGTAGAACTCGCGCTCGAAGACGGCGCGTGACCGACGGGTGGCCGCGAGGTAGTCCTCTTCGAGGGTCGTGGCGGAGCCCGGCGGGTACTCCATCAGGCGCGCCACGCCTTCCAGCTGCCGACGGTCCCGTGGCAGGACGTCCTGTGTCCGGGAGGTCCAGAGGGTGACCGCCGAGCGCGCCCGGGAGGCCATGATCCAGGCGTCGTGCAGCCGCCGGGCGTCCTCGTCGGCCACCAGGCCGGCGTCCACCGCCGCGGCGAGGGCGTCGAGCGTCGACGGGGTCCGGAGGCCGGGCACGTCCACCCCGTGCTGCAGCTGGAGCAGTTGGACGAACCACTCGACGTCGCTCAGCGAGCCCCGACCGAGCTTGAGGTGACGCGAGGGCTCGGCGCCCTTGGGCAGACGCTCGGACTCGACCCTGGCCTTGATGCGCTTGACCTCGCGGATCTGCTGCTCGGTCAGCTCGGCGGGGTACCGCACCGCGTCGGCGACGGCCATGAAGTCGTCGAGGAGCGTCTCGTCACCGGCCACGGGCCGGGCGCGCAACAACGACTGGGCCTCCCAGGTGAGCGACCAGCGAGCGTAGTAGGCCCGGTACGAGGACAGCGATCGGACCACCGGCCCGTTCTTCCCCTCGGGGCGCAGGCCGGTGTCGAGGTCGAACGGCACGAGGGCGTCGGACGTGAGTCGGCTCATCTCGGCGGCCACCGTGAGGGCACGCCGATGGGCCGTCTCGTCGCCCTCGGGAGCGCGGTAGACGTAGAGCACGTCGGCGTCGGAACCGAACCCGAGTTCTTCTCCCCCGTACCGGCCCATGGCGATCACGGCGAACTCGAGGTCGCCGGCGTCCCGGCGGGCGAGGGCCAACGCCCCGGTCACCGAGGCCGTCGTCACCGCGGTCAGGCCCCGGGCCAGGGTGCCGATGTCGAGGATGCCCAGGATGCCGCCCACGGCGAGCCGCAGGATCTCGCGGCGCCGCGCCTGCCGCAGGACCGTCGCCGCCGCGTCGGGCGAACGGTGCCGCGCCAGGGTGGCGGCCGTCTCGTCGAGGAGGCTCGAGAGGGAGCGGGCCTTGAGCTCCGCGTCGTTCTCGAGCCACGCCGCGGCCTCGGGGATGCGCTCCAGCAGGTCGGCGGCGAAGGTCGACGACGACAGGACGGTCGTCAGTCGGTGGGCGGCCCCCGACGAGTCCCGCAGCATGCGGAGGAACCAGTACGACTCGCCGAGGCCGTCGCTCAATCGCCGGAACGCGAGCAGACCGAGGTCGGGGTCGGTGCCGTCGGCGAACCACTGCAGCATGGCCGGCAGCAGGTGGCGCTGGATGCTCGCCCGGCGGGAGACGCCGGCCGTCAGGGCGGCGATGTGACCGAGCGCGCCCTTCGGGTCGGCGAATCCGATGGCCGCGAGCCGCGCCGACGCCTGGTCGGAGCTGAGCGCCAGGTCTTCTTCGGGTCGCGCCGCGACGGCCGACAGGAGCGGGCGGTAGAACAGCCGCACGTGCAACGTACGGACCCGACGCTTCACCCCTTGCCACAGGTCGACGAGTTGGGCGGCACCCGGCGCGAGACCGGTGCCGCGGGCGAGGACCCGGAGGGCGTTCTCGTCCGTCGGCATGAGGTGCGTGCGCCGCAGTCGCGTCAGCTGGATGCGGTGCTCCAGCAGGCGGAGCACGCGGTAGTCGCGGTCGAACTCCGCGGCCTCGGCTCGTCCGACGTAGCCCCGCGCGGCCAGGGCGCCCAACGCGTCGAGCGTCGAGCGCTGGTGCACGCGTTCGTCGGCCTGCCCGTGGACGAGCTGCAGCAGCTGGATGGTGAACTCGATGTCGCGCAGTCCGCCGGGACCGAGTTTGAGCTGCTGGTCGACCTCGCCCGCCGGGATCAGGGCCGTGACCCGTTCGCGCATGGCCTGGACCGACTCGACGAAGTTCTCGCGTGAGGCGGCCGACCAGACGAACGGCGCGACGGCCGCGACGTAGCGCTCGCCGAGGTCGACGTCGCCCGCGAGGGGCCGCGCCTTCAACAGGGCCTGGAATTCCCACCCCTTGGCCCAGCGCACGTAGTACGCGACGTGCGACTCGAGCGTGCGGACGAGGGCGCCGTCCTTGCCCTCCGGCCGCAGGTTCGCGTCGACCTCCCAGAGGTCGGGT
The DNA here is from genome assembly GCF_030209595.1 of Frigoribacterium sp. ME-P-080. NCBI lineage: Bacteria > Bacillati > Actinomycetota > Actinomycetes > Micrococcales > Microbacteriaceae > Frigoribacterium > Frigoribacterium sp. ME-P-080. The sequence goes on from NZ_JARVRR010000004.1 coordinate 455,313, forward strand.
TCGACGGCGAGGTCCGAGATCGCCCGAGCCGCGTGCATCGCCAGACGGCTGCCGATCTCGACGGCCCGACCGTTCTCGAGCCCGTCGACGCCCTCGGCGACGTAGACCACGTCGACGTCGCTGAGGTAGTTCAGCTCGCGGGCCCCGGCCTTGCCCATGCCGATGACGGCGAGCCGGGTGCGCTCGACGTCGGCGGCGGGGAACGGGACCTCGCGTCGGGCCACGTCGACGGCGGCGTCGAGGGCGGCGCCCGCGAGGTCGGCGAGGGCGGCGGCCACGCGGGGCAGGACCTCGACGGGGTCGTCGGCCTCGAGGTCGAACGACGCCAGCTGCAGCAGGTGACGCCGGTACCGGACCCGGAGCGCGACGCGCGCCTCGTCGCCGGTCAGCCCGGTCGCCGCCCGACGGACGTCGTCACGGTACGTCGCGGCCGGCGGTGGTTCGTCCAGCGGTTCGAGCAGGACGCCCGCCTCGGCCGGGCGACGCGCGACGAACTCGGCAAGGCCCTCGGAGGCACCGAGCACCCTCAGGAGGCGCGGGCCGGCCTCGCCGTCGAGCAACTCGACCACGCCGGCACGATCCCGCTCGACCGATCGCTCGAGGTGCGCCAGGGCCGCGTCCGGGTCGGCCACCGTGGCGAACCACGGGACCAGGTCGCGCACCTGGGGCACCTCGGCGACGAGGCGGTCGAGCCGGTCACGCCCGGCACCGAGGTCGGAGAACCCGAGCCGCGCCAGCTCGGAGAGACCGGTCGCGGATCGGGGCATGAGGGCGGGGTGGCCGGTCGACTAGAGGATCTCGAGGTTCGAGCGCAGCTCGAACGGCGTGACCTGTGCCCGGTACTCTTTCCACTCTTGTCGCTTGTTGAGGAGCACGTAGTTGAAGACCTGCTCGCCCAACGTCTCGGCGACGAGTTCGCTGTTCTCCATGATCGACAGGGCGTGGTCGAGGCTGGCGGGCAGCTGACGGTAACCCAGGGCACGACGCTCGGCGTCGCTCAGGCCCCAGACGTTGTCCTCGGCCTCGGCGGGCAGCTCGTAGCCCTCTTCGATGCCCTTGAGCCCCGCCGCCAGCATCAGCGAGAAGGCCAGGTACGGGTTCGCCGCGGAGTCGATGGCACGGTACTCGACCCGGCTCGAGTTGCCCTTGTTCGGCTTGTAGAGCGGGACGCGCACGAGCGCCGAGCGGTTGTTGTGGCCCCAGGTCACGAAGCTCGGCGCCTCGTCGCCGCCCCAGAGGCGCTTGTAGCTGTTGACGAACTGGTTCGTCACGGCCGTGATCTCGGGGGCGTGCTTGAGCAGGCCCGCGATGAACTGACGACCGATGGTCGACAGCTGGTACTCGGCGCCCGCCTCGTAGAAGGCGTTGGAGTCGCCCTCGAAGAGCGACATGTGCGTGTGCATGCCCGAACCGGGGTGCTGGCTGAACGGCTTCGGCATGAACGAGGCGAAGACGCCCTGCTCGATGGCGACCTCTTTGATGACCGTCCGGAAGGTCATGATGTTGTCGGCCGTCGTCAGCGCGTCGGCGTAGCGCAGGTCGATCTCGTTCTGACCGGGCCCCGCCTCGTGGTGGCTGAACTCGACCGAGATGCCGAGGTCTTCGAGCATGCGGACGGAGCGGCGACGGAAGTCGTGGGCGGTCCCGCCGGGGACGTTGTCGAAGTAGCCGGCCGAGTCGACCGGCTGGGGGCCGTCGGCGCCGAGCTGGGCGCTCTTGAGGAGGTAGAACTCGACCTCGGGGTGCGTGTAGAAAGTGAAGCCGCGCTCGCCCGCCCGGGCCAGGGTGCGCTTCAGGACGTTGCGCGGATCCGCCACGGCGGGCTGGCCGTCGGGCGTCGTGATGTCGCAGAACATGCGGGCGGTCGGATCGATCTCGCCCCGCCAGGGCAGGATCTGGAAGGTCGTCGGATCGGGCTGCGCGAGGACGTCGGCCTCGTACGAGCGCGTCAGGCCCTCGATGGCCGAACCGTCGAAGCCGATGCCCTCGGCGAACGCCCCCTCGACCTCGGCCGGGGCGATGGCGACGGACTTGAGGGTGCCGATCACGTCGGTGAACCAGAGGCGGATGAACTTGATGCCGCGCTCTTCGATCGTGCGGAGGACGAAGTCCCTCTGTTTGTCCATGCCACGGCCTTTCTGCTCCGCCACTACGGTAGTGGACATGCCCCGACTCCGCTTGGCGCTCGCGCAGACCAACCCCGTCGTCGGCGACCTCGCCGGCAACTCCGCCCAGATCGTCGAGGCGGCCCGCCGGGCCCACGCCGCCGGCGCCGACCTCCTCGCCGCGGGCGAGATGAGCGTCACGGGGTACCCGATCGAGGACCTGGCCAGCCGGCCGAGCTTCCTCCAGGCCAGTCGGCACGCCGTCGAGGTGCTGGCCGAGACCCTCGAGGCCGAGGGCCTGGGCGACCTCCCCGTGGTGGTCGGCCACGCCGACGGACCGTTCGAGCCGCGCCTCCTGGGCACGAGCAACGCCCCGACCGCCATCGCGAAGAACTGCGCCAGCGTCCTGCAGGGCGGTCGCGTCGTGACGACCACCGCCAAGTACCACCTGCCCAACTACTCGGTCTTCGACGAGTACCGCGTGTTCATCCCCGGCGACGAGTTGCTCGTCGTCCGCGTGGCGGGCGTCGACGTCGCCCTCGTGATCTGCGAGGACCTCTGGCGCGACGGCGGCCCCGTCGAGCGCGTGCTGCACGCCGACGCGGGCCTGCTCGTCGTGATCAACGCGAGCCCGTTCGTCCGCGACAAGGACGAGGTGCGCCTCCCCCTCGTCACCCGCCGGGCCGTCGAGAACGACACCCTGGTGGCCTACGTCAACATCGTCGGCGGTCAGGACGACCTCGTCTTCGACGGCGACAGCGTGGTCGTCGACGGCAGCGGCACGATCCTGGCCCGGGCCCCGCAGTTCGACGAGCACCTGCTCGTCGTCGACCTCGACCCCGAGCCGGCCACGGACACCGAGCTGCCCGAGGGCATCCGCCGCGTCGAGCTCGACCCGGCGTCCGACGCGACCGTCGTCGGTTCCGGTGGCTCCGGGCCGGACGCGGGGCGCGCCTCCTCGTCCCCGGTCGAGCGCGACGTCGCCGACCTGCCCGACGACCGCCAGCAGCTCTGGAACGCCCTGGTGCTGGGCACCCGCGACTACGTGCGGAAGAACGGGTTCCGCAGCGTGATCCTCGGGCTCTCGGGCGGCATCGACTCGGCCGTGTGCGCGGCGATCGCCGCCGACGCCATCGGGGCCGACGCCGTGTACGGCGTCTCGATGCCCAGCCAGTGGTCGAGCGAGCACAGCCGCAGCGACGCCGACGACGTCGCCGAGCGGATCGGCGTGCGGTACTCGACCGAACCGATCGCCGGCCTCGTCGCACCGTTCGAGGACCAGTTGCACCTCACCGGCCTCGCCGCCGAGAACGTCCAGGCCCGCGCCCGGGCGCTCGTGCTGATGGGGTTGTCGAACCTGCACGGCCACCTCGTGCTGACCACGGGCAACAAGACCGAGCTCGCCGTCGGCTACTCGACGATCTACGGCGATTCGGTCGGTGGGTTCGCCCCGATCAAGGACGTCCCCAAGACGATGGTCTGGGAGCTCGCCCGGTGGCGCAACGCCCACGCCGAGTCGATCGGCGAGACCGCGCCCATCCCCGAGAACTCGATCACGAAGCCGCCGTCGGCCGAGCTGCGGCCGGACCAGAAGGACGAGGACTCGTTGCCGCCCTACGAGGTGCTCGACGGCATCCTCGAGGGGTACATCACGAACGCCCTCGGGGCGGCCGACGTCGTGGCGCTCGGCTACGACGCGGACACGGTGGCCGAGATCACGAAGCTGGTCGACCGCTCCGAGTGGAAGCGCCGCCAGGGGGCGATCGGCCCGAAGATCTCGGGCATGGCCTTCGGCCGGGACCGCCGTCTGCCGATCACCTACCGGCCGACGACGGTCTGACGCCCGATCGGCCCGTCGACGACCGGTCGTCCCGTCGGCGACGCGCCGACGGGACGACCGGACCGGTCAGTCGTTCGCGGCCTCTTCGGCGTCGAGGGCGGCGTTGCGGGCCTTGATCGTCTCGATCGCGCGGGCCGCCTCGTCGCGGGTGGCGTAGGGCCCGGCGCGGTCGACGGCCGGAGAGACCTTGCCTTCCTCGACCTCGTGCGTCTTCGTGTTGAACCAGAACTCGGCCATGGTGTCGTCCTCTCGGTGCGGCTGTCGAGAACGCGAGCCCGTCGCGCTCCCCCTAAGCTTGATCGTATGCCCCGGGACTCCCACGGATTCTTGACCCCGGGCCGGATCTCAGCGCAGCGTCCGGTCCCCCCGTCGATCGCCCGACCCGAGTACGTCGGCAAGGCCGCTCCGGCCGACTACACCGACGGCGACGTCTACGACGCCGAGACCGTCGAGCTGATCCGCGAGAGCGGCCGCATCGCCTCGCAGGCCATCGACGCCGTCGAGGCCGCCCTCCGCCCCGGCGTGACGACCGAAGAACTCGACCGCATCGCCCACGAGTTCGTCGTCGCCCACGACGCCTACCCGTCGACCCTGGGGTACCGCGGGTACCCCAAGTCGGTCTGCACCTCGGTGAACGAGGTCATCTGCCACGGCATCCCCGACGACACCGTCCTGGTCGACGGCGACCTGATCAACGTCGACATCACGGCGTTCAAGAACGGCGTCCACGGCGACCTGAACCGCACCTTCGTCGTCGGCGAGGCCGCCCCCGAGACCGTCGACCTGGTCGACCGCACCCGTGAGGCGCTGAGGCGCGGCATCAAGGCCGTCGCCCCGGGCCGTCAGGTGAACGTGATCGGTCGGGCGATCGAGTCGTACGCCAAGCGCTTCGGCCTGGGCGTCGTGCGCGACTACACCGGTCACGGCGTCGGACGCGCCTTCCACTCCGGCCTGATCATCCCCCACTACGACGCGCCGCAGTACGACGACGTCATCGAGGTCGGGATGGTGTTCACCATCGAGCCCATGTTGACCCTCGGTGGCATCGAGGCCGACGTCTGGGACGACGACTGGACCGTCACCACCCGCGACAAGAGCCTCACGGCCCAGTTCGAGCACACCCTGGTCGTCACCGAACGCGGTGCCGACATCCTCACGCTCTCCTGAGAAAGGACCACCCATGGCACGCACCGCAGTGGGAATCGACATCGGCGGCACAGGCATCAAGGGGGCGATCGTCGACCTCGACAGCGGCGAGCTCCTCTCGGACCGCATCAAGAAGAGCACTCCCGAGGGCGGTGAACCCGACGCCATCGTCGCGGTCGTCCGGCAGATCGTCGACGAACTCGGCCTCGACGACGCCTCGGTGCCGGTCGGCGTCTGTTTCCCGGCCGCCATCATGGACGGCAAGACCCTCTCGGCCGCCAACGTGTCGAAGAAGTGGATCGGCTTCGAGGCCGAGAAGCTCTTCGAGACCACGCTCGGCCGCGACATCCACTTCGTCAACGACGCAGACGCCGCGGGCTACGCCGAGACCCGTTTCGGGGCCGCGAAGGACGTGAAGGGTCTCGTCGTCATGACGACGCTCGGCACGGGCATCGGCACCGCCCTGATCAACGACGGCGTGCTCATCGTCAACGCCGAGCTCGGGCACCTCGAGATCGGTGGCAAGGACTACGAGACCAAGGCCTCGTTCGCGGCGAAGGAGCGCGACGACCTCAGCTGGAAGCACTGGGCGAAGCGCCTGCAGAAGTACTACTCGCACCTCGAGGCCCTGCTCTACCCGCGCCTGATCATCGTCGGCGGCGGCGTCTCGAAGCACCACGACGAGTTCTTGCCGCTGCTCGACCTGCGGGCCGAGATCGTCCCGGCGAAACTCCGCAACAACGCCGGCATCATGGGTGCCGCCGCCCTGGCCGCCGACTCGAACCCGGCGTTCTGAGGCGAGACGCGACCGACGCGAGACGACCCCGGCCGAGGAGGCGCGCCTCCTGGGCCGGGGTCGTCTCGCGTGAGGCGAATGGGCCGACTACTACGCCGGGTTCTGTCCCGGTGCCGAGGCACCATGGACGGCCATCTCTCTCGGAACTACGTTGCCGCAGCTCTCTAGCGGTCTACCCGGGGACTCGGCGAGCAGCCTCGTCGTCCCCTCTTTGACCTTGCTCCGGGCGAGGTTTACATAGCCGGCCGGTCACCCGAGCCGCTGGTGGTCTCTTACACCGCCGTTTCACCCTTACCCCGTGTCGCACCCGGAGGTGCGACGCGTGGCGGTCTGCTCTCTGTTGCACTTTCTCGCGGGTTGCCCCGGGTGGGTGTTACCCACCGCCCTGCTCTGTGGAGCCCGGACGTTCCTCGGCGACGGGCTCTCGCCCGCCGACGCGACCGTCTTGTCGACCCATTCGCGACCCCGAGCCTAGCGGTGCGACGCCCCTCCGTGTGCCACGGCTCGTGCGGGGGCCCCGCCCCTGGTCAGAGGCCTGATTCGTAGGTGCGGACGAGGACCGCGTTGCTGTCGGGGCAGAGCACGACGTCGTCCTCGGCGGCGGCACGCACGGCCGCGAGGTCGCTGCCCGTCAGGGCCACGCCACTCGCGCTCGACACGCCACCACGCAACAACGAGGCACCCACGCCGTAGCGGTCCCGCTGACGCTCGTAGAGGGCCAGCAGATCGGCGGGCACCGTGGCGGCGATGGTCTCGCGGTTGGCGACGACCTCGGCCCGGTCGGCCTCGAGCTCGGCGAGCTTCGCGTCGCGCCCGGTCTCGGCGTCGACGCGGCGGGTGTCGAGCTGGTCGAGCTCGCCCCGCGTCACCGCCGCGACGGCACCCAGGCTCTCGACGCGTTCCATCACCTCGAGCTGGAGGTCCTCCAGGTCGGAGCGACGCTTGGCGAGGGCGGCGAGCTCACCCTCGAGGGCGGCCACGTCCTTCGAGGACGACGACGACGCGATGCGCTGTTCGTCACGGACGACGCGCGCCTCGACGACGGCGACGTCGGACTCGATGCGCTTGAGCTCGCTCTGCGCGTCCTCCCAGGCGCCCTGCTCGGTCGCGAGGCGGCTGCGGAGGCGAGAGCCGTCGCCCTCGAGCGACGCGAGGACGGCGATCTCGGGGAGGTTCGCCCCCTTGTGCGCGATCTGGCGGAGTGCGGTGTCGAGTTGCTGCAGGTCGAGCAGCAGGGCCTGGTGCTCGTAGCTGGCTTTCATCAGGGGCATGGGGACTCTTCTCGGGGTCGGGGGGAGGCAGGGACGGGGCGACGAGGAGGCGCGTGCCGCGAGGTCTCGCGGCTCGCGACCCGGCGACGTCGCGACGGGCGGCTCGGCGTGCTCACTGCACGACGGCGAAGTCCCACGGGTCGGTGCGCAGGTCGCTGAGGGTGACCTCGACGTCGTGCAGCTCGCGGCGGAGCTGCGCGGCCGCGGTGTCGAGCCAGAGCCACTCGGCCGCCCAGTGCGACACGTCGACCAGGGCGGGGCCGCGGCCGAGCCTCATGAGTTCGCGCGCGTCGGAGGCGGGGTGGTGGCGCAGGTCGCTGGTGACGTACACGTCGGCGGCGAGCACCGCCGGGTCGGCCAGCAGCGAGTCGCCGGCACCGGCGCAGAGGGCGACGGTCTCGACGACGCGGTCGGCGTCACCTGCCACACGGATGCCGGACGCGGTCGGGGGCAGCATGTCGCCGAGCTGGCGGGCGAGGGCCACGAGCGTCATGGCGTGCGGCAGGCGCCCGACGATGCCGAGTCCCGTGTCGTCGGTGGCACCCGGGGTGATCGGGCGCTGGTCGACGAGGCCGAGCTGGTGCGCGAGCACGCGGGACGTGCCGGTCTCGACGACGTCGGCGTTGGTGTGGGCGGCGACGAGGCCGCACCCGGCACGGACGAGCCGTGCGACGACCGCACCCTTGGTGGTGTCCTCCGACACCGTCGAGACGCCGTGGAACAGCAGCGGATGGTGGACCAGCAACAGGTCGGCCCCCATGCCGACGGCTTCGTCGACGGTGTCGAGCACGGCGTCGACGGCCAGGTGCACGTGGGTCACGGGCCGGTCGGGGTCACCGACGACGAGACCGGGAGAATCCCACGACGACGCGCCCGCGAGAGGCCAGAGACGTTCGATGACGGAGTTGACCGAGGCGAGGGTGGACACCTCGACAGCCTAGTCGCGAGCCGACGAGCGGAACCCCGTGATCATGACCGCGACGATGAACGCGACGACCGAGGCGCCGAGCAGGGCGACGACCACCGAGACGGACGTCGACAGGCCGGTGAGGCCCACGGCCCGGACGACGAATCCCTGCCAGGCGAACGAACCGAGGTCGCTCAGGAGCAGACCGAAGCCGACGACGGTGCCGACCACGACGCCGGCGACGACGCCCACCGGACCGCGGCGGGCGACGCGGGTGGCGTCGTCGGGGCGGGTCGAGACCGAGGCGAGCGCGGTCAGGCCGACGAGGCCGGTCGCGACGGGGACGGCGACGGTGGCGAGGACGGCCGAGGCCACGGCCAGGGCGGGGACGAAGGCCAGCACGACGGCCGCGACGACGATCAGCGCGGCCGTGGCGGCGACCACGAGCGCGAGGGGACGACGCAGCAGGGGCGGGACGGGGGCGGAGGCGACCGTCTGCCCGTCGGAGGCCGACCGGGTCGGCGTGACCAGCGCCTCCTGGTCGGCTGCCGCCCGGGCGTCCGGGGCGTCGGCGGAGTCGCCGGCGTCGAGCGCGAGGGGACGGGGACCGGTCGACGGGACGACGACGGGAGCCGAGGTCGGGGTGGCGGCGGCCGGGCGCGCGTCACGGTCGGCGTCCGGCGCGTGGCCCGCCTCGACGACGGGCCTGGCCTGACGGATCGTCCCGGGCGTCACGACGGGCAGGACCCCGGTGAACCGGAGGCGCGTGGCCTCGAGGGCGCGCGCCGCCTCGTCCGTGCCGACGCGGGTGATCTCGTCCTCCCAGGAGGCGAAGCGCGCGGCCTCGACCTCGCGCAGGGCCAGCTGGGCCTGGACGACGGCCATCAGGTCGATGGTCGCGGTGTCCTCGAGGCGCTTCTCGACCAGGCGCGCGAGCACCTCGTCGTCGAGCGTCATGCGCTCCGGGGGCTGGGGCAGGTCGTCGGGCACCGACACGGCGAGCACCGGCAGGGTGATCGCCGAGGTGTCGACCGAGTGACGGGCCACGCTGGCCGGGCGGGCCTCGAAGGCGTCCGTGGGCACGACGTCGTCGAGGACGACGTCGGCGCGGTGCGAGGGGATCGAGACGGGACGGGGCACCACGGGAGTGGCGGCGTCGACGGGGCGGACCTCGGCGTGGCGCGTCTCGGCCTGACGCGTCTCGGCCTGACGGTCCTCGGTCGTGTCGTCGAGCCGGTCGACGGGGGCCTCGGCGGCCTCGGAGGTCTCGGGGGCGAGGGTCTGGTTCACGGGGTGGTGCTCCTGCTGGTCCGGGCGAGCGGAGGGCTCGGGGACGGTGTCGTCGAGGGGTGCGACGAACGTCACACGGCGCCGGTGGAACGTGACGTCGTCGTCGAGGGGTGCGATGCCCCCGACGCTCGCGGTCTGCACGTTGTCGGCCATGCTCGGATGGTAGGTGACGAACGGCCCCGCGACGGGCGGACTCGCCGGTCCGACCGGCACATTCGTCGTCCGGGGTGCCCCGGCCGACCCCGGGGCGTCCTTGAGGCCCCGAGCGTCAGGAGGCGCGGGTCAGGTGGGCGAGCACCTCGCGGGACACCCCTCGCGAGCCCAGGCCGAGGTGGCCCGACCGGGGGTGCACGGCGAGCGTCGCGTCCGGCAGGCCGGCGACGGTCCGCGCCACCAGGTCGAGGGGGTAGAAACCGTCGGCGCCACCGGCCACGACGAGCGTCGGGGCCGTGACCTCGCCCAGGCGGTCGCCCACGTCGAACGAGTCCTCGGCGTCCAGCGTCACGACCAGGTCGTCGTGTCGGTCGCCGACGACGAAGTGGTGTGCCACCCGTCCGAGGCGCCGCAGGGCGTTCGAGGACGGGACGCCGGTGGTCGTCTGACCGAGCATCGCGGCCGAGGCACCTCTCGCGTCACCGGCCCGGAGGCGCTCGGCCGTGCGCCGCTGGGCCTCGCGCCCGGCCTCCCCCAGCCGGTGGGCGGAGGACACGAGGACCAGTCGACGGACGAGCTCGGGGTGGTCGACGGCCAGTCGGAGCGCGATGCTGCCGCCCGTCGAGGTGCCGACCACGTCGATCGGGCCGTCCCCGATCTCGGCCGCGGCCCGGGCCACGTCGTCGGCGAGGTCCTCCACCGTCGTGCCCTCGGGCAACCCGCGGCGACGACCGAGCGTCCACAGGTCGAGCCGCCGGACGAGCGGCGCCGTCTCGAGCCGCAGCAGGGTCCGGTCCCAGGTCGAGGGGTGGTGGCGACCCGGGCCGACCCCGGGCAGCAGGATCGTCGGGACGCCGCTCCCCCGGCGCACGAAGGGCAGGCCCGCCACGGTGCCCCTGGTCGTCGCGCTCCGGGGGCTCACGGCCGGCCCAGCCGCCGGAACCGCGCGGGGGCGTCGCCGCCCTCGACGAGGTCGACGAGGATCGACCCCACGAGAGGCGTGAACTTGAAGCCGTGCCCGGAGAACCCCGCCCCCACCACGACGGGGCCGACCCGGTCGAGCACGAAGTCCTCGTCGTCGGTGGTCGTGTACGTGCAGCTGATCGGGTCGGCGGTCTCGGCGTCGACGCCGGGCAACCACTCACGGGCGTACCGCCGCAGCTGCTCGAGCTGCCCGGGGTCGGGTTCGAACGACCGGCGGTCGGGGTGCACGACGGGTCCGGCTCCGTGCCAGCCCGCCTTGACGCCCTCGCCCGGCGTGAGCATGCCGTAGACGACGCCCGGCCACCACGACTCGCCGGGTCGGTCGGGGTCGGGACGGTGGTTGACGCTCGGCCACACGGCCTCGGCGTCGGTCACGGCGAAGTGCGCCGGTTGCTCCTGGGTCACGGTGAGGCGGGGGAGGCGGACGAGGCCCCCGACGACGTCCTCGGTCCAGGCGCCCGCCGTCACCACGACCCGCCGGGCGACGATCTCGTCGTCCGCCGTGACGACCCGGACGCGCTCCGGCCCCTCGACGTGCAGGCCCGTGACCGGCGTCGACCAGCGCAGTCGCGCCCCGTGGGTCTCGGCCGCCCGGGCGAGGACCGTCAGGGCCTCGGCGGCCCGGATGCGTCCGCTGCCCGGCACGTGCAGCACCTCGGTCTCGAAGCGGATGCCCCTCCACCGCTCCCCCGCCTCGGCGGCGTCGACCAGTTCGCTGGGGACGCCCGAGTCGACGTGCAGGGCCCGCATCCGACGGAGCATCGCCGGGCGACCGTGGTTGACCACCCCGACGAGGTCGAGCAGCGGGGTGCCGGTCTCGTCGGCCAGCGCGTCCCACCGCCGCCGCGCCTCCTGCACGAGGGCGACGTAGTCGGCGTCGTCGTAGGCGACGTTGAGGTTCCGGGTCGCGCCGTGGGAGGCACCCCGGTGGTGCCCCTGCTCGAAGCGCTCGACGAGCACGACCTCGTGTCCGCGCGTCGCGGCCTGCCAGGCCGTCGCGAGGCCCATGGCGCCGCCGCCGACCACGACCAGGTCGACGTCGACGCGGGACGGACTCGGCTGACCGGACGACATCCCCCGAGCATAGGAGGCGCAGTGCGGCCGCGCCCCCGGCTCACGCCCCGTGGCACGCCCGTCCCCTGGCCCGCCGACGGGGGCTGCTGTGGCCGGGCCGCGTGCCGGTAACATCCCTCGACGGCCGCCACGGGACGCGGCTCGCGCAGCAGCAGGGGGAACTCGTGGACCGACCAGACGACCGGACGACGACCGAGGGGGCCTCGGACGCGACCCCCGTGTCCGTCGTGGCCGAAGGACTCGTGCAGCGGTTCGGACCGCTCGAGATGCGCGTCCTGCCGAGCGACTACCCCGCCGGCGCCGTCGGGGTCCCGGGAGCCGGCCACCCCGAGATGCTGCGCGTCCGGCTCGGCGCCACCGAGTTCGTCGACCTGGGGCACGACGGATCGCACTGGTTCGCGGTGCCCCTGCGCATCGACGCCTCGGGGCCCACGCCCCTCGAGCAGCGGCGCCGGGACCCCCTCGACATCGGGGTGGGCGAGGAGACGTCCGTGGTGCTCGACGCGGCCTCGGCCATGGTTCGACGGTGGGCCGCCCTGGTCCCGCCCGCGTCCCGTCTGGGCACGGCCTGGCCCGCACCGCAGGCGTTCGCGTCCGGTGCCGTCGCGGGTGCCCCGGCACCGAGGCGACGGCGGGGCGTGCTCCTCGGCGTGCTGGGTGCGGTGGGCGTCCTCGCCTTCGGCGGGATCTGCTTCGCCCTCTACCAGGCGAACGGGGGCGAGGGAGGCGTGATCGAGACCGGTTCCGAGCTCGTGAGCGAGCTCACCACCGGGGACTGCTTCGACATGACGGAGGGGATCGACGACGAGTACCAGACGTTCGTCGACGTGACCGCCTGCGGCGAGGTGCACCACTTCGAGGTGTTCGCCGAACCGGTCCTGGACGACGAGGCGTTCCCCGGCGACGACGAGGTCGGGCAGCTCGGCGACGACGCATGCTTCGAGGTCTTCGACGACTACGTCGGGTCCGCCTGGGAGGACTCGGCCCTCGACTACGGCTGGTTCACGCCGACCGAGGACACCTGGGCCACCGGCGACCGCGAGGTCACCTGCTACCTCGCGACCGCACCCGAGGGCGAGTCGGCCAGCCTGGCGGGCAGCGGGCGCTGACCTGCGGGGCGGGCAGCGGGCGCTGACCTGCGGGGCGGGGTCGAACCGGCGAAACGAACGGGGCGGCCCCGTCCCCCGTCGACCTGCGATGATCGGCGGATGACCTGGCGCAAGCTCCTCAAGGCGTTCCCCACCGTGATCCTGGTGGTCGACATCCTCATCAGGATCGTGTCGGTGGCGGTCGTGCCGCGCAACCGGCGACCGAGTTCGGCCATGGCGTGGCTGCTGGCGATCTTCGTCGCCCCCATCCCGGGCAGCGTCCTCTACGGTCTCCTCGGCAGCACCAAGCTGCCGAAGGACCGGCGGGACAAACAGCGCGAGATCAACTCGCTCATCCTCGAGAACACGCAGGGTCTCGACAACCGCGTGCCCACCGACACCCAGCCGCCGTGGTTCGGGACGGTGGTCCAGCTGAACCGCACGCTCGGTGCCATGCCCCTCATCCCGGGCAACACGACGCGGCTGCTGCCGGACTACGCCGGATCGATCGCGGCCATGACCGAGGCCGTCGACGTGGCCGAACGATACGTGCACGTCGAGTTCTACATCTTCACGCGCGACGAGTCGACCTTCCTCTTCTTCGACGCGCTCAAGCGTGCCCACGACCGTGGAGTCAAGGTGCGGGTGCTCTACGACCACTGGGCCACGATCCGCAACCCCCAGGGCCGGGTGACGCGCACCTGGCTCCGCGACTCCGGCATCCGTTTCGAGGAGATGCTGCCGTTCCACCCCACGAAGGGCATGTGGCGCCGACCCGACCTGCGCAACCACCGCAAGATCGTGGTCGTCGACGGCGACGTGGCGTTCACCGGGTCGCAGAACATGACCGACCCCAGCTACAACAAGCGCGGCAACATCCGACGCGGCCTGCAGTGGAAGGACCTCATGGTGCGGCTCGACGGTCCCGCCGCCATCGGCCTCAACGCACTCTTCATCACCGACTGGTACAGCGAGACGGACGAGTTGCCCACGGACGCCGGGGCCGAGCCGCCCGTCGAACGACGCGGGGGCGACGACGCCTACGAGTGCCAGGTCGTGCCGAGCGGACCCGGGTTCGACGGGGAGAACAACCTCCGGTTGTTCAACGCCCTGGTCTACGGCGCGCAGGAACGCCTCATCATCGCGAGCCCCTACTTCGTGCCCGACGAGTCGATGCTCTACGCCATCACCACGGCGGCGGAGCGCGGGGTCGACGTGCAACTCTTCGCCTGCGAGGTCGCCGACCAGTTCCTCGTCTACCACGCGCAGCGCTCCTACTACGAGACGCTGCTGCGGGCCGGGGTGCGGATCTTCCTCTACGAGAAGCCGATCGTCCTGCACTCGAAGCACTTCACGGTGGACGACGACGTCGCGGTGATCGGCTCGAGCAACATGGACATGCGGTCTTTCAGCCTCAACTTCGAGGTGTCGCTCATGGTGCGTGGAGCGGGCTTCGTCGACCAGGTCCGCGAGGTCGAGGCGGACTACCGCGCGAAATCGCACGAGATCACCCTGGCGAGTTGGCTGACGAGGCCCGCTCCCCTGCAGGTGCTCGACAACGTCGCGCGCCTCACGGCGGCGGTGCAGTAGGTCCGCCGTCTCCGGGCGGCCCGGCCAGGGGTGGTCGGCCGGTGGACGGTCGACGCCCTGAGGGGCAGAGTGTCGGCATGGACCAGAAGGAACACCTCAGCCGGTACCTGACCCGTTCGCGCGACGACCTGGTGCGCAAGCTCGACGGACTGTCGGAGTACGACGTCCGTCGCCCGCTGGTGCCGAGCGGCACCAACCTGCTCGGGCTGGTCAAGCACGTCGCCACCGTGCAGCTCGGCTACCTCGGCGACGTCTTCGGGCGACCGAGCGGCATCGAGACGCCGTGGTTGACCGACGAGAGCGAACCCGAGGCCGACCTGTGGGCGACTCCGGACGAGAGCCGCGGCTTCGTCGTCGACCTCCTGCAGCGGTCGAACGCCCACGCCGACGAGACCGTCCGGGCGTTGCCGCTCGACGCGCCCGGCGACGTCCCCTGGTGGGGACCCGACCGCCGTGCCGTCACGCTGCACCAGATCCTCGTGCACCTGACCGTCGAGACCGCCCGGCACGCCGGCCACGCCGACGTCGTCCGCGAGTTGATCGACGGCGGCCTCGGCAACGGCCCCGCCGACCCGAACGTGCCGGACCGCGATGCCGACGGATGGCGACGACACCACGACCGCGTCGAGGCCGCCGCCCGCGCCGCAGGCCACTGACCGCCCCGCGCCACCGTCCGCCGCCGGCCCGCGTGCGCCTGACCCGTGACGTCGGCAATTCCTGCCTCCCGTCGCGAGACCGGCCTGACCGCCCCGCGGGCGGCACGTGCCGCCGCAGGGACCAGGAGTTGCCGACGCGCGGGTCAGGCGAACAGCTTGCCGACCTCGGTCGCGAGCTGCTGCGCACCCAGCACGACGAAGAGCACGGCGCAGACCCCCATGAGCGAGTTGCTCACCCACCGGCTGCGCCACTCGGCCGGCGTGCGTGACGAGTTCAGCAGCCAGAGCAGGGTGATCGCCAGGAACGGCATGAAGAGCGCCCCGAGCACGCCGTAGAGCACGATCAAGCCGATCGGCCGGTCCAGGAAGAGGATCGCCATCGGAGGAACCGTGAGCCAGACGACGAAGACCCGGTAGTAGAGGCCGCCGATCCGGCGTCGGGGGTCGTCCGCGTCGAGACCGCGAAGGGTGCCCACGAAATCGGCGAACATGAGGGACACGCCGTTCCACACGCCGAGGATCGACGAGAACGAGGTCGCGAAGAACCCGATCAGGAAGAACCAGGTCATGAAGGTGCCGTAGCGCTCGCCGAGGACGGCCGCGAGCTGGACCAGCCCCCCTTCGCCGTCGGCCAACGCGATGCCGCCGGAGTAAAGGAGCTCGGCCCCGACCACGAGCATCGCGAGGACGAAGACGCCGCTCACGACGTAGGCGACGCCGTTGTCGAGTCGCATGACCTTCATCCAGCCCGGACTGTGCCAGCCCTTCTCGCGCAACCAGTAGCCGTAGGCGGCGAGCGTGATGGTGCCACCGACCCCGCCGGTGACGCTGAGCGCGACGACCAGCCCGTTCTCGGGGATGGTCGGCACGAGACCGGCCGCGAGTTCGCCGAGGTTCGGCAGGGTGACGATCGCCGAGCCGACCACCGTGACGAACATGAGGCCGACGAAGAAGGCGATGACCTTCTCGAAGAACGAGTACTTGCCGAACCACACCATGACGCCGCCGAGCACGCCGGCGCCGATCGCGAACACCTTGAGGTCGACCCCCGGGAAGAGCGCCTGCAACGGCAGCGCGGTCGAGCTCATCGCGGCGGCCCCGTAGACGAAGCCCCAGACGACGACGTAGACGCCGAAGTACACGCTCGTCCAGCGCCCGAGCGATCGCCACCCCTCGAAGATCGACCGCCCCGTGGCCAGCGACCAGCGCCCGGCACCCTCGACGAGGGCGATCTTGACGACGACGCCCACGACCACGGTCCAGGCGAGGGCGTAGCCGAAGCGGGAGCCCGCGACGAGGGTGGCGACGAGGTCTCCCGCCCCGATGCCGGTGGCCGCGACCACCAGCCCGGGGCCGATGACGCGCCATCTCTTCGTCGAGACGGGGGTCGTGAGGTCGGGTGTCCGGAGGACGTCGTCGTCGGCAGCCATGTCGGCCAGTCAACCGGCCCCGACGAGAGGCGACCACCGTCGCGCGACGGATGTCGTCGAATCGTGACGTCTCGGCAAGCTCGCAGGAGGCGCCCCTCGCCAGGTCCGGGCCGGGAGCGTAGCGTCACCGGGGTGATGCCTCCCTCCGCGAGAACCGTCGGCGAACTCAGGCGCTCGGGGCACGTCCCCAAGCCCCTCCGCACCGAGATCCGAGACAACCTGCTCGACGCCCTGCGCGAGGGACGTGATCCCTGGCCGGGACTCCACGGCTTCCGGTCCACGGTCATCCCGCAGCTGGAACGGGCCTTGATCGCGGGCCACGACATCGTCCTGCTGGGAGAGCGCGGTCAGGGCAAGACCCGCCTGCTCAGGACGCTCGCCGGTCTGCTCGACGAGTGGTCCCCCGTGATCGAGGGGTCCGAGCTGGGCGAGCACCCGTTCGAGCCGATCACGAGCGAGAGTCGCCGTCGCGCCGCCGAGCTCGGCGACGACCTGCCCGTCGCCTGGCGGGGACGCGACGAGCGCTACGTCGAGAAGCTGGCGACGCCCGACACCAGCGTCGCCGACCTGATCGGCGACGTCGATCCGATGCGGGTGGCCGAGGGACGCAGCCTCGGCGATCCCGAGACGATCCACTTCGGGCTCATCCCCCGGGGCCACCGCGGCATCGTCGCGGTCAACGAGTTGCCCGACCTCGCCGAGCGCATCCAGGTGGCGATGCTCAACGTGATGGAGGAGCGCGACATCCAGATCCGCGGTTACGTCCTCCGCCTCCCGCTCGACGTGCTCGTCGTGGCCAGCGCCAACCCCGAGGACTACACCAACCGCGGGAGGATCATCACGCCCCTCAAGGACCGCTTCGGTGCCGAGATCCGGACGCACTACCCGGCCGAGCTCGCCGACGAGGTCGCGGTCGTCCGTCAGGAGGCCGACCTCGTCGCCGAGGTGCCGGACCACCTCGTCGAGATCCTGGCGCGCTTCACGCGCGCGCTCCGCGAGTCCCCCTCAGTGGACCAGCGCAGCGGCGTCAGCGCCCGCTTCGCGATCGCCGGAGCCGAGACCATCGCGGCCGCCGCCCTGCACCGCGCGACCCGACAGGGCGAGGACGAGGCCGTGGCACGACCGATCGACCTCGAGACGGCCGTCGACGTGCTCGGCGGCAAGATCGAGTTCGAGTCCGGAGAAGAGGACCGTGCCGAGGAGGTCCTCGAGCACCTGCTGCGGACGTCCACCGCCGAGACCGTCCGTGCCCACTTCCGCGGGCTCGACTTCGACGGGCTCGTCGACGCCCTCGAGTCGGGCGTCATGGTGACCACCGGTGAGCAGGTCACCGCCCGGGAGTTCCTGGCCGGTCTGCCCTCGCTCGGCGAGGACGACCTCTACGACCGCGTCGCCGAACGGCTCGGCGCGACGACCGACGGCGGTCGGGCCGGCGCCGTCGAGTTGGCGCTCGAGGGCCTCTTCCTGGCCCGACGCGTGAGCAAGGAGAGCGGCGACGGTGAAGCGGCCTACGGGTTCTGAGGTGCGACGTGGCTAGGGCGAACCGTCGCCTGCACCGGGCCGCGCGCTACCAGAGGTACGCCGACGGGCCCGACCCGCTCGCGCCTCCTGCCGATCTCTCCGAAGCACTCGACGCCGTCGGACGGGACGTCATGGCGGGCACGAGCGCCGAGGCGGCGCTCCGTGAGTTCCTCCGGCGCGGTGGTCGCGACCAGACCGGTCTCGACGACCTCGCCCGCCGGGTCGCGGAACGTCGGCGGGCCCTGACCCGCGACCACCACCTCGACGGCACGCTCCACGAGGTCCGTGAGCTCCTCGACCGGGCCCTACGGGCCGAGCGCGCCCAGCTCGCCCGGGACGTCGACCTCGACGACGGCGACCGCGCGCTCGCCGAGCTCCAGCTCGACAGCCTTCCGCCGTCCCCCGCCGGCGCCGTCGCCGAGCTGTCGGAGTACCGGTGGCAAAGCCGGGAGGCCCGGGACGCCTACGACGAGATCAAGGACCTGCTCGGTCGCGAGATGCTCGACCAGCGCTTCGCGGGGATGAAGACCGCCCTCGAGAACGCCTCGGACGCCGACCGCGAGGCCGTGGCCGAGATGCTGCGCGACCTCGACGACCTGCTCGACGCCCACGCCCGTGGTGACGACACCCCTGAGCAATTCGACGACTTCATGGCGAAGCACGGGGCGTCGTTCCCCGAGCAGCCGGGCGACGTCGACGCGTTGATCGACGCCCTGGCCGCTCGTGCGGCCGCCGCCCAGCGCCTCCGCAACTCGATGACGGCCGAGCAACGGGCCGAGCTGGACGCCCTGGCCCAGCAGGCCTTCGGCTCCCCCGACCTGATGCAGTCCCTCGAACGGCTCGACGGCACCCTGCGTGCGCTCCGACCAGGGCAGGACTGGAGCGGCTCCGAGGGCATGGACGGCGAACAGGGCCTCGGGCTCGGCGACGGCACGGGGGTCTTCCAGGACCTCGCCGACCTCGACGCGCTCGCCGAGCAGCTGGCCCAGCAGTCGAGCGGCTCGTCGCTCGACGACGTCGACCTCGACGCCCTGCGCCGCCAACTGGGCGAGCAGGCCGCCGTCGACGCCGCGGCCCTGCGGCGGCTCGAGAAGGCCCTCCGCGACTCGGGTGCCCTCCGCCGCCGGGCCGACGGCACGCTGGCCCTGACGCCCCGGGCCATGAGGCAGCTCGGCAAGAACCTGCTGCGCGACGTCGCGGCGAAGATGTCGGGACGAGCGGGGAGGCGCGAGTTGCGGTCCGCGGGAGGCCTCGGCGACCGCTCCGGCGCGAGTCGTGAATGGGCCTTCGGCGACACCGAGCCGTGGGACGTCACCCGGACGATCACGAACGCGGTCACGCGGACCGCCGCCGGGGGCGGCCGGACCGGCGGCGGGGTGCGGATCGAGATCGGCGACGTCGAGGTGCACGAGACCGACGCCCGGACGCAGGCCTGCGTCGCCCTGCTCGTCGACACGTCGTTCTCGATGGCGATGGAGGACCGCTGGGTGCCGATGAAGCGCACGGCCCTCGCCCTGCACACCCTGATCACGTCGCGCTTCCGCGGCGACGACCTGCAGCTCATCGGGTTCGGCCGGCACGCCGAGGTCATGCCGATCGAGCAGCTCGTCGCCCTCGACGCGAAGTGGGACAAGGGGACGAACCTCCACCACGCCCTTCTGCTGGCGAATCGGCACTTCCGCAAGCACCCGACCGCGCAACCCGTCCTGTTGATCGTCACCGACGGCGAGCCGACCTCCCACCTCGAGCCCGGCGGTGAGGTCTTCTTCGACTACCCGCCGCACCCCGTGACGATCCTGAGGGCCGTGGAGCAACTGGACGTGGCCCGCCGCCTCGGCGCGCACACGACGTTCTTCCGGCTCGGCGACGACCCGGGGCTCGCCCGCTTCGTCGATGGGATGGCGCGGCGCGTCGACGGCACGGTGACCGCCCCCGACCTGGACGACCTCGGAGCGGCCGTCGTCGGGTCGTACGTCAGAACACGGGCCACGGAACCGCCGGCATAGGGCCGTGCGGCTCGGGGAAGACGGAGGACGCGAGCAGGCGGGCGCAGCGGTCGTCGAGCGCCTCGAGTTCGTCCGACGTCACGAGCGGCGCGAGGGCCGTCCCCAGGCCACCGGACAGACCGGCCCGGACGCGCTCGACCCCGGCGAGTTCGTCGGTGGTGAGCGGATCGCCGATCCAGCCCCAGAGCACGGTGCGCAGTTTGTGCTCGGCGTGGAAGGTGAGGCCGTGGTCGACGCCGTGCCGTCGTCCGTCGGGCAGGGCGAGCACGTGGGCACCCTTGCGGTCGGCGTTGTTGACCACGACGTCGAAGACGGCCATGCGGCGTAGGGCATCGGTGTCCTCGTGGATCAGGGCGACCGGCCCGTCGTCGCCCTCGCCCTCCAGCACGAGGCGCCACCCGTCGTCGGGCAGGTCGTCGACCGGGACGAGGTCGACGGCGTCCTGCTCCGGGTCGACGTCCTGCCAGAGCTGGACCATGCCCTCGCCGAGCGGGCCGTCGCGCAGCCAGGTGCGCGGGACGACGTCCCAACCCAGGGCCTCGGAGACGAGGTAGGCCGCGACCTCACGATCGGCGAGGCGACCGTCGGGAAAGTCCCAGAGCGGCCGTTCGCCGGCGACGGGCTTGTAGATGACCGACACGTCGCCGAGGCGGGCCAGGAACGACGCGTTCGACGCCGTGCGGATGCGACCGGTGAGCTCGAGGTCGACGTCGTCCGGCGGAACGGTGGCGGACGCCTCGGGGGGAGCGTCCTCGGCCGACGCCGAGGACATCAGAGGTCGCCGGACAGGACGCAGACGTGGCCCTCGGGGTCGATCGGCTGCCCACAGAAGGGGCAGAGCGGTCGACCGGCCCCGACGATCTCGAGGGTCCGAGCCGCGAACGCCCTCGCCGTGCCGACGGGGATGCGGACGACCAGGACCTCGTCCGGCTCGAGCTCGGCCTCGTCGACGTCGGCGTCGTCCGCCACCTCGACCAGCGGGAACGCCTCGATGACGACCTGGGCGGTGGACGGGTCCCAGCCGAGGCTGAGCGCCCCGGCCCGGAACTCGGGCTCGACGGGCTGGTCGAGGGGCTCGTTGTCGACGAGCTCGACCGGGATGCCGGTGGGCACGCTGACCGGGTTGCCGTCGGCGGCCATCACCTGGTCGAGGATCTCGTCGATCTTCTCGGCGAGGGCGGCCGACTGCATCTTCTCGAGGCCGACGCTCGTGACCCGCGACCCGTCACGGGCCTGGAGGTAGAACGCGCGGGAGCCGGGACGGCCGATGGTCCCGACGACGACCCGATCCGGCCAGTCGAAGGTGTGGACGATGGAGGGCATGCCGCGAGTCTACGAGCGCCCCGCCGCCGACGCTCAGGTCGCGGGAGGCTCGTCGCCGACGGCGTCGCCGCCGGCCGGACCCGCGCCTCCCCCGACGGCGGCGTCGGCGGCGGGAGCCGCCTGCCGCAGCCACGAGAGGTCGCCCGAGTCCGTGTTCGTCGCGACGACGTCGGGGCGGTTCGGCCCGTAGCGCACGATCGACACCGAGGCCGGACCCACGGTGATGCGCTGGAACAGGTCGAGGTGCATGCCGTAGGCGTCGGCGAGGATGGACTTGATGATGTCACCGTGGCTGACGGCGACCCACACGGCGCCCGGACCGTGTTCGGCCTCGAACGCGGCGTCGTGCCGGCGGACCGCGGCGACCGCCCGGGACTGCATGGTCTGCAGCGACTCGCCGCCCGGGAAGACCGCGGCGGACGGCTGGTTCTGCACGACGGACCAGAGGGCCTCGCCCGCCAGGTCCTTGAGCGGCCGACCCTGCCAGTCGCCGTAGTCGCATTCGGTGATGCCCCGCTCGACGGGCGTCGCCGGCGTCCCGGTCTGACGGTCGAGGATCGCCCGGGACGTCTGACGGCAGCGTTCGAGAGGACTCGACACGACGCCGACGAGCGGCACGACGGCGAGCCGGTCGGCGGTCCGCCGCGCCTGCTCGCGTCCGACGTCGTCGAGCCGGACGCCGGCCGTCCGTCCGGCGAGCACACCGCTCGCGTTGGCGGTGGTGCGTCCGTGTCGGACGAGGACGAGGGTGGCCATGCGTCGAGCCTAGACACCGGGACCCGCCGTCGACGCCGGACGCCGGCCGCTCGGCGCCGGGGAGGGGCCGACGAGGAGGCGCGGTGCCCGGACGACCGGAACCGCGCCTCCTGCGGGCTGCCGCCCCGGCGTCTCGGCGGGACTACGCGGTGGCGGCGGTGAGGGCCTCGACGAGCGGGGTCGTCGGACGGCCGATCAGGCGGGCGAGGTCGCAGCTCGTGTCGGCGAGCAGCCCGTCGCGGATGTTCCCGTCGAGCGCGACGACGAAGCCGACCGTGCCCTCGTCCAGGCCGAAGCCGCGCAGGCGCTCGGCGTGCTGCTCGGGCGTGAGCGACTCGTAGCGGACGGGTCGGCCCGTGACGGTCGTGAGCGCCTCGGCGAACTCGTCGAAGTCCCAGGCGTGGTCGCCGGACAGCTCGAAGGTGCGACCGGCGGTCGACTCGTCGAGGGCCGCGACCGCGGCGGCCTCGGCGTAGTCCCGACGGCTGGCGCTGGCGAGACGGCCCGCCCCCACGCTCGCGGCGACCACGCCGGAGTCGCGGGCGGTGGCGATCTCGCCGACGTAGTTCTCGGTGTACCAGCCGTTCCGCAGCAGCGTGACGGGCACGCCGGAGGCGGCGAGGTGCTCCTCGGTCGCCTTGTGCTCGGGCGCGAGGATCAGGGGCGAGGTCGAGGCCGCGAGGACGCTCGTGTAGACGATGCGGGCGGCACCGGCGGCCTTCGCGGCGTCGATCACGGCGGCGTGCTGCGGGACGCGCTGGCCCACGGCGTCGCTCGAGATCAGGACGACGACGTCGCCCGCGTCGATGACGGCCGCGATCGTGTCGGGTCGGGTGTAGTCGAGCTCGGCGGTGCGGACGCCGCGCTCGGCGAGGTCGGCCAGCTTCGAGACGTCGCGCGACGTGGCGATGACACTGTCGGGGGCTGCGCCGCGGGCGAGGAGGGACTCGACGACGAGGCGGCCGAGCTGACCGGAGGCGGCGGTGACGATCGTGGACATGGTGTTCCTTTCGGTTGCGTGCCTGGGACAACGACGACGATCCACCGGGACTTCCCATCTGCAGGTACGCACCTTTTCGTAAGCTACTGACGTGGACGTCGGAATCGTGAACCCTGCCCGCCCTGCACCCTCGGGTCGTTTCCCGGCGGAGTGCCCGAGCCGCGTGGTGCTGACCCACGTGACGAGTCGGTGGGGAGTGCTGATCCTGCTGGCGCTCGAACGCGGGCCGATGCGGTGGGGCGAGTTGCGACGCGAGATCGAGGGCGTCAGCGAGAAGATGCTCGCCTCGACCCTGAAGACCCTCGAGGCCGACGGCATCGTCCATCGCGCCGCCCAGCCGACGATCCCGCCGCGGGTCGACTACTCGCTGACCGAGCGCGGCACCGACCTGGCCGCCCGCCTCGTGCCGCTCATGGACTGGATCCTCGACAACGCCGACGAGATCGTCGCGGGCCGGTGAGCGATCGATCGACCGATCAGGACGACGCCCCCGCTGCCAGGTACGTGGACGCGAGGTAGGCCGTCGCACCCACGATGAAGACGACGAAGATCGGCATCGCGACCAGCAGGAACGTCCTCTCGCGGGGCGGGACGTAGGCACTCGACTTCCGCAGGGTCGACGCGAGCATCCCGACCCCGAGGCCGGGGAAGAGCAACAGCGCGAAGGTCGGCAAGGAGTGTTCGACGCCGTGTCGCCGGTACGGGGTGGTCGTCCACACCGGGACCTGGGTCCAGACGAACACGACCAGGCCGAGCGAGAGGACGATGCCGACGACGAGGGCCACGCGCATCCACCGGACGAGCACCCGACCCCGAGCGACGTCGTCGTCCGTGAGCGGCACCGTGCGGGGCGTGCCGTCGGGCCGGGTCGTCTTCAGGTCGATGGTCACGTAATGATGCTAGCGAGTCGGGACGGACCGGTCTGCTCGTCCGCCTCGACTCGCCTGCACGGGCGTCCGCCCATCCGCAGCTGGTTGAGTTCGACCTGACGACCGACTCGACGAAGGGGCAGGCAGCACATGGGCATCTCGGAGAAGGACTACGACGTCGCCGTCATCGGCGCCGGTCCGGCGGGCACCGCGGCGGCCCTGCGCGCAGCCGAACTCGGGGCCCGCGTCGTCGTCCTCGAGGCGGGGCGCGAGGGAGGCACCTGCGTGAACACCGGATGCGTGCCCACCAGGGTGCTGGCCAAGACGGCCCGGCTGATCCGCGAGACCCGGCACGCGGACGTCTACGGCGTCGGCGTCGCTCCCCCGACGATCGACTGGGCGACGACCGTCGCGCGCGTCCGGGAGCGCGTCGACGCGGTGCGGTCGATCAAGCGGGAGGCCGAGCGGTTCGAGGCCGCGGGCGTCGAGCTGGTCCACGAGGGCAGGGCCCGGTTCGTCGACGACTCGACCCTCGTCCTCGACAGCGGGCGGACGATCTCGGCGGCGTCGATCCTGATCTGCGTCGGCGGTCACTCGCGCCGACTGCCGATCCCGGGCGGCGAGTTGGCGACGGTCCCCGAGCACGTCCTCGACCTGCCGTCCCTCCCCCACCGGGTGGCCGTGATCGGCGCGGGCAACACGGGCGCACAACTCGTGACGGTGTTCGACGCGTTCGGCAGCGACGTGACGCTCCTCGACGTCGCCCCGCGGGTGCTGACGACGTCGGACGCGTCGATCTCGGAGGCGGTCTCCGTCGCGTTCACCGAGCAGGGCATCGACGTGCGCACCGGGATCGACGGCGTCGAGAGCCTCGCCCGAGCCGACGACGGCTCGATCACCCTGACCTGGCGGCAGGACGACGCGCACGCCCGGGCCGACTTCGACGTGGTCGTCATGGCCACGGGGTGGCCGGCGGACGTCGAGGACCTCGGCCTGGAGAACGCCGGGATCGAGGTGGAGCGCTCGTCCGTCCCCGTCGACCGGTACTTCCGGACCGTCGTCCCGCACGTCTTCGCCGTGGGCGACGCCAACGGCCGCGACATGCTCGTCCAGGCCGCCCAGTTCGAGGGGGAGGCCGCCGCCGAGAACGCCGTCCTCGGCGCCAACCGCCGCACGCCGCACCACCTCCTGCCCGCCGGTGGGTTCACCGACCCGGACTACGCCGGCGTCGGCCTCACCGAGGACGAGGCCCGCGAGGCGGACGAGTCGTGCGTGGTCGTCACGATCCCGTACTCGACCGTGGACCGGGCCGTGATCGACGACCGCGAGACGGGATTCCTCAAGCTGATCGCCGACCGCCGTCGCGAGCTCGTGCTCGGTGCCCATGCCGTCGGTGAGAACGCCGTCGAGGTGGTCCAGGCGGTCACCACCGCCATGGCCGGCGGCGTCGACGTCGCCACGCTGGCGGAGGTGCGCTTCGCCTACCCCACCTACAGCGCGGTGATCGGGATGGCGGCCCGGGCCGTGCTGGCGGATCGCACCCCGCGCTAGGAGCCCGCGGGCGCCGTGGCACGATGGACGCTCCGCCCCGACCGAAAGCCACGATGCGCCTCCTCCTGATCCGCCACGGCGAGACCGCCGACAACGTCGCCCGCACCATCGGCTCGCGCCCCCCGGGCCCGCCGCTGTCTCCGCTCGGCCGCGAACAGGCCGCCGACCTCGCGAGGGCCCTGGCAGGCGAATCGATCGTCGCCGTGCACTCGTCGCGCCTGCGCCGGGCCGGCGAGACCGCCGTGATCGTCGCCGACGGTCTCGGCCTCCCCCACCACGAGGTCGAGGGTGCCCACGAGATCGACGCCGGCGACCTGGAGGGCCTGCCCTACGCCGAGGCCCTGCCCCGGTACGCCGGCACCATGCAGCAGTGGTGGACCGACCCGGAGGCGCGCATCCCCGGTGGCGAGAGCGGCACCGAGTTCACGGCCCGGTTCCGCGGAGCGGTCGATCGGGTCGTGGCGTCGACACCGGCCGACTCGACCGCGGTGCTCGTCTCGCACGAAGCCGCCATCTGCGTCTGGGCGGCCGACACCGCCCGCAACCTCGACGCCGCGTTCAGTCGCACCCACGGACTCCGCAACACGGGGTCGGTCGTCCTCGAGGGCTCGACCGAGGCCGGCTGGGTCGCCCTCTCGTGGGACGGCGAACCCCTGGCGCACTGAGCCGGGCGTCCGACGGCCAGACCGCAGCGCGCCTCCTACGGGCCGCCGAGCCAGTGGTCGATGCGGTGGTGGTCCGGGCGGAAACCGTTCTGGACGCCCCACAGCACGGCTTGCGTCCGGCTCGTCGCGCCGATGCGTCGGTAGACCGATCGGATGTAGGACTTGACCGTGTTCGGGCTGAGGTAGGTGAGCGCCGCGACCTCGGCGTTGCTCTTCCCCTGGGTGATGAGGGCCAGGATCTCGGACTCGCGGTCGGTGATGCCCTCGCGGCGGCCGGGCCAGTCGAGGCCCGGTGCACTCGGCGCTCGCCCCCGCACCTCGCTGACGACCCGCTCGCCCCGGTGGACCGCCTCGAGCGCCTCGACCAGCTCGCGGGCACCGAGGGTCTTCGACAGGTACCCGTGCACGCCCTGCGCCAGAGCCGACTCGACGAGCTCGGGGTGGAAGTTCCAGGTGTAGACGACGACCTTGCCGGCCGCCGGGTTGGCGACCAGCTCGGCGAGCTCGTGATGGTCGGACTCCGGCTGGGCGAACGAGTCGTAGAGGACGACGTCGACCCGGTCGGACAGGGACGTCGTGGCGTCGATCTCGGCGACGACGACCCGGTCGCGGTAGCGGTCGAACATGTGGGCGAGACCGGCGAGCACGACGTCGTAGTCGTCGACGAGTGCGACGGTGATCGACCGGGTCGGAGCGAGGGGCATGAGGACACCATCCCACCCCGAGGGGTGTGCCGCCACACCTCCAGGGGTGGTCTGCTGGGTCCTGCGACACCACGGCACCGACGGTGCCGGTCGCCCATCTCTCCCGGAAGGAGAACACCATGATCGGTCTCATCATCAGCTTGCTCGTCGTCGGCCTCATCGCAGGGTTCATCGCCCGCGCGGTCGTCCCGGGTCGCCAGAGCCTCTCGATCGCCATGACGATCCTGCTGGGCATCATCGGTTCGTTCGTCGGAGGGTTCCTCGGCTTCCTGCTGTTCCAGCACGACCCCACGGACGGGTTCTTCCAGCCCGCCGGCATCATCGGCTCGATCATCGGCGCGATCGTCGTGCTGGTCGTCTGGGTCGCCGTCTCGGGTCGCCGCGGCGCCGCTCGCCGCTGACCCCGGTCCCGGTCGGGGCGGCCGCGGACGGCCGCCCCGAGGGCATCGTCCTGCCGGCGGCATCCACTGCCCGCAGGACGGAACGACGACCTCGTGCTCAGGCGGACTCCTCCGCGCTCGTGGTGTGCGGTGCCCCGACGGGCTTGGACTCACTCGAGCCACGCTGGCGGAGGAAGATCGAGAACACGATCATCGCTCCGACCGCCAGGAACTCCGACTGCCAGTTCTGCAGGGTCCTGTTCCAGAAATCCGGAGACGCGACGTACTGGAGCCAGGTCTCGGGTGGTGCGCCGTGTTCCGCCTTCTCCTCGTTCGCGACCACGGTCCCGCCGAGGGACTGTGCGAGCCAGGACGACACGAAGAGGGCGCCCATCACCAACAGGAGCGAGTTCGAGTACACGAAGGATGCCCATCCGCCCCGGCGCGCCCACGCGGGCGACCCCGGCGGCGCGTGGTCTCCGACCGATTGTGCCTCGTCGCTGCCGACGCCCTCGTCCCCCGGTCGCTTCGACTCGGGCGACCCGCGTTGCACCAGCCAGATCGTCGCGGCGATGAACAAGAAGAACTGCAAGAACTCGGACTGCCAGTTCTCGGCCACGTCCACCAGGAAGCTCGACGACGACACGAAGTCCCAGTAGGCGACGGGCGGAAGACCGTGCACCGCGAGTTCCTCGTTGGTGGCGGCGAGCCCGGCGAACGACTGGCCCACGAGGGCGGCGACGAAGATCACGAGGAAGGCCGTGCTGAGCCCCTGGTCTCGGATGGCTCGACGCATCCTCGTCACCGAGCCGTCAACGGGACGGCGATCATCACGACGAGTCCCGCGACGATCACGCCCATCCACAGCCAGAAGACGGCGCGCATCCCCCGCGTCGATCCGGCGTCGTCGTCCTGCTGATCGCTCACCTGGTCACCCTCCTCGACGGGAATCGCCACGAGGCAGTCCTACGTCACCGACTGCGCGGCGACAAGGGGCTTGCTTTCTCCTCCGGGTGCTGCTGTCGGACCGTCGCCAGCCACGCGCCGACGTCGACGCCCGCAGGCGCGACCCGACACGGCGTCCGTGTCCCGCCGGGCCGTGCGGCCGAGGAGAACCGCGGTCGTCCGACCACCGTTCGTGAGGTGGGCCCTACCGGGCTCGAACCGATGACATCCACGGTGTAAACGTGGCGCTCTACCAACTGAGCTAAAGGCCCTCGCACCGAGACGAGCCGGGCGAGCGACTACAGGTTAGCGGGTGGACGAACGGACCCGCGCCTCCTGCGGTCGTGATCGCGGTCGTCAGGCCGAGACGGGGACGAGGAGGTCGAGCGCGGCGCGGTAGTCGGCGAGCGAGCGCTCCTGGCCGGGCTCCGTGCCGAAGTGTTCGCGGATCACCCCGTCGACGTCGATCAGGAAGGTGGTGCGGGTCGCGAAACCCTTGTTCTCGAGGAAGACGCCGTACTCCTTCGAGACCTCGCCGTGCGGCCAGAAGTCCGCCAGCAGGGTGAATTCGTAGCCCTTCTCCTCGGCGAAGGCGCGCAGCGTGGCCTTGGAGTCGACGGAGACGACGAGCAACTCGACGCGGTGGTCCTGGAACATCGCGAGGTTGTCGCGGAGGGTGCAGAGCTCTTTCGTGCAGGTGCTGCTGAACGCCAGGGGGAAGAACACCAGCGCGACGGGCTTGACGCCCCGGAAGTCGCTCAACCGGACTCGCTCGCCGAACTGGTTCGGCAGGTCGAAGTCGGGAGCCTGGATGGCGTTCTCCAAAGCCATGGGTGCGTTCCTTTCGCGTCGACCCGGGCGGTCGGCGACTGACACGATCGCCGATCCTACGCCTCACTCGTCGGTTTCCACACGGTGGCGTGGCCGGACGTTCCCAGCGCGTGCCGAGCCTGTCCCGGTCCGGGCAACTAGAGTGGGCTGGTCAGGCGGAGTGCGTCTCGGAACCCGGGCACGACGGGCCTGACATCTGTTTGTCCACTCCACGCGGTGGCCCTCCAAGAGACGGCTGCTCCACACAGATGATTGAGGTCAAGGGTGACGGTTAACGATCAGGACCCGTACACGGTCGACAAGGCCGATCGCGATCCCGAAGAGACCGCCGAGTGGCGTGAGTCGCTCGACGCTCTCGTGAAGGCGCAGGGTCACGAACGTGCCCGCGAGATCATGAAGAGCCTGCTCACCCGGTCGAGCGAGCTGCACCTGGGCGTGCCGATGGTGCCGAAGACGGACTACGTCAACACCATCGCCCCCGAGGACGAGCCCGAGTTCCCCGGCGACGAAGACCTCGAGCGCCGCTACCGCAAGTGGGTCCGCTGGAACGCCGCCATCACGGTGCACCGCGCCCAGCGCCCCGGCGTCTCGGTGGGTGGCCACATCTCGACGTACGCCTCGTCGGCCGCCCTGTACGAGGTCGGCAACAACCACTTCTTCCGCGGTCAGGACCACTCCGGTGGCGGCGACCAGGTGTTCTTCCAGGGCCACGCCTCCCCCGGCATGTACGCCCGCGCCTACCTCGAGGGCCGGCTGGGCACGGACCAGCTCGACGGCTTCCGCCAAGAGAAGTCGCACGCCTCGGGCGGACTCAGCTCGTATCCGCACCCGCGCCTCATGCCCGACTTCTGGCAGTTCCCGACCGTGTCGATGGGCCTCGGTCCGATCAACGCGATCTACCAGGCGCAGGTCGCCAAGTACCTCACCAACCGTGGCATCAAGGACGCCAGCGACCAGCAGGTCTGGGCGTTCCTCGGCGACGGCGAGATGGACGAGGTCGAGAGCCGCGGTCAGCTGCAGGTGGCGGCCAACGAGGGCCTCGACAACCTGAACTTCGTCATCAACTGCAACCTGCAGCGCCTCGACGGTCCGGTCCGCGGCAACGGCAAGATCATCCAAGAACTCGAGTCGTTCTTCCGCGGCGCCGGCTGGAACGTCATCAAGGTCGTCTGGGGTCGCGAGTGGGACACCCTGCTCGCGAACGACTCGAGCGGCGCACTGCTCAACCTCATGAACACCACGCCCGACGGCGACTTCCAGACCTACAAGGCCGAGAGCGGCGGCTACGTCCGCGACAACTTCTTCGGTCGCGACCCACGCGCCCTCGAACTCGTCTCGGACTACTCGGACGACGACATCTGGAACCTCAAGCGCGGTGGCCACGACTACCGCAA
This sequence comes from Frigoribacterium sp. ME-P-080, assembly GCF_030209595.1. Taxonomy (NCBI): domain Bacteria; kingdom Bacillati; phylum Actinomycetota; class Actinomycetes; order Micrococcales; family Microbacteriaceae; genus Frigoribacterium; species Frigoribacterium sp. ME-P-080. The sequence goes on from NZ_JARVRR010000004.1 coordinate 485,588, forward strand.
GGTCTACGCCGCCTTCAAGGCCGCGACCGAGCACAAGGGCCAGCCCACGGTCATCCTCGCCAAGACGGTCAAGGGCTACGGCCTGGGGCCGTCCTTCGAGGGGCGCAACGCGACCCACCAGATGAAGAAGCTCACGCTCGACAACCTCAAGCAGTTCCGTGACGAGCTCCGCATCCCGATCAGCGACGCCCAGCTCGACGAGAACCCGTACCTGCCGCCGTACTACCACCCCGGTCAGGACGACGACGCGATCCAGTACATGCAGGAGCGTCGTCGTGCGCTCGGCGGCTACGTGCCCGAGCGCCGGACCAAGTACACCCAGATCGCGGTCCCCGAGGCGAAGACCTACGACGTCGTCAAGAAGGGGTCGGGCAAGCAGGAGGTCGCCACCACGATGGCCTTCGCGCGCCTCCTGAAGGACCTGCTGCGCTCGCCCGACTTCGGCCACCGCATCGTGCCGATCATCCCCGACGAGGCCCGCACCTTCGGCATGGACGCGTACTTCCCGACGTCCAAGATCTACAACCCGAACGGTCAGCACTACACCTCGGTCGACCGCGAACTTCTGCTCGCCTACAAGGAGAGCCCGCAGGGCCAGATCATCCACGTCGGCATCAACGAGGCCGGCGCGTTCGCGGCCTTCACCGCCGTCGGCACCTCGTACTCGACGCAGGGCGAACCGCTCATCCCGGTCTACGTCTTCTACTCGATGTTCGGGTTCCAGCGCACCGGCGACGCCATGTGGGCCGCCGGCGACCAGATGGCGCGCGGCTTCATCATCGGTGCCACCGCGGGTCGCACGACGCTGACCGGCGAGGGCCTCCAGCACGCCGACGGCCACTCCCTGCTGCTGGCGTCGACGAACCCCGCGGTCGTCTCGTACGACCCGGCGTTCGGCTACGAGCTCGGGCACATCGTCAAGTCGGGCATGGACCGCATGTACGGCACGGACGAGCACGGCAACGCGTCGCACTCCGACCCGAACGTCATGTACTACATCACCGTGTACAACGAGCCGATGGCCCAGCCCGTCGAACCCGAGGGCCTCGACGTGGACGGCGTGGTGCGCGGCATCTACAAGCTCAAGGACGCCGAGAACCTGGGTCCCCGCGCCCAGCTCCTGGCGTCCGGCGTCGGTGTGCCGTGGGCTCTCGAGGCGCAGCAGCTGCTCGCCGACGACTGGAACGTCGCGGCCGACGTCTGGAGCGTCACGAGCTGGAACGAACTGCGCCGCGACGGCCTGGCCGCCGAGGAGCACAACTTCCTGCACCCGAACGACGAGCCGAAGACGCCCTACGTCACCGAGAAGCTGAAGGACTCCGAGGGCCCCGTCATCGCCACGAGCGACTTCATGGCCGCCGTGCCCGACCAGATCCGCGAGTACGTGCCCGGCGACTACCTGACCCTCGGGGCCGACGGCTTCGGTTTCAGCGACACCCGGGCCGCCGCCCGCCGGTTCTTCAAGATCGACGGACCGTCGGTCGTCGTCCGCACCCTGCAGGCCCTGGCCCGTCGCGGCGAGGTCGACCCCGCTGTGGTCCAGCAGGCGATCGATCGTTACCAGCTGCACGACGTCACGGCCGGCACCAGCGGCACCGCCGGCGGGGAGGCCTGACGACCCCGTGAGCGCCGAGCGGGTGCCCGGATCGCCCCTGCAGCCGTCCGCGGCCACGAAAGAGCGCACGCTCGCGTGGCTGCGGACGGTCTCGGGTGAGCTGTCCACCGCGACCATCAAGCGCCTCGAAGAGACGCTGCCCTGGTACGGGGACATGCCCCCCGGGCGCCGCTCGGCGGTCGGGCTCGTCGCCCAGGCCGGCATCACCTCGTTCATCAGCTGGTTCGCCGACCCGCGATCCACCCCGTGGATCGCCGCCGACGTCTTCGGTTCGGCCCCCCGCGAGCTTCTCCGCTCGGTCAGCCTCACGCAGACCCTGCAGCTCATCCGCATCACCGTCGAGGTCGTGGAAGAACGCGTCAAGGACGGGGACGACTCCCTGCGCGAAGCGATCCTCCTGTACTCGCGCGAGATAGCCTTCGCCTCGGCGGACGTCTACGCGCGGGCCGCCGAAGCCCGAGGCCTCTGGGACGCCCGACTCGAGGCCCTGGTCGTCGACTCGATCCTGAGCGGCGAGTACGACGACGAGTTGCCCAGCCGCATCGCCGCGCTCGGATGGCACGGGCACGGTGAGGTCGCCGTCCTCGTCGGCACGGCTCCGCGGATGCTCGACGTCGACATGCTCCGACGCACGGCCCGGCACCGGGAGGCCGACGTGCTCATCGGCGTGCAGGGTAGCCGACTGGTGCTCGTCATCGGGCGGGCCGATCCGCTCGACGAGGGCAGCGCCTCCTCGACCCACCCCAGCTTCACCGAGATCGCGCGCGCGCTCGAACCCGGCTTCGGCGACGGGCACCTCGTGCTCGGCCACGAGGTGCCGAGCCTCGTCGACGCCTCGAAGAGCGCCAAGGCCGCCCTCGCCGGTTTCGCGGTCGCACGGGCCTGGCGCAACGCGCCCCGCCCCGTCCTCGCCGACGACCTCCTGCCCGAGCGCGCCCTCGCCGGAGACCCGGTCGCACGGTCGACCCTCGTCAACCGCATCTACAAGCCCCTCAAGACGCACTCGACCGAGTTGCTGACGACCTTGTGGTGCTACCTCGACAACGGGCGCTCGCTCGAGGCCACGGCACGCGAACTCTTCGTGCACCCGAACACCGTGCGGTATCGCCTGAAGCGCGTCACGGACGTGATCGGCTGGGATGCCACCGGCGCCCGTGAGGCGCTGATCCTCCAGTCGGCGCTCGTGCTCGGATCGATCGCCGACCCCGAGGGGTCAGGGGTCCGACGCAAGTGACCGTCGGGCTGCCCGCGAGGACGTCTGTGCGCTTCGACAACGTTCTCGCTCATCTTTGGTCGAGTTGCTACACCGCAGACCCCCGACTCGTTGGCATGATGGACCAGTGATCGTTGTCGTAGCGCCCGGTCAGGGCTCCCAAACTCCCGGTTTCCTCGACCCCTGGCTGGCAGACCCCGACCAGCGTGAGCTGCTGACGTCGCTCTCCGACGCGGCCGGCCTCGATCTCGTCGCCCACGGCACCACGTCCGACGCCGACACGATCCGCGACACCGCCGTGGCCCAGCCCCTCATCGTCGCGGCCGGCATCCTGACCGCCCGTGCCCTCTTCGGCCGTGTCGAGCGCTCCGCCGTCGCCGGCGTCGCGGGCCACTCGGTCGGCGAGTTCACCGCCGCGGCCGTCAGCGGCGTGCTGAGCGACCTCGACGCCGTAACGCTCGTCGCCGAACGGGGCCGGGCCATGGCCGACGCCGCCGCACTCGTCGAGACCGGCATGAGCGCCGTGCTCGGCGGTGACGAAGACGAACTGCTCGCCCGTCTCGACGCCCTCGGGCTCTTCCCCGCCAACTACAACGGTGGCGGCCAGATCGTCGTCGCCGGCGAGACCGCCGCACTCGCCGAGCTGGCGGCCGACCCGCCGGCCAAGAGCCGCGTCGTGCCCCTCCAGGTCGCCGGCGCCTTCCACACGCGATACATGCAGCCCGCCGTCGAGCGCCTCCGCTCCGCCGCCGCCTCGGTCACGGCCGCCGACCCCTCGACGACGCTCTGGACCAACCACGACGGCAGCACCGTCGACTCGGGCGCGCGCTTCGTCGAGCTGCTCGTCGGGCAGGTCTCGTCTCCCGTCCGATGGGATGCGACGATGCGGTCGTTCGCCGACGCCGGTGTGACGGGCATCGTCGAACTCGCCCCGGCCGGAGCCCTGACCGGCCTGGCCAAGCGCGCGCTGAGGGGTGTCCCCTCGGTCGCCGTCAAGACACCCGACGACCTGCAGGCCGCCGTCGACCTCATCGAGGGAGCAGCATGACCACCCCCCAGCTCAACCAGACCACCGGTGCGCAGTTCACCCGGATCTACGCACTCGGCGCCGCCCGCGGTGAGAACGTGGTCCCGAACGCCGACATCATCGAACCGATCAACTCCAGCGACGAGTGGATCCAGCAGCGCACCGGTGTGATCACCCGCCGACGGGCAGGCAAGGACGTCAAGGTCGTCGACCTCGCCGAGACCGCCGCCAACGAGGCCATCGCCAAGTCGGGCATCCGCCCCGACCAGATCGGCGCCGTCCTCGTGTCGACCATCGGTGCCGGCGTCGTGACCCCGTCGGTCGCCTCGCTGCTCGCCGAGCGCGTCGGTGCGAACCCGGCCGCCGCCTACGACATCTCGGCCGCCTGCGCCGGCTTCACGTACGGCATCGCGCAGGCCGACTCGTTCGTCAAGTCGGGCCTCGCCGAGTACGTCCTCGTCGTGGGTGCCGAGAAGCTCAGCGACGTCATCGACCCGACCGACCGCACGATCTCGTTCCTGCTCGCCGACGGAGCGGGTGCGGCCGTCGTCGGTCCGTCCGACACCGCGGGCATCGGCCCGACGGTCTGGGGCTCGGACGGCTCGAAGTGGGACGCCATCGGCATGACCAACACCATGACCGAGTACCGCGAGGGTGCCGGCGAGATCCCCTGGCCGACCCTCCGCCAAGAAGGTCAGACGGTCTTCCGCTGGGCCGTCTGGGAGATGGCCAAGGTCGCGAAAGAGGCCCTCGAACGCGCCGGCGTGACCGCCGACCAGCTGTCGGCCTTCGTGCCCCACCAGGCCAACATGCGCATCATCGACGAGTTCGCGAAGCAGCTCGGCCTGCCCGAGTCCGTCGTGATCGGTCGCGACATCGCGACCACCGGCAACACCTCGGCCGCCAGCATCCCGCTCGCGACCCACCGACTGCTCGACGAACACCCCGAACTCAGTGGCGGTCTCGCGCTGCAGATCGGTTTCGGTGCCGGACTCGTGTTCGGTGCCCAGGTGGTCGTGCTGCCCTAGCGCGCCGCTGCCCGCCCGACCGCGGGGCGCTGTATAGGCTTTACCCCGGTCACAACGACACCCCCTCAAGGAGACAACACCATGGCACTGTCCACCGAAGAAGTCCTCGCCGGCCTCGCCGAGCTCGTCAACGACGAGACCGGGATCGCCACCGACACCGTCGAGATGGACAAGTCGTTCACCGACGACCTCGACATCGACTCGATCTCCATGATGACCATCGTCGTCAACGCCGAAGAGAAGTTCGACGTCAAGATCCCCGACGAAGAGGTCAAGAACCTCAAGACCGTCGGCGACGCCGTCACGTACATCCACAAGGCGCAGAACTAAGACGTCGGCTGCCCGGTCGCCTTCACGGCGACCGGGCCCCGCCGCTGTGCCCTCGACGCCGTCGACCCCACGCCACCAGCCTCGGCTGCAGCCCGGGTCACGGCGTCGTCGTACATCGGCACAGCCCACCGACCGGCCCTCCCAGAAGGAACGTCAATGACCAAGAAGATCGTCGTCACCGGCCTCGGCGCCACGAGCCCGCTCGGTGGCACCGCCACCGAGAGCTGGCAGAACCTGCTCGCCGGCCAGTCGGGCATCACCACGCTCGAACAGGACTGGGTCGCCAAGTACGAGCTGCCCGTCACCTTCGCCGGCCAGGCACGCACCCCCTCGGCCGACGTGCTCGACCGCCGCGAGATCAAGCGCCTCGACCCGTCGAGCCAGTTCGCGCTCACCGCGGCCCGCGAGGCCTGGGCCGACGCCGGCTCGCCCGAGGTCGTCCCCGAACGCTTCATCGTCGACTGGGCCACCGGGATCGGCGGTGTCTGGACGCTGCTCGACGGGTGGGACACCCTGCGCGAGAAGGGCCCGCGACGCGTCCTGCCGATGACCGTCCCCATGCTCATGCCGAACGGTCCCGCCGCCGCCATCTCGATGAGCCTGGGTGCGCGCGCCGGAGCCCGCACGGTCGTGTCGGCCTGCGCCTCCAGCACCGAGTCGATCGCCATGGCCTACGAGCACCTGCAGTCCGGCCTCGCCGACATCGCCGTCGCCGGCGGTTCCGAGGCGGCCATCCACCCGATGCCCCTGGCCTCCTTCGCGGCCATGCAGGCCCTCTCGAAGCGCAACGACGACCCCGCCACCGCCTCGCGTCCCTACGACGTCACGCGCGACGGCTTCGTCCTCGCCGAAGGAGGCGCGGCGCTCGTCCTCGAGACCGAGGAGCACGCCCTGGCCCGCGGGGCCCGCATCTACGCCGAGCTCATCGGTGGTGCGGTCACCAGCGACTCGTACCACATCACCGCTCCCGACCCCGAGGGCACCGGCGCCGCCCGGGCCGTCATCGCGACGCTCGAGAACGCGGGGGTCGACCGCGACCAGGTCGTCCACGTCAACGCCCACGCGACGAGCACCCCGGTCGGCGACATCGCCGAGTACCACGCCATCAAGCGCGTCTTCGGCGACCACACCTCGAAGCTGATCGTCTCGGCGACCAAGGCGGCCACGGGCCACCTGCTCGGCGGCGCGGGCGGCATCGAGGCACTGTTCACGGTCAAGGCGCTGCACGAGCGCGTGGCGCCGCAGACGATCAACGTCACGCAGATGGACGACGAGATCGACATGGACGTCGTCGTCGGAGAACCGCGCCCCCTGCCCGAGGGCGAGATCGTGGCGATCAGCAACTCGTTCGGCTTCGGCGGCCACAACGCCGTCGTCGGGTTCCGCTCGGTCTGACCGAGGCGACCGACGCAGGAGGCGCGGGTGGCGTGATCACGCCACCCGCGCCTCCTGCGTCGTCACCCGGTGCGCCCGGGACGCCCCTCCCCGGGCAGGGCCGGGTCAGCTGACCTTGTGCAGCCAGACGACGGGGTTGCCTTCACCGCTGTAGCGGAACGGTTCGAGTTCGTCGTCCCAGGCCTGGCCGAGGGCGAGACGCAGCTCGCGGTGCAGCTCGAGGGTGTTCGACCCCGCGATCTCCATCGCGTAGCGGATGCGGTCCTCGGGGATGACCGTGTTGCCGGCGGTGTCGGTCTGGGCGAAGAACACGCCCAGGTCGGGAGAGTGCATCCAGCGCCCCCCGTCGTGGGTCTCGCCGGGGTCTTCGGTCACCTCGTAGCGGAGGTGCTCCCAGCCCCGCAGAGCAGAGGCGATGCGCGCGCCGGAACCCTCGTCACCCTGCCACGAGAACTCGGTGCGCTGGGCGCCGGGCAGCACGGGTTGGTCGACCCAGGCGAAGTTCACGCCGTGCCCGAGGGCACGACCGACGGCCCACTCGACGTGTGGGCACAGTGCACGAGGGGACGAGTGCACGTAGAGCACTCCCCGAGCGGTTGCAGCAGCCACGATTCCTCCATCTGGTTCAGGTGCGACTTCCCCATCGACCTGTCAGACGTGATTCGTGTGCGTTCTTCGATTGTGCGGGCCGGGACCCGGTGATGCGCGGGACGGTGCCCGTTCTGTGAATTATGACCGACCCGCCTGAGAAATCACAACTGTGTAACACCTGCGAATGGTGCGGCGTCTCGCACGGCCTGTCGGCTCACTTGGCCTGCGAGTAGTCGTCCACGACCGCGACCGTGACCGGGAAGGCCACCGGGGCGTCGCCGAAGAGCAGCCGGCCGGCCTCGACCGCGCTGTCGGCGACCAGCGCGGCGACCTCGTCGGCGGCGGCCGCGGGGGCGTGCACCACCACCTCGTCGTGCAGGAAGAACACGAAGTGGGGTGCCGGGACGCCGGTCCCCCAGCGCGCGTGCAGACGACGGCGCAGGGCGCCCATCCAGCAGAGGGCCCACTCCGCGGCGGTGCCCTGCACGACGAAGTTGCGCGTGAACCGACCCCACGAGCGTGCGTCGCGATCGGCCGGCCGCACGCCCATCTCGGGAGGCAGCGCGCCCACCCCGGCGCCCCCGGAGGCGTCCGGGTCGTCGGACGGCCGCGGTGAACTGCGGCCGAGCAGGGTGTCGACGACTCCCCCGGCCTCGCCCGTGCGTGCCGCCGTCTCGACGAGCGCCATGGCGTCGGGGAACCGCCGCGCCAGGCGGGGCACGAGACGACCGCTCTCGCCCTGGGTCGCGCCGTACATCGCGCCGAGCATCGCGACCTTGGCCTCGGCCCGCGTGGCGACGGCTCCGCTGGCGACGATGCCCTCGTACAGGTCGCCCGACCCGGCCCGGGCCATCGAGCGGTCGCCGGACAGGCCGGTCAGGATGCGCGGCTCGAGTTGCGAGGCGTCGGCGACCACGAGCTTCCAGCCCGGGTCGGCCACGACGGCCCCGCGGACCGCCCGGGGAAGCTGCAGCGCGCCTCCTCCGCTCGTGGCCCACCGGCCGGTCACGACGCCGCCCGGCACGTAGTCGGGACGGAAGCGCCCACCGTGCACCCAGGCGTCTAGCCAGGCCCAGCCGTTGGCGACGAGCAGCCGCTGCATCTTCTTGTAGCGGAGCAACGGCTCGATCACGGGATGCTCGTGCCGTTGCAGTTCCCACTGCCGCGTCGACTGCACGAGCACGCCCGCACGGTTGAGGGCCCTGATCAGCTCGGCGGGCGAGTCGGGGTTGAGATCGGGCGCGTCGAGCGCCTGCCGCACCTCGTCGAGGGCGTCGCGCATGCGGGCCGGTCGCTCCCCCGGGGCGGGCCTCGGCCCGAGGGCGGCGGTCAGCAGTTCGTCGTGCACCCGGGGCGACCACGGGATGCCCCGGTGGCGCATCTCGGCCGCGATCAACGCACCGGTGGACTCGGCGGCGACGAGCAGCTCGAGTCGACCCCGGGCAGGCGACGCCTCGACCGCCTCGCGCTGGGCGAGGAACTCGGCCGCCGGGTCGGGCAGCGACTCGGGGAGGACCTCGAAGAGTCCGTCGGACTCGCCCGGCGACGCCTGGGCGACGTCCCACGGCCCGGGAGCCGCACCTCCGAGGGGGAAGGCCGGCGCCGCCGTCGACCGTCGCAGGATCGCGTGCACGAGCCGGAGGTCGACGCACCGCGCCAGCGTGACCCCCGCGTCGAGGAGGCGCGGGTACCACCGCGGGGTGTCGTCCCAGACCCAGCGGGGCGAGGCCTCGCGCTCGAGGCCGGCCACGCGCGCCGGCAGGTCGGCCGCGGGGATGGTCTCCACGCCGACCGCCTCGAGCCGCCCCGACGCGTCGCGCTCGTACCGCGTCAGCTCGACGTCGCCGTCGGGCAGTCGACGCAGCAGGAAGAACACCGCCTGATCATCCCACCCGGCGCCGACACCGACGGGCCGTTCTCAGTGCAGCGGCTGCCCGGCGGCGTCGAGGACGTTCTTCTCGCCCGCCTCGATCGGCGAGGCGAACCGGTTCTGGGCCGGCGGGATCGGGCAGTTGAAGGCGTACGAGAAGGCGCAGGGCGGCAGGACGGCCCGGTTGAAGTCGAGCGTGATGGTGCCGTCGCCGTTCGGCACCGGGAAGAGGAACCGCCCGACCGAGTACGTGCTGTCGCCGTTGGTCGCGTCGCCGAAGACGAGCTGCAACCGGTCGCCGTCACCCGACGGGAACGCCGCGAGCTCGTGGTCGACCCCGTCGCGGGTGAAGCGGATGAGCCCGGGCAACGGCTTGGGCCGACTGAGCTCGACGTCAGCCTGGTGACGGATGTCGACCTGGGTGTCGGGCGCGGTGGGCACGAAGTCGGCCGTGACGACCCAGTCCGGGTCGAACGGGAAGGCGTCGATCGACCCGAAGCCCGTCACGGCGTCCGACGCGGAGTCCCAGACGCGGAGGGCGTACCCGGTGTGGTCGTCGTTCGCGATCACCGTGCCGGTCGTCGTCTCCGAGAACCGGAGGCTGCTCGGGACCAGCGCGTCGTCACCCGCCACGACGACGGTGCCGTCGACGAGGTCGCCGTCCACGTGGATGCCGTCCGCGGCGGCGGCCGTCAGCGCCAGTCCCGACACGCCCTGCGGGGTCGGCGCCCAGCGGCCCGGCACGCCCCAGACGGTCTGCTCGTGGTCGACCCACTGCGTGCCGGTCAGGGCGAGCGGACCCTGCGGCGACACCGCGCGGGTGCGGCGCAGGACGTGGAAGCGGTCGAGCTCGGCCTGCGCGGCCGCGTGCTCGGACGGGCGGGTGGTGTCGGCGGTGCTGTCGGTCATCGGTCCTCCTGGGGTCTGACGAGGGGCAACGCCGGGGAGGCGCGGTTCATGCCCCGACGGACGGGACGTGGTCGGGACCGGCACCGCGCCTCCTCGTCCGACGTCTCAGTCCTGCAGGTCGTCGCCGCCCACGGCGAGGCGCCGGAGCTGCTCGTCGAACGGGACGACCGCGGCGAACGGGTCGTCGAGCGCGCCCTCGTGCCGCGCCACGAGCTCGGCGAACTCCCCCGCGGCGCGCGTGACCCGCTCGGGCAGCGTCGTGGAGGTGCCGTCGCCCTCGCCCCAGTCCTCGGACGCCGCGAACACGGAGGTGGGCACGACGACGGCCTGGAGGTAGGCGAACAGGGGTCGCACCGCGTACTCGAGGGCCAACGAGTGGCGGGCCGTGCCGCCGGTCGCCCCGATCAGCACGGGCGTGCCGGTCAGCGCCTTGTGGTCCATCACGTCGACGAACGACTTGAACAGGCCGCTGTACGAGGACGAGAAGACGGGCGTGACCGCGATCACGCCGTCGGCACTCGTCACGTTCTCGAGCGCCTCGGCGAGGGCGGGAGGCGCGAAACCGGTCAGCATCGCGTCCGTCACCTCGTGCGCGAGGTCGCGCAGCTCGACGACCTCGACATCGACGAACGAGCCGCGGCCGACGAGGTCACGCGTGGTGGCCTCGACCAGCCGGTCGGCCAACAGACGGGTGGAGGACGGCTGGCCCAGCCCCGCGGACAGGGCGACGATCTTCTTGGTGCTCATGGCGCGCCTCCTGCGTGTCTCAGCGGGCGGACGACGCGGTGAGCGCGTCGTGCGCGGTGGGTGTGGCCGTGGACCGCGACGCCCGGGTCGCGGCCTCGACGAGCGAGGCATGCGTGGGGGCGTCGGGCACGTCGGCCGGACGGTTCGCGGCGAACTCGCGACGGAGGACCGGCACGACCTCGCTGCCGAGGATGTCGAGCTGCTCGAGGACCGTCTTCAGGGGCAGGCCGGCGTGGTCCATGAGGAAGAGCTGGCGCTGGTAGTCGCCGACGTAGTCGCGGAAGCCGAGGGTGCGGTCGATGACCTCCTGGGGGCTGCCGACGGTGAGCGGGGTCTGGCTCGTGAAGTCCTCCATCGAGGGACCGTGGCCGTAGACCGGGGCGTTGTCGAAGTAGGGACGGAAGGTGCGCTTGGCGTCCTGCGAGTTCTTCGCCAGGAAGACCTGACCGCCGAGACCGACGATCGCCTGGTCGGCACGCCCGTGCCCGTGGTGCTCGAAGCGGCTGCGGTAGAGCTCGACCATCTGCTTCGTGTGCGAGGCGGGCCAGAAGATGTGGTTGGCGAAGAAGCCGTCGCCGTAGTAGGCGGCCTGCTCGGCGATCTCGGGGCTGCGGATCGACCCGTGCCAGACGAAGGGCGCGACGCCGTCGAGGGGACGCGGGGTCGCCGTGAAGCCCTGCAGCGGCGTGCGGAAGTGGCCCTTCCAGTCGACGACGTCCTCGCGCCAGAGGCGGTGCAACAGGGCGTAGTTCTCGATCGCCAGGTTGATGCCCTGGCGGATGTCCTTGCCGAACCAGGGGTAGACCGGGCCCGTGTTGCCGCGACCGAGCGTGAGGTCGACCCGGCCACCGGCGAGGTGCTGGAGCATCGCGAAGTCCTCGGCGATCTTGACCGGGTCGTTCGTCGTGATGAGCGTCGTCGCCGTGCTGAGCACGATGCGCTCGGTCTGCGCGGCGATGTAGGCGAGGAGTGTCGTCGGGCTCGAGTTCACGAAGGGCGGGTTGTGGTGCTCGCCTGCGGCGTAGACGTCGAGGCCGACCTCCTCGGCCTTCTTCGCGATGGTGACCATCGCCTGGAGGCGCTCGCCCTCGGTCGGGGTGGCACCGGTGGTGGGGTCGGTCGTGATGTCGCCGACGCTGAAGATTCCGAACTGCATTGCTCCACCTTAGAACATCTGCATGCGTTTGCATGCACTTCGGTGAACCGCGGGGTGGGGCGTGGCATTCCCGGGGCGTGCGACGGCCGTCGGGAACGCGCAGCGGACAACCTGGCCTCGACCTCGACCTCCGTGCGCGACGTGGGACGTGGGACGTGCGACGTGTCGGCAACTCCGGACTCGTGCTCCACCCCGAACGCCCGGGCCCGGAAACACGGGGCCCGCGCCGACCGACGCAGCAGGGGGCAGGAGTTGCCGACCACGCGGCGGGGTGGCCGAAGTCACCACCGCGAGAAGTCATGCAGGAAGCGCGGCACACGCCGTAGCGGGCGGTGCGGAGGGGGTGGGGGGCGCCGGGGCGGGGTGAGGCGGTACGGCGGCGGGTCAGGCGAGGGGGGCGAGGCGCAGCCAGCGCTCCGCGACCTGGGCCTGCGAGACGGGCCCGTCGCCGTCGCGGTCGATCTGGGGCGAGTCGAACTCGACCCACCAGGTGCGGGCCGAGCCGCCGATGGCCGACACCCCCTGCCAGGCGCTGCCCCCGGCCCGGACCACGATGCCCGTCGGGCCGTACGGGAACGGCGTAGAAGGGTCCTCGTCCGAGTCGAGGACGTACACCTGGGCCCCCACGCCCATGCGCGCCGGGCCGGATCGCCCGGCGTCGTCGGAGGAGGCGCCGCCCCAGGCGTCGGGGTCGGGCTCCGGCTGTCGGGGCCGCTTGGTGAACATGGACGACATCGTGCCACGCACGACGGACGCCGGGCGACGACGCGGCCGCGCTCACAGCAGGCCCGGAGGCCGCGAACCGACCGGAACCGGGGCAGGCACCACCGGACACCACGAGTAGGGCGGACGGGACTTGAACCCGTGACCGATCGATTATGAGTCGACTGCTCTAACCGGCTGAGCTACCGCCCCTCGCGTCGGCCCACCGGTGCGAGCCGTGGCCGGCCGGGGCGGTGCCGCGGTCGACCGTCAGTGCGCGCGGTCGGACGCCGCGTCGGTGGAGGGGACCACCGGCTGACCACGATACAGGCTCTCGAACACGCTGAGCGTTCGCTCGATGTCGTGCCCCTCGATCATCTTCAGGCTGGCCCGGCGCATCGCGAGGTACTCGTCGTCGGGGGCGGTCAACACGGTCGTGAGCTTGTCGGCGAGGTCGCGGCTGTCGCCCGGGCGGAAGAGGTAGCCGTTCTGGCCCTCGTCGACCAGGTGCGGCAGGGCCATGGCGTCGGCCACGACGATGGGCAGCCCCGACGCCATCGCCTCGAGGCTGGCGATGCTCTGGAGTTCGGCGATCGACGGCATGGCGAAGACCGTCGACTCGGTCAGCGTGCGTCGCAACTCGTCGTCGGACAGGTACCCGGCGAAGGTGACGACGTCGGCGAGGCCGAGGTCGCGGCTGGTCGTCTGGAGCTGCTTGAAGAGGTCTCCGCCGCCCACGATCGTGAGCGTCGCGCCGAGGGTCGGGTCGAGCAGGGTCATCGCCTTGAGCAGCACGTCGATCTGCTTCTCGGCCGTGACCCGGCCGACGAACACGATGCGGTTCTCGGCCGGACGGGTGTCGAGGGCGGTGTAGTGCCCGGCCTCGATCCCGCAGGAGACGGCGAGCACGCCCGTGACCGCGACCGACTTCTCGAGGAACGTGGCCGCCTTCTGCGTGGGGGTCGTGATCGCCGCGGCCTTGTGGAACGTCTTGCTCGCGTCGTTCCAGGCCATCTGGGTCGCCTTGGCGCGCAGCCCCTTGGGCAGACCGGTGTGCTCGAGCAGGTTCTCGGGCATGAAGTGGTTCGTGGCGACGATCCGCACGCCCCGGCGTTCGGCGACCTGCGCGACGCCCCGGCCCATCACGATGTGCGACTGGATGTGGACGACGTCGGGGTGGATCTCGTCGAAGATCGCCTCGGCGTGCTCCTGCACGCGCCACGGGGTGGCGAAGCGCAGCCAGTCGTGCAGCGGCCACCGCGTCGAGTACAGCCGGTGGACGGTCAACGTCACGCCGCCGTGCTGCTCGAGGAAGGTGCCGTGGTGCCGGCTGGCCGCGGGCACCATGAGGTGCACGTCGTGGCCGCGCTGGGCGAGCCCCACGGCGAGCCGCTCCGTGAAGTTGGCGGCGCCGTTGACGTCGGGCGGGAAGGTGTCGCCCGCGATCAGGACGGTCAGACGGTCGGACGACCCCGAGGAGGCGCGGGTCGCGACGTCAGCCGACGTCGCGTCGTCGGGTCGGCCGGGTTCCGAGGGCGTCGGGGCAGGTGTCACGGGTCGTGGCGTCCTTCTCGTGCTCGGTGGGGTGTGCGGCGCATCGTGCCCGGACGATCGTCGACCGGCGGGCGAGACGACCCCACGCTAGCTCAGGCTCGGGTCTGGGGATGGTATTTGGCGAGTTGGAACACGCCGTAGACCGCGATGGCGGCCGCGACGACGAAGAAGACGCCGGCGATCGCGGGGGCGTTCTGCGCCTCGCCCAGGACGACGATGCCGATGCCGACCGCGATGAGCGGATCGACGACCGTGAGACCGGCGATGACGAGGTCGGGTGGGCCGGACGAGTAGGCGTTCTGCACGAAGTACCCGCCGAGCAGGCCTGCCGCGAGCAGGAACACGATGCACACGATCGTCAACCAGTCGAAGTTGCCGGCGAAGACCCGGTTGAGGACGACCTTGGCGAGGGTCGCGACGAAGCCGTAGAGCACGCCCGCCGCGATGATGTAGAACAGCGCGCTGCGACGGCGGCGCAACAGGGCGAAGGCGACACCCAGCACGGAGCCGACGACGGCGAGGATCACGAGGACCGTGACGAGCTGCCGCGTGGTGATCTCGGGCTCGATGGCCGTGAAGGCCGCCACGGTGACGAAGAGCCCGACGCCGCCGACGCAGAAGAGGATGGCCCGCTTGGCGCGCCGGTCGAGTCGTCGACCCGTCGAACGGGAGTTGAGGACCGCCGTGATGACGAGGGCGACCGCCCCGAGCGGCTGCACCACGAGGAGCGGGGCGATGCGCAGACTGGTCAGCTGGAAGAGGATCGCGAGGCCGAGCATCAGCGTGCCCAGCACCCACGAGGGGCGGCCCACGAGGGCGAGCACCTGGCGGACGTTCATGCCGCTCTTCGCCGCACCGATCCGTCGCTCGACCTTGGCGACGCCCTGGTGCTGGAGCTGGGCGCCGATCGAGAGGAACACCGCTCCGATCAGCGCGATCGGGATGCCGAGCGCCTGATAGGGGGTCAGGGATACCTGCTGGGTGAGCTCCCCGATGTCCGTCGTCACGGCGTCCACGCTAGCGCCGTGGCGCTGGATAGTCTGGACGAATGGCCGTTCGACCCATTTCCATCACGGGTGACCCCGTGCTCCACTCCCCCGCCTCCGAAGTGACCGTCGTCGACGACGACCTGCGCACCCTCGTCGCCGACATGTTCGAGACGATGGACGCCGCCCCGGGCGTCGGTCTGGCGGGCCCGCAGGTGGGCGTCGGCAAGCGCCTGTTCGTCTACTCGTGGACCGACGACGACGGCGAGCTGTGGCGCGGCGTGGCCATCAACCCGACGCTCTGGCAGAGTCCGCTCTCGATCGAGCCGCTCGACGACGACTCCGAGTCCGAGGGCTGCCTCTCGGTGCCCGGCGAGAGGTTCCCGTTGCGGCGTGCCGACGGCGTCGTGCTGCGGGCCACCGACCTCGAGGGCGACGCGGTCGAGATCGAGGCCTGGGGCTGGCTCGCCCGCGTCTTCCAGCACGAGTACGACCACCTCGACGGCATCCTGTACGCGGACCGGCTCGAGCATCCCTTCCACAAGGCGGCCGCGAAGGCGGTCCGCAAGAAGGGCTGGGGACAACCGGGCAGCACCTGGCTGCCGGGCGTCGACCACCTCGAGGACTGACGGCCGGCCCCGGCCGACCCCGAGACCGAGGAGGCGCGTCCTGCGAACCGCAGGACGCGCCTCCTTCTCGTTCGGGCCCGGAACGGAACGGCGAGAAAGGCCCAGGACGGACCGGGAAAGAGAAAAGGCCCAGAGGGTGGAGCCTCTGGGCCTTCGCTCCCCGAGTTGGACTCGAACCAACAACCTGCCGGTTAACAGCCGGCTGCTCTGCCAATTGAGCTATCGAGGAATGGCAACCGCCCCGGACTTTCGTCCGTGACAGCGGAGACAACACTAGCAAAGATCTGAGCCCCCGAGGGACCACGCCGACGACGCGGCGCGTCGCACGGCTCCGAGCGCCGCGTCAGTACCCGTCGTGCGGGTCGACCACGCCGACGAACTCCCCGTCGCCGAGGAAGGCCCGCACGTTGAGCCGGATGCGCTCGGCCAGCAGCGGGGCGGTCATCTCGGGGGTGTCCGCCTGGTGCGGCGTGACGACGACACGCGGCTCGCCGAAGAGCGGGTGCCCGTCGGGGAGCGGCTCGGGCGTGGTGACGTCGACCCCCGCGCCCCAGAGTCGCTCCGCCCTGACCGCCTCGACGAGGGCGTCCGTGTCGACCAGGCTGCCCCTCGCGACGTTCACGAGCACGGCCGTCGCCGGCAGAAGGGCGAGCCGACGCGCGTCGAGGAGGCCCGCCGTGCCGGGAGTCGCGGCGGCGGCGAGGACGAGGACGTCGGCCTCGGGCAACACCTCGTCGAGGCGCTCGACGGGGACGGTCCGGTCGGCCCCGGGCACGGGTTCGCTCGACCGGCGCACGATCGTCACCCGGACGTCGAACGGGGCCAGGAGGCGCATCAGCTCGATCGCGATGCCCCCCGCCCCGACGATGACGACGTGCCGTCCGTAGAGCGACCGGCCCTGTTGTTCGGTGGCCCAGGAGGTGGCGCGCACGCGCTGGGGAACGACCCTCAGCAGCGACAGCACGAGCATGAGGGCGTGCTCGGCGACGGGTTCGGCGAACGCCCCCTTGGCGCTCGTCCAGAGCGGCAGCGCGCGGTCGGCACGGGCCGCGATGACCTCGGAGAAGGCGTCGACCCCGGCGTAGGGCAGCTGGACCCACTCGATGCCCGGGTTCTCGTCCAGCGCGCGGGCCAGGCCGTCGGGGTCGCGGTACGAGAGCCAGACCAGGCCACGGGTCTCCGGGCCCAGGGGGACGACGTCCGCTCCCCCGGCCCGCACGGCGTCGACGAAGACCGGGGTGGGGCGGGGGGCCACCGAGACGGCGCCCGGGGTCGGGCGTCGACCCGGGGCGAGGACGGGGGCCGCGGTGACGACCGCGCGGTGGCCGCGCGCGCCTCCCGGGCTCGTCGCCCGGGCCGCATCCGAGACGGTCGAGCCCGTGGCCGGCTCGGCGGTCACGAGGGCCGGTCTCCGCGGAGGCCGGCGTCGGGGTCGAGCGGTCGCCCGGCCTCGCGCTCCTCCGGGCGGATGATGTCGATCGGGGTCGTCTGCGAGAGCACCTTGACGTAGGGGTCGATGCCGGTCCGGAGGACCTCGTCGATGTCGCCCAGTCCGACCAGACGGCCACCGCGCATGACGGCGACGCGGTCGGTGATCGCTCGCGCCTCGGCCACCGAGGAGGTGACGACGAGCGCCGAGAACTGACGCCCCTCGTGCAGGTTCCCGATGACGTCGAGGACGGCCTGGCGGACGAGCACGTCCACCCCCCGGGCGGGCTCGTCGGCGATCAGCAACGGGGGCTCGAGGACGAGGCTGCGGGCCAGGGCGACGCGTTGTCGCTGACCGGAACTGAGCTCCCAGGTCTGCTTGAGCATGGTGCCGAGCGGCAGGTGCACGCCGTCGACGAGCGTCGCGACGATGCGCCCGGCCTCGGTGCGGTCGAACTTGCGGTCGCGCTGGTAGATCGGCTCGGCGATGGCCTCGCCGACGGTCAGGTCGGGACTCAGCCGCTCGCCGTCGTCCTGCGCCAGGTAGCCGACCATGGCCGAGAGCCGGTCCCGGCGCCGGCCCGAGAGCTTGCCGACGTCCTGGCCGAAGACCCGTGCGGTCCCACCGACCAGACGCGGGCGCCCCTCGTCGACGCGGCCCGTGCCGGTCAGTCCGGCGAGGGCCATCGCGAGCGTCGACTTGCCCGAACCGCTCTCGCCGAGCACGGCGACGATCTCGCCCGGCTCGACCCGCAGGGTGACCCCGTCGACGGCACGCACGGCCGGATGGCCCGCCCGGGCGGGGTAGAGCAGCGACAGGTCGTCGGTGACGACCGGCTGGTCGAGGTCGAGCTCGCGACCCGGCACCGTCAGGCCGCCCCGACGGTGTCGGTTCCGCGCTCCGGGTCGCCCGCCGCCCGGCGGTCGAGTTCGGCCAACCGCTCGCGGCGGGACGCCTGCTCGATCGGATCGGGCACCGGCAGCGACGCCAGCAAGCGCTGCGTGTAGGGATGTTCGGGCGCGCCGAGGACCTGGTCGTTCGGTCCGCTCTCGATCAGGTCGCCGTGGAACAGCACGCCGATCCGGTCGGCCAGCATGTTGACGACCGCGAGGTCGTGGCTGATGAACAGGGCGGCGAAGCCCAGCTGCGACTGCAACTCGGTGAACAGCTCGAGCACCCGGGCCTGCACGGAGACGTCCAACGCGCTGGTGGGCTCGTCCGCGATCAACAGCGTCGGGTCGAGGGCGAGCGACCGGGCGAGGCTCGCCCGCTGACGCTGCCCACCGCTGAGCTCGTGGGGGTACCGGTCGGCGAACGACTTGGGCAGCTGGACCGCTTCGAGGAGTTCGTCGACGCGCGGACGGGCGGCCCGGGCGTCCTTCGCACGACCGTGCACGATGAGCGGCTCGGCCACGCACTCGGCGATCGTCAGCAACGGGTTGAAGCTCGACGCGGGGTCCTGGAAGACGAAGCCGATGTCGGCGCGCTTCGGCTTGAAGTCACGCTCGTGCACCCCGTTCATCTCGATGCCCAGCACCTCGAGCGACCCCCCGGTGACCTTCGTCAGCCCGGCGATGGCCCGTCCGATCGTCGTCTTGCCCGAACCGCTCTCGCCGACGAGGCCGAGGACCTCGCCGCGGGCGATGGTGAAGTCGACGCCCTTGACGGCCCGGAAGCCGCCGCGGCCGAGGCGCCCGGGGTACTCGATCTCGAGGCCCCGGGCACGCACGACGACCTCGCTGTCGGCGGGCTGCTCCTGCTGCGTGTGGCCACGGGCCTCGAGCTTCGGCACCGAGCCGAGCAGGCGCTTGGTGTAGTCGTCCTGCGGGTTCGCGAACAGCTCGACGGCCGGGGCCTGCTCGACGACCTTGCCGAGGTACATGACGGCGACGCGGTCGGCGAGGTCGGCGACGACGCCCATGTTGTGCGTGATCAGCACGATGGCCGTGCCGAACTCGTCCCGACAGCGGCGCAACAGGTCGAGGATCTCGGCCTGCACGGTCACGTCGAGGGCCGTGGTCGGCTCGTCCGCGACGATCACCGACGGGTCGAGCACGAGCGCCATCGCGATGACCACGCGCTGCTTCTGCCCGCCCGAGAACTGGTGCGGGTAGTAGTCGACGCGGGTCTCGGGGTCGGGGATGCCCACGCGACGCAGGATGTCGATCGCCTTGACCCGCGCCTCCTTGCGTCCGACCTTGCCGTGGGCCCGCAGGCCCTCGGCGATCTGCCAGCCCACCGTGTAGACGGGGTTGAGCGCGGTCGACGGCTCTTGGAAGACCATGGCGACGTCGGTGCCGCGGAGCTCGCGCACCTTCTTCGGGCCGACCTCGAGGACGTTCTGCCCCGAGAGCAGCACGGCACCGGTGGCGACCGCGGTCTCGGGCAACAGGCCGAGGATCGTCTTCGCCGTGACGGTCTTGCCGCTCCCCGACTCGCCGACGATCGCCAGCACCTCGCCGGCGCGGACGTCGAGCGTCACGCCCTGGACGGCCGCGACGTCGCCGCCGTCGGTCGCGAAGGTCACCTCGAGGTCGGTGATGCCGACGGCGACGGGGCGCTCGTCGCGCGGCGTCGCGGGTCGGCCGGTCGTGGTCGTGTCGGCGGTCATGCGGTCACCTCGTCGTGGGTCGTGGTCGGGGCCTGCTCGGTGCGTCGGGTGCCCTTGGTCTTGCGCTTCGCGCGACGGCGGGTCCGGAGGCGCGGGTCGGCCAGGTCGTTCAGGCTCTCGCCCATCAGCGTGATGCCGAGCACCATCAGCACGATCGCCGCACCGGGGAAGACGCCGGTCCACCAGATGCCGCTGGCGGTGTCGGAGAGGGCGCGGTTCAGGTCGTACCCCCACTCGGCCGCCGCGGTCGGGCCGATGCCGAACCCCAGGAAGCCGAGGGCCGCCAGGGTCAGGATCGCCTCGGACGCGTTGAGCGTGAGGATCAGGGGCAGGCTCCGCGTGGCGTTGCGGAGGACGTGTTTGAACATGATGCGGCCCGTGCTGCTGCCGTTGACCTTGGCCGACTCGACGAACGCCTCGGCCTTGAGCCTCGTGGCCTCGGCGCGGACGACGCGGAAGTACTGCGGGACGTACACGACAGTGATCGAGATGCCCGCCGAGACGATGCCGCCCCAGAGGCTCGACTGGCCCCCGCTGATGACGATCGAGACGACGATGGCGAGCAGCAGCGAGGGGAACGCGTAGACCGCGTCGGCGACGACGACGAGCACGCGGTCGAGCCACCCGCCGAGGTAGCCCGAGATCAGGCCGAGCGTCACGCCGATCGTGATGGACAGCACCACGGCCACGATGACGACGGCCACGGCGGTCCGGGTGCCCCACATGACGCGGCTGAACACGTCGTAGCCGCCGACAGTCGTCCCCCACAGGTGCTCGGCCGACGGTGGCGCCTGGCGCGGGAAGGCCTCGGTGGCACCACGCAGCTGGCCGAAGCCGTAGGGCGCGATGAGGGGGGCGAAGATCGCCAGCAGCACGAACACGGCGACGATGACGACGCCGGTCAGCAGCATGCCGCGCTGCAGCCCCACCGAACGGCGGATCTGGGCGACGACGGGGAGGCGCTTGTAGAGGGGTTCGCGGCGGTCGGCCGCGACGGTCGAATCGGTCATGGTCAGTACCTCACGCGGGGGTCGATCAGGGCGGCGATCACGTCGACCACGAAGTTGGTCACGGCGACGATGACGGCGAGCACGGCGACGATGCCTTGCACGGCGATGAAGTCGCGGGCCGACAGGTACTGCTGCAGCTGGAAGCCCAGCCCCCGCCAGCCGAAGGTGGTCTCGGTCAGCACCGAGCCGCCGAGCAGCATCGCGATCTGCAGCCCCATGACGGTGATGATCGGGATCAGGGCGGGCTTGAGCGCGTGGGCCCGGACGAGCCGGAACTCGCTGACGCCCCGCGACCGCGCCGCGTCGACGTACTCGGAACCGAGCGTGCCGATGACGTTGGTGCGCACCAGGCGCAGGAAGATGCCGGCGGTCAGCACGCCGAGCGCGAGGGCGGGCAGCACCGCGTGCGAGAGGACGTCCACGATGATCGTCGAGTTGCCGGTCCGCAGGGCGTCGACGATGTAGATGCCCGTGGGGTTGTCGATGCGCCCCAGGGCGATGGCGACCCGCGTGCTCGCACGACCACCGAGCGGGAGCCAGCCGAGCCAGACCGAGAAGGTGAGCTTGAGCAGCAGGCCCGCGAAGAAGACCGGGGTCGCGTAGGCGAGGATCGCCAGCACGCGCAGGATCGCGTCGGGCCAGCGGTCGCGCACGTACGCGGCGAGCATGCCGAGCGGGATGCCCAGCACGAGCGCGACGACCAGCGCGTAGAAGACCAGCTCGATCGTGGCGCTGCCGTACTGGAGCAGGATGCCGCTGATCTCGCGGTTGTCGGTCGCGGTGGTGCCGAAGTCGCCTCGGACGATCTGGCCGAGGTACTCGAGGTACTGCACGATCACGGGGCGGTCGTAGCCGGCGGCGGCGAGACGCTCCTGCAGCTGGGCCTCGGTGAGACGCCCGCCGACGGAGGCGGTGATCGGGTTGCCGACCACGCGCATCAGGAAGAACACGAGCGTGACGAGGATGAACACGGTGGGCACGATCAGGATCGCGCGGATCACGATGTAGCGTCCGAGGCCGCCGCCGCCGGAACTCCGGGACTTCCCGGGACTGGAGGTGGGCGGTGCCGTGAGGGAACCGTCGGTGATCAGGGTCACGTCGTTGGGCCTTTCGATGGTGTGGTGCCGGTCGCAGACCGGAGGGGGCGCCCCGCGGTGTCGCGGGTCGCCCCCTCGGCGTACGGCCGTGGTGCGGAGTCCCCCGACCCCGGAGGCCGACCGGCGGACCGGCGGGACTCAGGGGACGGGGAGGCGCGTCAGCGGCTCAGCGCACCGTAACGGAACTTGAACGACGCGTCGAGCGTGTCGTCCACGCCCTTCACGTCGGACTGCGAGACGACGACCTGCGTGCCCTGCAGCAGCGGCAGGGTCGGCAGGTCGGCCGCGACGGCGTCCTGGATGTCCCCGATGGTCGCCTCACGAGCCGAGGCGTCCTGCTCGCCGATCTCCTTCGTCAGCAGACCCTGGACGGTCGGGCTGTCGTAGTGGTTGCCGACGAAGTTGTCCGCGCTGAAGAACGGCGTCAGGTAGTTGTCGGCGTCCGAGAAGTCGGGGAACCAACCCAGCTGGTAGACGGGGTAGGCGTCCTCGCGGCGCTCGGTGCTGTAGGTGTCCCACAGGGTCGACTGGAGGTTGACGGTGAACAGGCCGCTCGCCTCGAGCTGCGACTTGATCAGCGCGTACTCCTCGTCGCTCGACGCACCGTAGTGGTCGGGGCTGTACTGCAGGTCGATCGACACGGGGGTGCTGACGCCGGCGGCCGACAGGGCCGCGGCGGCCTTGTCGACGTCCGGGCCGCCCTGGCCGTCGCCGTAGAGGCCCTCGAGGGGCGTCGTCGCACCGGTCAGGCCGTCGGGGACGACCGAGTAGAGCGGCGTGTAGGTGTCGTTGTAGACGTCCTTGGCCAGGGCGGCACGGTCGACCGTGTCGGCCACGGACTGACGCACGGCGAGGGCCTTGGCCGGGTCGGCGTCGGGCTGCGTGGCACCGTACGGCATGGTGTTGAAGTTGAACACCAGGTAGCGGATCTCGCCGCCGGGGCCGTTGTGCACGGTGAGCGCGTCGTCCTTGGCCAGGTCGGCCAGGTCGGTCGGGCTCAGGCTGCGGTTCGCGACGTCGACGTCGCCGTTCTGGACGGCGAGCTTGAGGTCGGTCTCTTCGGTGTAGTAGGTCGCCGTGACCGAGTCGGTCTTCGGGGCCCCGAGCACGCCGTCGTAGGCGTCGTTCGCCTCGTAGGCGATCGTCTCGTTCTGCGAGTAGTCGGTGATCGTGTACTGACCCGAGAAGGCGTTGCCCTTGACGATGTCGTCGGCGTCGGTGAGCCCGGTCGCCGAGAAGACGTCCTCGTCGACGATCGGGCCGGCGGGGCTCGAGAGCACCTGGGGCCAGGTCTGGTCGGCCGACTTGAGCGTGAAGACGACGGTCGTGTCGTCGGGCGCGTCGGTGCTGGCCAGGTTGCCGAGCAACGACGACGGGCCGTTGGGGTCGGCGATGGCCAGCTGGCGGTCGAAGCTGAACTTGACGTCGCTCGAGGTGAGCGCGTTGCCGTTCGCGAAGGTCAGTCCGTCCTTGAGCTTGACCGTGTACTCGGTCGGGCTGGTGAAGTCGGCGGACTCGGCCAGGTCGGGCTCGACGTCGGGGCTGCCGTACGGGGCGTTCGCCAGGAAGCCGAACACCTGGTTCTGGACGGCGAACGAGCCGTTGTCGTACGAACCGGCCGGGTCGAGCGACGTGATGACGTCGGTCGTGCCGATGCTGAGACCGTCGAGGGCGTCGGTCGCGTCACCACCGGAGGCGCAGCCCGAGAGGACGAGTGCGGTGGCAGCGGCGCCACCGACGACGGCGATGGCGCGTCGGGCGAGCGTGGAGTCGGATGTCATATCCGGTTACCTCTTTCTCTGTGTGCAAGGGGCCCCGGGCCGTGCTGTGGACGCGGCCGTTTCAGGGAACGTCCATTGGTAACACACACGTGAGCGCGAGACGGGCTCATCGCGCAACTGTTTACAGGCCCGCAACGAACCCTTGCCAACTGGTCGTCTCGAGGCCGGCGGCGCATCCTCGTGATGTATGCGCGTTCAGGCCGGGGCACCGCGTGACGGCTGCCGACCTCACTCTTGGCGGATGGACCGGCGCTCGGCCTCGACGGCGGCGATCCGCACCTGGATCTCACGCCAGCGTTCGGGTTCGGTCTTCATGTCGGTGCGGAACGACTGCCCGAGCAGTTCGGACTTCTCGCGGATCAGGTCGCGCTCGACGATCGAGACGACGATGCCGCGACAGTAGGTCGTGATCTCGCGTCCCTCGCGCTCGGGGATGGGGGCGACGGCGAGCTCCTTCGCCAGGGCGTCGAACGGCGACGGCGTCTGGCCGAGGACGACGTCGAGCCAGTCGGCCGAGTCGAACCGGTCGAGGCTCGCGCCGATCGCGTCGCGGACGACGGCCAGCGCACCGTTCTCGATGCGTGCCCGTGCCGCCCGCTGCATGAGTTCGAAGCCGACCGTCGCCGGGTGCTGGAGCATCGCCATGAGCGCGTCGCGCTCGGTGCGGGTGGTCAGGTCGCCCGGGAGCGTCAGCAGGCTCGGGCCGGCGGGCTCGTCGGGCACCGGCGGCAGGCTCGTGATCGACTGGCGGCCGTCGGTGGCGTTCTTGGGCTGCGACCGCTCGAGCGCGTTCTGGGCCGAGGAGGCGCGACCCGCGTCGTCGACGGACCGCGCGACGTCGGCCGGGTCGAGCCCAAGCCACCCGGCCAGCGACCGCACGTAGCCCTGGGTCATCGAACGGTCCCGGATGCCCGCCACCACCGGCGAGGCCGCCCGGAGCGCCGACACGCGACCCTCGACCGTCTCGAGGTCGTGCCCGTCGATGAGCCGGCGGATCATGAACTCGAACATCGGACGCTTGGTCGAGATGAGGCGGCGCACGGCGTCGTCGCCGCGGTTCAGCCTGAGGTCGCACGGGTCGAGCCCGTCGGGGGCCACGGCGACGAAGGTCTGCGCGGCGAACCGCTGCTCTTCGGCGAACGCGCGTGACGCCGCCTTCTGGCCCGCCTCGTCCGGGTCGAAGGTGAAGACGACCTCGCCGCCGGTCGAGGTGTCGGCCCCGCTGACGTCGCCGAGCATGGGTCGCAGCACCTTGATGTGGTCCACGCCGAACGACGTGCCGCAGGTCGCGACGGCCGTCGTGACCCCGGCCAGGTGGCACGCCATCACGTCGGTGTAGCCCTCGACGATGACGACCTGCTTGCCCTTCGAGATGTCCCGACGGGCCAGGTCGAGCCCGTAGAGCACCTGGGACTTGTGGTAGATCGGCGTCTCGGGGGTGTTGAGGTACTTCGGGCCCTTGTCGTCCTCGAGCAACCGACGCGCGCCGAACCCGATGGTCGACCCCGTGACGTCGCGGATCGGCCACACCAGCCGCCCGCGGAAGCGGTCGTAGGGGCTGCGGTCGCCCTGGCTCAGCAACCCCGCGGTGACGAGCTCGTCGTCGCGGTAACCGAGCCCCTTGAGGTGCGACCGCAGGGCGTCGAACGACTTGGGGGCGAACCCCACGCCGAACCGCTCGGCCGCGGCCGGGTCGAACCCCCGCTCGCCGAGGAAGCGCCGGGCGGGCTCGGCGTCGACGGCCGTGAGGTGGTCCACGAAGAACTCGCGCGCGGCCTCGTTCGCCGAGATCAGACGCGCCCTGTTGCCGTGGTCGCTGGCCTGCCCGCCGTCCTCGTAGTGCAGCTCGAAACCGATGCGCGCCGCCATGCGTTCGACCGCTTCTTGGAAGGTCGTGTGGTCGGTCTTCATGACGAAGCTGAAGACGTCGCCGTCCTCACCGCAGCCGAAGCAGTGGTACCGCCCCACCTGGGGCCGCACGTGGAAGCTCGGACTGCGCTCGTCGTGGAACGGGCAGAGCCCCTTGAGCGACCCCACGCCCGCCCCCTTGAGCGTGACGTGGTCGCCGACGATGTCGGCGATGTTGGTGCGCGACCGGACCTCGTCGATGTCGTTGCGTTTGATCAGGCCGGGCACGTGTCGATTGTAGGTCGAGCCACCGACCACGCCGACCCGGGAGGTCGGCCGCGGGAGGACGAGGAGGCGCGGTGCGGCCGGTCGGGACCCGCGCCTCCTCGGCGACCCGCCGTCAGCGGCCGGCGGTGAGCCGGTCGTGCCATGCCATGGCGCTCTGGTCGGTCAGCGAGGCGACCTGGTCGACGACGACCCGACGCCTCGCGGCGTCGTCGTCCGCCGAGGCCCAGTCGGCGGCGAAGCCACGGTCGAGTTCTGACGGGCCCGCCTGCCACAGGGCGTCGGCGAGGCTCGTCAGGACCTCGCGCTGACGCAGGTAGATGGGCTGCCGGTTGTCCCGCGTCATGACGAAGGCCGCGACGATGCCCTTGAGCACGGCGATCTCGCCGATCACGTCCGGGGCGACGACCACCGACGCGCCGAAGCGCATCAGGGCGTCACCGGGATAGGACTCACGGGTCGCCTGGGTGGCCGAACCGGCGAAGCGTCCGATCAGCTGGCTCGTGAGGTTCTTGAGACGGGCCTGCGCGAACCGGCTGCCGTCGTACGACTCGAGCCAGAACGGCAGCGCCTGCAACCGGTCGAAGGCCTCGGTCAACTCGTCGCGACTGAGCTCCCCGCCGACCCACTCGTGCATGGCCGTCACGAGCGAGTCGTGGTCGACCCGCGCCCCGAGGGCGGCGACGTCGACGTAGCCGTTGACCACGGCGTCCTCGAAGTCGTGGACCGAGTACGCGATGTCGTCGCTGAGGTCCATGACCTGGGCCTCGACGCACCGCCGTCGACGCGGGGCACCCCGACGCAGCCACTCGAACGCGGCCGTGTCGTCGTCGTAGAAACCGAACTTCATGCGACCGCCCGGGTCGGGGATGCCCTGGGCCGCGGGCCACGGGTACTTGCAGCTGGCGTCGAGGCTGGCACGGGTGAGGTTCAGCCCGAAGCTGCGTCCCGTCGCGTCGATGACCTTCGGCTCGATGCGGGTCAGCAGTCGTAGGGTCTGCGCGTTGCCCTCGAAGCCGCCGATGTCGGTCGACCAGTCGTTCAGGGCCCGCTCGCCGTTGTGCCCGAACGGCGGGTGGCCGAGGTCGTGCGCGAGGCAGGCCGTGTCGACGACGTCGGGATCGAGGCCGAGGCTCGTGGCGAGCTCGCGACCGACCTGCGCCACCTCGAGCGAGTGCGTCAGCCGGTTGCGGGCGAAGTCGAGGCCGGCCGTCGGGCTCAGCACCTGCGTCTTGGCCGCCAGGCGCCGGAGCGCGCTGGAGTGCAGCAACCGGGCCCGGTCGCGGGCGAAGTCGCTTCGCCGGTTGGAGTGCTGCTCGGGCGCCCAGCGCTCGGAGTCGGCGGGGTCGTACCCGGGGGTGGCGCTCGGCAGGGCTTCGGTGGACACCGGGGCCTCTCGGTCGGGACGGGAAGGGATCTCGGGAGGGGGTGCCTAGCCGCCGCTGTGGTGCAGCTCGGCCGCGGCGAGCTCGGCCTTGAAGGCCTCGTCGAGCTCGCGGCTCTCGAGCCAGCGGTCGGGCAGGGCGGGCCGCTTCGGGCTGCCCGCACGGCCACGCGGCCCCTCGGCCGCCTCGCCGGGGTACTGCTCGTGGGGGTCCATCGTGGCGAGCAGGTCGTCGATCTGCTGCAACGAGTCGGCGAGGGCGAGAGCCGCCCGGACCTCACCGCCCACGGGGTAGCCCTTGAAGTACCACGCGACGTGCTTGCGCATGTCACGGCAGGCGCGGCCCTCGTCGCCCGACCAGAACTCGACCATGAGTTCGGCGTGGCGCCGGAAGGCCCGTCCCACCTCGCCGAGCGTCGGCTCGGCCTTCAGGTCCTCGCCGCGGAAGGCCGCGGCGAGGTCGCCGAACAGCCACGGCCGACCGAGGCAGCCGCGACCCACGACGACCCCGTCACACCCGGTCTCGTCGACCATGCGCAGGGCGTCGGCCGCCGACCAGATGTCGCCGTTGCCGAGGACCGGCACGTCGGTCACGGTCTGCTTCAGGGTGGCGATGGCGGACCAGTCGGCGGTGCCCGAGTAGAAATCGGCGGCCGTGCGGGCGTGCAGCGCGATGCTCGCGACGCCGGCCCCCTGGGCGGCTCGACCGGCCTCGAGATAGGTGAGGTGGTCGTCGTCGATGCCCTTGCGCATCTTGACGGTCAGCGGGATGTCGCCGGCGGCCTTGACGGCACCCTCGACGATCTCGCGGAAGAGGCCGATCTTCCAGGGCAGGGCCGAGCCACCGCCCTTGCGCGTGACCTTGGGCACCGGGCAGCCGAAGTTGAGGTCGATGTGGTCGGCGCGGTCCTCGGCGACGAGCATGGTGACCGCCTCGGCCACCGTGTTCGGCTCGACGCCGTAGAGCTGGATGCTGCGCGGCGTCTCGGACTCGTGGTGCTGGATGAGGCGCATCGACTCGGGCGTGCGCTCGACCAGCGCCCGACTCGTGATCATCTCGCTCACGTAGAGGCCGGCGCCGTACTCGCGACAGAGGCGGCGGTACGCCGTGTTGGTGATTCCGGCCATGGGGGCGAGCACGACGGGCGAGGCCACGTCGATCGGTCCGATCGAAAGGCCGCGCGAGGGCAGGGTGGTGGTGGACATCGTTACGATTCTCCCATGAGCGACGGCGGGCTGACGAGTGGTGTGGACGACGCGGACGTCGGGGGCGACCAGGGTCGACCCGACGGCGCGGACCGGGTGCGGGCGGACGCCGCTGCGCGCGGTCTCGCGGTCGAGATCGTCGCGCGCCCCGCGGCCGACTCGCTCGAGGCCGCTGCCGCTCTGCTCGGGCTGCAGCCGTCCGACATCGTGAAGAGCCTGGTGGTCAAGCGACACGACGGCTCGTTCCTGTTCGCGCTCGTGCCGGGCGACCGACAGATCTCGTGGGCGAAGCTCCGAGCCGTCGTGGGCGTCAACAAGCTGTCGATGCCGAGCGCCGACGTCGCCCTCGAGGTCACCGGGTACGAGCGGGGCACCATCACCCCCCTGGGCAGCTCGACCGCGTGGCCCGTGGTCGCGGACTCCCGAATCGTGGGGAGGCGCGTCGCCCTGGGTGCCGGAGCACACGGCTTCAGCGCCTTCGTCGAGGCCGACGACCTCGTCGCCGCGTACGACGCGACCGTGGCCGACGTCAGCGACTGACGCCGCGCCTCCCGGGCTCGGCGGCCGGGGACCCGACCGCGGACGTGCCCTCGGCGACCGGGGGGACGACCAGGCAGGAGTCCCCCTCGCAGGCGACGGCGCCCGGTGCCCCGAGCATGGTCAACGGCGCGGACGGCGTCGCGAGCCCGGCCACGGACCCGGCCCCGGCCCCGCGGGAATCGCTCATCGGGCCACCTCGGAGGCGACCTGCTCGAGGGCCTGGACGAACGTCTCGGGAGCCTGGGCGCCCGAGATGCCGTACTTGCCGTCGAGGACGAAGAACGGGACGCCGGTGATGCCGAAGGCCTGCGCCTGGGCCTGGTCGCCCCGCACGTCGTCGAGGTGACGCCCGGTCTCGAGAGCGTCGCGCGCCTCCTGCTCGTCGAGGCCGACCTCGGCGGCCAACGTGACGAGATCGTCGACGCGGCCCACGTGGCGGCCCTCCTCGAAGTAGGCGTGGAGGAGGCGTTCCTTCATCTCGGCCTGACGCCCGTTCGCCTTGGCGAAGTGGAGCAGCTCGTGCGCCTTGACCGTGTTGGTGTGCTGCAGGTGCTCGAAGTCGTAGGCGAGGCCGACCTCGGACGCGATGCCGGCGACGGTGTCGAGCATGCCGCGGACCTGGTCGGCGGGCATGCCCTTGTGCTTCGAGAGGAAGTCGACCTCGTCGCCCTCGAAGTCGGCCGGGGTGTCGGGCGAGAGCTCGAACGAGTGGTACTCGACCTCGACGGGGCCGTCGAAACGTCGCACGGCCTCCTCGAACTTGCGCTTGCCGATGAAGCACCACGGGCAGGCGATGTCGGACCAGATGTCGACCTTGACGGTCGCGGACGGGGTGGCTGGGTCTGCGGTCACGGCAGGCCCAACCCTCGGCCGGGCCCCGCCATTCCCCGCGCCGTCCCTCCGCCCCCCTCAGGCTCCTCCCCCTCCGGCGCCTCCCTTGTCGGCAACTCCTGCCTCGTGCGTTGCCCGGGTACGGCGAGCCGCCAGTTCCTGCGGCCGCGGGGGCCGAGCACGCAGGGCGTGCAGGAGTTGCCGACACGTGACCCGGGCGTGGGGCCACCCGCCGTGGCCACCAGGGCGTCGATCGCGGCCGAGGTGCGAGCCCACAGGTCACGCACCATGATCGTCCCCGCGCGGAACGGGACGAGCCCGTCCAGAGCGATGTCGGCGTCCTTGAGGCGGTCCTGGTCGAACCGCCTCTCGTGGTGCTCGCGACCGTCGGTCTCGAGACCGACGATGCCGTCGACGAGCATGTCGAGGACCTTGCCCGTGGTGCCGACGGGCACCTGCCGCACGACGTGGTGCCCGGCCAACCGGAGCCGCGTCCCGGCCGCCGACTCGAGGATGCTCTGTGCTCCCCCGTCGCTCCAGGCCACCAGGCCCGCGGCATCGACACGCTTCCGGGCGAGGACCTCGGCGGCGTCCTCGTCGTCGATGACGAGGCTCATGCTGCGGGCCCAGTCGACCAGGATCACCGCGTCCTCGAGCGATGCCGCCTCGACGACCGCGCGGGCGAGGGCGTCACGTGGGTCCACCATCCAGGTCGAGCCTCGGGCTCCCAGAGCGACGGGGTCCCAGACCACCCGGACGCCCCGTCGACGGCGGAGGCGGGAGGCGGTCTCGGGTACCGAGACCGTGATCCGCGGGCGTCGCCACGACCAGGCACCGAGTTGGTGCAGGGCAGCTGCCCCGGTGAGCCGGCCACCCACGGCGACGGCGACGAACCTCGGGTCGTGGGGCGGCCACGTCGAGTACCAGCCACGTCGGGGACGACGCACCGTGCGGGCGCGCACGGCGATGGTCAGGTGGCGGTCCGTGGCACCCAGCGCGACCAGGTCACGCTTGTGCAGCAGGCCACCGGCATCGGAGACGAGTTCGGCGATCGTGGTCATGCCCGACAGCGTGCCGAGCGGTGCCGCTCTCCCGGGGCGGCCGAGGGCGGCTTGGGGACGGTGGCCGCGCGTGGCTCCCCTGGGGCCGAGACCTCGTCGCGGGGACTGCGACTCGGGCGACGGCAACTCCTGCCCCGTGCCTCGTGGGCCCGCGACACGCCACGTGGGCGGCGCGGGTCGCGGCACGAGGCAGGAGTTGCCGACGCATCGCCCCACGAACGGACCGGGCGCGGAGGCGAAGGGCGGCACGGGTCGACGCGACCGGGCGCGGGGCGGCACGAGGGTGCGCGGAGCGGCGGGGCGGCGCGAGGGGGTGCGGAGCCGCACGGCGATCGGCTGAGCGCGAGGGGGTGCGGAGGCGCTGGGCGGTCGGCAACTCCGGGCCCGTGCCTCGTGGGCCAGCGACACGCCGCGTGGGCGGCGCGGGTCGCGGCGGGAGGCAGGAGTTGCCGACGACAGACGGGCCCCCGTCGTGCAACGCGTGCACGACCGGGGCCCGTCGCGGAGGGGCGGGCGCGAGGCGCCCCGGCGGCTACGCGCCGAGCAGTTGCTCGGCCAGGTAGGCGCGCAGCCCGGCCAGGGGGATGCGCTGCTGGGCCATGGTGTCGCGCTCGCGCACGGTCACGGCGTCGTCCTCGAGCGAGTCGAAGTCGACCGTGACGCAGAACGGCGTCCCGATCTCGTCCTGGCGGCGGTAGCGTCGGCCGATGGCGCCCGCGTCGTCGAAGTCGATGTTCCAGTACTTGCGGAGGTCGGCGGCGAGCCCGCGGGCCATCGGCGACAGCTGCTCGTTGCGGCTGAGCGGCAGCACGGCCACCTTGATCGGTGCCAGGCGACGGTCGAGCTTCAGCACGGTGCGCTTGTCGACGCCGCCCTTGGCGTTCGGCGCCTCGTCCTCGGTGTAGGCGTCGACGAGGAACGCCATGAGCGAGCGGGTGAGACCGGCCGCGGGCTCGATGACGTAGGGGGTCCAGCGCTCGTTCTTGGCCTGGTCGAAGTAGGTCAGGTCTTTGCCCGAGGCGGCGGCATGGGTCTTGAGGTCGTAGTCGGTGCGGTTCGCGACGCCCTCGAGCTCGCCGAACTCGCCGCCGGCGAACCGGAAGCGGTACTCGATGTCGACGGTGCGCTTGGAGTAGTGCGAGAGCTTCTCGGCCGCGTGCTCGAAGAGGCGCAGGTTCTCGGGGTCGATGCCGAGGTCGACGTACCACTGGAACCGCTGGTCGATCCAGTACTGGTGCCACTCTTCGTCGCTGCCGGGCTCGACGAAGAACTCCATCTCCATCTGCTCGAACTCGCGCGTTCGGAAGATGAAGTTGCCGGGCGTGATCTCGTTGCGGAAGCTCTTGCCGATCTGGCCGATGCCGAACGGCGGCTTGATGCGCGAGGACTGCAGGATGTTGTCGAAGTTGGTGAAGATGCCCTGCGCGGTCTCGGGTCGCAGGTACGCCATGCCCTGCTCGTTGTCGACCGGGCCGAGGAAGGTCTTGAGCAGACCGGAGAAGTTCTGCGGTTCGGTCCACGAGCCGGGCTGGCCCGTGTCGGGGTCGCGGACGTCGGCCAGGCCGTTCTCGGGCGGGTGGCCGTGCTTGGCCTCGTACGCCTCGAGCAGGTGGTCGGCGCGGTAGCGCTTGTGGGTGTGCAGCGACTCGACCAGCGGGTCGCTGAAGACCTCGACGTGCCCCGAGGCCTCCCACACCTGGCGCGGCAGGATGACCGCCGAGTCGAGGCCGACGACGTCGTCGCGGCCCTGCACCATGGTCTGCCACCACTGGCGCTTGATGTTCTCCTTCAGGGCGACGCCGAGGGGCCCGTAGTCCCAAGCCGAGCGCGAACCGCCGTAGATCTCTCCCGACTGGAAGACGAAGCCGCGGCGCTTGGCCAGGGCGATGACGGAATCGAGACGGTTGGGTGCTGCCACGTGTGATGCTCCGATGAGTTGAGGCCCGAGCTGGGTGCCCGGTCGGTCGAGGTACCCGGCAACTCTACCGGCGGTGCGTCACCGGCCGAGCGCGACGGCGACGGCCTCGACGTCGCCCTCGTCGTTCCAGAGGTGGAAGGCCACGCGGACGCGACCGGCGCGCCCCGAGACCACGAGACCGGCGTCGCCGAGGAGGCGCTGGTCGCGTCCGTCGGGATCGGCCCAGGTCACGATCGCGCGGCCCTGCGCCTCGATCCCGAGCCGGGAGCAGAGCGCGTCGCCCGTCCCGGCGGCGTGCGCCCAGGTCTCGTCGGGGTCGAGCGCGGCGAACGTCGTGAGCGCGGGCAGCGCCCCGGCCCAGGCCTGCCAGGCGGGCGACACGTCGAAGGCCCGCGCGTCCGTGGCGAGGCTCATGTCGGGGCCGTAGCACGAGGCCCACACGTCGTCGCCCGCGTACCAGCCGGCCTGGGCCGGGACCATGGCCTCCTGCAGCCGCTCCCCCACGGTGAGGAACGCCACCCCTCGCGGGCAGCACAACCACTTGTAGGCGTGCGTGACGCTGGCGTCGTACCGCGAGGCGTCGACGGGCCTCACGCCGGCCGCCTGCGTGAGGTCGCACAGCGTCAACGCCCCGTGTCGGGCCGCCGCGGCGACGATGGCGGCGTCGTCGGCGACCTCGCCGGTGGCGGACTGGACGGCCGACCAGGCCACGAGGTGCGTGCCGGGCCCGACGGAGCCGGCCACCTCGCCCAGCGGGACGCTCCGCACCCGGATGCCCCGCGCCTCCTGCACCACGAAGGGGTAGACGATCGAGCTGAAGTCGCCCGTGGGCACCAGCACCTCGGCGCCGTCCGGGACCGAGGCCGCGATGACGGCGACCATCGCCGACGTCTGCGACGCGATGGCCACGCGGTCGACGCCGACCCGGGCCAGCCGCGCGAAGGCCGCGCGCGCCTCCTCGACGACGGCGCCGTAGGCGGCCGGGCCGGCCCGACCGGACGACCACCGGTCGAGGTCGGCGCGCGACGCCTCGACCGTGGACCGCATCGGCAGGCCCATGGTGCAGGCGGCCAGATAACCCGGTGCGGGGGCGAAGATGTCGGGTCGGGACGCGGTCATGTCCTCAGGCTCCCCCCGTCGAGACCGGAGGACAACCACCAGTGTCTGAGGCCGATCATCACCGCGGCTTATGATTCGACCGTGCCCGACGACCTCGACCTCGCGTCCCTGCGCGTCGTCCGCGCCGTGGCCGACACCGGCAGCATCACGGCGGCGGCCGCCCTGCTCGGCTACAGTCAGCCCGCCATCAGCCAGCAGTTGCGTCGAGCCGAACGCCAGGTCGGGCAACCGCTCGTGCTCCGCGCCGGGCGCGGCGTCGCCCTCACCGAGGCCGGGCACAGGCTCGCCGCGCACGCCGTCCACGTGCAGGCGGCCCTCGACGCCGCGCGGCAGGACCTCGACGACCTGGGCGGCGTCGCGACGGGCCACGTCACCCTGGCCGGGTTCCCCAGCGCGTCGTCGACGATCGTCCCCGACGTGCTCTCGCGCCTGCGCGACCGGCATCCGGGCCTCACGGTCGACTACGTCGAGGCGGAACCCCCGGAGGCGCTGGCACGACTGCGCGACGGCTCGGCGGACGTCGCGGTCACCTTCCGTCACGGGGGCGACCCCGGGGGCGAACACGACCTCGACGGGTTGCTGCACCGCGCCTCCTTCGTCGACCGCACGGTGCTCGCCGTGCCGTCTGCCCACCCGTTCACGCGAGGCGACGACTTCGGCGGCCTGGCGCACGAGAGGTGGATCGGCGGATGCCCCCGCTGCCGGGGCCACCTGCTCGCGACCTGCGCCGCGTCCGGGTTCGAGCCCGAGATCGTGCTCGAGACCGACAACGCCCTGGCCGTGCTCGGCCTCGTCGCGGCGGGCCTCGGCGTCGCCCTGCTCCCGGGGCTCTCGCTCGTGTCCGCCGCCGTGCCTCGCGGGGTGCGGGTGGTGGAGCTCGACGACGGCCTCGCCCGCGTCGTGCACGTGGTCCACGGGCGTGGCGGCGACCGCGTGCCGAGCGTGCGGGCGGTCCTCGACGCCTTCGAGCAGGTGGACGGCGACGCGCTGGGCCTCGTGCCGGTGCCACGGGGCGAGCCGTCCACGGCGCCGGGTTAGGCTGGCCCGACGAACCAGGAGAGGTGCAGGTCGTGCGCACAAGACTGACCGTCGGCATCGCCGTCTCGGTGCTGGCCCTCGTCGGGCTGACCGGCTGCTTCCCGAGCCTCGACGACCTCACCCCGGCCGGTGCGGGCGGATCGGCGTCGACCCCCGGCCCGGGAGCCACCGGCGCGCCGCAGCCCCAGGTCACCGGGGCTCCCGGCACCGGCGGCGGCACGGGGTCGCAGCCCGACGCCCTCGCCCCCGGGGGCACGCTGCTCGGCCAGGTCAACTACAAGGACCTCACCATCTACGTCTACGGCGTCGGCGAGCTGACGACCTCGGCGCCCTCGATCTACGCCCGCCCCGACGGCACCGACCCCTACCCCGCGGGCACCGACGTCGAGGTCACGGCCTACGTGCTGACGAACAACTCGCAGCGTCGGCTCGACCTGACCGACCTGAGCGCCGACTACTCGTCGTACGGCAACGACCTCGCCACACAGGACGTCTTCGCCGGGCAGGATCTGTTGACCCAGCTGGGCTACGAGACCTCGCTCGAGTCGAAGTTCCCGGCGGACAGCGCGAACTGGTACCTGCTGCCGGGCGAGTCGACCGTCTTCGCCAACGCCTGGTTCCACCGGGCGAGCGACGGACCGCTGACCCTGCAGTTCCTCTGGCCGGCCGAGCGGATCTTCCTGGGCGCGAACATCCAGTTCTGACGGGCGTCCGGTCAGGCCGGGCCGGGGGCGTCCACCGCTCCCCCGAAACGACGGGTGCGCGAGGCGTAGGTCTCGACGGCCTGCCAGAGGTCGGTCCGGGTGAAGTCCGGCCACAGCCGGTCGAGGAACACCATCTCGGCGTAGGCGGACTGCCAGAGCATGAAGTTGCTCGTGCGCTGCTCGCCCGAGCTGCGCACGAAGAGGTCGACGTCGGGCAGTTCGGGAGCGTACAGCCGCTTCTGGATCAGCTTCTCGCCGACGGCCGAGGGCTTGAGCCGACCGGCGGCGACGTCGTCGGCGATCGAGCGCACCGCGTCGGCGATCTCGGTCCGCCCGCCGTAGTTGACACACATCGTCAACGTCAGGACTTCGTTGCCCTTGGTCAGCTCTTCGG
Organism: Frigoribacterium sp. ME-P-080; assembly: GCF_030209595.1. Classification (NCBI taxonomy): domain Bacteria; kingdom Bacillati; phylum Actinomycetota; class Actinomycetes; order Micrococcales; family Microbacteriaceae; genus Frigoribacterium; species Frigoribacterium sp. ME-P-080. Next base: position 521,596 of record NZ_JARVRR010000004.1, read on the forward strand.
CGAACTGCAGTTCCCTGATCACCGACCCCCACAGCCGCGGCTTCCGCCCGGCCCAGCGGACCCGCACGCCCCAAGCGTTCAGCTGGTCGCGACGTCGGTGCAGCACGTCACGGTTGAAGCCCATCAGGAAGCGCACCTCGTCGGGCGAGCGCTTCCAGTTCTCGGTCGAGAACGCGTACACGCTGAGGTGCTTCACGCCGATCTGGATCGCCCCGGCGACCACGTCGAGCAGCGACATCTCGCCGGCCTTGTGGCCCTCGACACGGGTGAGCCCGCGCCCGTTCGCCCAACGGCCGTTGCCGTCCATCACGATCGCGACGTGCTCGGGCACGGCGCCCCGCGGCATCTCGGGCGGGTGGACGCCCGTCCAGTCGAGGGGGCGGAAGTCGGCGGCGTCGCGGTGGGTCTTCTTCACGGTCTCTCTCTTCCGGGCACCCGGTCGACGTGCTGCAGCGATCGCAGTCCCCGTTCGAGGTGCCACTGCGTGTAGGCGGCGACGACGCCGCTCGCCTGGTTGCGGGTCGCGTCGGGTGCGTCCTCGGCGTGGTCCCAGTCCCCCGTGAGCAGCGCGCCCAACAGGGCCAGCGCCTCCTGCGTCAAGCGCGGAGCGCCGGGAGGCGCGTGCGAGTCGGCCACCACGCCACCGAGCTGGACGACGAAGGCCGAGTGCGGCCCGGGGGCACCGGTCACGGCGCAGTCGCCGAAGCTCGGCGACCAGCCCGCGATGCTGAGCGCACGCAAGAGGTACGAGTCGAGCGTGAGCTGGGGCGCGTGCTCGTGCCGCGCGAGCGAGCGGAGGGCCCCGACGAGCAGGAGGTACTGCTGCAGACCCGCCTCGGCCTCGGTCAGCTTGTCGGCCGTCTCGACCATCACGCTGCCGGCCGTGTAGCTCTCGTAGTCGGCCGCGATCACGGCACCGTACGAGCCGAGCGACTCGGCCTGCTGCACGATGTCGAGCGAGCGGCCCTCGTAGAGCTGCAGGTCGGCGACCATCATCGGCTCGAGGCGCGCCCCGAACTTCGACGCCGTGCGTCGGACGCCCTTGGCCACGGCCCGGATCTTGCCGTGGTTGCGGCTGAGCATCGTGAGGATGCGGTCGGCCTCACCCAGCTTGTGGGTGCGCAACACGACGCATTCATCACGGTAGACGGGCACCGACCAAGCATCGCACGCGTGGTACAAACGTCAGGTGCACGCCACAGCCTTCGCCGTACCCCTGTGGGTGGACCTCCTCGCCGTCGGCATCGGCAGCCTTCAGGGGGCGATGTTCGCGTCGGAGTACAAGGACCGCCGTCTCGACCTGCTCGGCATCGCCATCATCGGGATCGCCACCGGGCTCGGCGGCGGCGTGCTGCGCGACGTGTTGCTCGGCGAGGTGCCGCGCGCCATGTCGAGCAACTGGTACCTGCTCGTCGCCGTCGCCGCGGCGATCGTCGGCATGGCGCTCCAGCGCGTGTTCACCCGGCTGGCCGGGGTCATCACCGTGCTCGACGCGCTGACCATCGGCCTGCTCGGCGCGATCGGGTCGACCAAGGCGCTCTCGCTCGGACTGCCCGAGATCCCGGCCGTGTTCGTCGGGGTCATCGCGGCCGTCGGCGGCTCGGTGCTCCGCGACCTGCTGATGAACCTCACCATCGCGATGATGCACGTGGGATCGCTCTACGCCGTGGCGGCGGCCGGCGGCACCGTCGTGCTGGTCGTGGCCGTGACGCTCGGCGCACCCGTGGCCGTCTCCGCGATCGCGGGCACGTCGATCACCCTGGTCATCCGCATGCTGGCGGTACGGTTCGGCTGGACCCTGCCCGAGCAGCGCGCCCTCAGCCGGCTGCCCCGCTGGCGTCGTCCGCGCTGAGTCCGGCTGCCCGGTCTCGACGCCCGGTCTCGACGCCGGGCCCGTCGCCGGGCTCGGCGTCGGGCCGGTTGCCGGGCACGTCGCCCCTCGTCGGGCCCGTCGCCCCTCGTCCCTCGTCGCTCGTCGGGCCCGTCGCCCCTCGTCGGGCCCGTCGTCCTTCGTCGGGCCCGGGCCGCACCCCCTCGGCAACTCCTGCCCCCTGCGCCAGCGCACCCCGACACGCCGCACCCCCGCACCCCCGCGCGACACCGGGCAGGAGTTGCCCGCACCCGCGCGCGACACCAGGCAGGAGTTGCCCGCACCGTCGGCAACTCCTGTCCCCTGCGCCAGCACACCCGGACACGCCGCACAGCCGCACCCCCGCACGACACCGGGCAGGAGTTACCCGCACCCGTCGGGAACTCCTGCCCCCTTGCGCCAGCACACCCGGACACGCCGCACAGCCGCGCCCTCGCGCGGCACCGGGCAGGAGTTGCCCGCACCCGTCGTAAACTCCTGCCCCCTGCGCCAACACACCCGGACACGCCGCACTTCGGCGCCTGCGCCCTACACGAGGCAGGAGTTGCCGACACCCGCAGGCGCGACACCGCCGGCACGACGACGCCCCCGGCACCGCGAGGGCACTGGGGGCGGGTCGGGTCGGGTCGGGCGGGGCGGGACGGGACGGGACGGTCAGACCGACGCGAGCTCGCGCACGTCGGTCGTCGTGCGGATGGCGCGGTTCACCGCCGAGACGATGGCCTTGAGCGACGCCGTCGAGATGTCGGCGTCGATGCCGACGCCCCAGAGCCGGGTGCCGTCGACGTCGAGCTCGACGTAGGCCGCGGCCTGGGCGTCGCCCGAGGCGCTGAGGGTGTGCTCAACGTAGTCGTACAGCTTGACTTGGACGCCCTGCTCGGCGAGGACGGCGATGAACGCCGCGATGGGCCCCGTGCCCCGGGCCGACGTCGACTCGACCGTCTCGCCGACCCGCAGGTCGACGTCGAGGACGGTCTCGCCCGACATGTCGCTCGCGGTGCTCGTCCGGGTCAGCTCGAAGCGACCCCACTTGTCGTCGGCCTCGTCGGCGGGGAGGTACTCGTCCTGGAAGATCGACCAGATGTGGGCGCTCGTCATCTCGCCCCCCTCCTGGTCGGTACGCGACTGCACGACGCCGCTGAACTCGATCTGCAGCTTGCGTGGCAGGTCGATGGCATGGTCGGCCTTCAGCAGGTAGGCCACGCCGCCCTTGCCCGACTGCGAGTTGACGCGGATGACCGCCTCGTAGCTGCGTCCCAGGTCTTTGGGGTCGACCGGCAGGTACGGCACCGCCCACTCGAGCGCGTCGACGTCGACCCCGCGCGACGCCGCGGTCGCGGCCATGGCCTCGAAGCCCTTCTTGATGGCGTCCTGGTGCGAACCGGAGAACGCCGTGTAGACGAGGTCGCCGGCCCAGGGGCTGCGCTCGTGCACGGGCAGCTGGTTGCAGTGCTCGGCGGTGCGCTTGACCATGTCGAGGTCGCTGAAGTCGATCTGCGGGTCGATGCCCTGGGTGAACAGGTTGATGCCCAGTGCGACGAGGTCGACGTTGCCCGTGCGCTCGCCGTTGCCGAAGAGGCAGCCCTCGATGCGGTCGGCGCCGGCCAGGTAGCCCAGCTCGGCGGCCGCGATGCCGGTGCCCCGGTCGTTGTGCGGGTGCAGCGACAGGATGACGCTGTCGCGACGGGCCAGGTGACGGTGCATCCACTCGATCGAGTCGGCGTAGACGTTGGGGGTCGCCATCTCGACGGTCGCCGGCAGGTTGACGATCACCGGTCGCGAGGGCGTCGCGTCGAAGGCCTCGATCACCTGGTTGCAGATGTCGAGCGCGAAGTCGAGCTCGGTGCCGGTGTAGCTCTCGGGCGAGTACTCGTAGAACACGGCCGTCTCGGGGATGGTCTTCTCGGCCTCGAGGCACAGGCGGACGCCCTCGAGCGCGATGTCGACGATGCCCTGACGGTCGGTGCGGAACACGACGTCCCGTTGCAGCACGCTCGTCGAGTTGTACAGGTGGACGATGGCCTGCTTGGCACCGGCGATCGACTCGTAGGTGCGGGCGATCAGGTGCTCGCGCGCCTGGGTCAGCACCTGGATCGTCACGTCGTCGGGGATGGCCCCCTCGTCGATGAGGCTGCGGACGAAGTCGAAGTCGGTCTGCGAGGCACTCGGGAAGCCGACCTCGATCTCTTTGTAGCCCATGCCGACCAGCAGGTCGAACATGATGCGCTTGCGCTCGGGGCTCATCGGGTCGATCAGCGCCTGGTTGCCGTCGCGCAGGTCGACGGCGCACCAGCGGGGCGCCTCGGTGATGCGCTTGGACGGCCAGGTGCGGTCGGGCAGGTCGACGGCGATCTGCTCGTGGAAGGGCCGGTACTTGTGGATCGGCATGGCCGACGGCTGCTGTGCGTTCTTCATGTCCTGTGGTCTCTCTCGCCCTCGAGGGGCTGCTCTTCGCGGGGGTGTCGGCCGACGACGAACTCCGCGACGAGGGGGGCCTGGGTCAGGACTCGCCGCGGCAGCTAAGGAGGAGCAGGCCGGTGAACACGTGACGAGGCTAGCACCGACCGAGGAGGCGCGGGTCGTCGCGGACCGGCACCGCGCCTCCTCGGCTCCCCCGCCCGATCAGACCACCGTGCGGACGAGCCGCACGACGGCTCCGACCGAGAGGTCGGGCAGGTAGGCGCGGCCGAGTGCCGTGCCGATGGCCGGGAGCTGCACCGGATCGGGGAACGCCATGACGAGCGGGACGAAGTCGGGCTGGAACTTCTTCTTGAACGCCAGGAGGGTGCGGAACCCGTAGGCCGGCTCCAGCACGCGCCCGAGGAAGGCGAGCACGCGCTCCGTCTGCGTCGACGGCCCGTCGAACGGCGCACCGGTCGCCAGCGGCGCCGCCGACAGGCTCAGGAACTCGACGCCCTGCTCCTTCATCGCCAGGGCCGACGAGGCGATGACGAACTCCATGACGCCGTTCATGCTGTCCGGCCGACGTCGCATGAAGTCGAGCGTCCAGCCGACGACGACCCCGTCGCGCCACGAGGGCAGCCAGCTCGTCACGGCCTGGACCGAGTCGTCCTCGTCGAGGGCGAGCATCAGCGCCACGTCGGGGTCGCGCAACTCGTCGACGCCACCGAGGGTGAAGCCCATCTCGGGCAGGTCCTTCTCGGCGACCCACTGCTCGCTGATCTCGCCGATCTGGCGGGCGACGGCGGGACGGAGGTCGGCGTACCGGGTCCATTCGGCCCGGACGCCGTTCTTCGTCGCACGGTTGATGCTCGACCGGACGTCCTGCCACTTCTTGCCCGTCATCGCGAAGGTGGCCGGGTGCAGCACCGTCTCCTCGCCGACGGGCAGCGTCGCCCACCCCATCTCGTCGTAGAGGGGCGAGAGCTCGCCGCGCACGCTGTAGAAGACCGGGGTGAGGCCCTGGTCGTCGCACCACCGGGCGAACTCGCGGGTCACCTCGCGGAGCCGGTCGGCCGCGCAGAGCGGCTCGCCCGTGGTGATCGCGATGCCCGCGACGACGCGATAGGCCACCGCGGCGAGGCTGTCCTCCGTGAACCAGTACCGGTTGCCCTCCCAGAGGGCCATGTGCGACAGCGTGCCGGGGGTCCCGCGGTGGACGATGTCGCGCACCTGGGTGCGCGCCGCGTCGGGACGGACGTCTCCCGGCCGGGTCGCGCCCACCCCGAGCCCGACCAGGACGACGAGCCACCAGACCGGCCCCACCCACTCGAAGGCGGCCCGGACGAGCCCGCCGTCCGGCACCGGTCCGATGCGGGTGAGCCCGACGAACCCGACCGGCACGAAGCGTTCGGGCACGTCCAGCAGCAACGTCCACGGTTCGATCGTCGGGACGAAGGAGGCGCGCCCCAGCCACCCGACGACGGCGAACGTCACCGCCAGCACCAGACCCGACAGCACGACGACGAGCGCGAACCGCGGTCGTCGCGTCCCCTCGGCACCGACGCCGAAATGACGGCGCAGGAGGAACAGCCCGAGGGCCACCGCGGCCGGCACGGCGACCGCCAGCCCGGCGAGCACCACCCTCTCGACCACGTGTCGGGGCTGGTCGACCACCGGATCGGTCGTGACGGGCAGCACCACGTAGTACAGACCGGCGAAGAGGGCGAGGAGCCCGTTGACCGCGACGGCCACGTCGAGGGCGAGGCGACGTCCCCGCCGCAGGTACCAGGCGCAGAGCAGCAGCACGGCCAGCGGCAGCAGGCTCAGCAGGACCGTCGGGACGGTGTCGATGCCGGCGAGGGCCGCGGCGCGCGCGCAGGCTCCGATCGGAGGCGCGTGCCGGTCCGGTGCGCCCTGTCCCGCGGCCGCGCACGCGGCCGAGAGCGATCGCCCGGGGAGGACGTCGCGGAACAGCATGCCGAGGGGCGAGAGGGCCCCGATCGGGCTGCGGGTGAGGAGGGTCAGGACGGGACCCAGCGCGGTCACCGCGACGATGGTCGACGCGAGGCGGCGTACCTCGTGGTGCGAACTGCGCGACCAGCCGCGTTCGGCGGGGCGACCGGTCAGCACCACCCCGAACGCGAGCCCGACGAGGGCGCCGATCAGCGCGTAGAGACCGGCCGGGTGCCCGTCGTAGAGCACGAAGGCGAACACGCACGAGAATCCGACCAGCCGGATGCGCCGTCGCCAGAGGGGTCCGGAGAACGCGCTGGCGGTCATGATCGTGCCGAGGGCGGGGGTGAGCGGGTGGAGGGTGGACTCGGCCGCCACCTCGAGGGCCCAGGTCTCGCCGACCGCCTGCCCCAGGGCCTGCACCGCCACGCCGACCCCGGTCGCGACGACGGCCGTCACCAGGTAGGCGGCCACCGTGCGGGACCAGCCCATGCGACGCTCGGCGGTGCCCACGAGGACGAGCACGCCGACCACGGCCAGGACGAGCTGCGCGGGACTGCCGGCGAAGAACACCGAGCCGACGACGAGCAGCCATGAGGTGCGGTCCTCGAAGGGGTCGAGCCCTGCTCCGACGAGGTCGCGCAGCCGCTCGCTCGGCGCATGCGTCACGCTGCCCGAGGCGAGCGCGAGCACGACGAGCAGCAGCGCGAGGGCGAGACTGACGGGACGGCCGCCGACGAACGCCACCACGCGGGTCGCGACGCCGTCCACGAACCGGCGCGCACGCCCCGGCTCGTGGGGGTCGGGCTCGTGGGGTGCCGGCCCGGGGGGTGCCGTCGTGGAGGCCGTCGGCACCGTCGGTGCGCCGGCGCCGGCGCCGGCCCCGGCACCGGCGTCGGCTCCGGCCAGCTCGCCGCTCACGGTGTCTGCACCGTCGCACTCAGGCCGAGGCGCGGGTAGAACTGTCCGATGCCGTGGGCGAAGCCGTTCGTCGCGGTCGTCCAGTCGTGCCCGCTGCCCGGGGACACGTAGCGCGTCACCGTCATGCCGGCCTTCGCCGCGGCCGCCGAGTTCGCGGTCATGATCTGGCCGTACCGACCGTCCGTGGCGCCGACGGCGAAGAACGCCGCGGTGTCCTCGTAGGGCCCGTGCGCGGCCATGATCGCCTGCGGTCGGGCCGCCTCGTAGGCCGCTCGGTTCCCGGCGAAGCCCTGGTCGATCGTGGTCTTCTCGTCGCCGATCGAGGGGCCTAGCTCACCCGACACGTCGATGAAGGTCGAGAACAGGTCGGGCCGCGCCGAAGCGAACTGGATCGAGCAGGTGCCCCCCTGCGAGAACCCACCGATCGCCCATGCCCGCGGCCCGGTGGCGACGTGGAAGTGACTCGTCATGTAGTCGACCACATCGGTGGTGATGTAGGTGGCGCTGTTGCCCAGGGCGCCGTCGACGCACATCGGGTTGTGGGCGTCGGCGCTCAGCTGGTCGGGCACGACGACGATCGGCGCGAGCCCGTGGTTCTTCGCCGCGAAGGCGTCCAGCGTCTCGACGAGGTGGCCGGCCGTGATCACCGAACTCGGTTCGGCCGGTTGTCCCGAGAGCATGATCATCACGGGAAGGGCGGGGGCGTCGGCCACGAGGGCCGCCGGGGGCAGATAGACGACGGCGTCACGGGCGGGGAAGTGCGAGACGGCGCCGGGGATGGCCACGCTGCCGTACCGTCCCACGGCCGGGAGGTCGGCGGGGGCCTTCCAGGTCGACCAGAGGGTCGGGTCGAACTCCGTCGAGCCGGGCGCCGCGGACGGAGGCGCGGCGGCGGTCGCCGGGAGGGCGGGCACCTCGTCCCGACCGAGCGCCTGGGACAGGTTCTGGTAGACGCTGCCGTCCCGGTTCAGGGCGAGGCCCCCGGCCAGGGCGAAGACCAGGACGGCCAGGACGGCCACGAGCTTCCGCCACCACCGGGTGCGGAACAGGTTGACGACGACGACAGCGACGCCGGCGACCACGGCGGCGACCCAGAGGCGATCCACCCAGGTGGGTGACAGGCCCAGCACGTCGCGTACGTCGCCGAGCCACCAGGTCGCGAGGGCGCCGAGGCCGGCCCCGAGCAGGACCGCGAGGGCGATCCACCGCCACCACGTGCGTCGGGTCCGCGGGCGGACGAGGAGCCCGACGGCGACGAGGGCGGCGACGACGTCCACCGTCAGCAGCATCGTCGTGGACAAGAGCGGAACCGACAGCAACCAGTCCATGCGAGAGCTTCTTTCGGCGGAGGATCGGGGTGATGGCCACCCAGGTGACACTCTGCCGCCTCGGAGTCTCTCGACACGAGCCGTGCCCCCCGGTCTCAGCAGCCTCATCAGGTGTGATCAGCCACCACACGGCACCGACACGTCGCACCGGGGCGCCCCGTCGGCGACGGCCGTGGCAGCGCGCTTGAGCCGAACTACTCGGCGAGCCCGTGTTCGTACGCGTAGACCACCAGTTGCACCCGGTCGCGCAGGGACAACTTCGACAGGACCCGACTGATGTGGGTCTTGACCGTCGCCTCGCTGAGGAACTCCCGCGACGCGATCTCGGCGTTGCTGAGGCCCCGCGCCGCGAGGTCGAAGATGTCACGTTCCCGGGTGGTCAGGGTGCCGAACGACGCGGGCACGGCCCGGGCGCGTGAGGCCCGGCCGTCGAAGTGCTCGAAGAGTTCACGCGTGGCCGACGCCGCGATCACGGCGTTGCCCGCGTGCACGGTGCGGATCGCGGCGAGCAGGAACTCGGGGTCGGCGTCCTTCAGGACGAAGCCGCTCGCGCCTCCCCGGATGGCGCGAGTGGCGGCCTCGTCGAGGTCGAAGGTCGTCAGCACGATGATGCGCGGCGGGCGGCGGGAGGCCGTCTCGGCCTGCGCCAGGACGGTGGTGGTGGCCGCGATGCCGTCCATCACCGGCATGCGGATGTCCATGAGGACGACGTCGGGAGCGGTGCGCCCGACCATCGCCACGCCCTCCTCGCCGTTGCTGGCCTCGCCGACGAACTCGAGGTCGGGCTGCGAGCCGACGAGCATCTTGATGCCCGCACGGAACAGGGCCTGGTCGTCGACCAGGGCGACGCGGATGGGTGCCGTCGAACGGCCGGGCATGTCGATCATCGGATGCGTACCTCTTGGGTCAGTGCCAGGGTCGGCACGATGGCGTGGACGACGAAGCGTCCGTCGGCGTTCTGGGTGGTGAGCGAGCCGCCCGCCAGGGTGGCGCGCTCCCGCATGCCGTCGAGCCCGTGGCCGCCCCGTCGCTCGTCGCCGGACGTGTCGAGCGGACGCGTCGGCGGCCGCACGACGTTGGAGATCACGAGGTGCAACGCCTCGTAGCGCCAGTCGAAGTGGAGGCCGACGGGCTGGTCGACGGCACCGTGCCGCAGGACGTTGGTCAGGCTCTCCTGCACGATGCGGAACACGGCGAGCTGCCGGTTGGTCCCGAGGACCTGTGGTTCGCCGGTCACGAGCAGGTCGACCGTGAGACCCGACCCGCGCATCTGGTCGAGCAGACGGTCGAGATCGCCGAGGGCGGGCTGGGGCGCCTCGCCCTGGCTGTGCCGCAGTTGACCCAGCAGCACCCGGACGTCGCCGAGGGCCTCCCGAGCCGTCGTGGCGATCGTCGTGAGCGCCCCGTCGACCGAGGTCGGGTCGACCCGGGCGGCGTACCGGGCCCCGTCGGCCTGGGCGATGACGACGGCCAGCGAGTGGGCGACCACGTCGTGCATGTCCCGGGCGATCCGGTTGCGTTCCTGCTCGACGGCGATGTCCCGCTCGGCCCGGGCGGCCTCGCGTTCGGCCCGCGCGGCGTCGTTCTCGGCCCGGGCGGTCTCGCGCTCGGCGATGAGCCGCGCCTCACGGCTGAGCCGCTCGGACCATCGCGCCCGGGCCAGCAGTCCCCCGGCCCAGGGCAGACCGAGCAGGGCGAGGAATCCGAGGAGGCTGATCCCCAGCTGCAGGAGGATGCGGACGACGTCGGTCACCGCATAGATGTCGTAGTCGACGCCGAACAGGCTCTGCTGCACGAACGAGAGGTAGAAGGTGCCCAGGAGGGCACCCACGCCCACGGAGACCAGGCCCGACCACTTCACCCGGTTCGTCCCGTACGCCGCCGTGGAGTACAGCACCGCGCAGATCGCGAGGTTCGTGACACCGGGCGTGCTGCCCGTGATCATCTGGGACGCGGCGACCAGCCAGGCGAGGGTCAGGGCGAGCCCCGGCGACAGGCGGCGCAGGGCGAACGTGACCGTCATGCCCAGCACGACGAACGGAGTCGTCACGACGCCGTCGGACAACACCAGGCCGACCACGCCGAGCAGGAACGCCGCCGACAGGTCGACGGCGACCTGGTAGGGCGCGAGGCGTCGGAAGATCACCCGACCACCGTACGACCTACGGCGGCCGGTCCGGGGCGGCCGCCGTGCGCGAACGACCTCGGGACCACCACGATCATCCGCAGGGACGAGGACGACCCTCCTGCCCGGGACGGGCCCGGACGACCGGGAGGGGGCGTCAGAACCCCAGTCGACCGAGCTGCTTCGGGTCGCGTTGCCAGTCCTTGGCGACCTTCACCCGGATCGAGAGGAACACCTGCTTGCCGACGAGCGGCTCGATCTGCGCGCGGGCACGCTCGCCCACCTCGCGCAGGCGCTGACCGCCCTTGCCGATGACGATGGCCTTCTGGCTGTCCCGCTCGACGAAGAGGTTGGCGTAGATCTCGAGGAGGTCCTTGTCGTCACGCTCGACCATGTCGTCGATGGTCACCGCGAGCGAGTGCGGCAGCTCGTCCTGCACGCCCTCGAGCGCGGCCTCGCGGACGTACTCGGCCACCCGGTCGGTCAGGCCTTCTTCGGTGACCGCATCGGACGGGTAGAGGGGCTGGGACAGCGGCATGAGCTTGATCAGCTCGGCCGTGAGGACGTCGAGCTGCACGTCGCTGACCGCGGACAGCGGGATGATGGCCTCCCAGTCGCGCAGACGGCTGACCGCGAGCAACTGCTCGGCGACGGCCGGCCGCGACGTGGCGTCGGTCTTGGTGACGATCGCGACCTTCTTGGCCCGCGGGTACTGGTCGAGCTGCTCGTTGATGAACCGGTCCCCCGGCCCGAGCTTCTCGTCGGCCGGCACGCAGAACCCGATCACGTCGACGTCGCCGAGGGTGGTCTGGACGATGTCGTTGAGCCTCTCGCCGAGCAGCGTGCGCGGACGGTGCATGCCCGGGGTGTCGACCAGGACGAGCTGGCCGGTCGCCTGGTGCACGATGCCGCGGATCGCTCGTCGAGTCGTCTGCGGCTTCGACGAGGTGATGGCCACCTTCTGCCCCACGAGGGCGTTGGTCAGCGTCGACTTGCCGACGTTGGGCCGCCCGACGAACGAGACGAACCCCGCGCGGTAGGTCGACCCCCGAGGAGGCGCGGCCGAGGGGGTGAGGTCGTCTCCGGTGGTCGACATGGGGGCCTTTCGTGAACGTGCGGGAACTGGTGGGAGGTGGAGGGTCGCGACGACCGGACGCTCAGTCGTCGCGAGCGGCGTCGGCGAACGCGGCCTGGGCGTCCGCGAGGTCGGGATCGCGCTCGACGAGCACGGTCTGCAGGTCGTGCCGACGCCCCTCGGTGCGGTCGGCCGTGAGGACGAGGCCCGACACGCGGACGACCGAGCCCTGCTCGGGCAGGCGTCCCAGGACCTTGGTGAGCAGCCCTCCCACCGAGTCCACGTCGTCGTCGTCGAGTTCGAGGCCGAAGAGATCGCCGAGCTCGTCGACGGGGAGACGGGCACTCACCCGGAAGACCCCCGCGGAGACCTCGCGTTGCGGGGCGACCTCGCGGTCGTACTCGTCGCTGATGTCGCCGACGAGTTCTTCGATGAGGTCCTCGAGCGTGACCAGGCCGGCGATGCCGCCGTACTCGTCCACGACCATCGCGAGATGGTTCTTGTCGAGCTGCATCTGCCGGAGGGCGTCGTCGGCCTTCTTGGACTCGGGCACGAAGACGGCCGGGCGGGCGAGCGTCGTCACCGGGGCCGAGTCGTCGCCGCTGTGCTCGTGCAACCGCCGGGCGAGGTCGCGCAGGTAGACGATCCCGACGACGTCGTCGGAGTCGCGACCGACGACCGGGACCCGGGACACGCCCCGACCGAGGAAGAGGCTCATCGCCGAACCGACCGACGCCGTGGCGTCGAGGGTGACCATGTCGGTGCGGGGCACCATCACCTCGCGGACCACCGTGTCGCTGAACTCGAAGATCGAGTGGATGAGCTCGCGGTCGTCCTCTTCGAGGACGTCGAGCTCGGTGGCTTCGTCGACCATGCTGAGCAACTGCTCTTCGGAGGAGAACGACGCGCTGCGCGGACGTCCGGGGGTCACCCGGTTGCCGACCGCCACCAGGGCGTCGGCCAGGGGCCCGAGCACGACCCGGACGAACCGCACGAGACCCGAGGTCAGACGCACGAGGCCGCGGGCGTGGGCCCGACCGACGCTGCGCGGGCTGGAGCCCACGAGGACGAACGACACGACCGTCATGATGAGAGCCGAGAGCAGCAGGGCCAGCCACCACGGCTCGACCGAGAAGGCGAACGACAGCGACACGAGGACGGCCGCCGACGTCTCGGCGAGGATGCGCACGAAGTTGACGGCGTTGACGTGCGCCCCGACGTCGGCGGCGATGGCGGTCAACGCCGTCGCGTGACGCGGATCGTCGTCCGCCTCGTCGAGGAGGTCCTGGCGGCTGAGGACGCCTAGTGCGGAGTCGGCGGCGGCCAGGAGGCCGCCGAAGACCACCAGGAAGACCGCCACGACGACGAAGACCGTGACCATCACGGCGTCACCGACTCGTGTCGGACGCGGCGAAGGCCGCGAGGATCTCGCGCTGCAGACCGAACATCTCACGCTCGTCGTCGGGTTCGGCGTGGTCGAACCCCAGGAGGTGCAGGATGCCGTGGCAGGTGAGGAGCAGCATCTCGTCGAGCGGGCTGTGCCCCGCCGTGGCGGCCTGGGCCACGGCCACCTGCGGACACACGACGATGTCGCCGAGCAGGCCGGCCGGCGTGGGTTCGTCTTCGGTGCCGGGGCGCAGTTCGTCCATCGGGAAGCTCAGCACGTCGGTCGGACCGGGTTCGTCCATCCACTGGACGTGGAGCTGCTCCATCGCCGCCTCGTCGACGAACACGATCGCGAGTTCGGCCTCGGGGTGCACGTGCATCTGGTCGAGCGCGAAGGTGGCCAGACGTTGGATCGTGGCCTCGTCGACCTCGACGGCGGATTCGTTGGCGACCTCGATGCTCACCGGGTTCCCTTCTTCGGCAGGCGGTCGCGAGCGTCGGCCTGCTGGTCCGCCGCCTCGAGACGGCGGTGCTGCTGGGCCTGACGCTCGGCGTCGTAGGTCGTGTACGCGTCGACGATGCGGCCCACGAGCGTGTGCCGCACCACGTCGTCGCTGGTGAGACGGGCGAAGTGGATGTCGTCGATGTCGTCGAGCACCGTCGTGACGAGCTGGAGGCCGCTGGCACCGGTGGGCAGGTCGACCTGGGTGACGTCGCCCGTCACGACCATGCGCGAGCCGAATCCGAGACGGGTGAGGAACATCTTCATCTGCTCGGGCGTGGTGTTCTGCGCCTCGTCGAGCACGACGAACGCGTCGTTGAGGGTGCGACCGCGCATGTACGCGAGAGGGGCGACCTCGACGGTGCCGGCCGCGAGCAGCTTGGGCACGATCTCGGGGTCCATCATCTCGTTCAGAGCGTCGTAGAGCGGCCGGAGGTACGGATCGATCTTGTCGGTCAGCGTGCCGGGCAGGAAGCCCAACCGCTCGCCGGCCTCGACCGCGGGGCGCGTCAGGATGATGCGCTGGACCTCGCGGCGCTGCAACGCCTGGACGGCCTTGGCCATCGCCAAGTAGGTCTTGCCGGTGCCGGCCGGGCCGATGCCGAAGGTGATGGTGTGCTGGTCGATCGCGTCGACGTAGTCCTTCTGGCCCCGAGTCTTCGCCCGGACCCCCTTGCCGCGGCTGGTGACGATCGGCTGCCCGAAGACCTCGGACGGGCTGCCCTGCCCCGAGGCGAGCAGACGGGCCGACGTCGCGACCTCGGCCGGGCCGAGGTCGTGACCGCCGCGGACCATCGAGACGAGCTCGTCGACGAGGCCCTCGGCCCTGCCGACGGCCGACGAGGGCCCCTCGAGGGTGACCTCGTTGCCGCGGACGAGCACGCGCACGTCGGGGTACTGCTTCTCGACCGCACGCAGCAGGCGGTCTTGCGGGCCCAGGAGCTGGACCATGGCGACGCCGTCGACGGTCACGTCGACACGACGGACGTCGTCACCCGTCGTCGGTGTCGAGGGGCCGGTGGCGTTCGTGTCGCTAGTGGGCAAGGGTGCCTTCCTCCAGGGGTCCACCGAGCACATGGGCGTGCACGTGGAACACGGTCTGCCCGGCGGATGCGCCGGTGTTGAAGATCAAACGGAACTCGGACCCGGAGTGTTCCCCGAACGCTGCCGGGTCGGCCGCGAGCCGGGAGGCGGTCGCCACCAGTTCGGCGAGCAACGCCGGGTCGCCCGCGGCGAGTTCGACGACGTCGCGGTACGCCTGGGTCTTGGGCACCACGAGCAGGTGGACGGGTGCCCGGGGCGCGATGTCGCGGAAGGCGATGACCGCGTCGCTCTCGAAGACGATGTCGGCGGGGATCTCGCGCGCGACGATGCGGCTGAAGACGGTGGGCTCGTCGGAGGTCTCGGACATGCTGCCCATCGTAGCGACGACCGCCGACACGGCCCCGGGGGGCGTCGAGGTCACCAGCGACCGAGTCGCGCGCTCAGCACGGACAGCGCGGCGGGACCGGCCGTGGAGGTCCGCAGGACGGCGTCCCCGAGGCGCACGGCGCGGGCACCCGCCTCGGCGAGCTGGTGCAGCTCGGCGGGCGACACCCCGCCCTCGGGACCGACGACCACGACGACGCGGCCGGGCACCGCGCCTCCTGCGATCAGGTCGACCGCCGTGAGCGCCTGCTCGGCCGACGGCTCGAGCACGAGGACGAGATCGCGGGAGGCGCGCTCGGCCAGCTGCCGCGTCGTCGCGAGCCCCGAGACCTCGGGCGACCAGGGACGGATCGACTGCTTGGTCGCCTCGCGCACGATCGACGACCAGCGGGTGAGGCCCTTGGCGACCTTGGGGCCCTCCCAGCGGGAGATGCTGCGCGCCGCGGCCCACGGGACGATCTCGTCGACGCCGAGCTCGGTCGCGGCCTGCACGGCGAGTTCGTCGCGGTCGCCCTTGGCCAGCGCCTGGGCGAGGACCAGTCGCGTCGTCGGCGGTTCGTGCCGGACGACCCGGGTCGCGAGCAGCACCAGCCGCTCGGGGGCCGCCTCGGACACCTCGCCCTGGACCACCAGCCCCCGTCCGTTGCCGAGGGTCAGCGGCTCGCCCACCCGCACCCGGCTGACCGTGACCGCGTGTCGGGCCTCGGAACCGGTCAGCTCGACGCTCGAGCCGACCTCGGCGGCGGCCAGGTCGTCGACCAGGTAGAAGTGCGCCACGATCAGAAGTTCAGGAAGCGGTCGCGCAACTTGCCGAAGAGACCCTGCTGGAAGTGCGACAGCTCGGGCGCCGGGGAGCGGCGACCCGAGGCGAACTTCTCGATCAGCTCGCGCTCCTTGTGGCTGAGCTTGGTCGGGGTGACCACCTGGACGCCGATCTTGAGGTCGCCGCGACCCGTCCCGCGCAGTCTGGTGATGCCGCGGTCCTTCACGGTGAGGATGTCGGCACTCTGGGTGCCGGGCTTGATCTCGACCTCGATCTCGCCGTCGAGCCCGGTGAGCGTCGTCGACGTGCCGAGGATGGCGTCGGCCATCTGCACCTCGAGCGTGGCCAGCAGGTCGTCGCCGTTGCGGCTGTAGGTGTCGTGGTGTCGCACCTTGACCTCGAGGTACAGGTCGCCGTTCGGGCCACCGGCCTGGCCGACCTCGCCCTGACCGGGCAGCTGGAGCCGGAGTCCGGTGTCGACGCCCGCGGGGATGTCGATGGGGATCGAACGTCGGGCCCGGACGCGCCCCTGGCCCTGGCACGTCGGGCAGGGGTTGGGGATGACGGTGCCGTAGCCACGGCAGGTCCCGCACGGGCTCGACGTCATGACGTTGCCGAGCAGCGAGCGCACGGTGCGCTGGATCTGACCGGAGCCCCCGCAGATGTCGCAGGTCTGGGGCGAGGTGCCGGGTGCGCAGCACGAGCCGCTGCACGTGTCGCAGAGGACGGCCGTGTCGACCTCGATGTCGCGCTGCGTGCCGAAGACGATGTCCTCGAGGTCGACCTCGAGGCGCAGGAGCGCGTCCTGCCCGCGTTCCCGCCGGGACCGCGGACCCTGACGCTGGCCCTGGCCACCGCCGCCGAAGAACGCGTCGAAGATGTCGCCGAAGCCGGCGGCCCCGCCTCCGCCGCCGCCACCGAAGCCGGGCTGGGGGCCGAGGTCGTAGCGTTCGCGCTGCTGCGGGTCGCTGAGCACGTCGTAGGCGTGCGTGACGTCCTTGAACCGTTCGGACGCGTCGGGGCTGGGATTGACGTCGGGGTGAAGCTCGCGGGCGAGCTTGCGGTACGCCTTCTTGATCTCTTCCGGGGTCGCCTGACGGTCGACTCCGAGGACGTCGTAATGATCTGCCACTGGTTCTCGTCTGCCTCTGGTGTGGTGTGGTGGTCTTCCCGGCGGGGCCGGGCCCGGCGGACCGGGACGGGGATGGGGGTCGTGGGACGGCCGGGGCCGTGGTGGTCGGCTACCGCTCGGTGAGCAGCGACGACAGGTACCGCGCCACGGCACGGACCGCCGCCATGTTGGTCGAGTAGTCCATGCGCATGGGCCCGAGCACGCCGAGCCTCGCGATCTCGCTGCCCTGCGTGGAGTACCCGCTGGCCAGCACGGACGCCTGGGACAACCCGAACGACGCGTTCTCGCGGCCGATGCTCGCGGCCACGTCGACGGCGTCGAGTTGCATCTCGCCGAAGAGCCGCAGGAGGGCCACCTGCTCTTCGATCGCCTCGAGCACGGGGAAGAGGTCGCCGCTGAAGTCGTCGCCCGTGCGCACCAGGTTCGCCGCACCGGCCATGACGAGGCGGTCCTGACGTCCGGCGGCGATCTGCTCGGTGAGACTCGCGACGACCACGCCGACGACCGCCGCGAGGTCGGGACGGAACCGCGCCGGCAGGTCGGTGAGGGCGGTGGAGGCCTCACCCAGGGGCCGACCGCCGACCGCGGCGTTGATGGCGGCCCGCAACTCGGACAGGAAGGACTCGTCGACGGCGGTGCGGATGTCGACGACCCGCTGCTCGACCTGGCCGCTGTCGGTGATCAGCACCGTCATGACGCGACCGTCGCCCAGGCTGACCAGCTCGACGTGACGCACGCGGGCCCGGGAGAAGGTGGGGTACTGCACCAGGGCCACCTGGTTGGTGAGTTGCGACAGGAGCCGGACCGTCCGACCGAGCACCTCGTCGAGGTCGGTGGAGTCGCCCAGGAACGTCTCGATGGCCTGCCGCTGGGCCGCGCTGAGCGGGCGCAGGTCGGCGAGCTGGTTGACGAAGAGCCGGTAGCCCTTGTCGGTCGGCACGCGTCCCGACGAGGTGTGCGGTGCCGCGATGAGCTCTTCTTCTTCGAGCAGCGCCATGTCGTTGCGGATGGTCGCCGCCGAGACGCCGAACTGGTGTCGCTCGACGATGGACTTCGACCCGACCGGCTCGCGGGACGCGACGTAGTCGTGCACGATGACGCGAAGCACTTCGAGACCGCGTTCGGAGACCATGACGCACCTCTCTTCGCTCGACGTCCCCCGGGTCGTCCGCACGCCGGGCGACCGGGCCTGGCACTCGACGTGCCGGACTGCCAATCGTACGACACCTCCGTCGCGAGGCCTACTCGGGCCGCACCCGGCTGCCCTAGGGTGGCGGGGACATCCGCAGGACACTCACGAACAGGTGCAGCCATGACCGAGAACCCTCCCGCCCAGCCGAACGGCCCGCAGAACGGCCAGCCCGGCCAGAACGGTCAGCCCGGCCAGCCGTACGGGCAGGGTCTGCCCGGCCAGGGTCAGCCCGGCCAGGGCCAGCAGTCCGGCCCCGGCTTCGGCCAGCAGCCCGGCTACCAGCCGCAGCCCGTCCAGCCGATGCGCCCCGAGGACGAGAAGCTCTGGTCGACGCTCATCCACCTCGGCGGGATCCTCTTCGCGTTCGTCCCCGCCCTCGTCGGTTACCTCGTGTTGAAGGACCGCGGCCCGTTCATCCGGGAGCACACCAGGACCGCGCTGAACTTCCAGATCACGGTGGCCATCGTCTACGTGATCTCGGCGATCCTGTCGATCATCGTCATCGGAGGGGTGCTCGCCCTCGTCGCCGGCATCCTCGTGATCATCTTCTCGATCATCGCCGCCGTCGCGGCCAACAAGGGCGAGTGGTACAAGTACCCGCTGACCATCGAGTTCGTCAAGTAGACGGTCGACCGGCCCGGACGGGCACCACGCGAGGCGCGACTCCCCCGGGAGCCGCGCCTCCTGCGTTCCGGGCCCGCGCCTCCTGGTCGCCACCGCGGGGCGCGGCGGCGATCAGGACGATCGGGACGCTCAGTCGGGCAGCAGACGCCGCACGACGGCGTCGGCCATGAGCCGCCCCTCGCGCGTGAGCACGACACGACCCTGCAGGGCCGGACGCCCCTCGACCCAGCCGTCGGCGATGAGGCCACCGACGGCCCGGCGTCCGTCGTCGTCGAGCTCGGAGGTGGACAGCCCCTCGCGGATGCGCACCCCGAGCAGGACGCGCTCGACCCGACGGGTCTCGTCGTCGAGGGTCTCGCGCCCGGCAGCCGGCGACTCGCCCGCGGCCATGCGCTGCTGGTAGGCGGCGGGGTGCTTGACGTTCCACCAGCGGACGCCACCGACGTGACTGTGCGCGCCCGGGCCGACGCCCCACCAGTCGTGGCCCTGCCAGTACGCCAGGTTGTGGCGGGAACGGTGCTCGACGCCACGCGACCAGTTGCTGACCTCGTACCAGTCGTAGCCCGCGTCGGCGAGCCGGTCGTCCGCGATCTCGTACATGTCGGCCGCGGTGTCGTCGTCGGGCATCGGGACCTCGCCCCGCTTGATCTGGCGGGCGAGCTTCGTGCCGTCCTCGACGATCAGCGAGTACGCGGAGAGGTGGTCGGGCTCCTGCTCGAGGGCGACGTCGAGCGAACGCCTCCAGTCGTCGAGGGTCTCGCCGGGTGTGCCGTAGATGAGGTCGAGGCTGACGTCGAGCCCCGCGTCACGGGCCCAGCGCACCACGAACGGGATGCGCTCGGGGTCGTGCGTGCGCTCCAGGGTGGCGAGAACGCTCGGGACGGCCGACTGCATGCCGAAGCTGACGCGCGTGAAGCCGGCGTCGGCGAGCTGCTGCAGGTACGCGGCGTCGACCGAGTCGGGGTTCGCCTCGGTCGTCACCTCGGCGCCGGGCTCGAGACCCCAGGTGTCGACCATCGCGTGGAGCATCGACGTGAGGTCGCTCGACGGCAGCATCGTCGGGGTGCCCCCGCCGAAGAACACCGAGGAGGCGCGGCGCGGCGGGAGCCCCGCCTCGCGCAGCACCCGGCCCCCGAGCTCGATCTCGGTGACGGCCTGCCCGGCGTAGTCGTCGCGACGAGCGCCTCGCAGCTCGTCGCCCGTGTAGGTGTTGAAGTCGCAGTACCCGCAGCGCACGCGGCAGAACGGGACGTGCAGGTAGACCCCGAAGTTGCGGTCGTCCGCGCCGACGGCGACGGTCTCGGGCAGGCGTCCGTCGACGGGGGCGGGATCGCCGAGGGGAAGGGCTCCGGGCACCGTCAGGCGCCGGTTCCCGCGGCGTCGCCGCGCGGGCCGGTCGGGGGGCGCTCGTCACCGCGGGGGTCGCCGACGCCGGCCTCGGTGTCTTCGACAACGACGACCTCGTCGGTCTGCTCGCCCTTCTCGTTGAGGCTCAGTGCCCGCAGGTACCGCTTCGTGTACTGCGCCTGGGTGCGCCGCAGGAACGGTGCCACGAGGCGCCACTTCGCGCTCGACGGCTTCGAGAACGACCGGATGGAGAGCCACACCGAACCGTCGTCGGTCTGGTCGACGATCCAGGACTCCTCGCCGCTCTCGGGGTGGCCGTCGAGGGTTCCGTACGCGAAACCCTTGCGCTTCGGTTCGTCGATCACGTAGACGACGCGCACCGGGGCCTCGACCCTGCGCCCGTAGGCCTCGATGCTGAGCGTGGCCGTCGTGCCCGCCGTGAGGAAGGGCGTGCCGTCGGGCGAGTAGCGCGACTCGTCACGCGCGGTCGCCCACTCGGCAGCGTCGACCGGTTGCCCGTGCTCGTCGAACTGGACGGGCGTGTACTCGCTCTCGTCGGCCGGCGGCACGCTGTCGACCCGGACGCGGATGCCGCTGCGCTCCTGGATCTGCCAGGTCATGGTGGCGATCCAGGCCGCGGCGAAGCGGGCGTCGCCGTGACCGACGCGGGCCCGGTACTCGGCCGGCTTGAACCCCTTCGGCGGGTACTGCATGAGGTCGGGGGCCTGCGTCGCCCCGACCTCGCCGTAGGTCGTGCGGGTCTCGGTGTGGGTGGCTCGACGCATGGACCCTACTTCTTGTCTTTCTTCTCGACGTCGCCGCTGAGGGCGGCGATGAAGGCCTCTTGGGGCACGTCGACCCGACCGATGGTCTTCATGCGCTTCTTGCCCTCTTTCTGCTTCTCGAGGAGTTTGCGCTTGCGCGAGATGTCGCCGCCGTAGCACTTGGCCAGGACGTCCTTGCGCATGGCCCGGATGCTCTCGCGGGCGATGATCCGGGCACCGATGGCGGCCTGGATGGGGACCTCGAACTGCTGCCTCGGGATGAGTTCGCGCAGCCTGCCCGTCATGAGCACCCCGTAGGCGTAGGCCTTGTCGCGGTGCACGATCGCGCTGAAGGCGTCGACCTGCTCACCCTGCAACAGGATGTCGACCTTGACCAGGTCGGCCTCTTGATCGCCGATGGGCTCGTAGTCGAGGCTGGCGTAGCCCGCCGTCTTCGACTTGAGGCTGTCGAAGAAGTCGAACACGATCTCGCCGAGGGGCATCGCGTAACGGATCTCGACCCGGTCCTCGCCGAGGTACTCCATTCCCAGCAGGGTGCCGCGGCGCTGCTGGCAGAGCTCCATGATCACGCCGACGTAGTCCTTGGGCGCGAGGATGCCCGCCTTGACCATGGGCTCGCTGACGCTCGCGATCTTGCCGCCCGGGAACTCGCTCGGGTTGGTGACCGTGACGGTCTTCTTGTCTTCGGTGGTGACCTCGTAGATGACGCTCGGGGCCGTCGTGATGAGGTCGAGGCCGAACTCGCGGTCGAGTCGTTCGGTGACGATCTCGAGGTGGAGCAGGCCGAGGAACCCACAGCGGAAGCCGAAGCCGAGGGCCACCGAGGTCTCGGGCTCGTACACCAGCGCGGCGTCGGACAGCTTGAGCTTGTCGAGGGCCTCGCGCAGGAGGGGGTAGTCGCTGCCGTCGATCGGGTAGAGCCCCGAGAACACCATCGGCAGCGGTTCGGTGTACCCGCTCAGGGCCTCGGTCGCGGGCTTGGCCGACGTCGTGACGGTGTCGCCCACCTTCGAGAGGCGGACGTCCTTCACGCCGGTGATGAGGTAGCCGACCTCGCCGACCGACAGCCCCTGGCTCGGGACGGGCTCGGGTGACGAGACGCCGATCTCGAGGATGTCGTGGGTCGACTTCGTCGACATCATCTGCACCTTCTCGCGAGGGTGCAGGGTGCCGTCGATCATGCGGATGTACGTCACGACGCCGCGGTAGCTGTCGTAGACCGAGTCGAAGATCATCGCGCGGGGCGGTGCGTCCTTGACGCCGACGGGCGAGGGGATGCGGTCGACGACGCGGTCGAGGAGCTCTTCGACGCCCATTCCGGTCTTGCCGCTGACCCGCAGCACGTCGGCGGGGTCGCCGCCGATCAGGCCCGCCAGCTCGGCGGCGTACTTGTCGGGGTCGGCCGCCGGGAGGTCGATCTTGTTGAGCACCGGGATGATCTCGAGGTCGTTCTCGAGCGCCAGGTAGAGGTTCGCCAGGGTCTGCGCCTCGATGCCCTGCGCCGCGTCGACCAGCAGGATCGCCCCCTCGCACGCGGCCAGCGAGCGGGAGACCTCGTAGCTGAAGTCCACGTGGCCGGGGGTGTCGATCATGTTGAGCGCGAAGGTCTCGCCGTTGCGCTCCCACGGCATGCGCACCGCCTGGCTCTTGATCGTGATCCCGCGCTCGCGCTCGATGTCCATGCGGTCGAGGTACTGGGCACGCATCGCACGCGACTCGACCACACCGGTGATGCCGAGCATGCGGTCGGCGAGGGTCGACTTGCCGTGGTCGATGTGCGCGATGATGCAGAAGTTGCGGAGGGACTCGGGCTCGGTCGACGCCGGCTCGAGTGCGCGGGTTGCTTGGGGACTCACACGATCCTCTGGGGGTGGTGGGCGGGGGTACCGCACGATTCTCCCACGCCCGGGCGACGGATCGGGCGTCGGCCCGCGCGGGGCCGCACGTCGGCAACTCCTGCCCGGTGTCGCGACCGGCACCGCGCCTCCCCCGGTCGACGGCTCGCGCCGTGACGGTGGGCAGGACTTGCCGACACCGTGGCCGCACCGGATGCCGTGCGCGCGGGACGCCGCGGGGCGGGCGAGCGGGTGGGCCGGTCGGCGGGTGGGTCAGAGGGGGATGCGAGCCAGAGGGGCGGTGCGGGCAACTCCTGGCCGGTGCCGCTCGGGCGGTCGGACTCCCCGGCGTCGCGTCGGGCGTGCGACGGCAGGCAGGAGTTGCCGACGCGGGCGACGCGAGCCGGGCCGCGGGATGAGCGCGGGACGAGCGCGGGCGCGGGAGGCGCGAGCCGGAACGCGGGACGGGACCGCCGGGCGGGACTGCCGGGCCGAGGGTCAGGCCGCGGTGCCGGGAAGGAGCGCGAGGACGCCGGCGCCCCCGACGACGGCGAGGCCGATCGCCAGGGCGATCAGCGTGCCCACGAGCATGACGGCGGACGAGACGATGCCGACGAGCGCCATGGTGCGACCCTCGGGCTCACGGCGGCGGGACAGGACGCCGAGGACGAGGCCGGCGATCGGGACGACGAAGGTGAAGCCGAAGCCGATCGAGGCGAGGCCGAGGACGAGGCTCCAGACGGCGAGGGGCGAACGGACGCCGGTGCTGGAGGCGGAGAAGGTCGTGTGCGCGGGTTGGTTCGTCATGCTCCGAGCCTAGGAAGCCCCTCGCGTCGACCCCAGGGGGCTGACCCCCGGATCTCAGCGGGGGTCGCCCGGCGCCGGCAGTTTGCCGAGCCCCCGGGTGATCACCTCGGGTGACGACGCGAGGCAGACGCGGATCCACCCCTCGCCGCTCCTGCCGAACGCACTGCCCGGCGCGACCGCGACGCGCTCCGACAGCAGGAACCGCTCGGCCCACGCCGCCACGTCGCCCTGCGAGGCGTGGCTGACGTCGATCCAGAGGTAGAAGGCGCCGGTGGGCTCGAGGTACCGGATGCCCCGCTCGTCGAGCAACGTCGTGGCGAGGTCGAGGTTGCTCCGATAGTGCTCGCGGGCATCGGCCACGGGCTGGTGGTCCCCCACGACGGCGGCGAGGGCGGCGTGCTGGTCGGGCTCGGCGACGCAGCTGATGGCCGCCTCCTGGACCGTGCGCATCGTCTCCGCGAGGCCCTTGGGCGTCACGAGGTAGCCGACCCGCACGCCCGTCATGGCGTAGGTCTTGCTCATCGAGAAGACGCTGAACACCCGGTCGTCGCCGTCGAGCGACGCCAGGCTGACGTGCTTCGGCCCGTAGGTGAAGTACTCGTAGACCTCGTCGCTGATGACCCAGAGGTCGTGCCGGCGGGCGAAGTCCAGCAAGCGCCGCAGCGTCTCCTCCGGATAGACGACGCCGAGCGGGTTCGACGGGCTGTTCACGATGAGGGCACGGGTGCGGTCGCCGACGAGGTTCTCGAGTTCGTCGAGGTCGGGGTGGAAGCCGAGCTCGGGGGCCAACGTGTAGGGCACGGGCACGGCGTCGAGCATGTGGGCGTTCATCGTGAACGTCGTGTAGCCGGGGTCCGGCACCAGCACCTCGTCGCCGGCTGCGAGCAGCAGTCCCATCGTCTGGTGCAGGGCCTGCGTCCCCCCGACGGTGACCCAGACCTGCTCGAGGTCCACGTGCACGTCGTTCTCCCGGGCGAGTTTGTCCACGAGCGCCTCGCGCAGGGCCGGGATGCCGCCGTTCGGCGTGTAGTCGGTGCGGTCGTCGGCCCAGGCGCGGCGTGCGGCGTCGGCGATGTGGCGGGCGACGGGCACGTCGGGTTCGCCCACCACGAGCATGTCGACGCCGTCGAGCTGCGCCGCGAGCTCGTAGACCCGACGGATTCCGGAAGCGGGCACGGTGGTCATGTGGGGTGCGAGCTGAGGCATGATGGCACGGTACCCCGCACGACACGGCACGCCGACCGGTCGACGTTCGTTGAGAGTCGGGCTCGCTGCTGGTAACGTTGCCTGTTGGCTTGCGCGTTACGTCTGCAGTGGCGGAACGCGATCGCAGCCGAGAGCCGCTCCGGTGGCCATCACCGGCGGCAGCACCGGGTCGACCGATTCATCTCGGTCGGACGCTCGGCTGGCGCACATCGTCCGATACTCAGAATCCAGAAAGTAGTTCACGTGGCAAACATCAAGTCGCAGATCAAGCGCATCGGCACCAACAAGAAGGCCCAGGACCGTAACCGCGCCGTCAAGAGCGAGCTCAAGACCGCCGTCCGCGCCACCCGCGAGGCCATCGCCGCCGGCGACAAGGACAAGGCCACCTCGGCTCTGCTCCTCGCGTCGAAGAAGCTCGACAAGGCCGCCAGCAAGGGTGTCATCCACCAGAACCAGGCCGCGAACCGCAAGTCGTCCATCGCGAAGCAGGTCGGCGCCCTCTAGGCTCCCCTCCCCCGAGCCCCCGGGCTCGACGACGAAGGCCCCGTCTCGATCGAGACGGGGCCTTCGTCGTCCCCGTTCGCCCGCAGGACAGGTGACCGGACGGTCAGGACGCGCGACTCACGACAGCAGCGAACCGCGCGTCGAGATCATGGTCACCATCCGCTCGAGCGCGTACACCGGATCGCGCTCGGCGCCCTTGACGGCCGCGTCGGTCTCGGCGAGCAGCTCGATGCACCGGCCCAGCCCGTCCTCGGTCCAGCCCCGGAGGTCTCGTTGTGCCCGTTCGACCTGCCACGGGGCGAGTCCGAAGCGCGAGGCGAGCTGACCCGAGCCGCCGTACGAGCCCTGCACCTTGGCCATGGTGCGGATCTTCATCGCGAACGCCGCCACCACGGGCACGGGATCGGCCCCGGTCGACAACGCGTGGCGGAGCAGGACCAGAGCCTCGCCCTGCTGACCCGCGATGGCCGCGTCGGCCACCTTGAAGGCGTTGGTCTCGACCCGACCCGAGTAGTACTTCTCGACCGTGGCCTCGGTGATCTCGGCCGCGGCGTCGCTGATCAGCTGCTGGCACGCGCTGGCGAGCTCGGCCAGGTCGTCGTTGAAGGCCGTCACGAGCGCCCGGAGGGCCCCCTGCGAGATGCGACGCCGTTCGGCGGCGAACTCGGCGGCCGCGAACTCGAGCTTCTCGGTGTCTTTCTTGAGCTCGGCGCAGACGACCTCGAGCCCGCCGCCGGTGCCGCCCCGGACGGCGTCGAGCAGCTTCTTGCCGCGGACCCCGCCTCCGTGGCGCAACACGAGGGTCGTGTCGTCGGCGGGCGTGTCGAGGTAGCGCAGCGTCTCGGTGAGGAAGGCGTCGGTGCACTTCTCGACGTTCGAGACGCGGATGAGACGTGGCTCGGCGAAGAGCGACGGGCTCGCCAGCGTCACGAGCTCGCCGGGCTGGTAATGGTCGGCCTCGAGGTCGTGCACCTCGAGGCTGGGGTCTTCGGCGACGAGCTGGTCGCGCAGCTGGCGGGAGGCACGGTCGGCGAGGAACTGCTCGGGCCCGCTCACCAGCACCACGGCCGCGGGACGGATCTTGTCCCACCCGACCTGGTCGATCGCGACCGAGGCCTTCTTCGCCGTCTTGCCACTCGCTCGCGCTGCCATGCTGCCTCTCGGACGTCGTCCCACGGACGCGGGGCCCGCCGCGCCTCCTCCGATGCTAGAGGACGCCACCGACGTGTCGGACGCGCGATCTCGACCCGCGGACCCCGCGTGCTCCCGCCAGATCCGCAGGCCGACGTCGCCGCCGTCACGGCCGACGGGCGTGACCGCGGCCTGACCGGCCTCGTCGCTGCGGACCACGACTCCCCCGCCGTCCCGGACCAGGTCGAGCGCGACGTCGGTGGGGTGCCCGTATGAGTTCTCTGCCCCCACGCCGACCAGGCCGACGCGGGCCGACACCCGCTCGTACAACTCGGCGTGCTGGTCCGCCGACCCGTGGTGCGACACCTTCAGGACGTCGACCCGCCCGAGCCCCTCCTCGCCGTCGGGTGACGAGGCCAGACGGCGTTGGGCGGTCTCACCGAGATCGCCGAGGGCCAGCAGGGAGAGGCACCCGACCCGGCAGGACCCGCCCGGGTCGAGGCGCACCACGAGGCTGGCGTCGTTGCCCGCCGGGGTCGCGGAGGGCGGCCAGAGGAGCCGCCACGTGTGGTCGCCGAGGCGTCCCCGGGTGCCGACCCGCGCCTCCTGGACCTCGGCGCCACCGCCGCGCAGGGCGGTCACGACCTCGGCGTCGTCCGAGCGCCCCACGGGCCCGACGAGGGCCGTGCCGACCCGGCCGACGACCGAGCCGATCGCCCCGACGTGGTCACGGTCGAAGTGGGTGAGCACGAGCAGGTCGACGTGGCGCACGCCGAACGTCGAGAGGCAGCGGTCGACGGCGGCCTCGTCGTCACCCACGTCGATCAGGGCGACGGCCCGCACGCTGCGGACGAGCACGGCGTCGCCCTGCCCCACGTCGCACTGGGCGACGACCCAGTCGTCGGGAACGGAGGCGCGGGTCACCACGGTGCGCCCGCCCACCACCCCGACGGTGGCCACCAGCACGCCCACCAGCAGCGTCGTCGCGACGGCCCGCAGGCGGCCGCGGGCCCGGGCCACCACGGCGACCACGACGAGGGCCGTCACGCCGACCAGGGAGGCGACGCCGAGCGCCGAGGCGTCCCACCCGAGTCGCGTGCCCGGCCAGGTCGACGCCGACCGGGCGACAGCCGCGACCCAGGACGACGGCAGCCACGAGGCCCAGGCGACGGCCGCGGCGGTCGCGGGCGTCCAGGGCGCGAGCACGCAGACGACGAGCCCACCCACGGTCGCCACCGGAGCCGCCGGGCCGGCCAGCACGTTCGCGGCGACGCCGTGCAGGGCGATGCTCGGTTCGAGGGCGAGCAGCACGGGCTGGCAGGCGAGCTGCGCGGCCGTGGGGACGGCGAGGGCCGCCGCCACGGGTTCGGGCACGAGGCGCGCCAGCAGGGCGGTCAGCGGCCCTCCGAGCACGACCAGCCCCGACGTCGCGAGGACCGACAGGACGAAGGCGAGGTCACGGGCCAACCACGGGTCCGCGAACAGCAGCCCGGCGACCGCCAGCGCGATCACGGGCACACCGGCGATCGGCCGGGCGACGGCGAGGTGCACGAGGACGAGCACCGCCATGACGGTGGCCCGGACGATGCTCGGCTCGGGCGTGACGAGCACGACGAACGCGACCAACACGACGACGGCCATCGCGAGTCGCAGCAACCGCGGGACCCTCAGCACCGACCCGACGAGCACCACGAGGGCGACCAGCACGGCGCAGTTCGAGCCCGACACGGCCGTCAGGTGGCTGAGCGACGCCTGCGTCATGTCGTCGTCGAGGTCGTCGGGCACTCCCGACGTGTCGCCGATCGCGAGCCCCGGCAGCAGGGCC
Organism: Frigoribacterium sp. ME-P-080; assembly: GCF_030209595.1. Taxonomy (NCBI): domain Bacteria; kingdom Bacillati; phylum Actinomycetota; class Actinomycetes; order Micrococcales; family Microbacteriaceae; genus Frigoribacterium; species Frigoribacterium sp. ME-P-080. Next base: position 549,738 of record NZ_JARVRR010000004.1, read on the forward strand.
CCGCCGTCACCCGGCAGGTCTGCGGCCACGGCACGGAAGGCCGAGCGGAGACCGTTCGACCAGGCCGACGCCCGCCCGGGCTCGGCGCGGACGCCGAGCGGCTCGACCGCCCGCCCCTCGAACGCGACCGACTCGCCGTACCTCACCGGGCCCAGGACGAGCCGGGCCGACACCCGGGCCCCGATCTCGGCCGACCGGCGACCGTCGAGGCGCGCCCCGAACACCCGCACCGGGACGCGGTCCCCGAGGGCCACGGTCCCCGAGCCGACGTCGAGTCGGTCGACCGACATCGTCAGGACGTCGGACCGCGCCTCGACCCGGTCGAGCAGGCGCCCCTCGACGGTGACCGCGTGCCCCTCCGACGTCGTGAGCCCCGACGGGTGACGGCGGTCGTCGCGCACCGCCGCCTGGCCCGTGAGCCCGGCGCACGCCCCGGCGCTCAGGGCCACCACCAGCAGGACCTGCCCGGCCGCGAGGGCGCCCACCCGCGCCACGAGCACGAGCCCGACCGCGACGACGCAGACGACGAGGGCGACGGCGGCCACGACGGGCGACAGCCCCGGCCGGGTCGAACCCACGGCGAGCCCGACCCACGCCACGGCCACCGGCACCCCGAGCCGCAGGTCGAGGACGCGACCGGGCGTCACACCCGCACCCGCTCGCGCAGTGCCTCGAGCGTCTTCGGACCGATGCCCGGCACCCCCAGCAGGTCGTCGACGCTGCGGAAGCGGCCGTTCTCGTCACGCCAGGACAGGATCGCCGCCGCGGTCGCCGGCCCCACCCCGGGCAGCGTCTGCAACGCGGCGTCGTCCGCGAGGTTGAGGTCGACCGTCCCGCCACCGGCCCCCATCCCGCCACCGGTCGCCGTTCCCCCCGCGGCCGGTCCACCCGCCGCTGCGTCACCACCACCCGCCACCCCGTCGTCCGCGGTCTCACCGACGGCCGGCACCCGCAGCTGCTCGCCGTCGACCAGCACCCGCGCGAGGTTGACCGCCGCCTGGTCGGCCTCGTCCGTGAACCCGCCGGCCGCCGCGACCACGTCGACGACGCGGGCGCCGTGCGGCAGTTCGTACAGGCCGGGCGCCGCCACCCGGCCGTGCACGTGCACGAAGACGACCGAGGCACCCGCGGGAGGTGCGGTGCCGGCCCCTGCCCCGGCCTCGGCCCCGGTGCCCGGCTCGACGGTCACGAGCTCGTCCGCCGCGCCTCCTCGGGTGGCGAAGGCCGACACGGCGACGCTCACCGCCAGCACGACGAAGAGCAGGACGACGACCGCCCCGACCCCCACGCGCCACCGCGGACCACCCGGCTCGGACGGGTCGACGGCGGTGCGGAAGCTGACGGTCATGACCCGTCACGGTACGAGCGCGCATCACGCCGCACGGACGACGACGGCCGCCCTGGGGAACCAGGGCGGCCGTCGACGAGTGGGGACGAGACGCCCCGAGTACCTACTTCACCGCGATGTTCACCAGGCGCGGCGCCCGCACGATGACGTTGACGATCTGCTTGTCGCCGATCGCGCGCTGCACGGCCGCCGAGTCGCGGGCCAGCGCCTCGAGCTCGTCGGAGGCGATCTTGGGCGACACCTCGAGCCGGTCGCGCACCTTGCCGTTGACCTGGACGACCGCGGTGACGCTCGTCTCGACGAGCAGCGTCGGGTCGGCCTTCCGCCAGCCGTACGTGGCGAGGGCACCGCCGTCGTAGCCGAGCTTCTCCCACATCTCGGAAGCCGTGTAGGGAGCGAACAGCGACAGCCCCAGCGCGACGGTCTCGGTCGCCTCGCGCACCGCCGGGTCGGACGCGCCGGGACCCGAGTCGATCGCCTTGCGGACGGCGTTGGTGAGCTCCATCAGGCGAGCGACGACGACGTTGTACTTGAACGCCTCGCTCAGCCCCGGGGCCTCGGCGAGGAACCGGTGGGTGACCCGGCGCAGGGCCTGGTCGCCGTCGGCCCACACCACGTCGCGCGAGCTGTCGACGTCGCTCGCGAGACGGAACGCCCGGGCCAGGAACTTGGCCGAACCGGCGGGCGAGACGTCGGCCCAGTCGATGTCGTCCTCGGGCGGGCCGGCGAAGGCCATCGTCAGGCGGATGGCGTCGACGCCGTGCTTCTCGATCTCGTCGGAGAGGCTGACGACGTTGCCCTTGCTCTTGCTCATCTTGGCGCCGTCCTGCAGCACCATGCCCTGGTTCAGCAGCGCGCTGAAGGGCTCGGTGAAGTCGACGTGGCCGAGGTCGAAGAGCACCTTGGTGATGAAGCGCGCGTAGAGCAGGTGCAGGATGGCGTGCTCGACGCCTCCGACGTACTGGTCGACCGGCGCCCACCTGCTGGCCTGGGCCGGGTCGAAGGCCCGGTCGGCGTCGGTGGGATCGAGGAACCGCAGGAAGTACCACGAGCTGTCGACGAAGGTGTCCATCGTGTCGGCGTCCCGACGCGCGGGCGACCCGTCGCGCGGGTCGGGCACGTTCACCCAGTCCTCGGCCGCGCCGAGCGGCGAGCTGCCCTTCGGCTTGAGGTCGAGGCCCTCGGTCGACGGCAGTCGGACCGGCAGCTCGTCGTAGGGCACCGGCACCTCGACGCCGTCGGCCCCGTGCACGATCGGGATGGGCGTGCCCCAGAAGCGCTGGCGCGAGATCAGCCAGTCGCGCAGACGGTACGTCTTGGCCGCCCCGCCGTCGCCGGACGCCTCGAGCAGTTCGACGACGCGCTTGATCGCGTTCGACTTGCTGAGGCCGGTCAGGGCGCCCGAGTTCATCAGTCGGCCGTCGCCGGTCAGGGCCACGCCCGTCTCGCGGGGGTTCAGGTCGGGCAGGTCGTCCGGCAGGATCGCCTGGCCGTCCTCGTCGAGCTCGAGCTTGGGGATCACGCCCGTGACGGGCGCGTTCGTGTCGACCACGACGCGCACCGGGAGGTCGTACTTGCGGGCGAAGTCGAGGTCGCGCTGGTCGTGCGCGGGCACGGCCATGACCGCGCCGTGGCCGTAGTCGGCCAGCACGTAGTCGGCGGCCCAGACCGGCATCGGGTCGCCCGTGAGCGGGTTGACCGCGACCCGGCCGAGCGGCACGCCGGTCTTGGGGCGCTCGCTCGACTGGCGCTCGATCTCGGTCGCCTTCTGCACCTCGACGAGGTACTCGGCGAAGGTCGCCTTGACGTCGTCCGTCGCGTCGGCGACGAGTTCGGCCGCGAGGTCGGAGTCGGGCGCGACCACCATGAACGTCGCGCCGTAGAGGGTGTCGGGACGCGTGGTGAAGACCGTGACCTTCTCGTCACGGCCCTCGATGGCGAAGTGCACGTCCGCACCGATCGAGCGGCCGATCCAGTTGCGCTGCATGTTGAGCACCTTGGTCGGCCACCGGCCCTCGAGCTGGTTGAGGTCGTCGAGCAGACGGTCGGCGTAGTCGGTGATCTTGAAGTACCACTGCGTCAGCTTCTTCTTGACCACGACGGCGCCCGACCGGTCGCTGGTGCCGTCGGGCAGCACCTGCTCGTTGGCGAGCACGGTCTGGTCCACCGGGTCCCAGTTGACCCAGCTGTCCTTGCGGTAGGCCAGGCCCTTCTTGTACATCTCGAGGAACAGCCACTGGTTCCACTTGTAGTACTCGGGATCGCTCGTGTGCAGCACCCGGCTCCAGTCGAACGACGGGGCGTAGAGCTTCATGCTCTGCTTCTGCTGCGCGATGTTCGCGTAGGTCCACTCGCGGGGGTCGACGCCGCGCTTGATGGCCGCGTTCTCGGCGGGGAGCCCGAAGCTGTCCCAACCGATCGGGTGCAGCACGTTGAAGCCCTGCTGGCGCCAGTACCGCGTCACCATGTCGCCGAGGGCGTACTGCTCGGCGTGGCCCATGTGCAGGTCGCCCGAGGGGTAGGGGAACATGTCGAGGATGTACTTGCGCGGCCGCTTGTCGTCGGGGTCGACGACGAACGGCTGCTCGGCGTCCCACCGGGCCTGCCACTTCTCTTGCAGGCGGGCGACGTCGTACTCGCGTTCGGGCACGCCGTCGTGGGTCGGGATGGCCGAGGAGGCGTCGGTCGCGGTCGTGTCGTGCTCGTGTGCCACGGGGCTCTCATTCACTGCTGGCAGTCGGTGCGGTGGGGGCGGACCGTCCGTGCGAGGGCACGGCGACGTGCGCCGGGCTCGGCGATCCTCGCCAAGGCTACCGAACGGCACGCGCCGTCACGACATGCGGACCGGGGCCCCGTCGGCGGTACGGACGCCGAGCACGGCGAGCAGGGCCGCCGCCTTGAGCTCGACCTCGTCGCGTTCGTCGACCGGCACCGACGAGATGGTGATGCCGCCGCCCACCCCGACGCGAGCACCCGCCGGTCGCGCGGGCCGTCCCGCACCCGCCGCCCGGGCCCCGTGGACGACGATCGAGCGGATGGTCATCGCCAGGCTCGCCGAGCCGTCGCGCCCGAGCCAGCCGGTCGCGCCCGAGTAGACCCCCCGGGGCGCTCCTTCGAGGTCGGCGAGCAGTTCGACGGCCCGTCGCTTCGGGGCACCGGTCATCGACCCGGCGGGGAAGGCCGCCTCGACGACGTCGGCCGCGGTGCACCCTGCCCCGAGACGGGCCCGCACCGTGCTGACGAGCTGGTGGACGTGCTCGTATGAGTGCACGGCGAGCAGCTCGGACACCTCGACCGTGCCGAGCAGGGCCACCCGGGCGAGGTCGTTGCGGACCAGGTCGACGATCATGACGTTCTCGGCGCGCTCCTTCTCGCTCTCGACGAGCTCGCGCGCGAGCACCGTGTCGTCGGCGCCCGACCCGCGGCGTCGCGTGCCCTTGATCGGCGCCGACGACACCCGGCCGTCGGCCGTCACCTCGACGAACGACTCGGGCGACGCCCCGACGACGGCCACGTCGCCGATGCGCACGAACGACGCGTGCGGCGCCGGCGAGGACCGACGGAGGCGCGCGAAGGCCTCGAGCGCGTCCACCGGCCCCACGACGTCGACGGCCGTGGTCAGGCAGAGCTGGTACGCCTCGCCGGCCGCGATGGCCCGCCGACACCCCTCGATCAGGTCGAGGTACTCGTCGGGGCGGTGCCGCCAGCGGGCGGTGGGCGGGGCGGTGCCCCCCGAGGAGGCGCGGGTCGGCCCGGGCACCGGAGGCTCGGGCGGCACGTCGGCCCAGGCCTCGACCAGGGAGGGTGCCCACGGGTCGCCGGCCCGCGCGACGGCCTCGACCGAGCGTGCGGCGTGGTCGAAGACCAGGGCACGGTCGACGTCGAGCAGGGCGAGGTCGGCGGGGTCCCCGTCGGCGGCGACGGTGGAGGCGGTGGCTGCCCGCCGGTGCCCCTCGGTGGCGTCGCGGTCGAGCAGCCGGCAGCCGAAGCCGTAGCCGAGCCAGCCGGCCCAGCCGAGGGGATGGCTGTCGGGCTCGACGTCGACCAGGTCGTCACGCACCGCCTGCCAGAGCCGGTCGGCGCCGCCGTCGCGCACGTCGCCCGTCGCGGCCCGACCCCACCCGACGACCGAGCGGCCCCGCACGGCGCCGTCCCCGGCGTCGCGCCAGACCACGTCGCCGGTCGCGGCCAGGTGCCGGACGACGGCCTCGGGGTCGCGCCACGGCAGGGAGGAACGGACGACCGCGGGACGCATACCCTTGATCCTATGAGCGGAGACCCGACCCGATGAGTGGCGAGCGGCCGGGTGGTGACGTGCTGCACGTCTGGCAGGGCGACGAGCTGGCGACGCGCGGGGGCGGAGGGGCGGCGGACGCCGACCCGCGCCTCCTCGTGGCGGACTCGTGGCTGGTCGACGACGGCTCGGTGCTCGCCCTCGACGTGCACCGCGACCGATTCGCCGGGTCGATCGCCGAGGTGCCCGGGGCGCCCGACGCGGACGAGGTGTCGGCGTTCTGGACGGCGGCCCTCGCGGTCCTCCCCCGGGCGGGAGCCTGGTTCCCCCGCGTCGAGCTCGTCGCGGGCGACGGAGCCGAGGACGGCGACCGGGCACGGCTGCGGCTGCGCCTCCGTCCCGCTCCCCTGCGTCACCGCTCGGTCGTCCTCGCCACGGCCGACCGGGACCCCCGCACGCGACCGACGGTCAAGGGGCCCGACCTCGCCGCCCTCGGCTCGCTCGTCTCCGAGGCGCGGTCCCGAGGGGCCGGCGAGGCCGTGCTGCTCTCGCCCGAGGGGCACGTCGTCGAAGGCGCCTGGAGCTCGATCGTCTGGTGGCGCGGGGACGCCCTCTGCCTCCCGTCGGACGACCTGGCGCGCCTCCCGGGCGTCACGGTCCGCAGCCTGACGACGCTGGCCGCCGTCCTCGGCGTCGACGTGCTGCACGACCGCACCCGGCCGGACGAGCTCGACGGGTTCGAGGTCTGGAGCCTCGGCGCACTGCACGGCATCCGCATCGTCACCGGCTGGATCGACGGCCCGGCACCCGCCGAGGAGCCGGGGCGCCTGGCGCTCTGGCGCGGCCGACTCGACCGCCTGCGACGACCGGTCGACGGCTGACCCCCACCGGGCCGCGATCGGTGCCTCGACGCGTCAGGCGCCGGCCCCGTCGTCGGGCGTGACCTCGGACCCGACCTCGGAGCCCACCTCGACCTCGTCGAGGCGGCCCGCCTCGAGGCGCACGCGCCGCGTCACCAGCTCGGCCGGCACCTCGACGTGCGAGATCACGACGACCGTCGAGCCGTCGTCACGGGCGGTGGTCAGGACGTCGTGCACGAGCCGCCGGGCGGTCTCGGGGTCGAGTCCGGCCGTCGGCTCGTCGAGCACGAGCACCGGGAACCCCCGCAGGAGGGCACGCGCGAGCGAGATGCGCTGGGCCTGACCACCCGAGACGAGGACGCCGCGCTCGCCCACCGGTGCGTCGAGCCCGCCGCGCTCGGCGGCCCAGCGGCCCAGCCCGACGCGGTCCAGGACCGCGAGCAGGTCGTCGTCGGTGGCGGTGTCGCGGGCGAAGAGCAGGTTCTGCCGCAGGGACTCGTCGAAGAGGTAGGGCGTCTGCTCGATCAGGCCGACCGTGGCCCGGACGGCGGCCGGGGCGAGGATCGCCGTGTCGACTCCCCCGACCTCGTAGCGACCCGTGTGCTCGACGAAGCGGGCCAGCACCCACGCCAGCGTGGTCTTGCCGGCGCCGCTCGGCCCCTCGACCACGAGGCGGTCGCCGACGGCCACGTCGAGGTCGACGCCGCGGAGCGCGGGGCCCGCCGCCCCCGGCCAGGTCGCCGAGACCCCTCGCAGGCGAAGCGCGGGCACGGAGGCCGGCACGGCGGGCCCGTGGGCTCGGAGAGGGTCGGAGGCGGTGACGTCCGCCTCGCCGGACACGTGGTCGTCGTCGACGACGCCGGCCGGCACGTCGACCGGCACCGCCGAGTCGACGCGGTCACCGCTCGCCCGCACGCGACGCCAGGCCAGCACGGCCGTCGGGACGGCACCGACGACCTCGAAGACGGCGAGGGGCACGAGAGCGACCAGCGCGAAGGCGGGACCGGTCAGCCCGCCCGAGGCGACGTCGGGCGCCACGACGGGGATCGTCGCGAGCACGGCGGCACCCGACAGCGCCGAGAGCACGGCGGCGACGACACCCCCGGTCAGGGCCCGACGCGAGGAGGCGCGGCGCAGGTCGTCGTCGAGTCGAGCGACCCGGGCGAGCTGGCGGTCCACCGCCTCGAACGCGACGAGCACGTCGAGGTTCTGCACGAGGTCGACGACGGCGGCCGAGAGCGCCCCCCGCCGGTCGGCGAGGGTGCGTTCACTGCGGCGGGCGAGCCGGTCCGCGGCGACGCAGCCGACGACGAACGCGACGACGAGTGCGCCTGCCAGGACGACCGCCGCCATCGGCGACACCAGGGCGACGCCGATCACCGCGACGACCGAGGTCAGGCCCGACACCACGAGCGGCTGCACGACCCGGAGGGGAAGGTCCTGCAGGGCGTCGACGTCACCGACGACCCGCGCCAGCAGGTCGCCGCGATCGGTGCGGCCGAGACCCGCCGGGGCCACGCGGATCAGTCGGCGGTAGAGCTCGGTGCGGACCACGGCCAGCTGACGGAAGGCCGCGTCGTGGCTCGACAGCCGTTCGAGGTAGCGGAAGACCGCGCGGGTCAGGGCGAACGCGCGGACGCCCACGACGGCGAGCGAGAGGTACAGGATCGGCGGCTGCTCGGCGGCCCGCGTGATGAGGTACGCCGACGCCGCGAGCAAGGCCACCGCCGAGAGGGCGCTCAGCGACCCGAAGACCAGGCCGGGGGCGGCGCGGCGCCCGGCGGGCTGAGCCGTGCGGAGCAACGAGCGGGTCACGAGGGGCCTCCGATCGGGACGACGACGTCGGCCGCGTCGCTCACGGCGCGGCGGTGCGTGACGACGACCACGGCGACGCCCGTGGCCGCGATGCGACGGAGGCCCTCGACGACCCGGGCCTCGGTGACCCGGTCGAGGGCGGACGAGGGCTCGTCGACCAGCAGGAGGCGCGCCCCGACCCGGTCGAGCCGGTACAGCGCCCGGGCCACCGACACCCGCTGCGCCTGGCCGCCGGACAGCCCCTCGCCGCCGGCCCCGAGCACGAGCGCCGGGTCGAGGCCGGCCGCGCCGGCCAGGTCGAGGGCGCGGACGACGGCCTCGGTGGCGGGCCCGTCCTCGTCGCCGAGGCCGACGTTCTCGGCGACGGTGCCGGACGACAACTGGGCGGACTGGCCCGACCAGGCGATCTCGTGGCGGGCGGGCGCGCGGCCCGACGAGCGCCAGACGGCCCGTCCCTCGCACGGCTCGAGCCCCAGCACGGCGTCGAGCAAGGTGGACTTCCCGGCACCGCTCGGTCCGACGACCGCGGTGACGCGACCCGTCTCGGCGACGAAGGAGGTCTCGGCCAGCCGCACCGCGCCTCCTCGGCCGACCGACACCCGGTCGACGACGAGCGCGTCGGCCTCGGGGAGGGCCGCGGCCGGATCGGCGTCGGTCGTCGCCCTGGACGACCGGGGCGTGACGTCGCCGTCCTCGTCGTCGAGCAGCTCGAAGACGTCGTCGGCCGCCGCGACCCCGTCGGCCGCGGCGTGGTAGTTGGCTCCGACCTGGCGGAGGGGCAGGTAGGCCTCGGGGGTGAGCAACAGCACGAACAGCCCGGCGGTCAGCCCCAGCGACCCCTCGACGAGCCGGATGCCGATGGACACGGCGACGAGTGCGACGGACAGCGACGCCGCGAGCTCGAGCACGAAGCCGCTGAGGAACGACACGCGCAGCACCGTGACCGTCTCGACCCGGTAGTCGTCGGTGATGCGACCGATCCGCTCGACCTGGCGCCGCTCGCGACCGAAGGCCTTCAGCGTCGACGCCCCGCCCACGGCGTCGGCGAACGACGAGGCGAGGTGCGTCAGGCGGTCCCACTGCCGGGTCTGGGCGGCCCGCGTGGTCCACCCGATCAGGACCATGAAGACGGGGATCAACGGCAGGGTCAGCACGACGATCAGGGCCGACAACCAGTCGTGGAGCGCCATGACGACGATCAGCAGCGGCGTCGCCAGGGCCGTCAGCACCAGCTGCGGCAGGTAGCGCGCGAAGTACTCGTCGAGGGCGTCGAGCCCGGGGCCGACGAGCGTCGCGACGCGCGCCGAGGAGTGGCGGTCGACCCAGGCGCGCCCCCGGTCGGCGACGGCGCGGACGACCCGGGCCCGCAGCTGGCTCTTGACCTGCGCCGCGGCCCGCGCGGCCGTCACCTCGAGGGCCCAGGCGACGAGCGATCGTGCCGCCACCGAGACCCCGAGCCCCAGCAGGGTGGTCGAGAGACCGGAGACGCGCCCGTCGACGACCTGGACCACGGCCGTCGTGGTGAACCAGGCCACGGCGACGATCGCGAGGGTCTGCGCGAGGCCGAGCACGGCACCGAGCCCCAGGAACACCCGGGCGGCGGAGGCGTAGCGCAGGAGGCGCGGGTCGAGCGGCTTCACGGACGTCGCCTCAGTGCGCGGCCGGGATCGTCGCCCGGGTGATCCGCTTGCGGAAGATCCAGTAGGTGAAGCCCTGGTATCCGAGGATGAGCGGGACGAAGACGAGGGCCACCCAGCTCATGATCGTCAGGGTGTAGGTCGAGCTCGACGCGTTGGCGATCGTGAGACCGTTCGCCGGATCGTTGCTCGCCGGCATCACCCAGGGGAAGAGCGCGGCGAACAGGCTCGACACCGCCAGGGCGATCGTGAGGGCCATCAGGCCGAAGGACCGGCCCTCGCGACCGCGCAGGTTCGCGACGAACGAGGCGATCAGGCTGACGGCGGCCCCGGCCGAGAGGACCACCGAGGCGAGGGTCCCGTGCATCAGCGAGGTCAGGACCAGGAAGGACGCCGCGACGACGATCGTCACGAGCCCCGCGCGGGTGGCCAGGCGCCGGGCCCGGTCACGGATGCCGCCCTCGGTCTTGAGCGTGACGAACACGACGCCGTGCGTGAAGAAGAGCAGCAGGGTCGTGAGACCGCCCAGCAGGGCGTAGGGGTTCAACAGGTCGACCAACGTCCCGGTGTAGTTGTGCCCCTCGTCGAGCGGCACGCCCTGCACGACGTTGGCGAACACCAGCCCCCAGACGAACGCCGGCACGGCCGAGCCGACGACGATCATGAGGTCGAAGCGGCGCTTCCACGAGGACTCGGGACGCTGGTGGCGGTACTCGAACGAGACGCCCCGCGCGATCAGGGCCAGCAGGATGAGCAGCATCAGGAGGTAGAAGCCGCTGAACAGCGTGGCGTACCACTCGGGGAAGGCCGCGAACAGGAACGCACCGGCGACGATGACCCAGGTCTCGTTGAGGTCCCAGACCGGACCGATGGTGTTGATCAGCACGCGCCGGTCGGTGTCGTCGCGACCGAGGAAGGGCAGGGACATGCCGACCCCGAAGTCGAAGCCGTCGAGCACGAAGTAGCCGACGAAGAAGAACCCGAGGATCACGAACCAGAGGGTGGGGAGGTCCATGGTCAGAGCCTTTCTCGCATCGGTTCGGTGGGGGTGGTGGGCATCAGTAGACCGTCGCCTCGTGGCGGATCTCGCCCGACACGGGGTCGGGCTCGGGGGCGTCGGCCGGCCCCTTCTGGGCTGCCCTGACGATGAGCTTGAACTCGACGACCGCGAGCGTGCCGTAGATCAGCGTGAAGGCGACGAGCGAGATGAGCACCGTCAGGCCGGTGACGCCCGGCGAGACGCCGTCCTCGGTCTTCAGCAGCCCGAAGACGAGCCAGGGCTGTCGACCCATCTCGGTGAAGACCCAGCCGACGATCATGGCGAGGAGGGGCATCGGGTAGCTGAAGACCGCGGCCCGCCAGACCCACCTGTTCTGCGGCAGGCGTCCTTTGCGGGTGATCCAGAGGCCGACGAGCGAGACGAGCACGCTGACCATGCCGAGGCCCATCATCCAGCGGAAGGACCAGTAGGTGACCCAGATGATCGGGGTGTAGTCCCCCGGACCGTAGAGCTGCACGTACTGCGCCTGGAGGTCGTTGATGCCCTCGACCGTGCCGTCGAAGGTGTGCGTCGACAGGAACGACAGCAGGTACGGCACCCGGATGCTGAAGAGCTCGTGCACCCCGTCGGGCGTGCCCAGGGTGAAGATCGAGAACGAGGCGTCGGCGCCGGTGCTGGTCTTGTACAGGGCCTCCGCGGCCGCCATCTTCATCGGCTGGGTCTCGACCATGGCGAGACCCAGCTGGTCGCCCGTGATGAAGGTGAGCGCGCCGGCGGCCACCATCGTCCAGAGACCGAACCGCAGGGCCGGTCGCATCGTCTCGAGGTGCTGGTTGCGCGAGAGGTGCCAGGCGGCGACGGCGACGATGACCGCGGCCGAGACCATGAAGCAGGCGAAGATCGTGTGCGGGAACGCGGCGAGGGCGACCTTGTTGGTCAGCACCTCCCAGATGCTCGTGAGCTCGGCCCGCCCCTTCTCCTCGTTGATGTCGTAGCCGACCGGGTTCTGCATGAAGGCGTTGGCGGCGATGATGAAGTACGCCGAGAGGATGCTGCCGACCGTCGCACCCCAGATGCTCAGCAGGTGGAGCTTCGGCGGCACCTTGTCCCAGCCGAAGATCCAGATGCCGATGAAGGTCGCCTCGAGGAAGAACGCGAGCAGGCCCTCGAGCGCGAGCGGGGCGCCGAACACGTCGCCGACGAACCGCGAGTAGTCGGACCAGTTCATGCCGAACTGGAACTCCTGGACGATGCCGGTCACGACGCCCATGGCGAAGTTGATCAGGAAGATCTTGCCGAAGAACTGGGTCAGCTGCAGGTAGTGGACGCGGCCGGTGCGCACCCAGGCCGTCTGGAAGACCGCCACCGTGAAGGCCATGCCGATCGTGAGGGGCACGAACAGGAAGTGGTAGATCGTGGTGAGCCCGAACTGCCAGCGGGACAACAGCAGCGGGTCGAGCAGCTCGTTCATCGGGATGTGCCTTCTCCCTCGGATGGTGGTGGTGGTCGTGCGTCGCACCGTCGGGACGTGTCGAGCCTAGATCCGGAGATGAACGACACCTGTCGTTTAGGGCACCCGGGCGCCGTGCACTCGCTGTGAATAGGCTCGGGCGGGTGAACGACGTGCTGACGACCCTGCTCGACCTGGTGCAGTCCGTCGATCCCGTGCTGAGGACGGTGCTGGCCGGCATCGCCATGGTGCTCGAGACGTCGGTGCTGCTCGGCCTGATCGTGCCGGGCGACACGGTGGCGATCGTGTCGGCCACGGCGGTGGGGTCACCCTTCGAGTTCGGTGCGCTCGTGGTCGCCCTCGTCCTCGGCGCCCTGGTGGGCGAGAGCATCGGGTTCGCCCTCGGCCGGTTCTTCGGACCGAGGATCCGCGCGAGCGCGCTCGGACGACGCCTCGGCGAGGCGAACTGGGTCCGGGCCGAGAACTACCTCGCGCGACGGGGCGGCATCGCCGTCTTCGTCTCGAGGTTCCTGCCGGTTCTGCACTCGCTCATCCCGTTGACGGTGGGCACGAGCCCCATGCGCTACCGGACGTTCCTCACCTAAACGGCCCCCGCCTGCCTCCTCTGGGCCCTCGCCTACGTCTCCGTCGGCGCGGCGGCCGCGGGCGGCTACCGCGAGCTGGCGGACCGACTGCACCAGGCCGGGTACGTCTTCGTCGGCATCATCGTCGCGTTCGTCCTGCTGGTCGTCGTCGTGAAGAAGGTCCTGCACCACCGCGAGGAGCGCCACATGACACGCCCCGACGGGGACGCGGGCGACGGGACGTCCTGACCCGCGCCTCCTCGGGGTCGCCCTCCGGGCGGGGCCCGGACGACGGAGAGCCCCGTTCCGCGGACGGAACGGGGCTCTCGACGAGGGGGCCTAGCTGTCGAGCAGGCCCTTCTCGGTCAGGTAGTCCTTGGCGATGGTGGCCGAGGACTCCTTGTCGGTCTGGCTCTTCGAGTTGAGCTTCTGCAGGTCGGAGGCGCTCAGGACCTCGTCGACGCTGTCGATGACGTCCTGCGCGTCGGAGTCGACCTTGTCGGACACGATCGGCACCACGTTCTGCGGCAGGATCATGTTCTCGGGGTCGTCCAGGGTGACGAGGTCGTTCTCGGCGATCAACGGGCTGGCCGTGTAGATGTCGGCCAGCTGGACGCTGCCGTCGGTCAGGGCCTTGACCGTCAACGGGCCACCGCCGTCGTCGATCGGCGTCGAGGTGACGTCGACACCGTAGATGCTCTTCAACCCGGGAGGGCCGTAGGGACGTTCGGCGTTCTCGGGCGGAGCACCCAACGTCAGCGTGCCGGAGTAGTCCTTGAGGTCGGCCAGGCTCGTGATGTCGTTCTCCTCGGAGAACTCCTTCGTCACGTTGTAGCTGTCCTGGTCGGACGCAGCAGCGGCCTTCAGCGCGGTCAGACCGGAGGGCAACGCGGCGGCGAGGGCCGTCTCGACCTCTTCGGGCGACTTGGCGGTCTCGTCTTTGTCGTAGTACTGCAACAGGTTGCCGGTGTACTCGGGGAAGACGTCGATCTTGCCGGACTCGAGCTCGGGCAGGTAGACCTCGCGCTGACCGATCTGGTACTGACGGTCGACCGTGTAGCCCTTGGCCTCGAGGGCCTGGGCGTACAGCTCGGCGATGATCTCGTTCGAGTAGTACTGCTGCGAGCCGATGACGAGCGTGTCGCCGTCGCTCGACGCCGACGAGTCGCCGGAGCTCAGCGGGTCGCTCGACGCGCACCCTGCCAGGGCCACCATGGCCCCGATCGCGACTGCGCCGAGAACGGTGAGCCGGCCTTTCTTGTTCGCTGTGATCACTGTGTGCCTTTCGTGAGGGGTGTTGCCGTGACCGCCCCGGGCCGGACGGCCCTGGAGCGGATGTCGGTGGGGCGCCCGGCCGTGACCCCGGCGGGGACGACGAGGCGCTGGACGATCGAGAAGAGGATCTCGAGGACGACCGCGAGGGCGATGACGAGGATGGAGCCCGCCAGCATCTTCGGGTAGTCGTTCGCCCGGAGGCCCGTGATGATGTAGCTGCCGAGACCGCCCGCGCCGACGAAGGTGGCGAGGGTCGCCGTCGCGACGACCTGGAGGACGGCGGACCGGATGCCGCCGATCAACAGGGGCAGGCCGAGGGGCATCTCGACCTTCGTCATGATCTGCCACTCGGTCATGCCGACAGCCCGTGCGGCGTCGACGGTCTTGCGGTCGACGGCCTCGAACCCCGAGTAGGCACCGGCGAGCACCGACGGGATCGCCAGGATGACGAACGAGATGATCGGCGCGGTGAGGCCGATGCCGACGGACAGGGCGATCAGGGTGATGACGCCGAAGGAGGGCAGGGCACGCGCGCCGCCCGAGATCGAGACGGCGATCGAGCGACCACGGCCGGTGTGTCCGATGAGGTACCCGACGGGAACGGCGATCACCGAGGCGATCACCACCGAGAGGGCGCTGTACCAGAGGTGCTGGCCCAGCCTCGTGGGGATGCCGTCGGCACCCGTCCAGTGGATCGGGTCCGCGAGCCAGGCGAACGCCTCGACGAAGAAGTTCACGGCAGCACGACCTTCTGGCGGTCCTGGAGGGGAGCGACGGGCTTGATCTTGGCGTCCTTGCGGCTCCAGGGCATGAGGACCCGCCCGAGGAGCACGAGCAGGAAGTCCAGCACGAGGGCCATGACGATGGTGAGCACGATCCCCGCCACGATCTCGGCGGTGATGTCGCGCTGGAAGCCGTCGATGAAGAGGAGTCCCAGACCGTTGACGCCGAGCACCCCTCCGACCGTGGCGAGGCTGACCGTGCTCACCACGACGACCCGCAGACCGGCGAGCATGACCGGACCCGCCAGGGGGAACTCGACCCTCCAGAACCGTTGCCAGGACGAGTAGCCCACGGCCGTCGCCGACTGCGTGACGTCGGCCTCGACGGCGGCGAGGGCGTCGGCCACCGATCGGACCATGAGGGCGATGCCGTAGAGGGTGAGGCCGATGACGATGTTGACGGGACTCCGCAGCGAGGTGCCGAAGACCACCGGCAGGGCGATGAGGAGGGGCAAGGACGGAATCGCGTAGAACAGACCGGCGACCGTGAGGATTCCCCTCGACACCCGGTAGCGGTTCGCGAACCAGCCGATGGGCAGCGAGATGACGAACGCCAGGATGACCGGCGGCACGCTCAGGCCGAGGTGCACGATCGTCTTGTCGAGGATGTAGTCGCTGTTGGACCAGATCCAGTTCACGACGCCTGCCCACCTCGGACCGACTCGGTCAGCACCCCGGCGGTGCGCCCGTCGCCGTCCACCACCACCTGCCCGGTCGGCGTCTGCTCGACGTGGAGGGCACGCTTGCCCCGGTTGGCTCCGATGAACTCGGCGACGAAGTCGGTGGCGGGTGCCGAGAGGATCTCGGCGGGGCTGCCCTGCTGGGCGATCTGGCCGCCCTTCTCGAGGATCACGACCTGGTCGCCGAGGTAGAAGGCCTCGTCGATGTCGTGCGTGACGAAGACGACGGTCTTGTCGAGTTCGCGCTGCAACCGGATGAGCTCTTGCTGCAGGTCGGACCGGACGAGCGGATCGACGGCACCGAAGGGCTCGTCCATGAGCAGGATGTTCGGGTCGACGGCGAGGCCACGGGCCACGCCGACGCGCTGTTGCTGCCCTCCGGACAGCTGGCTCGGGTAACGCTGGGCCAGGTCACGGTCGAGACCGACGGTGTCCATGAGCTCGAGGGCGCGGTCGCGGGCGACCTTCTTCGACGTGCCCTTGAGGACGGGGACGGTCGCGATGTTGTCGACGACCTTGCGATGCGGAAGGAGGCCGGAGTTCTGCATGACGTAGCCGATGCTGCGGCGGAGCCCGACGGGCTCGAGGTCGCCGATCGACTTGCCGTCGATCTCGATGACACCGGAGGTCGGGTCGACCATGCGGTTGATCATCCGCAGGATCGTCGTCTTGCCGCAGCCGCTCGACCCGACGAAGACCGTGGTCTTCCGGGACGGGATCACCAGGCTGAAGTCGTCCACCGCCAGGGTGCCGTCGGGGTACTGCTTCGTCACGGAACGGAACTCGATCATGGGTGGCTCATTCCTCGTGGGCAGCACGAATCGACACTTGCCAGGGCGTTCACCCAACCACAGATCCCGACGAAGCGTCACCGACCCCGCCGGGGCCCCCGACGCCGGCCGTCACACGGCCGACGAGGTCAGTGCGCGCCGACGAGGGGCTCGAGGTAGCCCGTCAGGACCGTGCGGCACTGGTCGACGAAGCGGCCGTCGCCCTCGGCGTCGTCGATGAAGGCGCGCGCCAACAGGGCGTTGGCGATCTCGACCGCCACCTGGAGGCCCAGCTCGAGCTCGTCGGTGCGCGGCACCGAGCAGTGGTCGACGAGCACGGCGAGCAGCTGCTCGGCCAGGGGGCTCGTGTACTGGCGCGTCTCGGGCGTGCGCACGTCGGGTGCGTCGCCGAAGCGGATGGCCCGGAAACCGGGCTCGCTGCGGTACATCTCGGCCTTGGCGTCGACGAACAGGTCGACGGCACGACGCCAGTCGGTGACGGCGTCGTCGGACACGGCCTCGTCGACCCGGACGGTCAGACGCTGGACGGAACGCAGGGCGAGCGCGTCGACGACGGCGATGCGGTCGGGGAAGTAGCGGTAGACCGTGCCGATCGAGGCGCCCGCCCGCTCGGCGACCATGGCCGTCGTCAGACGCTCGTAGCCGATCTCGTCGATGATGGCCGCGGCCGCGTCGAGCAGCCCGGTGAGCCGCGCGGAACTGCGAGCCTGGACCGGCTCGTTCCTCAGCAGCGGTGAACCCCCGGGCAGTGCGTCATTGACGTCGGTGACGAGCAACGTTTCTCCGTTTCGTGGCGATGCCTCGACGGGGTCGGGCACGGTGCGATGACGTCGGAAGGGGGACCGTGGTGGCGGTCACCGGATGTCGGCGGCTGCCACCAGAATGGATCGCATGTGCGGACGATTCGTGATGGCACGCGCCTCGAGCGACCTGGTGGCCCTGTTCGACGTCGATGTATCAGGAGACACTCTCCCAGAGCCTTCCTGGAATATCGCTCCGACCCGGCCGGTGAGTCTGCTCGTCGACGCGGCTCCTCGGGGCGAGGACGCCGGCGGCCCGCCGGTCCGACGGCTCGCCGCGGCGCGGTGGGGTCTCGTGCCCGGTGGCTCGGCAGGGCCCGACTCCGGTCCCCCGCTGTTCAACGCACGGTCCGAGTCGGTCGCCGAGAAGCCGTCGTTCCGCGACGCCGTGGTCTCGCGCCGCGGCCTGGTCCCGGCCACGGGGTGGTACGAGTGGCAGACCCTGCCCGACGGCTCGAAGCGCCCCGTCCTCGTGCGGCTGCCCGACGACGAGGTGGTGCTGTTCGGCGCGCTCTACGAGTGGTGGCGAGACCCGTCGGCCGAGGTGGGCGCCCCGTCTCGGTGGCTGTTGTCGACGACCGTGTTGACCCGCGCCTCCTCGGGTCCGGTGTCCGAGGTGCACGACCGCATGCCGGTGCTCGTCGGCACCGACGTCATGGACGACTGGCTCGACCCCGAGACCGAGGGCGACGACGACCTGGTGCAGGGCATCGCCGGCCTCAGCGACGAGATCGCCGCGCGCCTGCTGCACCACGAGGTCGGCCCCGAGGTCGGCTCGTCGTCGGTCGACCACCCCGGTCTGCTGGCCCCCGTCGGCTGATCCGGTCCGCCGGCGGTCCGTCCGTCCGTCCGACGACCCATCGTGCGAGACTGACCGGATGCCCGACACCCGCAAGGCACCGCCCGCCGCCGTCGAGCCCTTCCTCCACCGAGCGGCCCGCATCGAGAACTCGGTCCACCGCTTCCGCGAGAAGCGGGCCCGACGCCGCGGCCTCCTGCCCACCGTCGTGCCGTACACCGGCTACGGCGCTCCCGGATGGGCGCGGGTGCTGTCCCGCGTCCTGCTCACCCGGACGGGCACGCTGTCGGGCGTGGACCGCCTCAACGTCCGGGGGTGGCGCAGCTTCACCAGCGTGCCCGTCGAGAAGGCCCTGGTCGAGGTCTCGCTCGGCGGTCGCGTCCAACGCGTCCAGGCCGACCGCGGTGGCGTGCTCGACGCCCGCATCGCCGTCGACCTCGAACCCGGCTGGCACGTCGCGACCCTGAGCACCGAGGGGTCCGTGCCGGTCGAGGCGCCGATCTTCGTCATCGATCCGGAGGCGCGGTTCGGCATCGTCTCGGACATCGACGACACCGTGATGGTCACCTCGTTGCCCCGGCCGCTGCTCGCGGCCTGGAACACCTTCGTGCTCAACGAGCACGCCCGTCGCCCGGTGCCCGGCATGGCCGTGCTCTACGAGCGCCTGAACGCGGCGAACCCCGGGTGCCCCGTCATCTACCTCTCGACGGGCGCCTGGAACGTGGCGCCGACGCTGTCCCGCTTCCTGTCCCGCAACCTGTACCCGAGCGGCGCACTCCTGTTGACCGACTGGGGCCCCACCCACGACCGGATCTTCCGCAGCGGTCGCCTGCACAAACAGGAGTCCCTGCGCCGCCTCGCCGACGAGTTCCCCGAGCTCAAGTGGCTGCTCGTCGGCGACGACGGGCAGCACGACGAAGAGCTGTACGGCACGTTCCTGCACGACCACCCCGAGAACGTGGCCGCCGTGGCGATCCGTCAGCTGTCGCCGAGCGAGGCCGTGCTGGCCGGTGGACGGTCGCGGTCGGAACACGCCGAGGGCAGCGACGTCGTCTGGGTGTCGGCACCCGACGGCGCCGGCCTGTGGGAACAACTCCTCGACAACGGCGTGATCGACTGACCCTGGCAGCTCGTGGTGATCCTGTGATAGTGGGATAGTCCTGTTTTGTGGGTCGACATGGCTGCTATCGTGGATCATCCCGAGATTGGAGCATCGTGTTCGACGACGACCAGGCCGCACGAGTGCCGGTGCCCCCGCTCGTGTCGACGGACGAGCGTGAACGCCAGGTCGGCGAGCAGGTCCGTCGCCTGCGGCTCGACCGGGGACTCGACCAACTCGAACTCGCCCGACGGGCCGACCTGTCCCCCAGCACGGTGCAGTCCCTCGAGGCCGGCCGCGGCAGCACGTTGCGCACGCTCGTCCGCGTCCTGCGGGCCCTCGGTGCCGACGACGTCCTCGGGGGCATCGCCCCGGCGAGCGCCGTCAGCCCGCTCGACGTGCTGCGGTCGGCGGGCGACGAGCCGCGACGTCGGGTGTATCGCCCGCGGGGCGGACGATCGCCGGGCGGCGACTCGTGAGCTGGGTCCCGGTCCGTGCGGTCGAGGTGACGGCGTGGGGTCTCCGGGTGGGGGCCGTGGCGCTCGACCCGGCGATCGGGGCGTACGTCTTCGAGTACTACCCGGACTGGGTGGCGCGCGGCATCGAGTTGGCGCCACTGACGATGCCGGTGCGTACGCGGCGGCACGTCTTCCCGCAGTTGCCCGAGGCGACGTTCCATCGCCTGCCCGCCGTGCTGGCGGACGCGATGCCGGACGACTTCGGCAATGCGGTGATCGACGCCTGGTTGGTGCGCCAGGGGGTGTCACGGCAGCAGGTGAGCCCGCTCGACCGGTTGGCGTACATGGCGGACCGGGCCATGGGGGCGTTGGAGTTCCGGCCGGCGCGGGGACCGCGTCAGCGGACGACGAGCGCGGTCGAACTGAGTGCGCTCGTCGAGGGGGCACGCAGCGTGCTGGACGCCAGCTTCGGCGACGACCGCGAGGCGGAGTCGGCGATCAGGTCGTTGATCCAGGTGGGGACGTCGGCGGGTGGGGCGCGGGCGAAGGCGGTGGTCGCGTGGAACCGTGGCACGGGCGAGATCCGGTCGGGCCAGGTGGCGGCGCCGGACGGGTTCGAGCACTGGTTGATCAAGCTGGACGGGGTGGGCCCGGACTCCGAGCTCGGGTCGGGAGGTCTCGCCGGACGGGTCGAGTACGCGTATTCGCTGATGGCGGGGGCGGCGGGGATCGACATGGCCGAGTGCCGGTTGCTCGACGAGAACGGGCGGTCGCACTTCATGACGCGTCGGTTCGACCGCCGGGCCGAGGGCAAGGCCCACGTCCTGACGCTGTGCGGGGCGGCCCATCTCGACTTCCGGCAGCGACAGGCCCACGACTACGGGCAGCTGTTCGACGCCGTCCGTCGGATGGGGTCGGGCGACGAGGCGATGGCGCAGGCGTTCCGCCGGATGGTCTTCAACGTGCTGGCGGCCAACAACGACGACCACACGAAGAACTCGTCGTTCCTGTTGGCGGGGCCCGAGGCGTCGTGGGGGCTGTCGCCCGCGTACGACGTGACGTTCGCGCACAACCCGACCGGGCGGTGGACGTACCAGCACCTCATGGGGGTGGACGGCGTCTTCCGTGACGTCTCGCGGGCCGACGTGATGCGCCTGGCGGACCGTTTCCTGGTGCGGGACGCGTCGGGCATCGTCGACGAGGTGCGTGACGCGGTGGGGCGGTGGCGGTCGTTCGCCGACGAGGCCGGTCTGCCCCGCGAGGCGGTCGTCCACGTCGAGGAGGCGCTGCCCGGCTGGTGAGGACGCAGGCGCCTCGGCACCCGGGCCTCGGCCCCGCATCGGGGGTGGCCGATGTCGGTGGGGGTTCGTAGACTCCGTTCGAACACACATTCGAACGAGAGGTCGGCAGATGAGGGTGGACGAGAAGGTCCCGGTCGAGACGACCGCCGACGGGGCGCCCCTGCGCTTCGAGTGGCGGGGGGTCGTGTACGGCGTCGTCAGTTCGCCCGAACTCTGGGTCACTCGGACCGACTGGTGGCGATCGGCGACCCGGGCACCACGCGGGGCGAGCGCGCACCTGCTCGAGATGACGGTCTGGCGGGTCGACGCCGTGCCGCTCACGGACGGTGCCCACCGGGTCGACGGCACCTTCGACCTGGCGCTCGACGGCCGAGGCGACTCGTGGTTGCTGCTCGGGGTGTTCGACGACCGGGTCGAGCAGCAGCTGTTCGCCTGACCCCGGGCGTCCGTCGGACGACGGTGGCCGGTGAGCCGTGCGACGTCGGGAATTCCCCCCGTGCCACACTCGTTGACGCACCAGGCGCCCTGCGCCCCGGGGACGCCGTGGTCCCGCACCACCCGCCTCCCCGACCGAAGAGAGCCTCCCGATGAATCCGTTGCTGTGGTTGTTCGACGCGCAGGTGCACATCGGCGACCAGACGATCCTCTGGCGCGAGGTGGTGGGCAACGTCTTCGGCCTGCTCAGCGCCCTCGGCGGCATGAGGCGCAAGGTCTGGGCCTGGCCGATCGGCATCGTGGGCAACGCGCTGCTGTTCACCGTCTTCCTCGGCGCGGTGTTCGACACCCCCAACCCGGTGAACCTGCTCGGGCAGGCCGCACGCCAGGTGATGTTCATCGTGGTGTCGATCTACGGCTGGTACCGCTGGAAGCACGCCGACGACGCCGGCGGCGCGGCCGTCGAGCCCCGCTGGGCGGGGTGGAAGAACCGGGTGCTGATCGTCGTCGTCCTCGTCGGCGGCACCGCCGCGTTGACCCCCTTGTTCCGCCTGCTGGGGTCGTACGAACCCGTGTGGGCCGACGCCTGGATCTTCACCGGGTCGCTCCTCGCCACCTACGGCATGGCCAAGGGCTGGGTCGAGTTCTGGTTGATCTGGGTCGCGGTCGACCTCGTCGGCACTCCCCTGTTGTTCAGCGCCGGCTACTACGCGTCGGCGTTCATGTACGTCTTCTACGGCGCCTTCACGCTCGCGGGGTTCGTCGTCTGGGCTCGCACCCGGCGGCAGAAGCCCAAGGTCGAGACGCTCTGGCCCGATCCGACGCTGCAACACTGATCCCGGCCCCGGCGCGCGCTGGTTTGATGAGCGCATGCCCCTGCCCATCGAGAACTACGCACTGATCGGCGACCTGCACACCGGAGGCCTCGTCGGCTCCGACGGCAGCATCGACTGGCTCTGCCTCCCCCGCTTCGACTCCGCGTCGACCTTCGGTGCCCTGCTCGGCGACCACGACGCCGGACGCTGGCTCGTGGCCCCCTCCGACGCCGCCGCCACCTCGACCCGGCGATACGTCGACGACACCTTCGTGCTCGTCACCCGCTGGACGACGCCCACCGGCGTGGTCGAGGTCACCGACCTCATGCCCTACGGCGACCGGCGGGCCGACGTCGTCCGCCGGGTGACCGGGGTCTCGGGCACCGTCTCGATGCACGTGGACCTCGCGATCCGGTTCGGCTACGGGACGGCCCTCCCCTGGGTGCGGCAGATCCCCGAGGGCGACGAGACGGCCCTCGTCGCCACGGCCGGGCCCGACGCCGTCGTGGTCCGCGGCCCGCGGCTGACGGCCACCGACCACACGCACGAGGCGACGTTCGACGTCTCCCCCGGCGAGACGGTCGACCTCAGCCTCACCTGGTACCCGTCCCATCGCGAACCGCCGGCGCCCCTCGACGTGCCGGCCGGCATCGACGAGACCGTCGCCTGGTGGCAGGCATGGGCCTCACGCTGCTCGGCCCCCGAGGCCTACGCCCCCGAGGTGCACCGGTCGCTCCTGATCCTCCGAGCCCTCACCAACGAGGACACCGGAGGCATCGTCGCCGCGGCGACCACGAGCCTGCCCGAACGGTTCGGCGGCTCGCGCAACTGGGACTACCGCTACGTCTGGCTGCGTGACGCGTCGATGACGCTGCAGGCCCTCATCCTGCACGGATACGCCGAGGAGGCCGACCGGTGGCGCGGCTGGCTGCTGCGTGCCATCGCCGGGGACCCCGCCGACGTGCAGATCATGTACGGCCTGGCCGGCGAGCGGTACCTGCACGAGAGCGAACTCGGGCATCTGCCCGGCTACGACGGGGCCTCACCGGTGCGCATCGGGAACGCCGCGTACGAGCAGTACCAGGGCGACATCTTCGGCGAGGTGATGGTGGCCCTGCACGAAGCCCGCCTGCTCGGCGTCGAGGAGAGCGAGTACTCGTGGCCCCTGCAGCGTGCCCTCATGCAGTACGTCGAGGACAACTGGACCCGGCCCGACAACGGCATCTGGGAGATCCGCGGCGAGTTGCAGCACTTCACCCACTCGAGGGTGATGATCTGGGCCGCTCTGGACCGGGCCATCAAGGGCATCGAGCAGTTCGGCCTCGACGGCCCGGTCGACCGGTGGCGCCGGCTGCGTGACGAGGTGCGCACCGAGATCGAGACCCGCGGCTGGAACGCCGACCGCGCCTCCTTCACCCAGCACTACGGCACGACCGAGGTCGACGCGTCCCTGCTGCAGCTGCCGCAGGTCGGCTTCGTCGCCGCCGACGACGCCCGGATGCTCGGCACCGTCGCCGCCATCGAGCACGATCTGCTGCAGGACGGCCTGCTCCTGCGTTACCGCACCGAGAGCGGCATCGACGGCCTCGACGGAGCGGAGAACCCGTTCTTGACCTGCTCGTTCTGGCTGGCCGAGCAGTACGCCGCCTCGGGGCGCGTCGACGACGCCGTCGCCCTGATGGACCGGCTGGTCGGCTACTGCAACGACGTCGGGATGCTCTCGGAGGAGATCGAGGTCGCGACGGGGCGCCACGTCGGCAACACCCCGCAGGCGTTGTCGCACCTGGCGCTGGTGCGCGCGGCCGACGCGATCGGGAAGGCGCACGACCGCGGGTGACCCGACCCGCGCCTCCTCGGCTGCCGGACGCGACGACGGCCGCCCTGCTCGGGAGAGCGGGGCGGCCGTCGAGGTCTGCCGGTCAGGAGTGCGCGACCAGGATCAGGCGGGCCAGTCCGACGGACCGGTCGACCCGGCGGCGTAGGTGTCGAGGGGCACCTGGTCGGCCTTCCAGGCCTCGATCACGGGAGCGACGATCGCCCAGCAGCGCTCGGCCACGTCGCCGCGGATCGAGAGCGTCGGGTCGTCGTGGAAGATGCCGCTGAGCACCTCGCCGTAGGGCGTGAGCTCGGGCTTGCCCAGGGTGACCGACATCGTCGACTTCTCGAGGTCGAACGGGTTGCCCGAGCCGTTCGTGGTGACGCCGAGCTCCATCGTCTCGGGGCTGATCTCGATGCGGAGCGTGTCGGGCGTCGACGAGCCGTTGAGGCCCTCGGGAAGCGCGGGGACCGGCTTGAAGGTGATGAGCACCTCTTTGCGGATCTTGGTCATGCCCTTGCCCGAACGCAGGATGAACGGCACGCCCGCCCAGCGACGGGTCTTGACCTCGAACTCGACCTCGGCGAGGGTCTCGGTCTGGCGCTCGTTGTCGACGCCGTCCTCGTCGGCGTAGGCGGGGACGTCCTTGCCCTCGATCGTGCCGGCCGCGTACTGGGCGCGACGGCTCGAGGCGACCGGGTCGGCGTCCTTGACCCAGGTGGCGCGCAGGACGCGGGCGATCTCGCTGCGCAGCTCGACCGAGTCGATGCTCGACGGGGCGTCCATCGCGATGACGGCGAGCACCTGCAGCAGGTGGCTCTGGATCATGTCGATCAGTGCGCCGGCCTTGTCGTAGTACTGGGCGCGACCCTCGAGGCCGAGGACCTCGTCGTAGAAGATCTCGACCTTCTCGATGTTCTCGCTGTTCCAGACCGGCTCGAAGAGGCGGTTGGCGAAGCGCAGGCCGATCATGTTGAGGACCGTCGCGCGACCGAGGAAGTGGTCGGTGCGGTGGATGCGCTCCTCGGGGACGATCTTGAGGAGTTCGGCGTTGAGCTCGCGTGCGCTCTCTTCGTCCGAGCCGAACGGCTTCTCGAGGGCGAGGCGCAGGCCGTCGGGCAGGTCGATCTCGGCGAGCGCCTGGATCACCTTGGTGCTGATGGCGGGCGGCAGGGCGAAGTACATGACCGGCGTGCCCTCGCTGGCCTCGAACAGGGCCTTCAGGTGCTCGACCGTGGTCGGGTCGCCCTGGATGTACCGGCTCGACGCCAGCGTCTTCTTGGCGAGGTCGCTGCCGGCGTCGCCGTTGAAGGCGGTCTTCACGACGTCGTCCCACTCTTCGGGGCTGCGCTCGCTGCGGCCGGTGCCGATGAGCTGGACGTCGACGCCGCGGTCGCTCTTGAGCAGGCTCGCGAGGCCGGGGAGCAGCAGACGCTCGGTGAGGTCTCCGCTGGCTCCGAGGATGATGAGGGTGGTGGTGTCTGTCACAGTGCAGCTTTCGTGGGAGGGCGACGATCGTGTCGTCGCTGGTCGATCAGGCGGCGGGGGTTCTCGGGGCCACGGGTGTCAACGCACAGGGGGGACGGACATTCCCGTCGACCGCCCCGGCCGCGGAGGGCACGGGTCGCGTCTCGGCGCCGGTGCCCGGTCAACCGTACTGCTCCCGGAGGGCGAGCGCCGTATCGGGGTCAGCGACCGGCGTCGGCCTCGCCGTCCTGCACGGTGTCGTGCGGGGCGGTGTCGCGGGGTGCGCTGTCGTCGTCGACCGGCCCCGTGCTGTCGGTGCCGCCCACCCGGCCGCCGGTGTCGTCGTCGTCGGCCGCGCGCCCCTCCTCGGCGGCGTCGTCCTCGGGGCGGGGCGCGGTGGTGTCGTCGGGGTCGAGCGCGGCGATGATGCGTCCGAGCGAGACGGCGATCGAGACGCCGCCGCTCGTGTCCGTGGTCGGGCGGTCCCGGTGGCGGTCGACGGCGTCCCAGAGGTCGGCGACGCGTCGCCGGGCGTCGGTGAACGCGTCGACGTCGTCGGCCCCGTGGCGTCGGATGACGGTGGCGACGCCGTGCACGGCGTGGGCGACGTCGGGCGCGAGGTCGTCGGGCATGCCGATCTGCCGGCCGATCCGGCGACCGAGGATGCCCGAGACCTCGGCGACGTCCTGCAGGTGGAACGAGACGCGCTCGTACGTGGCGAGATCCGCGTACTCCTGGCCGAGGTCGCGGCGGCGGAGCAACCACCGCGGGTTCATGCGACGGGACTCGTCCGCGTACGCGACGGTCTCGCGGACGCGGCGGAGGGTGCTCGGCAGGACGCCCACGCGACGCTCCCATTCGTCGTCCTCGAGGGGCCAGGGGGTCTCGAACACGCCGGCGACCTCGTCGGCCCGGTCGGCCAGCGAGTCCTTCACCCGGAGGAGGCGCTCCTCGGCTCGCGAGGCGTAGAGCGGCGGCACGAGCACCAGGTTGACCACGACGCCGACGCCGACGCCGACGCCGATCTGCACGATGTAGCCCAGCGAGTAGGCCTCGGCGTTCGCGCCGCCGAGCAGCAGCACGAACAACCCGGCCGTGAGCACCCAGTCGCGACCGGCGCCGAGCCAGCGGATGCCCGCCACGAGCACGCCGACCCCGACGACGAGCGCCACCGCCAACACGCCGGGCCGACCGTCCTGCAGCGAGAAGACCGCCGTGGCGAGGGCGATGCCGACGACCACGCCGACCAGCACCTGGAACCCCTGTCGCAGCGAGCTCTTGATGGTCGGGTACATCGCGATCACGGCGCCGAGCGGCGCGTAGTACGGGTAGTCGGCGGCGACGCCGGGCACCTGCGGCGCGATCCAGTAGGCGAGGGCGGCGGCGAGCGCCGTCTTCACGGCGAGCAGGAGGCGCGGTTGGGCCAGCAGGACGCGGGTCCAGTGGGTCGCGGTGCGGGCGTCGCGACGCAGGGCGGACCGTCGATCGGGCGAGGTGGAGCCTCGATCGGTCGGGGTGGGGCGTCGATCGGACATGCCCCGATGATGACAGGCCGTGGGACCCGAGGGACGGGCCACGGGGTGCGACGGCCGATCGGAGCGACGTACACTGGTCGAACACCTGTTCGAACGACCCGGCCGGGGGTTCAGCAGCCCGAGGTACCGACCATGAGCTTCACCCACCTGCGCGTCGCGTCGGCGTTCAGCGCCCACCACGGCACGGCGCACCCGAAGGCGCTCGTCGACGCCGCCGTCGCGGCGGGTGCCGACGCGGCGGCGATCACCGACCGGGACGGGCTGTACGGGGCGATCCGGCACGTCGGGGCCTGCCGGACGGCGGGCGTCGACCCGATCGTCGGAGTCGAGCTGGGGTGCCGGGACGACCGCGAGGGGTTCGTGGACGGTGGTGCCGACGGCGGCGGGGCCGTCGGCGGGGTCGACCGCATCGTGGTGCTGGCGCACGGGGCGCGGGGCGGCGGGCCGGCGAAGGCGGGGTGGGCGGCGCTGTGCCGGCTGATCAGCGCGTCCCACGGTCGGGCCACCCGCCGCGCCAGCGGCAGCGCCAACAGCGTGGCGACCATCGCCCGGTCCCGGGTGAGGGGCTTCGTCCAGGGCGAGACCGAGCCGGCGGCGACCGTGCTGCTGGGGCCCGACTCCGACGTGGGCCGACTGGTCCAGGCGGGGCGTCACAGCGAGGCCGCGGCGTCGCTCGCCGACTGGGCGGCGACGCTGCCGGGCGGCGTGGTGGTCGAGGTGGTCTGCCACCTGACCGAGCCGGGCGAGAGCCGCAGCATCCGGCACGCCGCCCGCATGCTCGAGTTGGCCGACCACGTCGGGGTGCCGGCCGTGCTCACGAACGCCGTGCGGTACCTCGATCCCGACGAGGCCGTCACGGCCGACGTGCTCGACTCGGCGGGGCACCTGGCCGCCCTCGGCTCGTTCCGGCCCCAACCGAACGCCCAGGCCTACCTCAAGCGCCCCGCCGACATGCGCCGACTGGCCCGTCTGGTGAGCGACGCCTCGTCGATGCCCCGCAGCGTCGGCGACGAGATGCTCGCCGCCACCGAACGCCTGGCCGACCGGTGCCGACTCGACCCCGTCGCCGACCTCGGCTGGGGCCGCCCGAAGGTGCCGGAGCTCAGCGCGATCGGCGTCGAAGGCGACCCCGACCAGGCGCTGTTCCGGCAGGCCCAGGCCGGCGTCACCGAACGCTTCGGCGACGCCGACCGTGCCCTGCGCGACAAGGTCGAGGACCGCATGCGCTACGAACTCGGCATCATCACCGGGTTCGGCTTCGCCGGGTACTTCCTCACCGTGGCCGACGTCTCGGCGCTGATGCGCGACCTGCGGGTGCGCAACGCGGCGCGGGGATCGGGGGCCGGCAGCCTCGTCACCTACCTGCTGCGCATCTCGAACGTCGACCCGATCGAGCACGACCTGCTGTTCGAACGGTTCCTCGGCAACAAGCGCGAGACCCTGCCCGACATCGACATCGACGTCGAGGCGGCGCGGCGGCACGAGGTCTACCGGGCGATCTTCGACCGGTACGGCAGCAACCGGGTCACGCTCATGTCGATGCAGTCCACCTACCGCGGACGCGGGGCGGTGCGCGACGCCGGTCTCGCGCTGGGCCTCGACGACGAGCAGATCGACCTCGTGGCCAAGAACGTCTGGCGGTCGAACGCCCGAGACCTGCGCACGGCGATGGCCGAGAAACCCGAGCTGCGCGAGATCGCCGAGCTCGCCCGGAGCAACGACCAGATCGACCTGCTCGTCGACCTCAGCGAACGGCTCGACCGTCTGCCCCGGCACATCTCGATGCACCCGTGCGGGGTCATCCTCGGCGACTCCGACCTGCTCAGCACGACCCCCGTCCAGCCCAGCGGCATCGGCCTGCCGATGAGCCAGTTCGACAAGTACGACATGAACGACGCCGGCCTGCTCAAGCTGGACGTCCTGGGCGTCCGCATGCAGAGCTCGCTCGCCTACGCCCTCGACGAGATCGAACGCGTCAACGGCCCCCGTGCCGCCCTCGCCGGCGCCCTGCCCGTCGACGTGCCCTACGTGAACCGCCAGGGTCGCATCGAGCTCGACGAGATCCCGCACGACGACGAGCCCACCTTCGAGGCGATCCGCACCACCCACACGCTCGGCATGTTCCAGATCGAGAGCCCCGGGCAGCGCGAGCTGATCGGCAAGATGCAGCCCGACCGCTACGAAGACCTCATCGCCGACATCTCG
Organism: Frigoribacterium sp. ME-P-080; assembly: GCF_030209595.1. Classification (NCBI taxonomy): domain Bacteria; kingdom Bacillati; phylum Actinomycetota; class Actinomycetes; order Micrococcales; family Microbacteriaceae; genus Frigoribacterium; species Frigoribacterium sp. ME-P-080. The sequence goes on from NZ_JARVRR010000004.1 coordinate 578,924, forward strand.
CTGTTCCGGCCCGGCCCGATGAAGGGCAACATGATCGCGCCGTTCCTCGACACCAAGCACGGATTCCAACAGCCCGACTACCTGCACCCGAGCTTCGCGTCGTTCCTCGACGACAGCTACGGGGTGGTCATCTACCACGAGCACGTGCTGCGCATCCTCGAGGCGACCATGCAGGTGTCGCTCGCCGAGGCCGACGAGATCCGACGGCACATGGGCAAGGGCGACGACGACGCGCTCGAGGCCACCTTCCGCGAGCGCACCCGCGGCAACCTCGACCCCGCGACCGGGAGGCGACGCTTCGACGACGCCGCGGTCGACCGGATCTGGGCCGCGCTCAAGGGGTTCGGGTCGTTCGGCTTCTGCAAGGCCCACGGGGCCGCGTTCGCCCTGCCGACCTACCAGAGCGCGTGGTTGAAGACCCACTACCCGGCCGAGTTCCTGGCGGGCGTCCTCACCCACGACCCGGGCATGTACCCGAAGCGGTTGCTGCTGACCGAGGCGCGACGCATGGGCGTCCCCGTGCTGCCGCTCGACGTCAACGCCTCGACCGACGTCTACCGGGTCGAGCGCCTCCGGCCGCCGGCGACCCCGATCGCGCCGACCCGGGTGGGCGACCTCGGTCTGCGGCTGTCGCTGGCCGACGTGCACGGCATCAGCGACGCCGAGTTGGCCCGGGTGGTCGTGAACCGTCCCTACGACTCGATCACCGACTTCTGGCAGCGGGCGACGCCGTCCCGATCGCTCTTCGAGCGCCTGGCGCAGGTCGGGGCGCTCGACTCGGTCGCCGGGCCCGGCCGCACCCGCGGCGACGTCCTGGCGCGGGTGCGGGCGCTCACCGGCCGGTCGTCGCGCCCGAAGGCCACCGACGTCGAGAACCAGCTCGACTTCTCGATCGACGACTCCGACACGGTGCCGACCGGCACGCCCGACGTCGACGCCCGGCAGCGGGTCGCCGACGAGCTCGACATCCTCTCGATGGAGGTCAGCGAACACGTGATCGAGAGCTACCGGCCCATGCTCGACGACCTGGGCGTGGTGCGCGCCGCCGACCTGCGCGACCACTGGAACGGCACGACCGTGCTCGTGGCGGGCATCCGCATCGCGACCCAGACCCCGCCGATGCGCAGCGGCAAACGCGTGGTCTTCATCAGCCTCGACGACGGCAGCGGCTGCTCCGACTCCACGTTCTTCGAGGAGGCCCAGGCCCGCGCCGGCTCGCTGCTGTTCGGCACACAGCTGATGGTGATCCAGGGACGCACGCGTCGCACCGGCGAGCGCGGCATCTCGCTCGAGGCCGAGAACGCGTGGGACCTCAAGGCGATGTGGCGCGACTGGAACGCGGCCCGCGCCTCCTCGTCCTTGGCCGTCGGCAACTCCTGACCCGTGTCGTCACCACGGCGGCCAGGGCCGCCGCTCGTCCGCGCACGTCGCAGCAGCCAGGAATTGCCGACACCCCGTGCGTAGGGTGGCGACATGAGCGATCAGCAGGTCAAGGGCAGCTACGTCGAACCGGGTCAGGAGTACACCCGCGACACCAACTACATCGAGGACCGCATCACGCGCGATGCCGTCGACGGGTGGCCGGTCGAGGCCGGTCGCTACCGCCTGGTCGCCGCCCGGGCCTGCCCCTGGGCGAACCGCAGCGTCATCTCGCGACGCCTGCTCGGACTGGAGGACGCGATCTCGCTCGGCCTGCCCGGCCCCACGCACGACGCCCGCAGCTGGACCTTCGACCTCGACCCCGACGGTCGCGACCCCGTCCTCGGCATCGAACGCCTCCAAGAGGCGTTCTTCGCCCGCACGCCCGACTACCCGCGCGGCATCACCGTGCCGGCGATCGTCGACGTGCCGAGCGGCAAGGTCGTCACGAACGACTTCCCCCAGATCACCCTCGACTTCGCGACCGAGTGGACCGCCCACCACCGTGAGGGTGCCCCCGACCTCTACCCCGAGGCCCTCCGCGGCGAGATCGACGAGGTGAACGCCGTGGTCTTCCACGACGTCAACAACGGGGTCTACCGCGCCGGTTTCGCCGGGTCGCAGAAGAGCTACGAGCGGGCCTACCGCACCCTCTTCGAGCGGCTCGACTGGTTGTCCGAGCGACTGGCCGGTCAGCGCTACCTCGTGGGCGACACCATCACCGAGGCCGACATCCGGCTGTTCACCACGCTCGCCCGGTTCGACGCCGTCTACCACGGGCACTTCAAGTGCAACCGGAACAAGCTCAGCGAGATGCCGGTGCTCTGGGCCTACGCCCGCGACCTGTTCCAGACCCCTGGGTTCGGCGACACGATCGACTTCGACCAGATCAAGGCGCACTACTACGTCGTGCATTCCGACATCAACCCGACGGGCATCGTCCCGGTCGGTCCGGACGCCTCGGGATGGCTCACCGACCACGGGCGCGAGCAGCTCGGTGGCCGCCCCTTCGGCGACGGCACTCCCCCGGCACCGCCCCGCGCCGGCGAAGAGGTGCCGACGCTCGTCGGGGCCTGAGGCACCGCCTCGTGCTCGATCCCTCGGACCGGTTGCGCACCACACGCGACGAGGCCCTGGCGCTGGCCGCGCGACTGCTCGGGGACATGGAGGCGGTGGCCGCGGCCCGCGAGGGAGCCAACGTCGACGACGAGCACGACCCCGAGGGGTCCACGATCGCCTACGAACGGTCGCAGCTCGACGCCGTCCGGCGATCGGCCCTCGAACGCGCCGCCGACGCCGAGGCCGCCCTGGCCCGGCTCGCCGACGGCACCTTCGGGCGCTGCGAGCGATGTGCGGCCCGGATCGGCGACGCTCGGCTCGAGGCGCGACCCACCGCCCGACTCTGCATCGACTGCGCGAGCTGACCCGCGCCTCCTGCAGGCGCCTCGTCCCGCGCCCACAGCGGGGGCGTCAGCGGGGCGTCAGCCCCAGATGCGAGCGATCTGCTCGTCGAGGAACGACTCGAACCAGGCGTCGCGGTCGGTGACGACGTCGGTGAGGTGACCGAAGAGCTCGAAGCTGAGATGCCCGTAGAGGGCCGTCCAGGCGGTGATGCCCGCGGCCAGCACACCGGGGGCGACCGACGCCCCGAGGCCCTGGGCGAGCTGCGTGAACTCGTCGGCCAGGCCGGCTCGCACGGGCATCGCCCGCAACGTGGCTCCGCTCGCCGCCGCGTCGTCGACCGCCCCGAGCAGGAGCAGCCCCACCGCGATCGCCGGTTCGACGGTGTCGACGGGGGCCGCGTACCCGGGGACGGGTGAGCCGTAGAGCAGGGCGTAGCGGTGCGGGTCGGCGATCGCCCAGCGACGGGTCGCACGGGCCGTCTCGCGGAAGCGCTCCTGGTGGTCGGCCCGGTCGACGTCCTGCTCGGCCCGACGGGCGGCCTCGGCGAGGTCGACGTAGGCGTCGGTGATCAGGCGGGTCAGCAGGGCGTCGCGGCTCGGGAAGTACCGGTAGATCGCCGAGGACGCCATGCCCAGGTCGCGCGCGACGGCGCGCACCGAGAGGGCGGCCGCTCCCACCTCGGCCAGCTGCCGGTGGGCCGAGGCGAGGGCGCGCTCGACGATCTCGGTCCGTGCCCGCTCGCGGACGCCCCCCACGGCCCGGTCGCGTCCGTCGTCCCCTGCGTTCGTGGTCATGCCCCGATCCTGTCGTCCAGGAGCACGCGACACAAACGAGAGCACCGCTCTTGCGTGTCGGGCCGCCCGACCCTAGGGTCAGATCCGAGAGCACCGCTCTCGCTCATTGCCCCAGGAGGACCCCATGCCCACCCATCTCGTCGTCGGAGCCGGAGCCATCGGCACCCCCCTCGTCCGCCGCCTCGCCGAGCGGGGCGACACCGTGCGCGTCGCCACCCGCCGCGGCACCGCGATCGCCGGGGCCGCCCCGTTCACGCTCGACGCCAAGGACGCCGCCGCCCTGACGAACGCGGCCCACGGCGTCGACACGATCGTGGTCTGTTCGAACCCGCCCTACCCCGCCTGGGGCGTCGAGTGGCCGGCCATCACCACGGCCCTGATCGAGACGGCCTCCACCACGGGGGCGCGCATCGTGCTGATGGGCAACCTCTACGGCCACGGGCCGGTGTCCGAGCCGATGACCGAGCACACGCCCCTCGCCTCCGCCGGGGGGAAGGGCAGGGTGCGTGCCGACAGCTGGCAGCGGCTCCTGGCCGCGGCCGACCGGGGCGTCCGGGCCGTCGAGGTGCGCGCGAGCGACTACTTCGGGCCCGGTGCCGGGCGCAACGCCCACCTCGGCAGCGACTTCTTCGGGCCGCTCGTCGCGGGCCGCACCGCCCACGCGGTCGGCGACGTGACCCAGCCGCACGCCTGGGCGTACCTGCCCGACGTCGTCTCGACCCTCGTGGCCGCCATCGACCGCGACGAGTGGGGACGCGCCTGGCTGACGCCGCACGCCACCCACGCCTCACGGGTCGCGATCGCCGAGGAGGCGCGCCGCCGCTACGGCCTGACCGGTCGCGTCCGCCCGTGGAACCCGCTGCTGTGGGCCGGCCTGACCCGCACGGTGCCGTTCCTCCGCGAGGTGAGGGCGATGCAGTACCAGTTCGACTCGCCCTTCGTCGTGGACTCGTCCGAGAGCGAACGCCTGCTCGAGATCGGACCGACCCCGTGGCCCGAGGCGCTGGACGCGACGATCGCGGCCGCCCGCGACGCCGTGCGTCGGTGACTCCTGACTCCTGTCGCCCGCGCACGACGACGGCCCCTGCCCCCGGGGACGTCCCGCGACGGCGCGACGGGAAGAAGGAGTTGCCGACGGGACCGACGGTTCCCCCGAGGTCACAGCAGACCCCCACGCGCCGCCCTTCCCCGACGGCCGCACGCCGCCGTACGCTGACAGCACCCCGGCGACGACGCCGCACGACGGCCGACTCGCCCCGATCGACGACGATTGGTGCTCCATGACGCTGACCGCGAGCCGTCCGCCCCGCGACGTCGGGCCGCAGCGCCGGGTGGTGCGCGACTCGTGGGACCGCGCCTCACGGCACCGGCTCGATCCCGACGGCCTGCCCCGACTCGAGCTGCCCGAGGACGACCTCGACGACTGGCGTCGGGATCACCCGTTGGCACTCGCGCTGCCCGTGGTGCGTCGTCTGCTCACGGACGACGTCTCGGGCTCGGGACTGCTCGTCGCGATGGGCGACGAGCACGGACGCCTGCTCTGGGTCGAGGGCGACCACGCGGCCCGCCGCCGCGCCGAGGACATGCTGTTCGTCGCCGGTGCGGGCTGGTCGGAGTCGCGGGTCGGCACCTCGGCCCCGGGCACCGCCCTCGTGCTCGACCGGGGCGTGCAGATCCGCGGCGACGAGCACTGGAACCACCGCGTGCGGGCCTGGAGCTGCACGGCCGTCCCGGTCCACGATCCCGTCGACGGGCACGTCATCGGAGTCGTCGACATCACGGGAGACGAGCGAGCAGCCGGCTCGTTGACGCTGCCCCTGGTCACGGCGACCGTCGCGGCCGTGGAGGCGCACCTCGCGCTCCTGGGGTTGGCCGCGGTCGATCGCGTCCCGACCCGCACCCCCCGGCGGCCGGTCCGACCCGGTCCGGGCTCCCCCGCCGGCCTGACGACCCTTGGCCGTGACGAAGCCGTCCTCACGGTCGGGGACGGCCGCATCGCGCTGGGTGCCCGGCACTCCGAGATCATGACCCTGCTCGCCCACCGGACCGCCGGGTACACCGCTCACGGGTTGGCCGACGCGGTCTACGGCGACGTCGACGCGGTGACCACCCTGCGTCCCGAGATGGTGCGCCTACGGCACGTCGTCGAGGCCCTCGACCCCACGCTGGTCCCCCTGTCGCGCCCGTACCGCCTGCCCCGCCCGGTGACGCTCGACCTCGACACGCTCGTCGGGCTCGTCGACCGCGGCGCCCACCGCGCCGCCGTGCGAGCCGACACCGGCCCGGCGCTGCCCTCGTCCACGGCACCCGGCGTCGTGGCGCTGCGGGCCGAGGTCGCGGCGACCGTCCGGGACGCCCTGCTCACCGGCGGGTCGATCGAGAGCCTGCTGTCCTACTCCGAGTCGGACGCGGGTCGCGACGACGAGCGCGTGCTGCTCGAACTGCTGCGTCGGCTGCCCCCGGGATCGCCCCGGCGGTCGCACCTGGTCGCGCACCTCGAGGCGCTCGGAGGCCGGGACTGACGCGCAACCGGATGCAACCCCGCCCGACGTAGCCTGCCGCCAGCGGCGGGCGCCCCCGCCACCGACCCGACACCGTCGTCGAAAGGGACCTTCATGACCGTCACCACTCCCCCGAACACCTACGCCGCGCCGGGACGGCCCGACGCGAAGGTGGCCTTCAAGCCCCGCTACGACCACTTCATCGGCGGCGAGTACGTCGCCCCGGCGAGCGGGCAGTACTTCGAGAACCCGAGCCCGGTGAACGGCAAGGTCTTCACGGAGGTCGCCCGGGGCAACGCCGCGGACGTCGACAAGGCGGTCGAGGCCGCCTGGCGCGCGTTCGACTCGTGGAAGAAGACGACGATCGCCCAACGCGCGCTGATCCTCAACAGGATCGCCGACGTCATGGAGGCGAACCTCGAGATGCTCGCCGTCGCCGAGACCTGGGACAACGGCAAGCCCATCCGTGAGGCCCTCGCCGCCGACGTCCCGCTCGCGATCGACCACTTCCGCTACTTCGCCGGGGCGATCCGGGCGCAGGAGGGTTCGACCGGCGAGATCGACGCCGACACCGTCGCCTACCACTTCCACGAACCGCTCGGCGTGGTCGGCCAGATCATCCCCTGGAACTTCCCGCTGCTGATGGCCGTGTGGAAGCTCGCCCCCGCCCTCGCCGCCGGCAACTGCGTCGTCCTCAAGCCGGCCGAGCAGACCCCCGCGTCGATCCACGTCTTCATGGACCTCGTCAAGGACCTCCTGCCCGCCGGGGTGCTCAACATCGTCAACGGCTTCGGCGTCGAGGCCGGCGCCCCCCTGGCGAGCCATCCGAACATCCGCAAGATCGCGTTCACCGGCGAGACCACCACCGGGCGCCTGATCATGCAGATGGCGAGCGAGAACCTCATCCCGGTGACGCTCGAGCTCGGCGGCAAGAGCCCGAACGTCTTCTTCGCCGACGTCGCCGACGAACGGGACGACTTCTACGACAAGGCCCTCGAGGGCTTCTCGTTCTTCAACCTGAACTCGGGCGAGGTGTGCACCTGCCCGAGCCGGGCGCTCGTGCAGCAGTCGATCTACGACCAGTTCACCGCCGACGGCGTCGAGCGGGTGAAGAAGGTCAAGCAGGGCGACCCGCTCTCGATGGACACCATGATCGGCGCCCAGGCGTCCAACGACCAGCTCGAGAAGATCCTGAGCTACATGGACATCGGCAAGCAGGAAGGCGCGACGCTGCTGCTCGGCGGCGACCGGGCCGACCTGGGCGGCGACCTTACCGGCGGCTACTACGTCAACCCGACGATCTTCGAGGGCCGCAACTCGATGCGGATCTTCCAGGAGGAGATCTTCGGCCCCGTCCTGTCCCTGACGAGCTTCAGCGACTACGACGACGCCATCAAGATCGCCAACGACACCCTCTACGGTCTCGGTGCCGGCGTCTGGAGCCGCAACGGTGCCCAGCTCTACCGGGCCGGCCGCGACATCCAGGCCGGTCGCGTCTGGTCGAACACGTACCACCAGTACCCCGCCGGGGCGGCGTTCGGCGGCTACAAGCAGTCCGGCATCGGTCGCGAGAACCACAAGATGATGCTCGACCACTACCAGCAGACCAAGAACCTGCTGGTCAGCTACGCGGACGGTCCGATGGGCTTCTTCTGATGACGCCCGAGCAGACGGCCGCCGCCGCGCCGGCAGCGGCAGCAGCCGAGGAGGCGCGGGTCGGCGCGGTCACGCCGGCCCACGCCTCCGGGACGGTCGCCGCCACCCCCTCCCGGGTCGACGTCTCCCCCGAGGCGGCGGCGTTCCTCGTGTCCCTGACGGCGCAGCACGGCCCGCTGATGTTCCACCAGTCGGGTGGCTGCTGCGACGGTTCGTCGCCGATGTGCTACCCCGTCGGGTTCTTCCGGGTGGGAGCCGTCGACGTCCACCTGGGCGACCTGCACGTCGACGGGATCGACCCGATCGAGGTCTACATGTCCCGGAGCCAGTTCGAGTACTGGAAGTACACGCACCTCACGATCGACGTCGTGCCGGGCCGCGGGGCCGGGTTCTCGATCGAGAGCCCGGAAGGCCGGCGGTTCCTGATCAGGTCACGACTGCTGGACGACGACGAGCTGCGGGCGTTCGGGCTCGACGACGCGGTGGGCGACACCCCGGCCTGATCGGCCGACGCCGCCCGGGGACTCAGTCGGTCGGCGGGTGGGGCAGGGCGTAGACGCCGTGCCCCACCCGGTCGACCACGCCCTGCCGGGCGAGGACGCTCAGCGTCGACAGCACGCTGCTCCGGCGGTAGTCGGGCAGGGCGGCGACGATCTCGGTGGTGCGCCGGGCGCCGTTCCGCAGCACCTCGGGCACGCGGTCGGCCAGGGAGTCGCCGACGGGCGCGGTCGCCGGGGCGACGTCCGTCGGGTCGCCGGCCCGCGCCTCCTGGTCGTACTCGGCCCGGGCCTGGTCGAGTCCCTCGGCCGAGACCCGGGTGGTCGCACCGTCGGCACCGGAGGCGTGCGCGTAGGGCGCGAGGGTGAGCGATCGGCCGACGCGCGCGTACACGGCCGAGGCGCTGGTGCCCTGGTGCTCGGCGATCTCGGGGTAGGACGCGCCGCCGAGCAGCAGCACCGCCTCGCCCTCGAGGCCGAGCCACTGGCCGAGGCTCGCGATTTCCCAGCCGGCGGTCGTCACGGCCGAACCCCAGACCTCGATGTCGTCGGCGTGCTCGGTGGTGAGCGTCTCGAGGTCGTCCAGCAGGTCGAGGAGCCGCCGGCGGGCGTCGTCGACGATCTCGGCCGTGAACTGTGGCGGGCGGCGAAGTTTGATCGGTCGTGACATTTGTGAAAGACTATCCAAGTTGCCTTCGTGGCACCACGACGTCGTCCGGCAGTCCGGGCGTCACATCCCCCACTTTTTTGGAGTTCCCATGGCTTTCGCAATCGTGCGCGCCGGTGGCCGTCAGGAGAAGGTCGAGGTCGGCACGATCCTGACCGTCGACCGCCTCAAGGCCGCGACCGCCGACACCGTCTCGTTCGTCCCCGTCCTGCACGTCGACGGCGACACCATCCTGTCGGGCGACGACCTGGCCAAGGTCACCGTCGAGGGCGAGGTCCTGAACGACCTGCGCGGCCCGAAGATCGTCATCCAGAACTACAAGAACAAGACCG